>JAEWGI010000020.1 GCA_023388355.1 Pseudomonadota bacterium
TGTTGCCGTAGCTGTTCTGGATCACGCTCATCATCACCAGGCCGGGGACGATGAAGTCCATGTAGCTGATGCCGTCCATGGTCCCGATGCGGCTGCCGATCAGGCCGCCGAAGATCAGGAAGTACAGGGTCATGGTGATCGCCGGCGGCACCAGGGTCTGGCTCCAGATGCGCAGGATGCGCATCACCTCGCGGCGCGCGACGGTGCCCAGCGCGATCCAGTTGCCGCGGCCGCGATCGGCTGCAGCCGTACCGGTGGCAGATGCCGGCGCGCTCATGCCGCCTGCTCCCGGCGCGCGCCCTCGCCGGTCAGGCGCACGAACAGCTCCTCCAGCCGGTTGGAGCGGGTGCGCATCGAGCGCACGCGGATGCCGGCCGCGTCGAGGCCGGCGAACACGCGGTTGAGGTCCATCGCGCGCGGCATGTCCAGCTCCAGGGCGTGGTCGTCGCGGGTGGCCAGCACCGCGCCCTCGATCTGCGGCAGCACGGCCGGCAGGGTCCCGTCCACGTCGAGCACGAAGCCCTCGACGTCGAGCTTGGCCAGCAGGCTGCGCATCGGCCCCTGCTCGACGATGGTGCCGCGATCGATGATCGCCAGGTTGCGGCACAGCGACTCGGCTTCCTCCAGGTAGTGCGTGGTGAGGATGATGGTGGTGCCGGCGGCGTTGATCTCGCGCAGCACGCGCCACATGTCGCGGCGGATCTCGATGTCCACGCCGGCGGTGGGCTCGTCCAGGATCAGCAGCCGCGGCCGGGTCATCATCGCCCGCGCGATCATCAGCCGGCGCTTCATGCCGCCGGAGAGCGTGCGGCTCATCACCCGCGCCTTGTCCGACAGGAACGCACGCGCAAGTTCGTCTTCGGCGCGCTCGAGCGCCTGCGCGCGCGGCACGCCGTAGAAGCCGGCGTAGTTGACCAGGATGTCGAGCGGGCGCTCGAACATGTTGAAGTTCACTTCCTGCGGCACCAGGCCGATCTGGCGCATCGCATCGCCGCGGCGCGTGGCCAGGTCGATGCCGAACACCGAGACTTCGCCCTCGCTCATGTTCACCAGCGAGGACACGATGCCGATCAGGGTGCTCTTGCCCGCGCCGTTGGGCCCGAGCAGGGCGTAGAAGTCGCCCGGCTGAACGTCAAGCGATACGCCGCGCAGCGCCTGCACGCCGGTGTCGTAGGTCTTGCGAAGGTCGCGGATCCGCAGCGCGGGCGCGCCGGAAACCGCATCGGGATGTGTGGTCATCGGGATTGTCGCGGAGCCTGGCCGCGTGCTTCGCGGCAAGCAACCAGTATAGGCGGCCCACTGGCCCACTCCCGGGCCGCACCGTCCCGGATCCGTGCCGTTTCCCGCCCCGGCACGCGGGCGCCTGCGACGTCGGGGACCGTCCGCCGCAGGCGGGTGGCGTTCTCAGCCGGCTCCGCCCTTGAGCCAGGCCTGCCGCTGCGGGCTCTCGTAGAACATGGCGGCGACATCGTCATGCCATGCTTCGGGCAGTCCGGCGAAGTTCTCCAGCACCGTGTCGCCGAAGTCCTCCCACTCGTTGTCCTCGTCGCCGACCACCACCTTGCAGTCGTCGCTGATCTGGATGCCTGCGCGCCCGAGTTCGTCGGCCAGCCACTGCAGTCCGAGCAGCTGCTCGTGGATCAGGGCGCACGCCGGCAGTTCGAAGCGGTCACTCCACTCGAAGTTCTCGATCTGCTCGTATTTCTCGACCTTTTCCTCGTCCTCGTCCCGGGAATCGTCGTCCCCGTCCTCTTCGGACTCCGTCTCGATCCGCTCGCCATGCACGCGCAGGAACCGGAGCATGACCTTGTCCTCCTCCGGCCATTCGCAGTTGACGGGGATGCTGGTCTCGACGCCGAAGTCGTCCGGCCACTCCTCCTCGTTGATCGCCAGGTACATCAGCTCGTTGTACCCCTGGTGGCCGGTCCAGTGCAGCTTGCGGACGGGTTGCGGGATTTCATCGCGCCTGGCCAGCAGCTCCTCCAGCATCTGCCGGGTCATCGCGGCCACGTAGGTGTCGAAGCGGTAGCCGTGTGCGCCGCCCCCGAACAGTGGCGTGTTTGCGTCGTTGCCTGTGCTCATCGTGTCTCCAGTCTTCCCTGCATCGATGGGGGTGCCCCGCGCGGCGTCCATGCCCGGCCGCGCAAGGTCCGGCCTCGGCGACACTGCTGGATGATCGACTTGACGGGCAGCACGTCGGGACAGCCGCCGCACGATCGCGCGCGGGTCCCCTCTTCCGCGCGGCGCAGAGCGCCCTGGCGGATGCTACAAGGCACTGCAGCCGCGGCAAAGACGCGTCGGGGGCCGGAGAGCAGGGAAACCCCGCGATGCGGCGCTTCCCGGCGCGCCGGCCGCGCGCCCTGCGGCGAGGGGCTAGTATAGGCACCCCATCGGTCCGCTCCCCCCGCCTTGGCCATCGTCCAGTTTCCGCTCAAGCTTGTCGGCAAGCGCATGCTTGCGCCGTCGGTGGCGCATCTGACCTTCACCCGTGCCGACGACCAGCCGCTGGACTTCATCCCCGGCCAGTTCATCCAGGTGCATTTCCAGTACGCGGACGGCACGCCGACCAGGCGCTCGTATTCGCTGGCCACCATCCACGACCATGCGCTGGGTCCGGGCGACGCGGTCGAGATCGCGGTGAGCTATGTTCCCGGCGGCGCGGCGACGGCGCTGTTCGAAGGGCTGGAGGAAGGCGGCACGGTGCAGGCGAGCGGGCCGTTCGGGCGCTTCTGCCTGATGCCCGCGGACGCCAACCGGCGCTACCTGCTGATCGGCACCGGCACCGGCGTCACCCCGTACCGCTCGATGCTGCCGCTGCTGGAACAGGCGATCGCGCAGCGCGGCATCGAAGTGGTGCTGCTGTTCGGCGCGCGCACGCCGGACGAGCTGCTCTACGGCGACGAGTTCCGCGCGTTCGCGCAGCGTAACCCCGGCTTCCGTTTCGTTCCCTGCTTCTCGCGCGAGCTGCCGCCGGCGGGATCGCCGCATGCGCACGCCGACGTGCGCGACGGCTACGTGCAGCAGTTCCTGCCGGAGTTCGCGCCCGACGCCGCGGGCGACATCGCCTACCTGTGCGGCAACCCGAACATGGTCGACGCCTGCTTCGAGGCGCTGAAGGAGTCGGGGCTGTCGGTGCCGCAGATCCGCCGCGAGAAGTACGTCAGCAGCAAGTAGTCGCGGGCCGAACTTCACTGCAGGAGCAGCTTCGCCCTCGACCCGGCCGTCACGCCTACCTGTCAAGGCTACTTGACACTCGCGCCCGACGCGGTCATCCTCCTGTCAAGCTTCCTTGACAGGCTGTCCCATGCCTTCGAAGACCGCCAGCACCACTGTTCCGCCGCGCCACCCGGGGCAGCCGCCATGCGCGTAAACGGCCGCATGCTCACCGCCGGGCTGGCCGTCATCTTCGGCGTGGCCGGGGTCACCGGCCTCCTCCTGCCGCAGCTGCTGTCCGGCATGCGCGAGGGCAGCGCCATCGTGCTGTGCGTCGGCGCGGTGCTGCTGGGGGCGATGGCGGCGACGAACCGCGACCCGATGGGCACCTGCATCGCACCGCCCGGCATCACCCGGCGCTACCTGCGCGAACTGCTGGTGACGATGACCGCCTACGCGCTGGTGCTGGCGTTCTCGCTCTGGCTGCTCAGGCGCGTCGATCCGCCGCTGCTGCGCGCCGCGATCGCGCTGCTGCCGCTGCTGCCGATCGCCCTGGCCGTGCGCGTGATCGTCCGCTTCACGCGCGCGCTCGACGAGATGCAGCAGCGCATCGAGTTCGAATCGATCGCCATCGCCGCCGTGGTCGTGTCGCTGCTGTACCTGACCGCCGGACTGCTGCAGTCGGCGGATCTGTTCCAGCTGCCGGGCGAGGTCGCGATGATGTGGGTGTTTCCCCTCATCGCCAGCGCCTATGGCGTCGCCAGAGGCTTCGTCGCCCGGCGCTACGAATGATTTCGCGATGAAGAGCCGGGTGCGCGAACTGCGCGAGGCGCGCGGCTGGTCACAAGCGCAGCTGGGCGAACGTCTGGATGTGTCGAGGCAGACGGTCAACGCGATCGAGACCGGCAAGTACGATCCAAGCCTGCCGCTCGCGTTCCGGATTGCCGCACTGTTCGACGCCAGCATCGAATCGATTTTCTTTCCGGAGACTTCCGCATGAAGCGTCTGCTGTCCCCCCTCTCGCTGCTGGCCGGCGCGCTGCTGCTGGCGGCCTGCGACGGCAGCCCGCGCCAGCACACCGGTATCCACGCCGATGCGCAGGGCCTGCTGCACTACGGCGCGCTGGCGTTTGAACCCTGCGCGCTGCCCGGCCCCGGCGGCGACGCGGTCGAAGCCCGGTGCACCACGCTCGAGGTACCGGAGGACCACGCCAGGCCGGACGGCCGGCGGATCGAGCTGGCCATCGCCCTGGTCCCGGCCAAGGGCCTGGCCGAACCCGACCCGATCTACATGATCGCCGGCGGCCCCGGGCAGTCGGCGATCGAAAGCTACCCGATGGTGGCCGGCGCGTTCTCCGACGCGCGCCGCAACCGCCACGTGATCCTGGTCGACGCGCGCGGCACCGGCGGCTCCAACCCGCTGCACTGCCCCGGCTTCAGCGACGAGGAAATCATGGCCGAGGTGGACGACGAGAGCATCGAGGCGCTGGTGCGGCTGACCGAAGCCTGCCGCGACGAACTGCAGGAACGCGCCGACCTGCGCTTCTACGCCACCGGCGACCACGTGCGCGACCTCGACCTGGTGCGCGAAACGCTCGGCGTCGAACGCATCAACCTGGTGGGCGTGTCCTACGGCACCCGCGTGGCGCAGCAGTACGCCGCCGCGTATCCGCAGCACACCCGCGCCCTGGTGCTCGATTCGGTGGTGCCCAACGCCCTGGTGCTGGGCCAGGAGCACGCGCGCAACCTGGAGGACGCACTCGACGCGCAGTTCCGGCGCTGCCGCAATGACCAGGCCTGCCTGACCAACCTCGGCGATCCGCGCGAGCAGCTGGCCCTGGTGCGCGAGCGGCTGCAGGCCGGCGACATCGAGCCGGTGCGCTACCGCGACCCGGTGTCGGGCGAATGGCGCGAGGAAGTGCCGCGCGACATGCACCTGATCGGCCTGCTGCGCCTGTACGCCTACCAGCCGGAGATGTCGGCCACCCTGCCGCTGCTGCTGCACGAGGCCTCGCAGCAGCGCTATGAGAGCCTGCTCGCGCAGTCGCGCATGCTCAGTTCGCGGATGAGCGAAACGATGGCCATCGGCATGGGCCTGTCGGTGAGCTGCAGCGAGGATGCCGGCGAGCTTGCCGACCCCGCGGGCGGGGACGCGGACACCGTGCTGGGCGCGGCCCTGATCGACATCATGCGCGCGCAGTGCGCCGTGTGGCCGAAGGGCAGCCGCAGCCAGGACTTCCGCGAGCCGCTGGGCGGCGAGCTGCCGGTGCTGGCGATCAGCGGCGAATACGACCCGGTCACCCCGTCCCGCTACGGCGACGCGGTGGTCGAGTCTCTGCCCAATGCCCGCCACCTGGTCCTGCCCGGCCAGGGCCACAGCGTGCTCGGCATCGGCTGCATGCCCAAGCTGTTCGCCCAGTTCATCGAAACCACCGATGCCGCCGCGCTCGACGCCGGCTGCCTGGACCGCCTGACGGCGCAGCCGCCGTTCGCCGGCCTCTACGGCTGGGAGCCGTAGCGCCGGGGTCGTGGTCGGGATTCGGAACACCGGATTCCCATCCACCCCCAACCCCGTTGTTTCCAATCCCGAATCCCCAATCCCGAATCCCGGCCCTCACATGATCCTTCTCGACAATCTCCACAAATCCTTCAAGAGCAAGACCGGCACCGTGCAAGCGGTGAAGGGCCTCGGCTTCGAGGCGCGCGATGGCGAGATCACCGGCCTGCTCGGGCCCAATGGCGCGGGCAAGACCACCACACTGCGCATGCTGTACACGCTGATGACGCCCGACCAGGGGCGGATCGAAGTCGACGGCATCGACGTGGCGAAGGATCCAGCCGCGGTGCGCCAGCGCCTGGGCGTGTTGCCCGATGCGCGCGGCATCTACAAGCGCCTGACCGCACGCGAGAACATCGCCTACTTCGGCCGCCTGCACGGGCTGGACGACGCGGTGGTCCGCGAACGCACCGCGGCGATGGCCAAGACGCTGGTGATGGAGGATTTCCTCGACCGCCGCACCGAGGGATTCTCGCAGGGCCAGCGCACCAAGACCGCGATCGCGCGCGCCCTGGTGCACGATCCGCGCAACGTGATCCTGGACGAACCCACCAACGGCCTGGACGTGATGACCACGCGCGGGCTGCGCGGCTTCCTGCACGGGCTGCGCGACGAGGGCCGCTGCGTGATCTTCTCCAGCCACATCATGCAGGAGGTGGCCGCGCTGTGCGACCGGATCGTGGTGGTCGCGCACGGCGAGGTGCGCGCGATCGGAACGCCGGACGAGCTGCGCGAGCAGACCGGGCTGACCGACCTGGAGGACGTGTTCGTGCGTCTTGCCGACCTTGAAGGAGAAGCCGCATGAACCTGGCCGTCATCTGGACCGTCGCGAAGAAGGAACTGGTAGACCTGTTCCGCGACCGCAAGACCATGGCGCTGGGACTGTTCATGGGGCCGATCCTGATTCCGGCGCTGATCCTTGGCATGAGCGTGCTGGCCGAGAAGAAGATGCGCACCCAGCTCGAATCGACCCTGGAGCTGCCGGTGGTCGGGGCCGAACACGCGCCCAACCTGGTGGCGTTCCTCGAGAGCCGCAACATCGAGGCGGTGCCGGCGCCGGCCGACCCGGACCAGGCGGTGCGCCAGCAGGACTTCGATGTGGTGCTCAGGATCGGCCCGGAGTACGGCGAACAGTGGCGCGGCAGCGAGCCGGCGGAAGTGGAGCTGATCTATGACAGCTCGCGCCAGGATTCGCAGATCCCGGTCAACCGCCTGCGCGGCGTGCTGCACGAGTACAGCCGCACCGTCGGCGTGCTGCGCGGAATCAACCGCGGGGTCAGCCCCGAGGCGGGCTTCGCGGTCCAGATCGGCCAGCGCGACGTGGCCACGCCCGAAGCGCGGCGCGGCATGCTGCTCGCCTTCCTGCCCTACATGCTGATCCTTTTCAGCTTCCTCGGCGGCGCAGCGCTGGTGATCGACATCACCGCCGGCGAGCGCGAGCGCCAGTCGCTCGAGCCGCTGCTGGCCACGCCGGCCGCGCGCGCGGCGATCATGAGCGGCAAGATCCTCGCCGCCTGCCTGTTCGGCATGCTCTCGCTGCTGCTGATCGTGCTGTCGCTGAAGCTGTCGTTCCAGTTCGCGCCCGGGCCGATGCAGCTGGTCGACGTCTCGGTGCCGGTAATGGCGCAGCTGCTGCTGGTGCTGCTGCCGATGGTGCTGATCGGCACCACCCTGCTGACCCTGATCTCGGCCAGCGTGAAGTCGGTGAAGGAGGCGCAGAGCTACATGAGCGTGCTGATGTTCGTACCGATCGTGCCGACCATCGTGCTGTGGGTGAACCCGGTCAAGAACCAGCTGTGGCAGTTCGCCGTGCCGTTCCTGGCGCAGAACCAGATGATCCTCAAGCTGGTGCGCGGGGAGCTGATCACCGTCCAGGAATGGGCCGTGTACCTCGCCGCCGGCTTCGGCCTCGGCCTGGTCCTGTGGCTGGTCGCCGCCCGCCTCTACCACCAGGAGCGACTGGCGATCTCGGCCTGAGCGGCGCTCCTTACCTCGTGCCAGCTCTCCCATCCCGCCCGCGCGCCATCCCAGCCCTCCCCGCACGCGGGGAGGAGCGGTCGGAGCCCAACTGGTCGGCCCCCGTTATCCAGCCTTCTCCGCATCGGCCGATCGCCGAAGCTCTCTGCAGCAGCAGCTAATCGGCCTGCGATTGCCAGCAAGGGCGCTGACGCACCCAGGCGCGGCTGCCGCCCTGCTCCTTCCCCCGCGTGCGGGGGAAGGCCGGGATGGGGGCGCGCGCCGCAGGCGCGCGTGACGTGGCGCGGCGACCGGCTTGCCCCACCCCAACCCGTCCGGCCCGGCGCAGCGCGCCGGGCGTTCGGATGGTCCGCGCGGCAGTGCCGCGCAAACGGACCATCCTCACCCCCCGTTGTTACGAATGAACGTCTCCGCGAATGGGAGAAGAACCAGAAAGAAGCCCGGCGCTCGGCCGGGCTTCTTCGTTCCGCACCTGCGGGGGGCGGGGCTTACTGCGAGGGGCTGAAGTTGATCGTGCGGCGGGTGGTGACCGGGGCCGGGACCGGCTCGAAGCGCCAGCGGCGCACGGCGTTGAGCGCCTCGCGATCGAAGGTGCGCGCGGGGTTGGCCTGGACCACGCGCGCGGAGCTCACCGAGCCGTCCAGCCCCACGGTGAACTCGATCTGGACTTCGCCCGAGGTGCCCGCGCGCAGCGCGCTGGGCGGATAGCGCGGTGCCGGGGTGCTGATCGCGCGCAGGTCGGCAGCGCTGGCGGCCGGGCGGTTGGCCGCGGACTGGGACTGGGCCTGCCGGCGCGCGGCTTCCTGGCGTGCCGCTTCCTGGCGGGCGGCTTCCTGGCGCGCGGCCTCCTGGCGGGCGGCTTCCTCGCGGGCCTCCTCGTTGGCGGCCTGCTGCTGCTGGGCCAGTTCGCGGGCCGCGGTCTCCTGGGCAAGGCGCTGCTGTTCCTCGCGCTCGCGCTGGAGCTGCTCCCGGCGCTGCTCTTCCTGCTCGGCGGTCAGCTGCTCCTGCGCCGCACGGCGGGTGGCCTCGGTCTCGGCACTGGCGATCGTGCTCCTGAGCCGGTCAACCGCGGGATAGGACGAATCGGTCTTCTCGATCAGCGCCAGCAGGCGCCGGGCCTCGTCGAAGTCGCCGCGGTCGCGGCTCTGCTCGGTGGCGATCACAGTCATCGGCAGCAGGTCGACCAGGGCGCTGGACACGCCGGCGTCGGCCGGCTGCTTGTCGCGCAGGGCGAGGTAGTACTCCATCGCGTTGTTACCGCCCGGCGCGTACAGCCGGCTTTCCTGGTAGGCCTTGGACGCCGCGTCGCGCAGCTGCTCGGCGCTCATCGCCGCGACTTCGGCCGCAACCGCCTCGGCCGGCGCCTGCTCGCCCTCGGGCACCGGCTTGACCGCCGGCGCGTCGGGCTGCGCGGGCTGGGCCGCGGGCGGCGCCTCCTGCTTGCACGAGGCCAGCAGCACGGCAAACCCCAGGCCGAGTGCGACCGCCCCGGTCGAGAATCGACGCGGCACCCTCCGGCCGGTCGCGGTGGTGTTCGTGGACATCGGTTTTCCCCTGTAATGACGGATCAGCTGCGCGTCTAGGACGCGTCAGGCCGCAGCGTTTGTCAACTGCATGGCCATGGGCGGGGAGTCTGAGGGGCCGCGGGCGGCGAAACTGTGATCTGGTTCGCGGAATTCCGCGTCTGGGGTCCGGGCACGGCTGCAGCCGGGACGCGGGCTACTTGCCGACGCAGAAGGTGGAGAAGATGTGGCCGAGCAGGTCGTCGGGCAGGACCCGACCGGTGATCTCGCCGAGCGCATCGTGCGCCAGGCGCAGGGCTTCGGCGGCGAGGTCGAGCTGGTCGGCGTCCAGGGCCTGCGCGGCGTCGGCGCAGGCCCCGGCGCTGCGTTGCAAGGCATCGACGTGACGGGCGCGGGCGCTGAACGCGCCCTCCCCGGGCGCGGTCGCGGCGGCGACGTCGCGCAGCCGTGCGCGCAGGGCATCGAGGCCGGCACCGGTGCGCGCAGAGACCCGCAGCGCATCCGCGGCTGGCGGCGGGTCGGACGCCGACGGCAGGTGAGCAGCCAGCAGGTCGCACTTGTTGTGCAGCACGATCGTCTCGGGCACGCCTTCCAGCCCTCGCCCCAGCGCGCGCAGGCCGGCCTCGGGCTCACGCGCATCGAGCACCACCACCGCCAGATCGGCGCGGGCGAGTTCGGCACGGGCCCGGCGCATGCCCTCGCGCTCGATCGCGTCGCCCTCGCCGCGCAGCCCGGCGGTGTCGACCAGGGTCAGTTCGACTCCTTCGATGCGCAGGGTTTCGTGCAGCAGGTCGCGGGTGGTGCCGGGAATCTCGGTGACGATCGCGCGCTCGCTGCCGGCCAGGGCGTTGAGCAGCGAGCTCTTGCCGGCATTGGGCGGCCCGACCAGCACCGCGTGCAGGCCGTCGCGCAGGCGGCGCCCGCGTTCGGCCGCGGCCAGCAGGTCGTGCAGCTGCGCCCGGGCCTGGCCCAGGCGTTCGCGCAGGGCCTCGCCACCGAGGGTGTCGAGCGGCTCGTCGGCAAAATCGATCGCGGCCTCGACCTGCACCCGGATCGCAAGCAGGGCCGCGGCCACGGCTTCGACCCGGGCCGAGAACTCGCCCTCCAGCGAACGCCGGGCGGCGCGGACGGCGCGCAGGTCGGCGGCGGCGATCAGGTCGGCGACCGCCTCGGCCTGGGCCAGATCCAGGCGTCCGTTGAGGCAGGCGCGCTCGCTGAATTCGCCCGCGCGCGCGTCCACCGCGCCCAGCTCCCGGCAGCGCGCGAGCAGCTGCCGCAGGACCGGAAGGCTGCCGTGCGCCTGCAGCTCGACCACGTCCTCGCCGGTATAGCTGGCCGGCGCCGCGAACAGCAGCGCGACGCCGTCGTCGATGGTGTCGCCGTGTCCGTCGCGGAAGCGCACGTAGTGCGCATGGCGCGGATGCAGCGCGCGCCCGCACAGCGTCTGCGCGATCTCCGGCGCACGCGGCCCCGACAGCCGCACGATGCCGATGCCGGCGGCGGCCGGGGCGGTGGCGATGGCGGCGATGGTGGGGTGGGAGGGCATGGGCTGGCGGTTGGCGGTTGGCGGTTGGTGTCGGATCCCGGATCCCGGATCCCGAGCCCAGCATGCGTCGCCCCCAACGCCCATGCCAAGCCGGAAATGCGGCAAGGCCCGCCGAAGCGGGCCTTGCGTGGGCAACGCCGCCTCCGCCTCGTTCAGGCCTTGGCCGCCGGCGCGTCGGCGTACTTCCTCAGCATGTACCACTGCTGCAGCAGGCCCAGGCCGCCGTTGGTCACCCAGTACAGCACCAGGCCGGCCGGGAAGAAGACCATCATCACGCCGAACACGAGCGGCATCAGCTGCATCATGCGCTGCTGCATCGGGTCCATGCCGGTCATCGGCGAGAGCTTCTGGGTGGCCCACATCACCGCCATGTTGATGATCGGCAGGATGAACCATGGATCGCGCGCGGTCAGGTCCTGGATCCAGCCGATCCACGGCGCGTGGCGCAGCTCCACCGACTCGAGCAGTACCCAGTACAGGGCGAAGAAGATCGGCATCTGCAGCAGCACCGGCAGGCAGCCGCCGACCGGATTGATCTTCTCCTTCTTGTACAGCTCCATCGTGGCCTGCTGCTGCTTCATGCGGTCGTCCTTGTACCGCTCGCGGATGGCGGCCATCTCCGGCTGCACGGCCTTCATCTTGGCCATGGAGACGTAGGACCGGTTCGCGATCGGCAGGAACAGCAGCTTCAGGCAGAAGGTCACCACCAGGATCGAGACGCCGAAATTGCCGAACAGGTGATAGAAAAAGTCCAGCGCCCGGAACATCGGCTTGGTGATGAAGAAGAACCAGCCCCAATCGATCATCAGATCGAAGTGCTTGATGCCGAGGTCCTTCTCGTAGTTGTTGATGACGTTGACTTCCTTGGCGCCGGCGAACAGCCGCTGCGTCGCGGTCGCCGAGGCGCCCGCCGCGAGATTCACGGCGTCGCCGCGCACGCTGGCCTGGTAGACGTTGGTGGCACCGTCGGTCCGGTCGGTGAAGGCGCCGGTGTAGGGCGTGTCCTGATCGGGGATCGCGGCCGCCGCCCAATACTTGTCGGTGATGCCGACGAAGCCGCCGGTCACGCCGCTCCAGGCCTTGCCCTTGGTGTTGGCACCGCCGTAGGCGCCTTCCTTGGCGAGCTTGTCGTAGGTGAATTCCTGCAGGCCGTCGTTGCCGAGATAGCCGATCATGCCCTCGTGCAGGACGTAGTAGCCCTGGGTGTGCGGCTTACCCCAGCGGGAGACGAGGCTGTACGGGTAGAGCGTGATGGCACCCGAGCCCTTGTTCTCGACCTCGTCGCGGATCGTGAACATGTACTTGTCGTCGACCGCGATGATCCGCTTGAAGACGAGGCCGGCGCCGTTGTCCCAGGTCAGGGTCACGGGCATGCCGGGCGACAGCGTCTTGCCGTCGCTGGTCCAGAGGGTGTCGTTGGTCGGCAGCGGACCGGCATTGGCGCCGACCCAGCCGAACTCGGCGTAGTAGGGCGTCTCGGTCCCGGCCGGCGAGAACAGCACGATCTCGGGGCTCTTGGGGTCGATGGTCTCGTGGTAGTTCCTGAGCGAGACGTCGTCGACGCGGCCGCCCTTCAGGGCGATCGAGCCGGAGAGCGCCGGGGTCTCGATCCGGACGCGCGGCGAGCGGGCCAGCGCCGCCTCGCGGGAGACCGGGCCGCCCTGGGCGGTCGGCAGCGTGCCGGGCGCGGGGGCCGCCGGGCCACCCTCCTTCGGGGACGGCGAGGGCACACCGTCCGGGGTCACGCCCGGGGGCTGCTGCTGCGCGGCCTTGTTCTGCGCCTCGATCTGGCGCTGCTGCTCCATGCGCGGGCCGGCCACGAAGTACTGCCACCCGAGCAGCACCAGCAGCGACAGGCCGATGGCCACGAACATGTTCGTCTTGTCATTGCCCATCAGGGACACCGCCGCGCGCGTTCGGAGTGGCAACAGGAACGTCGCCGGCCCCGGAGGACCTGCGCGCGCCTGTGATTCGGGGATCTCTGTCGCACCCCTGCGACGGGCCGATGTCGGCACCGCCGGGTGGGGCCGCCTGCGCGGAGGCGCGGCCAGCTTCGTGCGGGAGAGAGGACGACTGAGAAGTGGCCGTGTCAGGGGCCGGCTTGGCGCGCCGACCGCCGGATCGGCCGGGCGACCTGTCCCCGCGGGGCGCGGCCGCGCGGGTCACCGCGGGAATCGCGCGGCGCAGATCCTCGGCGAGGGCCTCGAAGGAGGCTTCGAGGGCGGGGCGGCGGGCGATCAGCACGATGTCGGCCGGAAGGCCCGCGAGCTCGCTCGGCAGATCGGACGCGACCAACCCCACGGCAGCGCGGAGTCGGCGGCGGATGCGGTTGCGCTCCGTCGCGTGGCCGACACGCTTCGTGATGGTGAAGCCGAGACGGAGGCCGGGGCAAACGTCCGGGTTCCGAAGACGCCCCTGCGCGGTAATACGCTCGGTGTGGAAGCGACGCCCCTCGGCTGCCGCCAGGAAGTCGGGTCGTTTCTTGAGCCGCTCGATCGTCGCCATCGATGGTTCGATCCCGGCCGATACCACTTGCCTCGTGGCGCGGATGCGTCGGAGCGTCCGCGCCGGCGAGGATCAGGCCTCAGGCCGACAGGCGCTTGCGGCCATGGGCGCGACGGCGCGCGATG
>JAEWGI010000042.1 GCA_023388355.1 Pseudomonadota bacterium
GTCGATCGGCACGGGAACACTCCACTGGCCGGCGCCAGGCAGCGGGGGGTGCCCGCCACGCTAGCGCCCGGGGTCGTGGGGAAGCACCTGGGGCTGACCCTAGGCCCTGCCATCGGACCGCGCACAAGCGCTTCCGGGGCCCGGAAACGAAGAAGCCCCGGCAGTGCCGGGGCTTCGATGGATCTGGTGGGCGGTACAAGGTTCGAACTTGTGACCCCTACCATGTCAAGGTAGTGCTCTACCGCTGAGCTAACCGCCCTTCGCCGCGGGTCAACCCGGCGAGGCCGCGCAGTTTATCCCGCCGTGCCGGTAGGGCGCAATAGCTGCCACCGGCGGCGTATTGCGCCGTATCGCCAGGGCGCGGCCGTCGTCCGGCCTCCGGCGCAATACGGCGTTCCGCCTATTGCCCCCTACGTGATGAAGCCCTGTTCCTTCAGGCGGTGCAGCTCGTCGCGTACGGCGGCGGCCTGCTCGAACTCCAGGTCGCGCGCATGCTGGTACATCTGCTGCTCCAGCTTGCGGATCCGCGCGGCCAGCTCGGACGGGCTGAGGCTGGCATAGTCGGCCGGCGCCTCGGCGGCCCGGCGGCCCTTGCCGCGGCCCTTCACCTGCTCGGGTTCGGCGCGTGCACCCTCCATGATGTCCTTCACCGGGCGGCTCACCGACTGCGGGGTGATGCCGTGCTCGGCGTTGTACTCGACCTGCTTCTCGCGCCGGCGGTCGGTTTCCTCGATCGCGGCCTGCATCGATTTCGTGATCCGGTCCGCGTACAGGATCGCCTTGCCGCGCACGTTGCGGGCGGCGCGGCCGATGGTCTGGATCAGCGAGCCGGTCGAGCGCAGGAAGCCCTCCTTGTCCGCGTCGAGGATCGCCACCAGCGACACCTCGGGCATGTCCAGGCCCTCGCGCAGCAGGTTGATGCCCACCAGCACGTCGAACCGTCCCAGGCGCAGGTCGCGGATGATCTCCACGCGCTCCACCGTGTCCACATCCGAGTGCAGGTAGCGCACGCGCACGTCGTGTTCGCCGAGGTATTCGGTGAGGTTCTCGGCCATGCGCTTGGTGAGCGTGGTGATCAGCACGCGGTCGCCCATCGCCACGCGCTGGTTGATCTCGCCCAGCACGTCGTCCACCTGGGTGGCCACGGGGCGGATCTCGACCTCGGGATCGATCAGCCCGGTCGGCCGCACCACCAGCTCCACCACCTGCCCTTCGGACTTCTCCAGCTCGTACTTGCCGGGCGTGGCCGAAACGAAGATCGTGCGCGGCGAGCGCAGTTCCCATTCCTCGAACTTCAGCGGCCGGTTGTCCAGCGCGGACGGAAGCCGGAAGCCGAACTCCACCAGCGTCTCCTTGCGCGAGCGGTCGCCCTTGTACATCGCGCCCACCTGCGGCACGGTCACGTGCGACTCGTCGACCACCAGCAGCGCGTCCGGCGGCAGATAGTCGAACAGGCACGGCGGCGCCTCGCCCTGCATGCGGCCGGTGAGGTGGCGCGAGTAGTTCTCGATGCCGTTGCAGTAGCCCACTTCGGCCATCATCTCCAGGTCGAACTGGGTGCGCTGCTGCAGGCGCTGCGCCTCGACCAGCTTGTTCTGCGCGTAGAACTGCTCCAGCCGCAGCGGCAACTCCTCCTTGATCGCATTGATCGCGTCGAGCACGGTGCGGCGCGTGGTGACGTAGTGCGACTTGGGATAGATGGTGTAGCGCGGCAGCGTGCGCCGGGTTTCGCCGGTGAGCGGGTCGAACTGGGTCAGCTTTTCGATCTCGCCGTCGAACAGTTCGATGCGCAGCGCTTCGTCGTCGGATTCGGCCGGATGCACGTCGATCACCTCGCCGCGCACCCGATAGGTGCCGCGGCGCAGCTCGGTGTCGTTGCGGGTGTACTGCATCTCGGTCAGGCGCCGGATCAGCTCGCGCTGGTCGATGCGCTCGCCGCGCACCATGTGCAGCACCATCTTGAAGTACTCGTTCGGATCGCCCAGGCCGTAGATCGCCGACACCGTGCACACGATGATCGCGTCGCGACGCTCCAGCAGCGCCTTGGTCGCCGACAGGCGCATCTGCTCGATGTGCTCGTTGACCGAACTGTCCTTGTCGATGAACGTATCGGTGGACGGAACGTAGGCTTCGGGCTGGTAGTAGTCGTAGTAGCTGACGAAGTACTCGACCGCGTTGTGCGGGAAGAATTGCTTGAACTCGCCGTACAGCTGCGCGGCCAGGGTCTTGTTCGGCGCCATCACCAGGGTCGGCTTCTGCACCGCCTGGATCACGTTCGCGACCGTGTAGGTCTTGCCCGAGCCGGTCACGCCCAGCAGCGTCTGCCGCGCCAGCCCGCTCTCGAAACCTTCGATGAGCTTCGCGATCGCCTGCGGCTGGTCGCCGGCCGGCTGGTAGGGCGCAACAAGCTGGAACGCGGCGGGATGCAGGGGATTGGTCATGGCGCGTGCGCGGAGGGGGAACCCAGTGTAACGACCCACGAGGATGGGGGCAGGTGCGGGGTTTTCCTACTCCCGGGGCGCAGGCTTTCCGATATCCGCGTTCATGCGTCGATGGCACCGTGTGCCCCATGGGCCAGGGAGGGCTTGTCATGCGCACCGCGATACGGGGCTTTACGCTGCTGGAACTTGTGTTGACCGTCGCGATCATGGCGATCTGCGCCGTGGTCGCGGTCCCGGCCCTGGCTCCGATGCTGGAACGGTATCGCGCCAACGCCACCCTTCACGCCCTGGCCACGCGCATCCAGCTGACCCGGATGGCGGCGATCACGTATCGCCAGCCCGCCATCCTGTGTCCCTCCGCCGACGGCGCGATCTGCGGCGGCACGCCAGACTGGAGTGGGGGCTGGATACTGTTCCTGGACCCCAACGGCAATCGGATCCGCGATCCCGGCGAGCGGCTCGTCCGCGCCGACAATGCGCCCGTCAGCCGCCACCTGCGGGTCCTGGGCACCACCGGACGCCCGCAGCTGCGCTACCTGCCGGACGGCCGCAGCGCGGGCAGCAACGTCACCCTTTCGGTGTGCGGGCGCGACGACCTGGTCCTTGGCGCCGTGATTGTCAGCAACGGCGGCCGCCCGCGCCGATTCCGCCCGGTCGCGCCCTTTCCCTGCCCCGGCTGAATCCGCCGTGGGCTGGCCGGGCGGCGGCTTGCCGGTCCCGGTGGCGGCGTCTACAATTCCAGCCCCCGCCCGAATAGCTCAGCCGGTTAGAGCACTTGACTGTTAATCAGGGGGTCGTTGGTTCGAGTCCAACTTCGGGCGCCATTTCAGATACGACGAGGCCCGCAGCATGCGGGCCTCGTCGTTTCCGGAACACGTTACGCGGCTACCAGCATTCCGCGGCAGACGCCGCGCTTCCCGCCTCCGTCCGCACGCCCTGCTGGTTGATCGTGAGCGTCCCACAGAGGCCGTCCGGCTGTCTTGAGGTGGGTACCGCCTGGATAATGAAGGCCCTGTTTGTCACTGCGCCGCTGAAGCTGATCGCGTAGAAGCCGTTCAGGTCCGGGTCGCACAGCTGCGGAGCCGGCGCACCCGTATACGACAGGTTGGTCGTGTAGTACCGCTCCATGAACTGGGCGTTCTGCTGCAGGCAGGTGGCCGCCGCCGACCGCCTGGACTTGACCAGGAAGTCGTTGTAGGCCGGGTAGGCGATCGCGGCGATGATGCCGATGATCGCCACCACCACCATCAGTTCGACGAGGGAGAACCCGCCCTCCCGGGCGCCACGCGCGTGGCGCCGATTGAGATCACATTCCATTCAGCAGCTCCCGCCAGGACACACGCTTGATGCTTGCCGCACCGGACCCCGTCTTCAACTGCGAGTAGCTCCCGTCGTCGAGGCTGGTGTACATGTACTCGCCGAGGAAGATCGGGTTGTTCGGACCGCTGTCGTAGGCCACGCCCGAATACGGGGTGTCCGTATCGCCGTCGTACAGGTCGCCGTCGTCGCCGACGGTCCCATCGCCGTCGATGTCGAAGAACGGGTTCGACAGGCGCCCGCCCGTGAACGGGTCGATGGCCATCGTGAAGCCCTTGCCCGCGGGTGCGCAGGGGTCGGTGGAGTCCGGGAAGCGGGTAGTTCCGATCAGCACATAGCCCTGGAAGAAGTTCGGCAGGACCATGCGCTCGCCACGGGCCGGCGCGGTCGAGTCGGCGGCTGCCTCCTCCGGAGACTGCAGGTTGATGTACCAGCCGTCCTGATCGTCGCCCACGTTGCCGGCGCGCTCGATGACGCGACCCACCGAGTCCTGATGCGTGATCCGCACCTGGTTGAGGTCGGCCTTCGCGACGGCGCTATCCCGATCGATGATGCCGTACCAGCTCTGCACGTCCTCGTTCGCGGTCTCGTTGATGTCGGCCATGCTCAGGTACTGGCCGGTACCGAAGAACAGCCAGGTTTCCGGCGGGCTGTAGGGGTTGGATGCCACCAGCGGCGCCGCCGTGATGGGCTGCGTCGCACCCGCCGCGAACAGCTTGGTGCTGTCCACCGGCGAAGTGGTGAGGTCGAACTTCCACATGTTGCCGGCCATGTCGCCTGCGTAGACGGTGTCGAAGAGTCCGTCGCGCGGGTCGCCCTCCTCCAGGCCGCCGGCATCCCAGACGTTGACCGCGGACAGGCCTTCGCTACCCGCCTCCGTGCCGACCACCGTGGCGTCGCCGTCGTCGACGTCCAGGATGATGAGCGCCGCCTGGTCGTTGCTGTTGTTCGGGCCGTTGCCCAGGAAGACCCGCCAGTCGTTCGCCCCCACGCGTGCAACGAGGGGACGCCCGAGGACGTTGCCGAGCTGAGGAATGTCGGTGGCGCTCTTCTCCCACAGCAGCACCGGGTTCGCCGGATCCGTCACGTTCAGCGCGTACAGACCCCTGCCGCCCCGCCCCATGCTGCCGATCAGCACCGTCGCCCAGGCGTTGTTGATCTTCACGTCGGCAACGGTGATCTCGCCGTCCACCGAATAAGCGTGGTCGTACTCGGGATGCCAGTAGGGATACTTGTTGGTCGACGCATCGAGCTGGGTAAGGACTCCCATCGCCGCGGTCGGCATGAAGGCGAACAGTTCCTTGCCGCCATCGGCCGCCTCGTCCGCTTCCGAGGCATCCGGCGCGTAGAAGGCGTGGAGCATGCCGTCGTTGGCGCCGACATAGACCACGGGGTCGCGGCCTGCCTGCGCCGCGGCGAAGGTCGCATAAGTCGTGTCGCCGCTGTACAGGTTCGCGTTGGGCTTGCCCACGTACACCGGCTGCGAGTTGATGATGTCGCCCAGCATGCCGCGGCGGTTGCGGAACTGCCGCAGGCTACTCGGGTTCACCGACTGGCGCTCATGCAGGCGATCGCCAAGCACGTAGCGCAGCTGTTCGTTGCTGATGGTGGAGGTGCTCGCCCATGTCGTCGGGCGCGTGATGGTCCCGGTATCGCTGTCGATGAAGCTCGTCAGCTTGCTGGCGGCAGCCGAGTCGTGAAAGAGGATCTTGCGATCGGTATAGACAAGATCGTCCGCGTCCGCATTGACCTTGAGCTGGCCTGCGGCATGCCCCAGCCAGTCAGACGCATCCCAGCGGTTGGTCAGGTTTCCCGTGGTGACGTTGACGTCGCTGGCAATCAACCGACCGCCCCAGCCGTTGGACATGTACATGGCTTGGTAGGTGCGCGAGCCGACCTCGAGCTTGGTCGAGTTGCTGGCGAACGAACCGCCGGAACCACTGATGTCGTCGGCGATCTTCTGGAATGCGGCGTTCAGGCCGTCGATCATGGCCTGGCCGTTGTTGGCCAGGTACATGTTGTTGGGCAGGCGGAAGTTGCCGTTGTTCAACCCCGTCGTCGCGTTGCCGATGGTCTGCGTCGCCGACGTCCATGCAGTCATGTTGTTCGAGAACCACGATGAATCCTGACGGGCGGCATTGCCGTCGGCGCCCCAGTGGGCCTCCGGGATCGTGTAGCCGCCGTACTTGGTGGCGTTGTAGTACTGGTTGGAGTTGTTGTTCAGCAGATCGGCCCGCTCGACCACGTCGACCCAGTAGGTGCTCGTGGTCTGCCCGCGCGCACGCGCGGGCGAAGTATTCAGCACCGTGTTGGGAACATCGGGACGCATATCGTTCAGATGCCCCCAATAGGCCAACCCGCCGAGATTGTTCCGGGTGTTGTTCATCTCGGTATAGGTGCGCCAGGTGACCGCATTGCTGGTGTTGTCGCTGCTGTGCGCGTCGCGCTCCTGCTGGGTGGATGTATCGCCGATTCCCAGCATCACGGTGGACTGGCACTGGTAGAGAATCGGATCGCGATCCGTGCCAACCGTAAGCGGGTTGTCGGCGTCCGCGTTCCAGCGCGTCACGGCAGTGTTCGCACCGGTCCCGTACCAGTCGGTGATGACGGGCAGGCCGTCCGTGTTCTTGTACCTGTCCAAGGCGCCGCCGGACAGATTGCTGTAGGCGGCGATGTTGGCGTCGCCACGCAGATAGCGCACCGCGGTGTAATACATCTCGGCCAGGTTGTCGTGCGCCTTTAGCGTGTCCATCCCCGTGTTGATCTGGCCAAAACGGTTCAGATAGTTGATGACGCCGCTGTAGCGGATACTGCAGCCGCTGCCGTCGGGTGCATTGTTGCACGCACCAACGTTGGCTGAAGTCGCCGAACTGTCGGTGGTGTCAGGGTCGTTGATGATCTTGCCAGTGGTGAGATCCCATTCCGGGTTGTCGATCCCGGCCATGCGGGCGCGGTCCGGGTAGGGCTTCTCCGTCCCCGCCGCCTCAAGCGGCGTCACCGGACCGATCAGCTTCTGGCGCGCACGCATGACGCCGCCCGTCCGGGTTTCTCCGCTCTGGGTCAGATAGGCGAACAGACTGTAGCGCGTCTTCCTCGCATTCTGCTGCAGCAGCCCTTCGGGCTTGTAGTTGCTGCCGTACTTGGTGCACAGGCTGCGGGTATCCAGGGTGCCATCGCATACCTGGACGCGCATGCTCAGGGCATAGGCCTGGTTGCGGCCGTAGTTCGTGTGCTGGTATCTCGTCACCCGGTTTGCGGTGCCGGTACGGGTGCAGTTCCGGTCCGTGCCACTCGAAGTCGGCAGTGTCCATCCGGCAGTGCAGCTATGGGGGATGTTCGAAGTGTTGCCACTGGATACCTGGCAACGCCGCGTTCCACTGTCCCTGAAGTAGGGATAGTTGCTGTTCGGACAGGCCGGTTGCGTTTCCTGCCTCGAACAGGTGCCGGCGCTGTCCGTATACCCTGCGGGACACTGATTCGTCACTTCCGTGCAGCCGAACTCGCCTACCCCACACGCGGTATCGTTGATGAAGGTCGAGTTGTCCGCATTCGGCAGCAGGTTGTACAGGGGGTTGTAAGGAACCGCCGACATCGCCTGGTCATTATTATCGTACCTGGGCGCATCCTGGATGCCGTCCGGCACTGGGCGCGGAAGCGCACGCGGCCGGTTCCAGGCCTGCGCAGAACCCAAGGCCCCGCCGGACTGCGGAATAAACCACATCTGGCTGCGAAGTCCGCCGACTCGAGTACGAATTGTCGATGTCTGGCTGGGAGTTGAGTTCCCGGCATTGCTGTCCAGCCGACGCAAGGGGGTGTAGCTGTTGTCCCACCGGTCCGAGTTGGCCTTCTCCAGGTAAGTGACGTTGTTCATCTCACTGTAGTCGGCGGCTGGAGTCCCGTCGGCGGGACGGTGCACTCGATAGCCACCGGTCATGGCCAGGCGGAAGGTGTCGATCGCCTGCATCGCGGACCAGTTGAGGAAGTTACCGCTCCACAGCCGCTGCGTCTGACCGGTATTGCCGATCGCCGCCGTGAAGCCCGCACAGCTGTAATTGGCACCCGTGGCGCGGACCGGATAGAAGTAGCGGTTCTCCTCGACAACATCGAAGTGGTACGCATAGCACAGCGAGGAGTTGAAGTAGCCGGCATAGGCGGTCGACGTGGCATAGTTCGCGCTGCCTTCCGCGGTACCCGGCGCGTTGGCATGCGTCACCACCGTCGGCCACTCCACCGATGGCAGCAGCACCAGGTTGCCCGGCACGGTATTGGTCACCGTCAGCGGCTTGTTGTCGATCGCCACACCCGACAGGGCCGAGGTCGAGCTCAGGGCCGCGAGCATGCCGACGAGGAAGGCGGCGAGGCAGCTTGTGCCGGTCCGGCTGGATCGATGGGGCTGCCTGGTCATGCGTTCCATATCCTTCTCCACGAACTCTTCTGTCGGCCGCCGGCGTTTACCGTGCAACCACGTTGCCCTGCAGGACCACCACCGCGCGATCGTTGGCGCTCGGATCGTGGCTGCGCGCGAACACGCGGTACGTCGCTTCCTGGATCATGCCGCCGCCGCCGCCGCCGTACTGCACGCTGCCGGCACTGGCGCCCAGGCCCAGCTCGTCGGCGGTATCGCGCAGGCCCATGTACTGGACGTAGTACTGCGGCGCGCCAGCGGAGTTGTTGTCCGTGCCGAGCCGGTCGGTGGCGTTGAACCAGCAGTTGCTGGTGTTGGTCGCGCCGGTGGCGCAGCTGCCACCGGTGTAGGCGTTGGCGGGGATGCCGCAGTTGGCGTCGACGATGGTGCCGGTAGTAGCCGGATCGGCGCCGCAGCGCACGCCGATCACCCAGCCCAGGCCGTTGGCCTGGACGGCGGCGCGCACCACGGCCTCGGCCTCGCGCAGGCCCGACTCGGCCTGCTGGAAGGCGAGGCTGCGGTCGTACATGTTGGCGCTCATGCGCTCTTCGAGCAGGGTGCTGCGCATCACCGCCAGCCCCAGCACGGTCATCACCAGCAGCAGGATCAGCACGACGATGAGCGAGACGCCCGACTGCCGGCCGCGGAACGGATTGGCGGTTCTGGTCATAAGGTGCGATTCCGCAGGGTCACGACATGGTCGAACGTGCGCGCCAGCGCTGCGCCGTCGGTGCTGCCCGAGGCCGCGGCGTTGCCCGGCTCGGTTTCCTGCAGGGTGAGGCTGATCCGCACCGCGCGCACCGCGTTCCACTGCGCCGTGGTGGTGAGCGCGGAGGCATTCACGTAGCCGCCGCCGGTGAGGTACTGGATCTGCATGTCCTGGATGCCCTGGATCACCTCCTCCTGGCTGCCGCCATCCACCTGGCGGCACAGCGAATCGCCGTTGCTGGCGTCGCCGTCGGGATCGCAGACGTACCAGCGCACGCCCTGGAGCCTGCTGATGGTGGAGAACTTCGGAAACAGGTAGGCGACGGCAATTCCGGAACATGCGGCCGCGTTGGGCTGCGGGAAGTAGTTGCAGGCGTTGCCTGCATTGAAGCTGACGGTGCCGGTCGTGCCCGTGGTGCTGCTCGCGCCGCCGGCCCTGAAAATGCCCAGCACGCGCATGTCGCAGATCATGAGGGTGTCGCCGGCGTCGAATCCCGGCGTGGCCGGGGTGTAGCTCACGCTGGTGGTGGTGGCGGACGTCATGTCGGCGGTGAGCGTGCGCGCGCCCGGGTCGAGGCGCAGCACCTGGATGGCGTCGGTGTCGTCCACCTGTCCGGTCAGGCCGTCCTGGTCGTAGCCGAACAGAGGCCGATCCCAGTCGTGGAACCAGGACGTACTGCCGGTAATGTTGCCGGCCGGCAGACCGGTATCGCAGGGGTTGCCGCCGGCCTCGCGGATGTCGCGGGCCATGAGCTCGAACGCGGCCTGGGAGTTTTCCTGGATGCGGCCAAGGCCCTGGGTGGCGGTGAAGGCGCGGTTGTTCGACAGGAAGATGCCGAAGGCGGCGCCCAGCACCAGCAGGCCGATCACCATGGACACCATGAGTTCGATCAGGCCGAGGCCGTCCTGGCGACGGTGCCGGAGGCGGAAAGGGACGCGGATCATATGGCGGCCACCGTCACGACGCGGCGCTCCGAACTGCCATCGCTTCTGGACACCAGCGGGTTGCCGTCGTCGTCCTCGGCCTCCTCGACGGCGACGCCCCTTCCGCGACTGTCGTCCCACTGCACGGTCACGGTGCAGGTGGTGCCGTCGATGGTGTTGCCGGCGCAGTTGATGATGCCGCAGGTCGTGGTGTCGGTGGCGCCGCCGCCCATCGCCTCCTTCAGCGAGCCAAGCCAGGTATTGACGTCGCCCTGCGCGGACTGCGCGCCGCCCGGATCGTCGGCATTGATGGTACTGACGGCACAGCGCGGCGTGGTGCCTGTGTTGTAGTAGCCGGCAATGGCGTTGTTCCTGTTGGCCCGGATCACGTCGAGGATGGCGTAGGTCTGGATGACCGCCTGGGTACGCTCCAGCGAGCTCTGCCCGTTGCGCAGGGCGACGGCCTGCATCGCGCCGATTCCGAGCAGGCCGATGCCGAGGATCATCACGGCCACCATCACCTCGATCAGGCTTGCGCCCGACTGCGTGCGGCGGCGTGCCCTCCGTGTTTCGATATTCGCGCTCATGAACAGGCGCCTCCTCCGTTCGCCCTGTCTGTCGATACCTGGCCCGCAGCGGTCACCGACACGATCCGCTGGTTGTCCGCCGGGCTGGAGGTCGGGATGCAGACCGTGATCGTGGCCGCGTTGGTGAATCCATTGGGCCGGTAGGTGAGGACGGCGGCGCTGGCCGAGATCTGCACCGGGGGCTGCGCCATGCCGGTCTGGAGGACCGCGTTGCTGGCGTCGACGATCAGCCAGTTGGTCCAGTCCCCGCCGCAGGTGGTGCCGTTGGCGCTGCCGCACACGCGGATGTTGGCATTGCGGCGAACGGCCTCGCTGCGCGCCAGCTGGAGGGTGGTGACGATGTCGGTGGTGTGCCCGGACAGGCGGCTGGCGTTGATCACACCGGTCATCACCGGCGCGGCCACCATCGCCAGGATCGCGACGATCGCCAGGGTCACCATCAGTTCGATCAGGGTGAATCCGGCGCCGCCGCGCAGCTGGCGTGGCACCGGAGCTCGATCATGGAGCGGACGGATTTCGGGCATACCACTCCCCTTGTGGAGCGCATACCCTAGTCCGGGGCGATTCCTGCGACCACCACTTCCGGGACGAGCGGCATGATCCGGGGCGTGGATGGCCGGCCCCGCCAACGGACCCATCCCGCACGCCGGAACCACCCGCCATGGCCCCGACAACCCGCAGGACCCGAGCCGCGCAGATCCCCACCCGTCCGCTGGATACGCTGTGGCAGGCGGACACGCTCTTCTGGGTGTTCCTGGCCGGCGAGGCGCTTGCGGTGGTGATGACCCTGGCCCAGGGCGCCAGGGAAGACTGGCTGGCCTACTTCGGCGTGGCGTCGTTCGCCATCCAGTGGGTGTTCCTCACCACGCTCGGCCTGCTCTACCTGCTGCGTCGGCAGCTTGCGGGCGCCGGACCGGTGACGGTGGCCCGGGTGGCGCTGGCGGCCCTGCTGCTGGGCACCTGGCTGGTCAGCGCACTCGCGTTCTGGGCGCTGCGCGACCTGTGGCCGATGACGCCCGACGACTGGCTCGGCTTCGCGCTGCGGAGTACCGCGATCGCCCTCACCGTCGGCCTGCTCGGCCTGGCCGCCTTCCGCGCCCAGTGGCGGGAGCGGCAGGCGGCGGTGCGCGCCAAGCAGGCCGAGCTGGACGCGCTGCAGGCGCGCATCCGGCCGCACTTCCTGTTCAATGCGCTCAACACCGGGATCGCGCTGGTCCACGCCCGGCCCGGGGAGACCGAGCAGCTGCTGCTGGATCTGAGCGACCTGTTCCGGGCGGCGATCTCGGGCCGGGAGCAGGTGTCGCTGGCCGAGGAGCTGTCGCTGACCCGGCGCTACCTGGAGATCGAGCGGCTGCGGTTCGGGGAGCGGCTGCGGGTCGAGTGGGACGTGCCCGATCCGGCGAGCCTGGAGGACGTCGCCATCCCGCCGCTGTCCATCCAGCCGCTGGTGGAGAACGCGATCAAGCACGGCATCGAGCCGGCGCGGGCGGGCGGCACGGTTTCGATCTCGCTGCACCGGTCCGCGCAGGCGGTGGAGATCACCGTGCGCAACCCGGCACCGGCCGATGCGACGCTGTCGGCAGGGCACGGCATCGGCCTGAGCGCCGTGCGATCCAGGCTGCAGGTGTTCACCCACGGACACGGCGGCGTCGCCACCGGCGTGGTCGACGGTGAACACGTGGCCACGCTGACCCTGCCGCTGGGTTCGCCGGGAGGCTGGGGAAAGGTCTGAACAACCATGTCATTCCCGCGGCTTTCAACAGACGTATGTCTGGTCAAGCGCACTGCTGTCCGGAGAACTTCGGGACATGCAGCGACCCGGACTACGGCACAAGGGAACGGAGTCGACCCATCGGACTGCCGACTTGCATCCGGGCGGACGTCTTCCCGCATGGGGCGCGTCACCAAAGCCCTCCCCTTCAAGGGGAGGGTTGGGAGGGGATGGTGTGGGTTTGCCGGCATTCCCTCGACGACAGGGGCTTGCGCGTTGAACACCATCCCCACCCCGGCCCTCCCCTTGAAGGGGAGGGAGAAGAGCATTGCGGCTTCTACAGACAGCAGTGCGCGGCTTTCAACAGACGCATATCTGGTAAAGCGGGAATGACATAGTTGTCCAGAGCTTCCCTGGCCCTCAGGCAACAACCTGGTAACAGGGCCGGTATTCGCCCGAAATCTTCATCCGCCGCTGCTCGACGAAGGCGCGCAGCAGGGCGTCCAGGGCCTGCATGATGTCCGGGTCGCCGTGGATGCGGAACGGGCCGTGGCGCTCCACCCGGCGCATGCCCTCTTCCTTGACGTTGCCGGCGACGATGCCGGAGAAGGCGCGGCGCAGGTCGGCGGCCAGGTCCTGGGGGCGGCGGCCGTGGCGCAGGTCGAGCTCGGCCATGGCTTCGTGGGTGGGGACGAAGGGCTGCTGGCAGTCGAGCGGCACGTCCAGGCCCCAGTTGAAGTAGAACGAGTCCTTCTGTTCGATGCGGTACTCGCGCACCCGGCGGATGCCGGTGGTCATGCGCTTCGCCACCCGCTCCGGGTCGGCGATGATGATCTCGTAGCGTTCTGCGGCCTGCTCGCCGAGGGTGAGGCGGATGAACTGGTCGATGCGCTCGAAGTACGGTGCCGCGGCGGTCGGTCCGGTCAGGATGAAGGGGAACGGCAGGTCCGCGTTCTCCTCGCGCAGCAGGATGCCGAGCAGGTAGAGGATCTCCTCGGCCGTTCCCACGCCGCCGGGAAACACGATGATGCCGTGGCCGAGCCGGACGAAGGCCTCCAGGCGCTTCTCGATGTCCGGCATGATCACCAGGTGGTTGACGATCGGGTTGGGCGACTCGGCGGCGATGATCCCCGGTTCGGTGATGCCGATATAGCGGGTGCGGCGGCGGCGCTGCTTGGCGTGGGCGATGGTGGCGCCCTTCATCGGCCCCTTCATCGCGCCCGGGCCGCAGCCGGTGCAGATGTCCAGGCCGCGCAGGCCCAGTTCGTAGCCGACGTTCTTGGTGTACTGGTATTCCTCGCGGCCGATCGAGTGGCCGCCCCAGCACACCACCAGGTTGGGTTCGATCGGATGCAGGATGCGCGCGTTGCGCAGCAGGCCGAACACGCCGTCGGTCAGCCCGGCGGAGGTTTCCGGCCCGTCCTGCGGCGCCAGTTCGATCGCGGTCCAGGCCAGGTCGCGCACTACCGCGAACAGCAGCTCGGCCACGCCGCGGATCAGGGTGCCGTCGACGAAGGCCATCGCCGGCGCGTTGACCAGCTCGATGCGCACGCCGCGGTCCTGCTGCAGCACCTGGATGTCGAACGAGGGATACAGCTCCTGCGCGGCGCGGGGATCGTCCGAGGCGCTGCCGCTGGTCAGCACCGCCAGCGCGCAGCGCCGCAGCAGGTCGTGCATGCCGCCGCTGGAGGCGTCCTTGAGCCGGGCGACCTCGTCGCGCGACAGGATGTCCAGCGCGCCGCGGGGATAGATCCGGGTGCTTACCACCGGCAGTGCGGTGGTGGCCGTTTCGATCTTCTGCTGCTCCATGCGTGTCCTCTGTGCGTGCGGCACGGACTGTAGCGCTCCGCGCGGGCAAAGGAAAACGGCCGGGTTGCCCCGGCCGTTCCATGACCCTGTTGCCGTCGGTCAGAACTCGTAGCGCAGGGTCAGCATCGCCGACCAGCGCGAGACGAGGCGGTGGGGGAAGGCCGAGCTGGCGTCGTACGGCGTGAGCGGCTGCACGGTCGGGATCTCCACTTCCTCGGTGGCCGGGTTGTCGGCGCCCAGGTTGTAGACATAGCTGCCGTCCGGATTGATACCGCCCAGCTGCACGAGGTTGCGGGTGTCGAAGTCCCCCGAACGCATGGTCACGCCCCAGTCCCTGTCGAGCAGGTTCAGGAAGTTGTAGATATCCAGCCGGACCACCGCCTTGTGCTCCTTGAAGAAGCCCGGCAGTTCCTGGCGGATGCCGATGTCGAGCTGGTTGATCCAGGGCTGGCGCCCTTCGTTGCGCCCTGCGATCCGGCCGCGGCGCGAATGCAGGTAGGGGTTCCGGTCGATGAACTGGTGGAACGCCTCGATCTGCGCCGGCGTCGCCGAGCCATAGCTGACGATCGGATCGTCGCGCAGCGGCACGTAGGCCGGATCCTGGTTGATGCCGTCGCCGTTCGCGTCGCGCACGCCGCTCTGGCTGTCGAAGATCCAGGTGTACGGCAGGCCGTCGCGGCCGTTGTAGAAGGCGGTGATGCTGGTCTTGTAGTCGCCGAAGAACGCGTGCTCCCAGCCCAGCGAGGCCTTGATCGAATCGCGGACCTCGCGCGTGGCGCGGGTGGCGATCTCCTCGTTGGGATTGATGCGCGAGACGAACTGGTAGCTCGACCAGGCCTGCGAACTGCCGTCCGAGCCGACCTCCGTGGCCTTGGTGAAGGTATAGCTCAGGTTGCCGTACCAGCCGTTGCCCAGCGGCTTGTCGAGGCCGAAGGTCACCGCCATCGACTCGCCCTTGTCGGTATTGCCCAGCAACGTCGAATCCCAGTCGAACTGGCCGGCGCGGCCGCAGTTCTTGTTGCCGCTGCTGGTGTTGCCGATGGTGCACCAGTAGCTGCCTCGTCCGTCGGCCATCTGGCCGGTCGGCGCGTCGTACAGGCCGGTGGCAGGGTTGCGGGCGCCGAGATTGGTGGCCTGGTAGTACACGCCGTTCTTGTTCTTCAGGTACTGGGCCTCGACCGTGCCCACCAGGCCCCACCACGGCAGCTCGGTGTCGTATCCCAGGCTGAACTTCCAGACCGTGGGCAGCTTGAAGTCCGGGTCGATGGCGTCGACCTGGTAGGCCGCACTGCCGGCGCCGCCGGTCGGGATGGGCTGGTCGAACGGGTCGGCGCTGAACGGCGCGTCGGCCGGATCGAGCGAGGTGAAGGACACGGCCGTCACGCCGTTGTTCTGGTACGGGTTGGCCAGCCACACGAACGGCGGCACGCTCTGGAACAGGCCCGCGCCGCCGCGCAGCTGGGAGTAGCGCGGGGTATCGAACATGTAGTTGAACGACAGTCGCGGCAGCACGACCTTGTTGTCGCTGCCCAGCCGGTAGTCGTTCGGGAAGCCGAAGGTGTCCTCATAGCCCGGGGTGCGCTCCGGCGCCCGGTCCGCCTTCGGAATGTTGACCCGCACGCCGTAGGTCAGGGACAGCTTGTCGCTCGCCTGCCAGGTGTCCTGGATGTACGGACTGATCTGGCTGTACACCAGCGCGGCGGCGGTATCGGCCTCGGTGAAGCCGTCGGCCGGGCGGCGCAGGATGAAGCGGCTGTAGTTGCGTGCGGCGAAGTCGTCGAGGCTGTCGAACCGGTACTCGCCGTGCAGGGTCTTGCCGTAGAGGTTGAAGACGTCGTGTTCCAGGTAGTCCACGCCGGCCTTGATGGTGTGGTCGCCGGCATACAGGGTGCCGACGAACGAGGCGGTCAGACGGTCGGTGTTGATCTGGTTCTGGTGGCGGTTGTCGTCCTCACCGATGTAGATCGTGCCACCGGGGACGGTGACGATCGCCTCGGTGTTCTTCACCGATGCGCCGTTGATCTGGTCGAAGCGCTGGCGGCTGAGCTTGACCTCGGTGGAGAAGCGGTCGGTCCAGTCACTGAACAGCTGCAGGCTGGTGTTCCTGGTCACGTTGTCCATGTTGTACCAGTGGTTGGTGAACACCGCCGTGTTGGGAAAGATGTCGTAGGGCGACGGCCGGCTTTCCTCGGTCTGCTGGTAGGTCAGGCTGGCGCGATGGTAGTCGCTGATGTTCCAGTCGACCTTGGCCAGGTAGCGCTTGTTCTCGAGGTTGACGCCGAGCGCGCCATAGGCGTTGTCGCGCATCCCGAGTTCGTCGGCGATCTGGATCGCACTCTCGATGTCGGCCATCGAGATCAGGCCGTTGGCCACGCCGTCGGCGGGCGTGGCGCCGCCGAAGTCGGACACTTCCTGCTCCTCGTACGAGGCGAAGAAGAACAGGCGGTCGCGGATGATCGGGCCGCCGATGGTCAGGCCGCGGGTCTCGTCCTGGTCGAACAGGGCGTAGTCCTCACCGTCGCGCGAGGCGACCATGTTGCCGGCGTCCTTGAGCGCGTAGTACACCGAGCCGTGGAACTCGTTGGTGCCGGACTTGGTGACGGCGTTGATGGTGGCGCCGACGCTGTCGGAAGAGACGTCGTAGTCGGAGATCTTCAGGTCGTATGCGGCGATGGTGTCGACCGAGATCGGAGAGCCGGTATAGGGCATGCCGTTGGCGGACAGGCCGAAGGGGTCGCCCTGGGACAGCCCGTCGACCGAAATGGTGTTGAAGCGGTTGTTGACGCCGGCCACGGAGATCGCGCCCGAGGCCTGGTCGAGCACCTGGATGCGCGGATCGAGCCGGGCGATGTCGTCGATCGAGCGGTTGCCCTGGGGGGTGATCTCCATCCGGCGGCCGTCGACCGAAGTGCCCACGCCCTTGTTCTCGGTGCTGAACACCGCCGAGCCGGCGGTGCCGATCGCGGTCACGGTGGTCAGGGTGGTGATGTCGCCGGTCAGCGCGGCGTTCACCGTGGCCGCCTGGTTCAGCGACAGGTAGACGTTGTCTTCGGTGCGCGTGCCCTCGCCCGCCTTGGTGATCGTGATCTCGTAGGGGCCGCCGACGCGCAGGCCGCGCGCGGTGTAGCGGCCGCTGGCATCGGTGCTGGCGCGGCTGACCGTGCCCGATTCGACGTGGGTGATGACCACGTCGGCGCCGGCAACCGGCTGCCCGCCGCTGTCGGTGACGAGGCCGCCCACGCCCGCGGACGTGCTCTGGGCGAAAACGGGGGCGGCGGCGAGCGCGGCGATCAGGCCGATCGAGAGTTTCGACAGCCGGACGCGGTTGCGGTGGGTCATGGTGGAGGCCTCGATGCGTGGGGTCTTGGAATCGGGGGAAACCGGTACCGCACCGCCGGAAAGCCGGCCCTGTGCACTGCGTGGGCCATGGCGCGACACGCGTCACCGGTTAACTTCAGATTAACACGGTAACGGTTGCAGGTGACAGGAAAAAGACAAAGCCATGCCCGCGGAAGTCATTGAACCCAATGGAATTGATGGCGGATCGAGAAAGTGCGGCCAAGTGCATGTCGCAACTCGGCAACATCAGCCGGCGGGCGTGGTTCCGAAATAGCCGGACAGACCGTCGAGCAGCATCTGCACCGAGATCGCGACCAGCAGCATGCCCATCAGCCGTTCGACCGCGCTCAGCGCGCGCGCGCCCAGCAGCCGGTACAGCCAGGGCGCGCAGAACAGGATCGCGGCGGTCGCGGCCCAGGCCAGGAACAGGGCCAGGCTCCAGTCGGCCAGGCGGTCGGGCTCGCGGCTGCCCATCAGCATCACCGCGGCCATGCCCGAGGGCCCGGCCACCAGCGGGATCGCCAGCGGCACGATGAAAGGTTCGCCGCCCGGGATCTCGCCCATCAGCCCCTCGGGCGGCGGGAAGATCATCCGGATGCCGATCAGGAACAGCACGATGCCGCCGGCGATCGACACCGATTCCTGGCGCAGGTGCATCACCTCCAACGCGTACTTGCCGGCCCACAGGAACAGCATCAGCACCACCAGCGCGATCAGCAGTTCGCGCGCCAGCACGACCCGCTGGCGGGCCGGCTCCAGCCGCCGCAGCAGGCTCAGGAACACCGGGATGTTGCCGAGCGGATCGAGGATCAGGAACAGCAGCAGGGACGCCGAGAGGATGGTCATGCCGGCGCTCCATCGGGTTCGCCTGCGAGCAGATCGAGGCAGGCGTCGGTGAACGCGGCCGGGTCGCGCGCGAGGCGGTCGTCGTCTGCGGCATAGGCCCGCGCGCGCAGCGGCGTGCGCAGCGGCGGCAGCTGCAGGGCGTGCACGCGCAGCGGCGAGGACGCGGTTTCAGCGCGAAGCATCGTCACCAGCGCCTCCAGCCCCTGCTGGGCCAGGCCGTAGCCGCCCCAGTAGGCCGGCGCGGCGCGCGGCGTCGGGTCGACGGCAAACACCACGGTGCCGGCGCCAGAGTCGCGCAGCAGCGGCAGGCAGGCCTGGGTGAGCCACCAGCGCGCGGTGAGCCCCACGTGCAGGGCGCGCGCGAACGCGGCCGGGTCGGTGTGCTCGAGCGGGGTCAGGCCGGTGAACTCGGCGGCGCAGTGCACCAGCGCGTCCAGGCGGGCTGCGCCCTCGCGCACGCGTTCGGCCAGCTCGGCGTAGTCGTCCGGCGTCGCGCCTTCGAGGTCGAGCGGATACAGCAGCGCCTCGCCGCCGGCCTGTTCGATCGCGTCGGCGAGGCGTTCGAGCTTGCGCGCATTGCGCCCCAGCAGCACCAGGCGCGCGCCAGCGTGCGCGCAGGCCAGCGCCAGCGCGCGGCCGTAGCCGCCGTAGGCGCCGGTCACCAGCACCACGCGCCCGGCCAGGCGGCGGTCGCCGTGTTGGTCGGTTGCGGTGCTCACGCCTTCTGCACGTCCGCGATCATCCGCGCCAGCTCGCCGCTCTCGTGCAGCTCCAGGGTGATGTCGCAGCCGCCGATCAGCTCGCCGTGGATGAACAGCTGCGGGAAGGTCGGCCAGTTCGAGAAGCGCGGCAGGTTGGCGCGGATTTCGGGATCCTCGAGCACGTTGATGGTGCGGATGTCCGCCGCGCCCGCGGCCTTGAGCACTTCGATCGCGCGGCTGGAAAACCCGCACATCGGGTACTGCGGAGTGCCCTTCATGAACAGCACCACCGGGTGCTGTTCGACTTCGGCCTTGATGCGGTCCAGAACGGCCATGCGCGGTCTCCTGCCGGGCGCGTCGGGGGCGCGCCGGGAAATTCGGGGTTGCGTATTGTATTGCCTCCGCCCTCCCGTCCCGGACCCGCACCATGCCGATCCAGCCCGCTGCCCCGTCCTTCGAGCCCGCGGCGTTCGCGCCGTACCTGGCGGCGGAGGCGGTGGAACGGCACCGGCAGGCGCAGCAGGCGGGGATCGACGCGCTCAACGCGCTGCTGGGCGAACAGGCGGACGCGGAGCCCGCGCCAGCGCTCGATGCCCTGGCCGTGGAGGCGCGCGGCGCGCTGGCGGCGCATGCCGCGCAGGCCTGGAGCGAGGATTTCCACTGGGCCGCGCTTCGGCCGCCGCAGGAAGGGGCCGCGGAGGGGCCCGGCGGCGCGCTGGCCGCGGCCGTGGTCCAGGCGTTCGGCGACGCCGGGCGGATGCGCGAACGCTTTGCCGAAGCAGCCCGGAGGCTGTCGGGACCGGGCTGGGCCTGGCTGGTGCAGCGTCCGGACGGACGCCTGGCGATCCTGGCAACGCCGCGCTCCACCACGCCGCTGACCGGCCGCGACACGCCGCTGCTGGCCTGCTGCCTGTGGCCGCACGCGTATCCGCACGAGCAGGCCGACGGGCTCGAGCGCCATCTCGCCGCGTTCTGGGCGCTGGTGGACTGGGAGGCGGTGGGCGCGCGCCTGGGGCAGGAGCCGGCGGGCGGCTTGCGACCCGGGAAGGCCTGATGCCCGTACTGGCCGTTCCGGAACTCCCGGGAAAAGGCCTGAACAACTGTCGTCATTCCCGCGAAAAGCGGGAGGCGCTGTGCAGCGGACGGATGTCCGGTCATCCACGGACGCAGGCCTTGGAACAGCAAGGACCCCGGATTCCAGCTTGACCGGCCCGAGGCTGTTGCAGGGCGATTGGCGGGAATGACGGGGCGGGATGATCTATCCGGACCTGCCCTGAACCGCTTCGCGCAGCCGCGCGATCACCGGCGCGACCTGCGCCTGCCTTCCCAGCGCCGCGCCCACCCGGGCCAGCGCGTCGCGCAGTTCCGCGGCCGTGTCGGCGCGCAGGGTGGCGTGGCCGACCTTGCGTCCCTGGCGCGCCTGCTTGCCGTAGTCATGCCAATGGCCGCCGGGTTCGCGCAGCACCGGCTCCGGATCGGGCATCGCGCCGATCCAGTTCAGCATGCAGGCATGTCCGAGCATGCGCGTATCGCCCAGCGGCAGTCCCAGCACCGCGCGCAGGTGGTTTTCGAACTGCGAGGTCTCGGCGCCTTCGATCGTCCAGTGGCCGGAGTTGTGCACGCGCGGGGCGAGCTCGTTGGCCAGCAGCACGCCGTCGCGGCAGAACAGCTCCAGCGCGAACACGCCGATGTAATCCAGGCGCTCGGCCAGTGCGCGCGCGTGCGCATGCGCCTGGGCCTCGAGCGCCGGCTCGCAGCGGGCCGGCGCCAGGCTCGCCGAAAGCACGCCGTCGACGTGCCAGTTCTCGGTCAGCGGCCAGGTGCGGAAGCCGCCGTCGCGGCCGCGCACGGCGACCACGCTCAGCTCGCGCTCGAACGCGACGAAGGCTTCGACGATCAGGCCCACGTCCTGCGCCTGCGCGCCCAGCGCGGCCCAGGCGGCGTCGATGTCGTCGGCGGAACGGATCCGGAACTGGCCCTTGCCGTCGTAGCCCAGGCGCCGGGTCTTGACGATGCAGGGCGTGCCGACCTGCTCCACCGCCGCCTGCAGCGCCGCGCGCGTGGGCACGTCGACGAACTCCGGGACCGGGATGTCCAGTTCGCGGAACAGGGTCTTCTCGGCCAGCCGGTCCTGCGCCACCGCGAGCGCGTGCGGCCCGGGGAACACCGGGATGCGCTGCGACAGCCACTGCGCGCTCTGCGCCGGCACGTTCTCGAAATCGAATGTGGCCACGTCGGCCCGGGTCGCGAATTCCGCCAGCGTGGCCTCGTCGCGATAGTCGCCCACCAGCAGCGGCGCGCACTGCCCGGCGCAGGCGTCGGCGACGGTATCCATCACCAGCAGCCGCGCGCCCAGCGGCGTCGCGGCCAGTGCCAGCATGCGCGCGAGCTGTCCTCCGCCGAGGATCCCGACCGTGCCCATCGCGCCGGTCACCGGCGCGGATCGTCGTTGCCGGCCACCTCGTCGGTCTGCCGCTGGCGGAATCCATCCAGCGCGCCGGCGATCTCCGGGTGCGCGGGGGCCAGCATCGCCGCGGCGAACAGCGCCGCGTTGGTGGCGCCGGCCTGGCCGATGGCGAAGGTCGCCACCGGGATGCCGCCGGGCATCTGCACGATCGACAGCAGCGAATCCAGGCCGTTGAGCGCGCGGCTCTGCACCGGCACGCCCAGCACCGGCACCGCGGTCTTGGCCGCGAGCATGCCCGGCAGGTGCGCCGCGCCGCCGGCGCCGGCGATGATCGCGCGAAGCCCGCGCGACTGCGCGTTGGCGGCGTAGTCGAACAGCACGTCCGGCGTGCGGTGCGCCGACACCACCCGCACCTCGTGCGCGACGCCGAGCGCTTCGAGCTTCTGCACCGCGTGCTGCATGGTGTCCCAGTCGGACCGCGACCCCATGACCACCCCGACCAGCGGGCTCCCAGGATTGACGGACATGGCTGCTCCCGTACCTAAAGACGTATTCTAGCGGTTCGCCCTCCCCGCTTCCCGCCATGGACCGCAAGCTGCTCGACCTCCTCGTCTGCCCCGCCACCCGGCAACCGCTGGCGCTGCTTGGCGCGCCCGGCCTGGCCGCGCTCAATGCCGCGGCCGCCAGCGGTGCCCTGCAGCGCATCGACGGTTCGCCGCAGCCGGGGCCGCTGCGCGAGGCGCTGGTGACCCGGGACCAGCGCCTGGCCTACCGGATCGACGACGGCATTCCGGTGCTGCTGGTCGAGGAAGGCATCGCCACCGGCCAGGTCGCCGATTTCCCGCGCGGCTGAGCCGCTTCCGCAGCGCCCGCGCCAGCCTCCCGCCCGTGTCCGGATCCCCGTTTCCGCCCGCCATCGAGCCGCCCGACGCCGGCGCGGTCGATGCCGACGTCGCGCGCGCGCTGGCCGAGGACATCGGCAGCGGCGACGCTACCGCCGGCCTGCTGCCCGACCGCCCCGACCACGCCCGCCTGCTGTGCAAGGAACCGGCGGTGGTGTGCGGCCGGCCATGGTTCGACGCCTGCCATCGCGCGCTCGATCCGCAGGTGCGCATCGACTGGCACGTGGACGAAGGCCGGCGCGTGGCCGCCGGCACCGTGCTGGCCACGCTGGAGGGGCGCGCGCGCGCGCTGGTCAGCGCCGAGCGCACCTCGCTCAACTTCCTGCAGACCCTCAGCGGCACCGCCACCGCCACGGCCGCCCACGTCGATGCGGTGCGCGGCACCGGCAGTCGCATCCTCGACACCCGCAAGACCCTGCCCGGCTTGCGCCTGGCGCAGAAGTACGCGGTGCGCGTGGGCGGCGGCTACAACCACCGCATCGGCCTGTATGACGCGGTGATGCTCAAGGAGAACCACGTCCGCGCCTTCGGCTCGGTGGCCGCCGCGATCCACGCCGCGCGCGCGGCGCAGCCGGGGCTACCGCTGATCGTGGAGGTCGAAACCCTGGACCAGCTGCGCGAGGCGCTGGGCGAGGACTGCGACCGCGTGCTGATCGACGATTTCGACGCAGGCATGCGGCGCGAGGCGGTCGCCATCGCCCGCGGTGCGCCGTTCGACGGGCGGGTGCCGCTGGAAGCCTCGGGCGGGGTGGATCTCGACGGGCTGCGCGCGATCGCGCTCGACGGCGTCGACTGGATTTCGATCGGCGGCCTGACCAAGCACGTGCGCGCGATCGACCTGTCGCTGAAGCTGGGGCTGGAGCGCGGGTGAATGCGGCGGCGGCCGGTGCCCGGGAACGCACTGCGCCTGTCCCGGTTGCCGGGTTACGGTGCCGGCTTCAGCCGCGATCGCGGGATCGGCATCAACGCGCCGGGACGATCGATCGCCGCTCATGCGCCGCCCGTGCCGCTCCTGCAGTCGTCCGGGCGACGGACAAAGCGAAACGGCCGCCCTGGGGCGGCCGTCTGCGAACGCGATGGCGCGAGGCGCGCCTACTTCGCGTAGCGACGCTTGAACTTGTCGATGCGACCGCTGGTGTCGATGATCTTGTTCTGGCCGGTGTAGAACGGATGCGTCGCCGAGGACACTTCGATCTTGACCAGCGGGTATTCCTGACCGTCGTCCCACTTGACCGTCTCCTTGGTGGAGGCGGCCAGGGTGGAGCGGGTGAGGAACCTGAAATCGGAAGTCACGTCCTGGAAGACGACTTCGCGGTATTCGGGATGGATGTCGGCCTTCATGGGCGGGCACCAAGTTTCGTGCGGGGAAAGAGCGGCATTTTAGCCCGCCTTCGCGGCTGCGCGCAAGCCGGCCCTCAGGCGGCCGCCAGCGCCGCCCGCACCCGCGCCTCGAACCGGTCCTGGTCGTAGCGCATCAGGATCCGCGCCCGGTCCGGCCGGCCGCACTGGCGGTTCCAGTCCACCACCGTGGCGCCGCGCGCCGGGCCGTGGTCGAGGCAGACCTCCAGCGGCCGCTCGGCCGCTTCCAGCGCGCCCTCCGGCTCCAGCGCCCAGGCCATGGCCAGGGCGTCGGCGGCGAACCAGCGGTCGCCGCGGCGGTCGGCGGACCAGCGCCGGGTCTGGCGCGAAATGGTCTCGTAGAAGTCCGCGCGCGCGCCGCCGCCCGCCAGCCAGCCCTCCACCGCGCGGTGCGGCAGGCCGTGCGCGACGGTGGCCTCCCAGTCGGCCAGGTCGAAGCGCGGGAAGGCCGCGAACACGATCCGCGCCGCCTCAGGGTCGAAATGGATGTTGAATTCGGCCGCCGGGGTGATGTTGCCGCGTGCGGTGACCGCACCGCCCATCACCACCAGGCGGGCCACGCGCTGCGGCAGGGTCGGGTCGAGCGCCAGCGCCAGCGCCAGGTTGGTCAGCGGCCCGAGCGCGACCAGCAGCAGGCGGCCGGCGTGGACGTGGGACAGGCGCAGGATCGCCAGCGCAGCGTGCTCGTCCGCGGCCGCGCCGGCGGCGGGCGCGTGGCCGGCATCGCCGAAGCCGTCGCGGCCGTGCACCGCGGCCGCGTCCGGCGCAGGGTGCAGCAGCGGCGCGGCGCAGCCCGGGAACACCGGCACGTCTTCGCGCCCGGCCACCTCGCACAGCTTGAGCGCATTGGCCACGGTGTGCGCCAGGCCGACGTTGCCGGCCGCGACGGTGAGGCCGACCACGTCGTGCGCGGGGTCGTCGAAGGCCATCAGCAGCGCAAGCGCGTCGTCGATGCCCGGGTCGGTGTCGATCAGGAGCGGGGTTGGTTGGGGCATCGGGATTCTGGGGGTTCGGGACCCGGGGTTGGGGAGACCGGTGAGCGGGAGGTGCCAGGCTGTGATTCTGACGGCAAAACCGGGGGAAGGACCGAGGAGCGGCGGATCCCGCTTTCCCGGGCCCCGGGTCCCGGGTCCTCACGCCGCCGCATAGCGCGCGGCGCCTCCGATCCAGCGCTCCACCAGGCCGTCGGCGATCTCCGGCGACTGGCGCATCAGGGCATCGCCGATGCGATGGACTTCGGGCAGCAGGTCGGCGTCGCGGGCAAGGTCGGCGATGCGGAAATCGGCCAGGCCGGTCTGGCGGGTGCCGAGCAGTTCACCGGGGCCGCGCAGCTCGAGATCCTTCTCGGCGATGACGAAGCCATCGCTGGTCGCGCGCATGGTTTCCAGGCGCTGGCGCGCCATCTGCGACAGCGGCGACTGGTACAGGAGCACGCAGCTCGAAGCCTCGCTGCCCCGCCCCACCCGTCCGCGCAGCTGGTGCAGCTGCGACAGGCCCAGGCGTTCGGCGTTCTCGACGATCATCAGCGAGGCGTTGGGCACGTCCACGCCCACCTCGATCACGGTCGTGGCGACCAGCAGGTCGAGCTCGCCGCGCTTGAACGCCAGCATCGTCGCCTGCTTCTCGCCGGCCTTCAGGCGCCCGTGGACGAAGCCCACGCGCAGCTCCGGCAGCGACGCGGTGAGCTGCTCCCACGTGGTCTGCGCGGCTTGGGCGACCACCTCGTCGCTCTCGTCGATGATCGTGCACACCCAGTAGGCCTGGCGGCCTTCGGCGCAGGCGGCGCGGATGCGGTCGATCAGCTCCGGCCGGCGCCCGGCGCCAAGCACCACGGTCTGCACCGGCGCGCGCCCGGGCGGCAGTTCGTCGATCGCCGACAGGTCCAGGTCGGCATAGGCGGCCATGGCGAGGGTGCGCGGGATCGGCGTGGCGGTCATCACCAGCTGGTGCGGAACGACGCCCCCGGCCGCGCCCTTGTCGCGCAGCGCCAGCCGCTGGTGCACGCCGAAGCGGTGCTGCTCGTCGACGATGGCCAGGGCCAGGTCGTGGAAGGCCACGCCCTGCTGCATCAGCGCATGCGTGCCCACCACCAGCTGCGCGGCGCCGCTGGCGACGTCGGCCAGCACCTCGCGGCGCGCACGCCCCGACACCTTGCCCGCCAGCCAGGCCACGCGCAGGCCCAGCGGTTCGAGCCAGGCGCGCAGGTTGGCCAGGTGCTGTTCTGCCAGCAGTTCGGTCGGCGCCATCAGCGCCGCCTGGCGGCCGCTGCCGATCGCCATCAGCGCCGCCATCGCCGCGACCACGGTCTTGCCGCTGCCGACGTCGCCCTGCACCAGGCGCAGCATCGGCGAGGGCTTCGCGAGATCGGCGCGGATCTCGTCGAACACGCGCCGCTGCGCGCCGGTGAGCGCGAACGGCAGCGCGGCCAGCAGCGCGGCCACGCGCCCGCCGTCGTCGACCAGGGCGGGGGCAGCGTGCGCCTGCAGGGCGATGCGCTGGCGACGCAGGCTGAGGTGGTGCGCGAGCAGTTCCTCCAGCGCCAGTCGCCGCTGCGCCGGATGGGTGCCGGCCAACAGCGCGGCGACGTCGGCCTCGCGCGGCGGCCGGTGCAGGGTGAGCAGGGCCTCGCGCAGCGGCGGCAGGCCTTGCGCCAGGCAATGCGCCGGCAGCAGCTCCAGCTCCGGTCCCGGCGGCAGGTGTTCGAGCGCCTGCGCGACCAGGCGGCGCAGGGTCGCCGGGCCGATGCCCTCGATCGCGGGATAGACCGGATCGAGCGCCTCGCCCAGTTCGCCGGACTCGTCCTCGCCGATCACCCGATAGCTCGGGTGCACGATCTCCAGCCCCTGCTGGCCCGGGCGCGGGCTGCCGTAGGCGCGCACGCGCGCACCGACCCGGAACTGGTTGACCTGCTGCGAACGGAAGTGGAAGAAGCGCAGCACCAGGGTGGCGCGCGAATCGTCGCCGATCGCCACCCGCAGCATCGGCCGGTAGCGGAAGCCGCGTTCGACCGCTTCCACCCTCCCCTCCACCTGCGCCGCCTGCCCGGGCTGGAGTTGCCGGATCGGCGTGATCCGGGTGCGGTCCTCGTACTGGCGCGGCAGGTGCAGCCACAGGTCCTGGACCGCGTGCAGGCCGCGCGCGGCGAGCTTCTCCGCCATTGCCCGGCCGACGCCGGGCAGCGCGGTCAGGGCGAGGTCACCGTTGGCGGCCAGCGCGGGAACCGGCTTGCCCATGCGCGGCGGGGTTCAGCCCAGCACCATCACCGCGTCGACCTCGAACAGCACGCCCTTGGGCAGCGCCGACACCTCGATGGTCGAGCGCGCGGGATACGGCGCCTCGAAGTAGTCGGCCATCACCGCGTTGACCGCGGCGAACTGCGACAGGTCGGTCAGGTACAGGCCCACGCGCGCGACGTCGGCCAGCGTGCCGCCCGCGGCCGCGACCACCGCCGCAAGATTGTCGAATGCGCGCCGCGCCTGCGCCTCGATGCCGCCGGCGACCACCTCGCCGGTGGCCGGATCGAGCGGGATCTGGCCGGACAGGAACACCGTGCCGCCGGCGCGCGTGGCCTGGGAGTACGGGCCGATCGCGGCGGGCGCGTGTTCGGTCTGGATCGGGGTGCGGGGCATTGCGCGTCTCCGTTCGGGATGCAGGCGATTATAGGCTGCCGCCCTGCTCCTTCCCCCGCGCGCGGGGAAGGTTGGGATGGGGCGCGCGCCGCGGGCGCGCGTGGGTGGCGCGGCGACCTGCTGCCCCCACCCCGACCCTCCCCCGCACGCGGGGGAGGGAGGCGACAACCACGCGATGAACGGATCGGCCGAGCAACCCTCCCCCGCAGGCGGCGGAGGGAGCAGCCCTCTTGTCACGAACGAACGTCCCGCCAGGCCAGCCTAGAACCGCTGCACGCCGTGCACCACCGCCAGCCGGCGCGTGCGCCTGATGACGTCGGCGAGGTGGACGCGGTTGCGCACCTCGATCGAGAAGCGGATCACGGCGATGTTGGCATCGCGCTCGAGGTACTCGACGCCCTCGATGTTGGAGTCGGCCTTGGCGATCGCCGCCGCCACCTCGGCCAGCGAGCCGGGCCTGTTCTCGGTTTCGATGATGAGCGCGACCGGGTAGTCGCCGGTCACCTCGCGATCCCAGCCAATCGCGACCCAACGGTCGGGCGACTTGCGGTAGTCGGCCAGGTTCGGGCAGTCCATGCGGTGGACCACGATGCCCTTGCCGGTGGTGTGGTAGCCCATGATCTCGTCGCCGGGAATCGGCATGCAGCAGTTGGCGAAGCTGATCACGCCGCGCTCGTGCCCGGTGATCAGGATCCGCTCGCCGTGGCGCCGCACCGGTTCGGTCCCGCGCGCCTCGGGAGCGGCGGGCTCCTTCTGCGCCAGCGCCAGCGCCACCTGGACCGGCATGCGGTTGCCGAGCGCGATGTCGGCCAGCAGCTCCTCCAGACGCGGGTAGCGCAGCTCGGCCAGGAAGGCGTCCAGGCGCGCCTGCGGCAGGCGGTCGAGCGAGGTGCCCAGGTCCTCCAGCGCGCGGTCGATCATGCGGTGGCCGAGGGTCACCGCATCCTCGTGCTCGAGCTGCTTGAGCTGGGCGCGGATCGCGGTGCGCGCCTTGCCGGTCACCACCACCTCCAGCCATTGCGGCTTGGGCAGCGAGGACTTGGCGGTCACCACCTCCACCGACTGCCCGCTCACCAGCTTGGTGCGCAATGGCACCAGCTTGCGGTCCACGCGCGCGGCCACCGCGGTATTGCCCACGTCGGTGTGCACGGCGTAGGCGAAATCGAGCGCGGTGGAGTTGCGCGGCAGCGACAGGATGTCGCCCTTGGGCGTGAACAGGTAGACCTCGTCGGGGAACAGGTCGACCTTGACGTTCTCCAGGAACTCCAGCGACGAACCGGTGGCGCGCTGCGATTCGAGCAGGTTGGCGATCCACGAGTGCGCGCGCGCCTGCGCGCCGCTGGGCGCCATGCCGTGCTTGTATGCCCAGTGCGCGGCGATCCCGCGCTCGGCGATCAGGTCCATCTCCTCGGTCCGGATCTGGACCTCGATCGGCGAGCCGTAGGGCCCGAACAGCACCGTGTGCAGCGACTGGTAACCGTTGGCCTTGGGGATCGCGATGAAGTCGCGGAAGCGCCCGTCCAGCGGCTTGTACACCGAGTGCGCGACGCCGAGCGCGTGGTAGCAGTCGGCCACCGACTGCAGCACGATGCGGAAGCCGAACACGTCCATCACCTGGGCGAAGGTCTTTCCCTCGCTGCGCATCTTGTTGTAGATGCTCCAGGGCGATTTCACCCGACTCACCAGCCGGTACTGCAGGCCTTCGTTGGTCAGCCGCTGGGCGAGCTGGGCCTCGATCTTGGCCATCGCCTCGCGCCGCACCATCGGCTGGCTGCGGATGTGCTTCTCGAGGATCAGGTGGCGCAGCGGATGCAGGGCGTGGAAGCCGCGGTCGGCCAGCTCGGCCTTGATCAGGTTCATGCCCAGGCGCTGGGCGATCGGCGCGTAGATTTCCAGCGTTTCGTGCGCGATGCGCTCGCGGGTAGGCCCGGGCTGGGCGCCGAGGGTGCGCATGTTGTGCAGCCGGTCGCCGAGCTTGATCAGGATCACGCGCAGGTCGCGCGCCATCGCCAGCATCATCTTGCGGAAGCTTTCGGCCGCCGCTTCCTGGCGGCTGCTGAAGCTCAGCTTGTCGAGCTTGGTGACGCCGTCGACCAGCTCGGCCACGGTCTCGCCGAATTCCTCGGCCAGCTGCGCACGGGTGAGCGGCGTGTCCTCGATGGTGTCGTGCAGGATCGCAGCGACCAGGGTTTCGACATCCACCTTCTGCTCGGCCAGCATCCGCGCCACGGCCACCGGATGGGTGATGTAGGGCTCGCCGGACTTGCGCGTCTGCCCGGCGTGCGCGGCCGCGCCCACCGCCCAGGCCCGCCGCAGCACGGCGCGCTGGTCTTCGGGCAGGTAGGACGCCGCCTGCTCGAACTCGCGCACGTAATCCGGCACGTCGGCATCGGCGACGGACACGGGCTGGATCAGGACGGGCGCAGCGGGGGTCATCCCGGGAGCCTAAAGGGAAGGCGCGGAATAGGGAATCGGGGGCGGGCGCCGGGATTCGGGAACGGGATCGGGCGTCCGGAAATCGGCCGCCCGCTGCGGTGAAAACCGCGCCGCCGGAGGCCGCACGGCATCGTCCGGAACGCAAAGGCCCCGCGCAAGCGGGGCCCTCGAAACGTTGCAGGTGGATCCGGAAGCCAGCAATCCGCTGTTCCGGAATCCCCAGTCCCGGCCCTTACAGGTCGTCGCCCTTCATGTCCTCGTCGCCGGCCACGACTTCGGCGGCGGCCCATTCCAGGGCTTCGCGCTCCTTGCGCTCGCGCTCGGCCTTGTCGACCGCGTCGATGTAGGGCTGGTCGATGCGGCGGGCGGCGATCTCGCGCAGCGCCAGCACCGTCGGCTTGTCCTGCGCCTCGGAGTTGTCGATCTGCGGATCGACGCCGTTGGCGAGCTGGCGCGCGCGCTTGGCGGCCATCATGACGAGTTCGAAGCGGTTGTCGACCACTTCCAGGCAATCTTCAACGGTGATGCGGGCCATAGGTCTCCCGGCGGCCGGCGGGCCGTCGATCAGGATGGATGCAGGACCGGCCATTTTACGGGCGCAGCGTGGAAATGCAAGGCACGCCCATGAAAATCAATCATTTACGGCGTCGCTGGCCCGCATACCCCCCGCTCCGGGAGCCTGCGCAGGCCCGTCAGGGGCGCGCCCTCAATCCCCGGCGAGCAGCGCCTCGAGCAGTGCCGCGTGCCGCAGCAGCTGCTGCTGGCGGCGCAGGCGGCTGGCGGTGAAGATCGCGCACATCTCCTCGACCGCGGTCTCGAACACCTCGTTGACGATCAGGAAATCGAACTCGGCGTGGTGCGACATCTCGCCCCGCGCGTTGGCCATGCGCCGGGCGATGACCTCCTCGCTGTCCTGGCCGCGCCTGCGCATGCGCTCCTCCAGCGCCGCGCGCGATGGCGGCAGGATGAAGATCCCCACCGCCTCCGGCACCCGCGCCTTGACCTGCTGCGCGCCCTGCCAGTCGATCTCCAGCAGCACGTCGCGCCCCGCCGCCAGCTGCGGCTCCACCGACTGCCGCGCGGTGCCCTTCCAGTCGCCGTGCACCTGCGCGTACTCGAAGAAATCGCCGGCCGCGATCATCGCCTTGAACTCGTCCGCTGCGACGAAGTGGTAGTGCTCGGCGTGGCGCTCGCCCGGCCGCGGCGAGCGCGAGGTAAACGACACCGACAGGCAGATGTTGCTGTCCCGCTTCAGGCAGGCATTGACGATGCTCGACTTCCCGGCGCCGGAGGGGGCCGCGACGATGAAGAGGGTGCCGGGAAGGCGGGGATTGGGGATTGGGGATTGGGGATTGGGCAAAACGGCGTCCCGACTGTCACTGGCGACTATCGTACCGCCTCGCTTTTCCCGATTCCCCATTCCCGACTCCCGAATCCCGGCTCTCACTCAATGTTCTGCACCTGCTCGCGGATCTGGTCGATCAGCACCTTCAGCTCGACCGCGGCGTTGCTGGTGCGCGCATCGACCGACTTGCTTCCGAGCGTGTTGGCCTCGCGGTTGAACTCCTGCAGGAGGAAGTCCAGGCGCCGGCCCACGGGCTGTTTCTGGCGGAACACGCGGCGGATCTCGTCGACGTGGCTGGAGAGGCGGTCGAGCTCCTCGTCGACGTCGAGCTTCTGCAGCGACAGCACCAGTTCCTGCTCGACCCGCGCCGGATCGGCGGACTGGGCGAGGTCGGCCAGGCGCGCGGTGAGCTTGGCGCGCTGGCCCTCGCGGATCAGGGGCACCAGGCCGCGCACTTCTCCCGCGATGCGCTCGATGCCGTCGACGCGCTCGAGGATCGCGGCCACCAGCTTGCCGCCCTCGCGCTCGCGGCCGGCGACGAAATCGTCGAGCACGGCGTCGAGCAGGGCCAGCGCCTGCGCCTGCAGCTCGGCCGGATCGCCCGCCTTCGACTGCAGGACGCCTGGAAACTGCAGCAGTTCGACCAGGCCCACGCGCAGTTCCGGGAAGTGGCCGCGCAGCTCGCCGGCCAGTTCGCCCAGCCGCTGCACCAGCGTCTCGTCCAGCTGCAGCGACACCGAGCCGTCGCCCGGGCGCAGACGCAGGCTCAGGTCGAGCTTGCCGCGCGACACGCGCGCGGCCACCCGCTCGCGCAGGGCCGGCTCCAGCGCGCGCAGCTCGTCGGGCAGGCGCGTGCCCAGCTCAAGGAAACGATGGTTGACCGCGCGCAGTTCGCAGCCCAGCGTGCCCCATGGCGTGCTGCGCTCGCCGGAGGCATAGGCGGTCATGCTGCGGATCGGCATCGCGGGTCCCTTGGCCGCCGGGTCGCCGGCGAGGCGCCAATGGTAATCTGGCGTCCCATTTTTTGCCGGAACTCGTGCAATGAGCATTGCCCGCCCCAGCGGCCGCGCGCCCGACCAGCTGCGCGAGGTCCGCATCGAGCGCGGGTTCACGCGTCATGCCGAAGGTTCGGTCCTGGTCTGTTTCGGTGAGACCCGGGTGCTGTGTACCGCCAGCATCGAGAATCGCGTGCCCGCGTTCCTGCGCGGCAAGGGCGAGGGCTGGGTGACGGCCGAGTACGGCATGCTGCCGCGCGCCACGCACACCCGCAGCGACCGCGAGGCCGCCCGTGGCAAGCAGGGCGGACGCACGCTGGAAATCCAGCGCCTGATCGGACGCTCGCTGCGCGCCTGCGTCGACCGCACCGCGCTTGGCGAGCGCACCATCACCCTGGACTGCGACGTGCTGCAGGCCGATGGCGGCACCCGCACCGCCGCGATCACCGGCGCCTACGTCGCGCTGGTGGACGCGGTGCGCTGGCTGCACAAGCGACGCGATATCGCTCGCGATCCGGTGTTCGGCGCGGTGGCGGCGGTGTCGGTCGGCGTCTACCGCGGCGTGCCGGTGCTGGACCTGGACTACGCCGAGGACAGCGACTGCGACACCGACATGAACGTGGTGATGAACGACGGCGGCGGCTTCATCGAGCTCCAGGGCACGGCCGAGGGCCATGCCTTCCGCCGCGAGGAGCTCGACGCCCTGCTGGGCCTGGCCGAGCGCGGCATCGGCGAACTGCTGGCGGCGCAGCAGGCGGCGCTGGCGCGGTGAGCACGGCCGCGCGGCCGCTGGTGCTGGCTTCCAGCAACGCCGGCAAGCTTGAGGAATTCCGCGCCCTGCTCGCGGCCGACGGCTTCGAGGTGCGCGCGCAGACCGCGTTCGGCGTCGCCGACGCCGACGAGACCGGCCTGAGCTTCATCGAGAACGCCATCCTCAAGGCCCGCCACGCCTGTCGCGCCACCGGCCTGCCGGCGCTGGCCGACGACTCGGGGCTCTGCGTCGACGCACTCGACGGCGCGCCCGGCCTGTACTCGGCCCGCTACGCCGGCGGCCACGGCGACGCCGACCGCAACATCGAACGCCTGCTGCACGAGCTGGCCGCGGTGCCGGACGAGCGCCGCGGCGCCCATTTCGTCTGCGCGCTGGCGCTGCTGCGGCACGCGGAGGATCCGCGGCCGATCATCGTCGAAGGGCGCTGGGACGGCATGATCCTGCGCGAACGCCGCGGCAGCGGCGGCCACGGCTACGACCCGGTGTTCCTGGACCCCGCGCAGGGCCGGACCGCGGCGGAGATGCCGGCCGGGCTCAAGAACAGGCTCAGTCATCGCGGACAGGCGATGGGGTTGCTGCGGGCGCGGCTTGAAGCCAGCTGGTAGCCGGTGGAATGCTCACCCCCCCACCCCTCTCCCTCTACGTCCACCTCCCCTGGTGCGTGCGCAAGTGCCCGTACTGCGACTTCAACTCGCACGAGGCGCGCGGGGCGCTGCCGTTCGAGGGCTATGTCGATGCGCTGCTGGCCGATCTCGACCACGACCTGCCGCTGGCCTGGGGTCGCACCGTGCACAGCGTGTTTTTCGGCGGCGGCACGCCGAGCCTGTTCCCCGCCGCGTCGATCGACCGCTTCCTGCAGGGCGCCAGCGCACGGCTGCGCTTCGCGCCGGGGCTGGAGATCACGCTCGAGACCAATCCCGGCACCGCCGAGCACGGCCGTTTCGAGGACTACCGCGCGGCGGGGGTGAACCGGATCAGCTTCGGCATCCAGAGCTTCGACGACGGCTGCCTGCGGCGCCTGGGCCGGATCCACGACAGCGCCCAGGCCGACGCCGCGGTGAAGCTGGCCCAGGACGCCGGCTTCGACAACCTCAACCTGGACCTGATGTACGCCCTGCCCGGCCAGTCGTTGGCGATGGCGCTGCACGACGTCGAGCGCGCCGTGGCGCTGGCACCGGCGCACGTCTCGCACTACCAGCTGACCTTGGAACCCAATACCGTGTTCGCCGCGCGCCCGCCGCGGCACCTGCCCGACGAGGACCAGGCCTGGGACATGCAGGAAGCCTGCCAGGCGCTGCTGGCCGGGGCCGGCTACGCCCAGTACGAGGTCTCGGCCTATGCGCGCCCGGACCGGCAGTGCGCGCACAACCTCAACTACTGGCGCTTTGGCGACTACCTCGGCATCGGCGCCGGTGCGCACGGCAAGCTCACCCTGGGCGCGGAGCAGCGGATCCTGCGCCGCTGGAAGCTCAAGCATCCCACCGCCTGGCTGGCGGCGGCCGGCACCGCGGCCGCGATCGGCGGCGACGAGGACATCACGCCGCAGCAGCGGCCGTTCGAGTTCATGCTCAACGCGCTGCGGCTGGTGGACGGCTTCAGCCTGTCCGCGTTCGAGGCGCGCTGCGGGCTGCCGGCTTCGGCGATCGACGGCCCGCTGGCCGAGGCGAGCGCCCGCGGCTGGCTGCGGCACGAGGGCGACCAGGTGGTTCCGACCGCGCTCGGCCGCCGCTTCGGCAATGACGCGATCGCGCTGTTCCTCGCCGACTGAGCCCGGCTCGACAGGCATTGGCCGCGGTGTGCCCGGCGTGTAACTATGGGCCGACCCGTTCCACCAGCCCGCTTGATGCCCGCATCGCACTCGCCTGTCGAACCCGCGACCCCCCGGTCGCTTGCCGCCGCGGGCCTGCCTCCCCGCGTGCGCAAGGCGCTGGAGGCGGCGCTGTCGATGGTCACCGACGACATCGAGCCGCACCTGGGCGCGATGCTCAACGAGTTCGAGGAAGAGCTGTTCCGGCTCGCCGACCAGGCCCGCAGCCCCGGCAGCGAGTCGGGCTACATGCAGACCCTGCGCACCTTCCGGCTCAACCGCGCCGACCTGGTGCCGCGCTTCATCATCGAACTCGAGGCGCTGGTCGCCACGATCCGCACCCCGCCCTCCACCGCCGCCGGTGCCGACGGCGACTACGGCCAGCCGCCGCAGCCGGGCTTCGGCAAGCTCAGCCTGGTGGACGAGGCGGTGATGGACGAGGACACCGTGCTGCGCGAGATCGCATCCCGCCAGGAGGCGCGCGCCAACCTCGCCCTGCACCTGCTGAGCCAGCGCTTCGGGGTGCTGGCCGCGGCGCCCGCCTTCGACACCGAACGCCTGCCGCTGGGGCCGCAGGCGCTGTGCCGGGCGATGCGCGGCGCCGCCCGTGCGCTGGACATCGAACACGATTCGCGGCTGCTGCTGTACCGGATCTTCGACCGCCACGTGATGCAGTCGTACTGGCGCACGCTCGACCGGCTGGACGAACTGCTCGACCGCGAAGGCATCCTCACCGGCCTGACCTACGTGCCGGTGCGGATCCGGCCCTCGGCCCAGCCGCGCGAACCGGCCGCCGCGGGCCCCGGCGACGGGACCGCCGATGCGGCGCCCCGCGGCACGGCTCCTGGCACCCGCGGCGGCAGCGGACCGGGCCGCGCGGTATTCCGCGCGACCGACCCGCAGCGGCCGCATACCGGGTGGATGGGCGAGCCGATCGAGGAGCTGGACGAGGACGAGCAGCGCGCGTCCGAGCAACTGCAGCACCTGCTCGACAGCCGCCGCGACCTGCTGGGCAAGCTGCGCCCCGGCCGCAAGGTCAAGCCGGGCGCGGTCATGGCCACCGACGAGGTGTTCTCGACGCTCGGCCACCTGCAGGTCCAGCCGCTGTCGGTCGCCGGCGCGCCGCAGAGCCTGGCCGACGTCAAGCAGACCCTGCTGGCGCAGGCGCGCCAGCGCCGCGGCGCGCACGCCGAGCTCTCGCCGCGCGACAACGACACCTTCGAACTGCTCGGGATGCTGTTCAGCAACCTCGCCGAAGAGATCCGCACCGACGCGCCGGCGGCCTCGCTGGTCAAGCGCCTGCAGGTACCGCTGCTGCGCGTGGCGCTCAAGGACAGCGGCTTCTTCGTGCGCAGCCGCCACCCGGCGCGCCAGCTGCTCAACACCGTGGCCGAAAGCGCGGCCAAGTGGCTCGACGACGCCGACTTCGACCCGCAGTTCCTGCAGCCGCTGCAGCATGCGGTCAACAACGTTGTCGAGAAGTACCAGGGCGACCTGGAGGTGTTCACCGCCTCCAACGACCAGCTGCAGACCCACCTGCAGGCGCAGGTGCGCAAGGCCGAGCTGCTGGAGAAGCGCCACGCCGAGGCCGCGCGCGGCAAGGAGAAGCTGGAAGTCGCCAAACTGCGCGCGGCCGAGGTCATGACCGGGGTGATCGGCGACCAGCGCCTGCCGCGCTTCACCCGCGCCCTGCTCAACCAGGCCTGGTCCGACGTGCTGACCCTGACCCTGCTGCGCCAGGGCGAGGAATCGGAGGCCTGGGCCAAGCAGCTGGAGGTCACCCGCCGCATCGTCGATTCCTGCAGCCGCGACGACGCTCCGCGCGATCCGGACCTGGTCGGCCACATCGAAGCCTCGCTGGCCCAGGTGGGCTACCACGACGAGGAGGCCGGCGTGATCGCGCAGCGGCTGACCAGCAGCCGCGCCGACGACGACGAGGACGATCCGGCTTCGCGCACCGAACTGGCGATGAAGCTCAAGGCGCGTACCCGCCTGGGCGAGGACAGCGAACGCGCCAGGCCGCAGCTGCCCCCGCGCACGCCGGAGGAACAGGCGCGCTACGAGCAGATCAAGGTGCTGCCGTTCGGCACCTGGATCGAATTCGTGACCAACCAGCAGGGCGACGTGGTGCGCAGGCGCCTGTCGTGGTTCAGCCCGATCACCGGTCGCGCGCTGTTCGTCAACCAGCGCGGGCAGCGCGCGGGCGAGCAGTCGCTCGACAGCGTGGCCCGGGCGCTCGCGGCGGGGCAGGCGCGGATCGTCACCGCCGGCCATGCGCGCCTGGTCGACCGGGCCTGGCAGGCGGCGATGCACGCCCTGCGCAGCTTCGCCGGCCTCGGCGACAGGGACGCCGAGGGCGAGGAGAAGCCGGCATGATGCACGAGTTCCGTCGCGCCAAGCGGCGCAAGGCGTCCGACACGATCCCGGTCACCGACGCGATGACCGGGCAGGTGATCGGCCGGATCGGCAACCTGTCCGAAACCGGGATGCTGCTGATGGCCAGCGAGCCGCTGACCGACGACGCCCTCTACCAGCTGCACTTCACCCTGCACGACGGCGCCGCCGGGCAGGCGGTGGACGTGGGCGCGCACCTGCTGTGGCGCGACCGCGCCAGCGCGCCGGCCCAGGAATGGGTCGGGCTGCGCTTCATCGCGGTGTCGGAAACCCAGGCGCGGCGCCTGCGCACCTGGATCGAGGCCCCGGGCAGCCACTACGAGTAGCCGCGACGCTGCGCCTGTGTCCCTCCCCTCTCGCGCAGCGGGGGGAGGCCGGGAGGGGAGCGACCCCGGATCGCATCGCCATCCATCGCGCGCTTCGCGTCCGCCCATCACGACCCGCTACCCCGAACGGGCACGCGACCCCGCTCGCGGGGCAGGAGTCACGACATCGGTAAAGCGGCGATGGGTCAGAATGGGGACACCGCAACCAGTACACCCCCGCGATGTCCACAGCCAGTTCCCCCTACGCCGACCATCTCGCCACCCTGCAGGCGCGCACCGCCACCGCGCTCGAGCGCGGCGGCTTCGACCACCTGGTGGTACCCGGCGGCACCCGCCACGTCCAGGTCTTCGACGACCGCGACTACCCGTATGCGGTCAATCCGCAGTTCAAGCACTGGCTGCCGCTGACCCGGCACCCGGGCAGCTGGCTGGTGGTCACGCCCGGCGCGCGTCCGCGCCTGGTCTACCTGCAGCCGCGCGACTACTGGCACGTGGTGCCGCAGGCGCCCGAAGGCGAGTGGGTGGAGCATTTCGACGTCGTGGTGATCCGCAGCGCCGAGGAAGCGCTCAAGCACCTGCCGCGCAACGCCCGGCGCTGCGCGATTCTGGGCGAGGCGCAGAGCGCGCTCGGCAAGTACGGCGCGTTCCGGCCGAACAATCCGCAGCCGGTGCTCGACTACCTGGACTACCACCGCGCATTCAAGACCCCGTACGAGATCGCCATGCTGCGCGAGGCGAACCGACGCGGCGCGCGCGCGCATCGCGCGGCCGAGCGCGCGTTCCGCGCCGGCGCCAGCGAGTTCGGCATCCACCTGGCCTACTGCCAGGCCGCAGGCCAGGACACGGACGAGCTGCCGTACTCGAACATCGTCGCGCTCAACGAGCACGGCGCCGTGCTGCACTACACCGAGTTCGACCGCCTGCCGCCGAAGCCGGTGCGCAGCTTCCTGCTCGACGCCGGCGCCAGCCATGCCGGCTACGCCAGCGACATCACCCGCACCCACGCCTACGACACCGCGGGCGAGTTCCAGGCCCTGATCGAGGCGGTCGACGCGGCCCAGCAGCGCATGTGCGATCAGGTGCGCGCCGGCACCGACTACCGCCAGCTCCACCTGGACGCCCACCTGGCCCTGGCCGGCATCCTGTGCGATGCGGGCGTGGTCACGGTCGGGCCCGAGGAAGCGGTGGCGACCGGGGTGAGCAGCGCGTTCTTCCCGCACGGCATCGGCCATGGCCTGGGCCTGCAGGTGCACGACGTTGCCGGTTTTGCCGCATCCGACCGCGGCGGCACGATCGCCAGGCCCGACGGCCACCCCTACCTTCGTCTAACCCGCACCCTGGAACCCGGCTTCGTGGTGACCATCGAGCCGGGCATCTACTTCATCGACATGCTGCTCGAGGACCTGCGCGCGGCCGGGCGCGGGGCCAGCGTGGACTGGGCCCGGATCGAGGCGCTGCGCCCGTTTGGCGGCATCCGGATCGAGGACAACGTGGTGTGCACCGCGGACGGACCGGTCAACCTCACGCGGGAGGCGTTCGCGGCCGGCTGACCGTCCGGCGACGCTCCGCGGCAGGCCCGCCGGGCCGCGCGCGGGGTGCGGGCAAGTCCCTGGATTGGTCGGCCCGCCCGGCTGTGCCATAGTCGGCGGACAATTTTGGTCAGGTCCCATTCCGGGGGAGGATTCATGCTCGAGCAGTACGGTTTGGCGCTGGCACTGGTGTGCGCAGCGGTGGCGATCGTCTACGGCATCATCCAGACGCAGTGGATCAACCGGCAGCCCGCCGGCAACGAGCGCATGCAGCAGATCGCAGGCGCCATCCAGGAAGGCGCGCGCGCCTACCTCAACCGGCAGTACCTCACCATCTCCATCGCCGGCGCGGTGCTGTTCGTGCTGGTTGGCTTCTTCCTCGACTGGTACACCGCGATCGGTTTCCTGCTCGGCGCGGTGCTGTCCGGCGCCGCCGGCTACATCGGCATGAACGTCTCGGTGCGCGCCAACGTGCGCACCGCCGAGGCGGCGCGCAGCGGCATCGGCCCGGCGATGGACGTGGCCTTCAAGGGCGGCGCGATCACCGGCATGCTGGTGGTCGGCCTGGGCCTGCTCGGCGTCGCCGGCTACTGGGCCGTGCTCAACCTCGGCCTCAAGCTGCCCACCGGCGAGGTGCTGCACGCCCTGGTCGGCGTGGCCTTCGGCTCTTCGCTGATCTCGATCTTCGCGCGCTTGGGCGGCGGCATCTTCACCAAGGGCGCGGACGTGGGCGCCGACCTCGTCGGCAAGGTCGAAGCCGGCATCCCCGAGGACGACCCGCGCAACCCCGCGGTGATCGCCGACAACGTCGGCGACAACGTCGGCGACTGCGCGGGCATGGCGGCCGACCTGTTCGAGACCTACGCGGTCACCGTGATCGCGACGATGCTGCTGGGCTATCTCATGGTCACCGACGTCGGCAGCAACGGCGTGCTCTACCCGCTGGTGCTGGGCGGCGTGTCGATCATCGCCTCGATCATCGGCGCGTTCTTCGTCAAGGTGAAGGCCGGCGGATCGATCATGGGCGCGCTGTACAAGGGCGTGATCGTCTCGGGCGTTCTGGCGGCGATCGCCTACTACCCGATCACCACCGAGCTGATGGCGGACAACACCCACGGCGCGATGAACATCTACTGGTGCGCGCTGATCGGGCTGGTGCTGACCGGCGCGATCGTGTGGATCACCGAGTACTACACCGGCACCCAGTACGGCCCGGTGAAGCACGTGGCGCAGGCGTCCACCACCGGCCACGGCACCAACATCATCGCCGGCCTGGGCGTGTCGATGAAGTCGACCGCGCTGCCGGTGGTGGCGGTGTGCGCGGCGATCTGGGCCTGCTTCGCGCTGGGTGGCCTGTACGGCATCGCCATCGCCGCGACGGCGATGCTGTCGATGGCCGGCATGATCGTCGCGCTCGACGCCTACGGCCCGATCACCGACAACGCCGGCGGCATCGCCGAAATGGCGGAACTGCCCCCCGAGGTGCGCGACGTCACCGACCCGCTCGACGCGGTGGGCAACACCACCAAGGCAGTGACCAAGGGCTACGCGATCGGCTCGGCGGCGCTCGCGGCACTGGTGCTGTTCGCGGATTACACGCACAACCTCGAGGCCGCCAATCCGGGCGCGGTGTTCGCGTTCGACCTTTCCGACCACCGCGTGATCATCGGCCTGCTGATCGGCGGCCTGATCCCCTACCTGTTCGGGGCGATGGCGATGGAAGCCGTCGGCAGGGCGGCTGGCAGCGTGGTGGAGGAAGTGCGCCGCCAGTTCCGCGAGATTCCCGGGATCATGCAGGGCACCGGCAAGCCGGACTACAGCCGCGCGGTCGACATGCTGACCCGGTCGGCGATCAAGGAGATGATCGTGCCGTCGCTGCTGCCGGTTGCGGTACCGGTCGTCGTCGGCCTGCTGCTCGGGCCCGAGGCCCTGGGCGGCCTGCTGATCGGCACCATCGTCACCGGCCTGTTCGTCGCGATCTCGATGACCACCGGCGGCGGCGCCTGGGACAACGCCAAGAAGTACATCGAAGACGGCAACTTCGGCGGCAAGGGCTCCGAGGCGCACAAGGCCTCGGTGACCGGCGACACCGTCGGCGATCCCTACAAGGACACCGCCGGCCCGGCGATCAACCCGCTGATCAAGATCATCAACATCGTCGCCCTGCTGATGGTGCCGCTGCTGTAGCGGAACCGGACCCGGGTCCGGAAAGGGGCGGCCACCGGCCGCCCTTTTCTTTGGTTCTTCTCCCAACTGGGGGGAACGCTGAACGCAGCGGGGGGGCTAGTTGTGATGTTTCAAGAGGTTGTTCCCCTCTGACCGGAGGGAGATGCTGATGTCGCCAAACGCCAGCGTCCATCCGCGAGGGGAACAACCATGCACAAGAATGCGCGCCTGACCCCGAAGGGTCGAGAG
>JAEWGI010000070.1 GCA_023388355.1 Pseudomonadota bacterium
CGCTGTTCAAGCACGAGCTGATCAAGACCACCCTGCCGAAGGCCAAGGAACTGCGCCGCGTTGCCGAGCCGCTGATCACCCTGGCCAAGGTCGACTCCGTCGCCAACCGCCGTCTGGCCTTCGCCCGCCTGCGCGACAACGAAGCGGTGGGCAACCTGTTCACCATCCTGGGCCCGCGCTACGCGAACCGTCCGGGCGGCTACCTGCGCCTGCTGAAGTGCGGTTTCCGCGCCGGCGACAACGCGCCGATGGCCTACGTCGAACTGGTCGATCGTCCGCAGTCCGAAGCCTGACGGCACGCGGTACGCGAAGCAGAGCCCCGGCCTGGCCGGGGCTTTTGCGTTTCTGGTCGATGTACCGGCAGCGCGCATGCGCCCCGGGGCGACGACCGCGCCGCACCTCGCTACCGGCGGTCGTGCGACCGCGGTACGGCGGGGGATAATGACCGCCCCGCATCCGGCCCCCTGATCCGATGAATCCTCTCCGCTGGTCTTTCCGCGCCCGGATGCTGTCCGCGGCCGGCGCGTGCGTCGCCCTGATCGGTTTCGCGATCTACACCCAGCTGTCCTGGGGCCTGCAGCCGTGCCCCCTGTGCATCTTCCAGCGCATCGCCTTCGCCGCCCTTGGCCTGGTGCTGCTGCTGGCCGGCCTGCACGCACCGCGCGGTGCGGGCGGGCGGCGCGCCTGGGGCGTGCTTGCGCTCGCCGCTGCGGCCGCGGGGATCGGCGTCGCGGGCCGCCACGTGTGGCTGCAGCTGTTCCCGCCGCCGATCCCGGCCTGCGGGGCGCCCTTCGCGTTCATGCGCGAGACCATGGACACCCCCAGCCTGATCCGCCAGGTGCTGACCGGAACCGGCGACTGCGGTGCGGTCGACTGGACCTTCCTCGGTCTGTCGATGCCCTGGTGGAGCCTGGTGTGGTTCGTGCTGCTCGCTGCCTGGGCGCTGCTGGCGGCGTTCCGCAGGTCCTGAATCCGCTGCCGGGTCGGTTGCAGCTGCAATTGACGCGCCGCAGCATCCGGCGCACCATCGCCGCTCCAGCAGAGTATCCCGATGAACAGGCCAGACCGACCCCTCCAGGCAGTGAACCTTCCGGACCAGTGGCATCCCGGCAGCTGGCGCGCGCGCCCCGCGCTGCAGATGCCGACCTATCCGGACGCCGAGGCGCTGGCCGAGGTCCAGGAGGAGCTGCGCTCGCTGCCGCCGCTGGTGACCTCGTGGGAGATCCTGGCGCTCAAGCAGCAGCTGGCCGAGGCCCAGGAGGGCAGGCGCTTCCTGCTGCAGGGCGGCGACTGCGCCGAGAACTTCCGCGAGTGCAGCTCGGAGATCATTTCCAACCGGCTCAAGGTGCTGCTGCAGATGAGCCTGGTGCTGGTGCATGGCCTGAAGCTGCCGGTGGTGCGCGTGGGTCGCTTTGCCGGCCAGTACGCCAAGCCGCGTTCGGCCGACATGGAGGTGCGCGACGGCGTCGAGCTGCCCAGCTACCGTGGCGACATCGTCAACGGGCCGGCGTTCACCGCCCAGGCCCGGATCCCGGACCCGCGGCGCATGGTCAAGGCGCACGCGCGTTCGGCGATGACCATGAATTTCGTGCGTTCGCTGATCGACGGCGGCTTTGCCGACCTGCACCATCCCGAGTACTGGGGCCTGGGCTGGGTCAAGCAGTCGCCGCTGGCCGGCGAGTACCAGAAGATGGTGGCCGGCATCGGCGACGCGGTGCGCTTCATGGAAACCCTGGCCGGCGCCCAGGTGCACAACCTCAACCGGGTCGACTTCTACACCTCGCACGAAGCGCTGCTGCTGCCCTACGAGGAAGCGCAGACCCGGCAGGTGCCACGCCAGTGGGGCTGGTTCAACCTCAGCACCCACTTCCCGTGGGTGGGCATGCGCACGGCCGCGCTGGACGGCGCGCACACCGAATACTTCCGCGGCATCCGCAACCCGATCGCGGTCAAGGTCGGACCATCGGTGACGCCGGACCAGTTGCTGCGCCTGATCGATGTGCTCAACCCGGACGACGAGCCGGGCCGGCTCGGCCTGATCCACCGCATGGGTGCGACCCAGGTGGCGGACAAGCTGCCGCCGCTGCTCGATGCGGTCAAGCGCGACGGACGCCGCGTGCTGTGGATCTGCGATGCGATGCACGGCAACACCGAATCGACCAGCAACGGCTTCAAGACCCGGCGCTTCGACAACATCCGCAGCGAGATCGAGCAGTCCTTCGACATCCACGCCGCGGCCGGTACCCGTCTGGGTGGCGTGCATCTGGAGCTGACCGGCGAGGACGTGACCGAATGCACCGGCGGCGCGCGCGACCTGACCGAGGTCGACCTCGAGCGCGCCTATCGTTCGGCGGTGGATCCGCGCCTGAACTACGAGCAGGCGCTGGAAACGGCGATGCTGATCGTGCGCAAGCACGCCCAGCTCAACCCGCCCGTCAGCGCCTGAGGCCAGCCCCCGCCGGAGCGGCTTCAGCCGCGACCGGCGGACCAGCCATCGCACACGCGATCCGCGCGGCCCGGGGTCGCGCCGCCCCTACAGCAGCGACGGCTGGCTGGGCGCGGCCGGCAGTGCCGTGCCGGTCAGCGGCCACGCGCCCAGCGCCTCGTAGCGGCCGCCGGGGTTGAACAGCAGCTCGAAGCGCGCCACGCGCAGCTGTGCGTCGGAGCAGTCCACGTCGTCCAGCCACGGCTGTCCGTCGAGTCCGCGCGCGACGTAGGCCAGGGTGATGTGCGGCTGCCCGCCGGGCTTGTCCGCAGGGATGCCGCAACGCCGCGCGGCGGCGTGGGTGGCGTCGCACAGCGCCTGCAGCGCATTGCAGGCGCGGGGCAGGGCGACGATCACGCCGGACTGGCGCCAGCAGGCCAGGCGTTCGATGGTGAATCCGTGCGGCGGGATCCGCGTGGCGGCGTCGGCGAAGGCGTCGAGCAGGGCCGGCGTCACCAGGTGCCGCAGCTCGCGGCCGAGGAAACACAGGGTGACGTGCCACTGATCGGGCCGTCGCATCTGCAGCCGGGGGCCGTCCGCCGGGCGGGCCGCGGCCAGCGACGCGGCCAGGCCCGCCAGCCGCTCCCGGTCGCCGCCTTCAGGCCGCCAGCCCGGGAACAGCGTCCCGCTCACGCCGCGCGACTGGCCCGCTTGCGGTCGACTTCGGTGCGCATCTTCTTGCGCAGGCGGATCGCCCGGGGCGTCACTTCGACCAGTTCGTCGTCGTCGATGAACTCCAGCGCCTGTTCCAGCGACAGTTTGATCGGCGGCACCAGACCCTCGTCGTCGTCCTTGCCGGCGGCGCGGAAGTTGGTGAGCTGCTTGCCGCGCAGCGCGTTGACGGTGAGGTCGTTGTCCTTGGCGTTGACGCCGACGATCTGGCCTTCGTAGATCTCCTCGCCCGGCTCGATGAACAGCCGCCCGCGCTCCTGCATCGCGATCTGAGCGTAGGCGGGCGAGGGGCCGGTGCCGTTGGAGATCAGCACACCGTTGTTGCGCTGGCCGATCTCGCCGTCGGCCTTCGGCCCGTAGTGGTCGAAGACGTGGAACAGCAGGCCGGTGCCGGCGGTGAGGGTGCGGAACTCGGTCTGGAAGCCGATCAGGCCGCGCGCCGGGATGATGTAGTCCAGGCGCACGCGACCCTTGCCGTCGGGCTCCATGTTCTGCAGCAGCGCCTTGCGCTCGCCCAGGCGGCCCATCACGCCGCCCTGGTACTGCTCGTCCATGTCCACGACCAGCGATTCGTAGGGCTCCTGCAGCACGCCGTCGACCTGGCGCAGGATCACCTCGGGGCGCGAGACGGCCAGTTCGTAGCCTTCGCGGCGCATGTTCTCGATCAGGATCGACAGGTGCAGTTCGCCGCGGCCGGACACCTTGAACTTGTCCGCGTCGGCGGTGTCCTCGACCCGCAGCGCGACGTTGTGCGCGGTCTCGCGGTTGAGGCGGTCGCGCAGCTGGCGGCTGGTGAGGTACTTGCCGCCGGAGCGCTCCTTGATGCCGGCGAACGGAGAGTCGTTGACCTGGAAGGTCATCGAGATCGTCGGCTCGTCCACGGTCAGCACGGGCAGCTGCTCGACTGCGGTCGGGTCGCACAGGGTGTCGGAGATGCCCAGGCCCTCGATGCCGGAGAAGGCGATGATGTCGCCGGCCTGGGCCTCGGCCACTTCCACCCGCTCCAGGCCCATGAAGCCGAGCACCTGCAGCACCTTGGCGTTGCGGCGGCTGCCATCGGCGGCGACCAGGGTCACCTGCTGGTTGGTGCGCACCTTGCCGCGCTGGATCCGGCCCACGCCGATCACGCCGACGTAGTTGTTGTAGTCCAGCGAGGTCACGCGCATCTGGAACGGTCCGTCCGGATCGACCGGCGGCGCCGGCACGTGCTCGCAGATCGCCTCGAACAGCGGCGTCATGTCGCCTTCGCGCACCGTGTCCTCGAGACCGGCGTAGCCGTTGAGGCCGGAGGCGTAGACGGTGTGGAAGTCGAGCTGTTCGTCGTTGGCGCCGAGGCGGTCGAACAGGTCGAAGGTCTGGTCCAGCACCCAGCTCGGGCGCGCGCCGGGGCGATCGACCTTGTTGACCACCACGATCGGCTTGAAGCCCATCGCGAACGCCTTCTGGGTGACGAAGCGGGTCTGCGGCATCGGTCCATCCATGGCGTCGACCAGGACCAGCACCGAATCGACCATCGACAGCACGCGCTCGACTTCGCCGCCGAAGTCGGCGTGGCCCGGGGTGTCGACGATGTTGATCCGCCACACCTCGCCGGTCTGCGGATGGGTCCAGCGGATCGCGGTGTTCTTCGAGAGGATGGTGATGCCCCGTTCCTTCTCGATGTCGTTGCTGTCCATCACCCGGTCGGGCACGGCCGCGCGTTCATCCAGGGTGCCGGACGACTTGAGCAACTGGTCGACGAGGGTGGTCTTGCCGTGGTCGACGTGGGCGACGATGGCGATATTGCGCAGGCGTTCGATGGACATGGATTCGGACATCGGGTGAGCCGCACCCGTTGCCGGAGGGGGCAGGGCGCAGGGAGGACGGAAAGGAAGCCGGCTATTATAGCGGCCCCACCGGCCGGTCCGGGCATCTGGAGCTGAATCGCATGAGCCTTCTCGCCATTTTCGATACCGAACGCGGCACCATCCGGGTCGAGCTGTTCGCCGACAGGGCGCCGCTGACGGTCGCCAATTTCGTCAACCTGGCCCGGCGCGGCTTCTACGACGGCCTGAATTTCCACCGCGTGATCCCGGATTTCATGATCCAGGGCGGCTGCCCCGAAGGCTCCGGCCGCGGCGGCCCGGGCTACCGCTTCGAGGACGAGACCGGCAACGGCGTGAAGCACGAGCGCGGCGTGCTGTCGATGGCCAACGCCGGCCCCAACACCAACGGCAGCCAGTTCTTCATCACCCACATCAAGACCGACTGGCTGGACGGCAAGCACACCGTGTTCGGCAAGGTCACCGAGGGCCTGGAAGTGGTGGACGCGGTCAAGCAGGGCGACGCCATCAAGTCGGTGAAGATCGAGGGCGATGCCGATGCGGCGCTGGCCGCGCAGGCCGACCGCGTCGCTGAGTGGAATCGCGTGCTCGCTGCCTGAGTCTCCGGCCTGCTGCTCCCTCCGCGCCAGCGGAGGGAGTTCGGGGGCGGCCGCGGGTCAACCCGCGGTGGATCGACGTCCTCCACGCCCCCCGGATCGGGCGTGGCCGCACGCCGGACCGGTGCGGGCCGCGTGTTAGAATTCCGCACTGCACCACGGCCTCCGGCGTCCTTCGCCAGGCCCCCGTACGAGAACTCCGCGATGCCGCAATCCGCCCGCCGCATGAGCGCGCCGAGCCGGGCCCAAGCATGCCCGATGGTCGACGCGGCCCATGCGCAGGTATCCGGCGCGATCCCGGGGCGCGGCCGCCGGCCGCAAGCTCGACCCGCCTGCGTTGCTCCCGGGCAGCCGCCCGGCGAACCGGCCTGATCTCCGTCCATGCGGGCCCCGACGCCGGCCCGTCTCCCACTTTCCGCAAGAGGACCCCATGATGAAAGCTCCCGTCCGTGTCGCAGTCACCGGCGCCGCCGGCCAGATCGGCTACGCCCTGCTGTTCCGGATCGCCTCGGGCGAGATGCTGGGCAAGGACCAGCCGGTGATCCTGCAGCTGCTGGAGCTGCCGATCGACAAGGCCCAGGCCGCGCTGCGCGGCGTGATGATGGAGCTGGAGGACTGCGCGTTCCCGCTGCTGGCCGGCATGGTCGGCACCGACGATGCGGAAGTCGCGTTCAAGGACGCCGACTACGCCCTGCTGGTCGGCGCGCGTCCGCGCGGCCCGGGCATGGAGCGCAAGGACCTGCTGCTGGAGAACGCCAAGATCTTCACCGCCCAGGGTGCGGCGCTGAACAAGGTCGCCTCGCGCGACGTGAAGGTGCTGGTGGTCGGCAACCCGGCCAACACCAACGCCTACATCGCGATGAAGTCGGCCCCGGACCTCAAGCCGGAAAACTTCACCGCGATGCTGCGCCTCGACCACAACCGCGCCGCCAGCCAGCTGGCTGCCAAGGCCGGCGTGGCCGTGGGCGAGATCGAGAAGCTGGTGGTGTGGGGCAACCACAGCCCGACCATGTACCCCGACTACCGCTTCGCCACGGTGGGCGGCGAGTCGCTCAAGGACCGCATCAACGACGCGGACTGGAACGCCAACGAGTTCATCCCCAAGGTGGGCAAGCGTGGTGCGGCGATCATCGAGGCCCGCGGCCTGTCCTCGGCCGCCTCGGCCGCCAATGCCGCCATCGACCACGTGCGCGACTGGGTGCTGGGCAGCAACGGCAAGTGGGTGACGATGGGCATTCCGTCCGACGGCTCCTACGGCATCCCGGAGGGCGTGATCTTCGGAGTCGCCGTGACCACCGGGAACGGCACCTACACCAGGGTCCGCGACCTGCCGGTCGATGCCTTCAGCCAGGCCGCCATCGACAAGACCCTGGGCGAACTGGAAGAAGAGCGCGCCGGCGTGGCCCACCTGCTGGGCTGAGCGTCGCGCCACCTGCCGAAGACGGAAAGGCCGGGGACACCCCGGCCTTTCCTTTGCTTCTTCTCCTAGGATCCGGGGCGCTCGCCCTCAGGGTGCCGCTTCGCCGGGAGGTAGCGAGACGCCGGCCTCCGTCTGCACGACCGGCTTGAGGCTGCCATCCGGGTTGTGGTGCAGGTATTCGACCGTCACCGCGCGCCGGCCGATCGCGCCTTCCTGGTCGTCGATCGTGAGTGCGGCGTTGTGCAGGAAGATGTACCAGTTGCCCTTGAACTCCGCGATGCCCGGGTGGATGGTGAAGCTGTTCCTGCCCGAGCCGGTCAGCTCGCCGCGGTACGTCCAGGGGCCCTGGATCGAGGACGCGGTGGCGTAGGAGATGCGCTCGTCGGTATGCGTGGCGCGGTCGAGCGAGGCGTAGGTCAGGTAGTACGTGTCGCCCTGCTTGTGCAGCCAGGGCCCTTCCTCGAAATGGGGCGGGGTGATCTCGGTGATCGGGCCATCGATCTCGATCATGTTCGGCTTGAGCCTGGCGATGTAGCACTGACGGTTGCCCCAGGCCAGCCAGGTGCTGCCGTCGTCGTCGGTGAAGACGGTCGGGTCGATGTCCTCCCAGCTGTGGGTGCCCTTGGGCGTCATCTGGTTGGTGACCAGGGCCGAGCCCTTGGCATCGACGAACGGGCCGGTGGGCGAATCGGAGACGGCCACGCCGATGGCCTTGCCCGGGTGGCTGTCGTCGTGCTCGACCGAGGTGTAGAACCAGAACCGGCCGTCCTTCTCGATGGCCTGCGAGGCCCAGGCATCGGCCTTGGCCCATTCGAAGTCGGCCACGTTCATGATCGGGCCGTGTTCGGTCCAGATCTTCATGTCGGTGGTGGAATACACCAGCCACTCGCGCATGTTGAACATCTCCTCGCCGCGGGCCTGGTCGTGCCCGACGTAGAGGTAGAGCCGGTCATCCACCACCAGCGGGGCCGGGTCGGCGGTGAACCGGTCGCGGAAGAGCGGGTTGGAACCGGGCGCGGCGCCGTCCTGGGCGAGGACCGCAAGCGGTGCCAGGGCGAGCAGCGTCGCGGCAATGGTCGCAAGGGCCCTTGTGCTGTGGTGTCGCATGGTTGCCTCCTCGTGTGGGCAAGGGTGATGTGCTCGCGGCTTCCCCTGCGCCCCGCCCCGGCGAGGGCATCGCGCGGCGCAGCCTGCGGATCGGAATCCCGGCGGCCGAGTGTAGGCGGTAGCGGCAGCCCTGACGCTTGCTGGCGCGGATCGGCGCGGAAGCATGTCGTTTTGTATATGGACGGGCGGGAGTGGGAGCGGGCCCGCAGCGATCGTGTCTTGCGCAGTCGCGAGCTTGATCGGTCCGGTCAACGCTCTTGATCGGCATCGTCAACATGCGCGATAGAAGCTGCAACCAATTGATTATTCAAAAGAAGTGCCATGTAAGACCAACGTCTTAACCCCTGCGCCGCATGCCGGGTCTAGCCTTCGGGCACCACCGTGGGAGGCTGGCAAGATGCGCTACGAAGATTTCCATCGCCGCTCGCTGGACGATCCCGAGGGCTTCTGGGCCGAACAGGCCAAGGCCATCCACTGGCACCGGCCGCCGCGGCAGATCCTCGACGATTCGAACCCCCCGTTCCGAAAGTGGTTCGTCGGCGGCGAGACCAATCTTTGCTACAACGCCGTCGATCGCCATCTCGAGGAGCGCGGCGAGCAGCTGGCGCTGGTGGGATATTCGACCGAAACCGGCAGCATCCGCGAGCTGAGCTTCCGTGAACTGCACCGCGAGGTGAACACCTTTGCCGCGGTGCTGCAGTCGTTCGGCGTGGGCAAGGGCGACCGGGTGGTGATCTACATGCCGCATACGGTCGATGCCGCGATCGCGATGCTGGCCTGCGCGCGCATCGGTGCGATCCACTCGGTCGTGTTCGGCGGCTTCGCCTCGCTCAACCTCGCGCTGCGTATCGACGACGCCAGGCCCGCGCTGCTGGTCTGCGCGGATGCCGGCATCCGCGGCGGCAAGGTGATTGCGTTCAAGCCGCTGGTCGACGAAGCGCTGTCGCGTGCGAAGCACCCGCCGGCGCACGTGCTGGTGGTCAACCGGGGCCTCGCCGCCGAACTGCCGATGCAGGCGGGTCGCGACCTGGAATACGGCCCGCTGCGCGAGGCGCACGCGGACGCGCAGGTGCCGGTGGTCTGGCTCGAATCGAACGAGCCCAGCTACATCCTCTACACCTCCGGCACGACCGGCACGCCCAAGGGCGTGCAGCGCGACGTCGGCGGCTACGCGGTGGCGCTGGCCCTGTCGATGTGGTCGATCTACGACGTGCGTGCCGGGCAGGTGTTCTTCTCCACCTCGGACATCGGTTGGGTGGTCGGGCACTCGTACAACGTCTACGGGCCGCTGATCGCGGGCGTCACCTCGATCCTCTACGAAGGCCTGCCGACCGCGCCCGACCCCGGCATCTGGTGGAAGATCTGCGAGCAGTACGGCGTGCGCACGATGTTCTCTTCGCCGACCGCGGTGCGGGTGCTGAAGAAGCAGGACGCCGCCTTCCTCAAGAAGTACGACCTGTCCCAGCTGCAGTACCTGTTCCTGGCCGGCGAGCCGCTGGACGAGCCGACCGCGCAGTGGATCGGCGAAGGCCTGGGCAAGACCGTCATCGACAACTACTGGCAGACCGAAACCGGATGGCCGGTGCTGACCCTGATGCCGGGCGTGGAGCTCAAGCCGGTGCGGCTGGGTTCGCCCGGTTTCGCGGCGCCCGGCTACAACATCCGCGTGATCAACGAGGTCACCGGCGAGGAGGCCGGCGTCGACGAGAAGGGCGTGCTGGCGCTGCAGCCGCCGCTGCCGCCGGGCTGCCTGAGCACGGTGTGGGGCAACGACGAGCGTTTCGTCGCCAGCTACTTCAGCCACTTCAGGGAGTTGCTGTACAGCTCGCTGGACTGGGCGATCCGCGACGCGGACGGCTACACCTTCATCCTCGGCCGCACCGACGACGTGATCAACGTCGCCGGGCATCGCCTGGGCACGCGCGAGATCGAGGAGTCGATCTCGAGCCATCCGGGCGTCGCCGAAGCGGCGGTGATCGGGGTGAAGGATCCGGTGAAGGGACAGGTGCCGGTGGTGTTCGCCACGCTCAAGCGCCTGCCCGGCACCGACGAAGACGAGCGCGCGACCGCGAACGAAATGCTGCGCACGGTCAGCGAACAGCTGGGCGCGGTTGCGCGTCCGGCACGCGTGTACGTGGTCGACGCGCTGCCCAAGACGCGCTCGGGCAAGCTGCTGAGGCGCTCGCTGCAGGCGCTGGCCGAGGCGCGCGATCCGGGCGACCTGTCGACGCTGGACGATCCGGGCGCGCTGGAGGAAATCCGGCGCGCGCTGGAGCGGGGCCCGGAAGCGGGCAGCTGAGGCTCGCGCAGGCGAGCCCTGGCACAGGCGCAGTCGCGCGCCGCCGCAGAAGCGGTGGGGTCAGCGGCGCGTGCCCATCGACATCCGCAGCGAGGCTATTCGAGCCCTTCCGCCGCCAGCGCCGCGCGGACGCCCGGGTCGGCGTCCATGCGCTGGCGGAAGGCATCGAGGTGGGCGAGTCCCGACAGATCCAGGCCCAGCTGCCGCGCCCAGCGCAGTTCCACGTACAGATAGGGATCGGCGATCGACCGGCTGCCGGTGAGCCACTGCCTGCCGTCGAGCTGGCCGTCGAGCCGTTCGAAATGGCTGCGCAGCTTCGTGCCGGCGGCCTGCTTCGTCTGCGCCGCCCCTTCCTCGCCCAGGTAGGCGGTGCTGCCGAAGTACGGATGGAAGGCCGGATGCACGTCGGCGTTGAGGAAGGACAGCCAGCGATTGACCTCGGCGCGCGCGCGCGGCGTTCCGTCGCCCAGCAGTCCGGCCTGCGGAAACGAATCGGCGAGGTACTGCAGGATCGCGGCGTTCTGGGTCAGCACCCAGCCGTCGTGCTCGAACACCGGCACTGCGCCGGCGGGATTCAGGGCCAGGAATCCGGGCGACTTGCGTTCGTCGCGACTGACCAGCTTCAGCTCGAACGGCGCTCCGGTCCAGCGCAGCACGATGTGGTCGGCCAGCGAGCAGGCGCCGGGGGACGAATAGAGTTTCATGCGCGGCCTCCGCGAAACGGGGCCGCCATGATGACGCGCGCCGCACCCTGGCGCGACGCCGTCACCGGAACAGGGCGTGCCGTCCGGCGGTCAGCCCTTGGGCTTGAGCGACTGCACCCGCAGGAAGGTGTGGTCGCCGATCGTCGCCACCCGGTAGGCATTGCGCCAGCTCGGCGCGGCGATCGCGTGGGCCATGAAGTGGCTGGCGCCGGGCACGATCTCCTTGCGCTGCCCGACCGGCAGAGCCCAGTTCTGCTCCGACTCGATCGCGACGCTCACCGCCTGCGCCCAGGCGTGGGTGTTGTGCATGCGCGTGCGCGGCGAGACGATCGTGGGCGCGAACTGCTTGCGCGCGGTCACCACCTCGCACATCGAATCGCCCCACAGGCCGCTTTCCTCGCGCCGCAGCGCGACCTCGGCAACCGCCTGCTGGCCGCGCTCCGACTGGTTGCGGGCCTCCAGGTACAGCGTGGTGCTAAGACACAGCGAATCGGCGGCCTGCGGTGACATCAGCGAGGCCAGCCAGAGGATCCAGTCCAGCTTCATCGGGACTCCTTGCTCCGTTGCGCCCGGCCGTACGCGGCGCGTCCGCGCGGGACGGGCGCCGGTGACGACCGGACATGGCGTGTTGGGGAGGGCAGCGACTCTATGGCGCTTTTGCCCGGGCACCGAAGTCCGCAGAAGGCGGCTCGGGCCGGTTCCCGCCAATCGATGGAGGCGGGAAAGTGCGCGCACGGTAAGCGGACATAACCGAATCGTTCCTGAACGCCCCGTTCGAAGTGAATGATTCGATTGGAGTTTTTACACTGGATGTGACGCAGTACCGCTGACCGATCAAGCGCTTAGCGGCCACACCCAAGGTCGCGGCTCACCGCGGCCCGGCAGCCGCGAGGGGCGCTTCGCGACGCCTTCAGAGCGCTGCGGCCAGCCGGCAGGCCTGGGCGATGGCGCGTTTGGCGTCGAGTTCGGTCGCCACGTCTGCACCGCCGATCAGATGGACACTGTGTCCTGCCGCCTGCAGCGGCGCCAACAGGCCGCGCTGCGGCTCCTGGCCGGCGCAGACCACGACGTGGTCGACCGGCAACAGCTGCGGCTGGCCGTCCACGCGCAGGTGGAAGCCGTCGTCGTCGACGGCCACGTACTCGACGCCACCGATCATGCGCACGCTCTTGTGCCTGAGCGTGGCGCGGTGGATCCAGCCGGTGGTCTTGCCCAGGCGCGCGCCCGGGCGTCCGGAGCTTCGCTGCAGCAGCCAGACCTCGCGCAGCGGCGGGTCCACGCGCGGCGGCCGCAGTCCGCCGGCGCTTTCGAACGAAGGATCCACGCCCCATTCGCGCATCCACTGCGCGACATCCAGGGTCGGCGAGGCCGACTGCTGGACCAGGAATTCGGCGACGTCGAAGCCGATGCCGCCGGCGCCGACGATCGCCACGCGCCGTCCCGGCACGATGTCGCCACGCAACACGTCGAGGTAGCCCGTCACCTTCGGATGGTCGTGGCCTTCGAAATCGACCGCGCGCGGTGTCACCCCGGTGGCCAGCACGATCTCGTCGAACCCGGCCAGCGCTTCGGGCGTGGCGTCGGTGGACAGGCGCAGCTGCACGCCGGTTTCACTGATGCGGTAGTCGAACCAGCGCAGCGTTTCGCCGAATTCTTCCTTGCCGGGAATCTTCCAGGCGAGGTTGAACTGCCCGCCGATGCGGTCGGCGCGATCGAACAGCACCACCTCGTGCCCGCGCTGCGCGGCCACCGTGGCGCAGGCCAGGCCCGCAGGACCGGCACCGACCACCGCAACGCGCTTGCGCGTGCCAGCCGGCAGGTAGTTGAGTTCGGTTTCGGCGCCGGCGCGCGGATTGACCAGGCAGCTTGCGGTCCTGCGCTGGAACACGTGGTCCAGGCAGGCCTGGTTGCAGGCGATGCAGGTGTTGATCGCCTGCGGCCTGCCGGCGCGCGCCTTGTTCACCCATTCCGGATCGGCCAGCAGCGGCCGCGCCATCGACACCATGTCGGCGCCGCCGCCGGCGAGGATGGCTTCGGCCACGTCGGGCATGTTGATGCGGTTGGTCGCCACCAGCGGCAGCGCCACGTGCGGCTTGAGCTTGGCGGTGACGCCCGCGAACGCGGCGCGCGGCACCGAGGTGGCGATGGTCGGCACGCGCGACTCGTGCCAGCCGATGCCGGTGTTGACAATGCTCGCGCCGGCCGCTTCGATCGCGCGCGCCTGCTGCACGATCTCGCTCCAGTCCGAGCCCTCCGGCACCAGCTCCAGCATCGACAGGCGGTAGATGATGATGAAGTCCGGGCCGCAGGCTTCGCGCACGCGGCGCACGGTTTCGGTGGCGAAGCGCATGCGCGCGGCGACGTCGCCGCCCCAGTCGTCACCGCGGCGATTGGTGCGCGCGCTGAGGAACTGGTTGATCAGATAGCCCTCCGAGCCCATCACCTCGACGCCGTCGTAGCCGCCGTCGCGCGCCAGCCTTGCGGCGGTCGCGTAGGCATCGATGGTGCGTTCGACGCCGCGCGCGGACAGTGCCCGCGGGGTGAACGGTGTGATCGGCGACTTGACCTTCGACGGCGCCACCGACAGCGGGTGATAGGCGTAGCGGCCGGCGTGCAGCAGCTGCAGGCAGATCTTCGCGCCATGCCCGTGTACGGCGTCGGTGACCTGGCGATGCTTGCGTGCTTCCCACGGCCAGGCCAGGCGGCTGGCGAACGGCGACAGCCAGCCTTCGAAGTTGGGCGAGAAGCCGCCGGTGACGATCAGGGCCACGCCGCCGGCCGCGCGCTCGGCAAAATACGCGGCCAGCTTCGGGAAGTCGCGCTTGCGGTCCTCCAGGCCGGTGTGCATCGACCCCATCAGCACCCGGTTGCGCAGGGTGGTGAAGCCCAGGTCGAGCGGCGCGAACAGGTGCGGATAGGGGCTGGCGTCGCCGGGATTGACCGTCATGCTCTGGAATACGCTGGCGTATGGCCCGCCAAGATGCCGCGAACCGTGCGTGGCGGCAAGCCACCGCCGGCGAGGCCGCGGGCAGGACCGTCAGGCGGGAGCGGCCGCGCGGGTCGGCAGCGGGGTATCGCACCAGGGCAGGGCGCGGTGGACCAGCGGGCCGATCAGCAGGGCGAAGGCGAGGGTGCCCAGGCCCACGGTGCCGCCCAGCCACCAGCCGGTCATCAGCACCGAACCTTCGATGCAGGTGCGCGCCACCCACACCGGCCAGCCGAAGCGGGCGTGCATGCCGGTCATCAGGCCGTCGCGGGGTCCGGCGCCGAAGCGGGCGCCGATGTACAGACCCGTCGCCAGCGCCAGCAGGCACAGCCCGGAAGCGAATACCAGCCACTGCTGCCACCCGATGTCGAAGTCGGGCAGCAGCCACAGGCCGACCTCGGCGCTGGGGCCGATCAGCAGCGCGTTGAGCACCGTGCCCAGGCCGGGGCGCTGGCGCAGCGGCCACCACAGCGCCAGCACCGCTACGCCGATCAGGATCACCAGCAGCCCGAATGACAGGCCGGTCTGCACCATCGCTCCCTGGGCCAGCACGTCCCAGGGAGCGACGCCCAGCCCAGCACGCAGCATCAGCGCGGTCGCAAAGCCGTACAGGAACAGGCCGACCAGCAGTTTGGACAGGCGCAGGGCCAGGCGGGGGGGAAGGACCATGGGGTGAATTGTCTCCCGCTCCGGTCTTCCTGCCGCGCGCACGCGGCGCGTTGCTGTGTTCCAGCACGGGGCTTCGCGCGGGCGGCGGGCCTACCAGCCGGACAGGACGAGCTTGCCGATGCCGCGCCCGGATTCGAGCCGGCGATGCGCCTCGCGCAGGTTGGCCGCATTGATCGGCGAGAGCGTCTCGCGCAGCGTGGTGCGCAGGTGCCCCGCGTCGACCAGCTCCGCCACGCGCGCCAGGATCCGCCCCTGCTCACCCATGTCGGGCGTGCCGAAGCGCGGCCGGGTGAACATGAATTCCCAGTGGATGCCGATGCACTTGGCCTTGTACGGGTCGCCGATGCGCAGCGCGCCGGCCGGCTCGACGATCAGGCCCACGCGTCCCTGCGGCGCGAGCAGTTCGCCCAGTTCGGTCCAGTAGCGGTCGGTGTCGGCGAGATTGAGCGCGGCATCGACCGCATCGGAACCCAGCGCCTGCAGCTGCGGCGCCAGCGGCTGGCGATGGTCGATGACGTGGTCGGCGCCCAGCTCGCGGCACCAGGCGGTGGTCTCTTCACGCGAGGCGGTGGCGATGACGCTGAAGCCGGCCAGCTTTCCCAGCTGGATCGCGATCGAGCCCACGCCGCCGGCGCCGCCGATCACCAGCAGCGTCCTGCCGTCGCCGCCGCCTTCGACGGCGTAGCCCATGCGCTCGAACAGCAGCTCCCAGGCGGTCAGCGCGGTCAGCGGCAGCGCCGCGGACTGTGCGAAATCGAGCGTCGCAGGCTTGCGCGCGACGATGCGCTCGTCGACCAGCTGGTACTGCGAGTTGCTGCCGGGCCGGGTGATGTCGCCGGCGTACCAGACCGCGTTTCCGGGCTGGAAACCGGTGACCTCGTCGCCGACCGCCTCGACCACCCCGGCCGCGTCATAGCCCAGCACACGCGGCCGGGCCTCCACCTGGGGCCCGGGCGCGCGAACCTTGGTGTCGACCGGGTTGACCGATACCGCCTCGATCCGGACCAGCAGGTCGCGGCCGGTGGCGACGGGGGTTTCGAGCTCGACGTCGAGCAGCGACTGCGGATCGTCGATGGGCAGGTAGCGGGTGAGGGCGACGGCTTTCATGGCATGTGCTCGCGGGGCAGGGGAACGGGCGGCGGACCGGGTTCGGCGAACATACCGTTCCAGTACGGATAGTAGGGCCAGGGCGGCGTGCGGTCGCTGGCGGCATCCAACCGCGCGATCCGTGCGGCCGTCGGCGCCCAGTCCGAAGCGCCGGGGTTCGCGCCGGGCTGACGGGCGTTGCCCGCACCCACCGGGACCCTGGCGGCGGTGGGGCGCTGCAGCGGCCAGTCAGCGCGACCTGCGGCACGGTCCTGCCGGTCCCGGCGGCAACGGCGTCGAGCGCACCGACCACGCGGTACAGGCGCTCGGGGTCGACCGGGGGTGCGAACCGCCGTGGGCGCCGGGAACGGGCGCCGTCCCCGGCCGCTCCGGCCAACTTGCGCGCAAGTCCCTGAAACCCCTATAATTCCGCTTCTGTCCGCCCTCGATGGCGGGCAGGCACACAGAATAACTACAGAATCGAACACCACAGAGGCTCCACATGTACGCAGTACTGGTCACCGGCGGTAAGCAATACCGCGTGGCGCAGGGCGAAACGCTCCGCGTCGAGAAGCTCGAGGCCGAAGCCGGCAACGAGATCACCTTCGACAACATCCTGATGCTCGGCGGCAGCGACGGCGTGACCGTCGGCGACGCGCTCAAGGGCGCGAGCGTCACCGCGAAGGTCGTCGGCCACGGCCGCGCCGACAAGGTGCGCATCATCAAGTTCCGCCGCCGCAAGCACCACATGAAGCGGCAGGGACATCGCCAGCATTACACCGAAATCGAGATCACCGGCATCGCCGGTGGCGACAAGAAGTAAGGAGAAGCAGTCATGGCACACAAGAAGGCTGGTGGTTCTACCCGCAACGGCCGCGACTCCAACCCGAAGTACCTCGGCGTCAAGATCTACGGCGGCCAGGCGATCGGAGCCGGCAACATCATCGTGCGTCAGCGCGGCACCCAGTTCCATCCGGGTCCGGGCGTTGGCCTCGGCCGCGACCACACCCTGTTCGCGCTGGTCGACGGCAAGGTCGAGTTCGGCATCAAGGGCCCGAAGAAGCGCCGCACCGTGAGCGTGGTGGCGCAGGCGTAAGCCTCGCTCCATGCCGGACGAAGGCCCCGCCGCGTGCGGGGCTTTTTCGTTCCGGCGGACCCTGGGTCCGCCGGAACGGCGGGATCGGGGATTGGGGATTCGGAAGAGCGAAGAGTCCTGCCCTCCCCCTCGCGACGTGCCGGTAGACTGCCGTGGCTGCCGTTCCAAACCCCCGATCCCAATCCCGAATCCCATGAAGTTAGTCGACGAAGCCGAGATCACCGTCACCGCAGGCAACGGCGGCAACGGCTGCGTGGGATTCCGGCGCGAGAAGTTCATTCCGCTGGGCGGGCCGGACGGGGGTGATGGCGGCGATGGCGGCAGCGTGTACCTGGTCGCCGACGAGAACCTCAACACCCTGGTCGATTTCCGCCACCAGAAGCAGTTCCGCGCCCGGCGCGGCGAGAACGGCATGGGCCGGCAGATGTACGGCAAGGGCGGGGAGGACGTGCTCGTCGCGGTGCCCACCGGCACGGTGGTGCACAACGTCGACACCGACGAGGTGATCGGCGACCTGACCGTCCACGGCGAGCGCCTGCTGGTGGCGCAGGGCGGCAAGGGCGGGCTGGGCAACATGCACTTCAAGAGCTCGACCAACCGCACCCCGCGGCAGTCGACCCCGGGCACGCCGGGCGAGGAGCGCAGGCTGCGGCTGGAGCTCAAGCTGCTGGCCGACGTGGGCCTGCTCGGCTTTCCCAACGCCGGCAAGAGCACCCTGATCCGCGCGGTCTCGGCGGCCACGCCGAAGGTGGCCGACTATCCGTTCACCACCCTGTATCCGAACCTGGGCGTGGTCAGCGTGGAGCCGGCGCGCAGCTTCGTGATCGCCGACATCCCGGGTCTGATCGAGGGCGCGGCCGACGGCGCCGGGCTGGGCGCGCTGTTCCTGCGCCACATCCAGCGCACCCGGCTGCTGCTGCACCTGGTCGAGATCGAGCCGCTCGACGGCGGCGACGCGGTCGAACAGATCCGCACGATCGAACGCGAGCTGGAGAAGTTCGACGCCGGGCTGCTCGACAAGCCGCGCTGGCTGCTGCTCAACAAGGCCGACCTGATTCCCGGGGACGACGCCCGCGAGCTGGGCGGGCGCATCGTGGCCGAACTCGGCTGGAGCGCGCCATGGTTCATCGTCTCGGGACTTGCGCGCGAGGGTACGCGCGAAGTGATGCTGAAGGTGCAGGCCCATCTCGACGAGATGGGCCGCCAGGAGCGCGAGTCCGCAGCGGACAGCGGCATCTGAGCGCCGCGATGGAAGCCCTGCAGGTGGAGGGTGGCCACGGACCTGCGCGGATGAGCGCGGATGCGGCAGCCGGTTGCGACAGCTTTTCCCGCGAGCGCCCGATCCGCGTTCCGGGTGAATCCACGCCAAGGCGTTGCCCGGCTGCGGAAATGAAAAACCCGGCCGGAGCCGGGTTTTTCGACAGCCAGGGGCGCCGTGGATCAGGCCGCCTTGAGCGCCTTGATGCGGGCGGTCAGGCGGCTCTTGTGGCGGGCGGCCTTGTTGCGGTGGATCAGGCCACGCGAGCTGAAGCGGTCGAGCAGCGGCTGGGCGACGGCGAAGGCGGCTTCGGCGCCGGCGGCGTCGTTGGCGTCGAGCGCCTTGATCACCTTCTTGACGGCGGTGCGAAGCTGCGAGCGCTGGGCCGTGTTGCGCGCGTTGCGCACGACGGTCTGCTTGGCGCGCTTCTTGGCGGACTTGATGTTGGCCACGGTGGGATCCTGGAAACTGGTATGGAGTTGAACGTCGAAATCCGGCGGGTGCCGGGCTTCGGGAAAACGGAGCCGGAAATTATGGGGGATTCAGGGACTTGGGTCAACACGGCGGCCAGGAAGGGGTTCAGGGCGTGAGCGAACCCGATCCGACCCTGCCTCCCGGAGGCGCGGCGGCCGAGCCGCGCCGCGCCGGGTTGCTGCGCTCGACCGCGGTATTCAGCGCGATGACCCTGATTTCGCGCGTCACCGGCCTGGTCCGCGACCAGGTGTATGCCGCCGTGTTCGGCGCCAACCCGGCCATGGACGCCTTCCTGGTCGCGTTCAGGATTCCCAACTTCCTGCGCCGGCTCTCGGCCGAGGGTTCGTTCTCGATGGCCTTCGTGCCGGTGCTCAGCGAGTACCGCGAGCGCCGCGACCATGCCGCGGTGAAGGAGCTGGTGGACCGGGTGGCCGGCACCCTGCTGGCGGTGCTGCTGGTGCTGACCGCGCTGGCCGTGCTGGCCGCGCCCTGGGTGATGCGGGTGTTCGCGCCCGGCTTCGACGCCGACGGCCCGCAGGGCCAGCTGGCGGCGGACATGCTGCGCGTCACCTTCCCCTACCTGCTGTTCATCTCGATGGCCTCGCTGGCCGGTGGCGTGCTCAACAGCTACCAGCGCTTCGCGGTGCCGGCCCTGTCGCCGGTGCTGCTGAACGTGGCGATGATCACCGCCGCCCTGGCGCTGGCGCCACGGATGCAGCAGCCGGTGATGGCCCTGGCCTGGGGCGTGCTCGCCGCCGGCGTGCTGCAGCTGGGTTTCCATCTGCCTTCGCTGGCGCGGCTGGGGCTGCTGCCGCGGCCACGCTGGGGCGCGGCGCACGAGGGCGTGAAGCGGGTGATGAGGCTGATGGTGCCGACCCTGTTCGGCTCATCCGTGGCGCAGCTGAACCTGCTGCTGAACACCGTCGTGGCGTCGATGCTGATCGGCGGCAGCGTGACCTGGCTGTACCTGGGCGATCGCCTGCTGGAGTTCCCTCTGGGCATGTTCGGGGTGGCGATTGGCGCGGTGATCCTGCCGCACCTCTCGCGCCGCCACGCCGCGGTCGATCCCGACGGTTACTCGAAGGCCCTGGACTGGGGCCTGCGGCTGTGCCTGATGATCGCGGTGCCGGCCTGCCTGGGCCTGATGCTGTGCGCCGAGGCGCTGGTGGCGACCCTGTTCCAGCACGGCCGCTTCACCCCCTACGACACCGCCATGGCGCGGATCACGGTGCTCGCGCTGTCGACCGCGCTGCCGGCCTTCCTGCTGGTGAAGGTGCTGGCGCCGGCGTTCTTTTCGCGCCAGGACACGCGCACGCCGGTGAAGGCCGGGGTGATGGCGGTGCTGGCCAATATCGTCGCCACGGTGCTGTTCCTGGGCCTGGTGCTGGCGCTGACCGAGGCCGGGCGCGCGGCCTGGGCGGAAGGCGGCGGCGAGCTGCGCGCGGCGCTCAAGGCGCTGCCCGGCGCGCACGGCTGCCTGGCGCTGGCCACGGCCGTCGCGGGCTGGACCAATGCGCTGCAGCTGTGGTGGTACCTGCGGCGGGCGCGGGTGTTCCGCCCGGCCGCCGGGTGGGGCCGGTTCGCGCGCCAGTTGCTGGTGGCGAGCGCGGCGATGGTGGCGGTGGTGCTGGCGCTGCTGTCGGTATGGGATGGCTGGACGCTCTGGCACTGGAGCGAGCGGTTCTGGAAGCTGGCGGCGCTGGTCGGCTGTGGCGCGCTGGCGTATGCGGCGGCCCTGTGGCTGCAGGGCATCCGCCCGCGCGACCTGCGTCACTGAGGCCGCGGCGCCGCGGCGACCGTGGCCGCGGCCGCACGCCGCTATACTTTTCTTCCGGCGCGGCATTGCGCCACGCCCGTCCGCAGGTGGCCGGGCGCCCAACCGAGCATTCATGAGCAGGCTGTTCCGAGACGTCGACGGCGGGTCCTTGTGCCCCACCGGCAGTGTGGTCTGCATCGGCGCGTTCGACGGCCTTCACCTGGGCCATCGCGCACTGGTGCGGCATGCGGTCGCGCGTGCCCGCGCGCTGGGCGTTGCCGCCGCCGCGCTCAGCTTCGAACCGCTGCCGCGCGAATTCTTCGCCCCCGCCGCGCCGCCGCCGCGGCTGAGCCTGCCGCGGGCGAAGGTCCAGGGCCTGCGCGCGCTCGGCGCGGACGTGGTGGGGCTGCTGCGTTTCAACGCGGCGCTTGCGGCGATGTCGGCCGAAGACTTCTGCGCCACGGTGCTGGCGGAGCGGCTGGCCGCGGTGGAGGTCTGGGTCGGCCCGGGCTTCCGCTTCGGCCACCGCCGCGCGGGTGACCTGGGCGCGCTGCAGCGCGAGGGCGGGCGCCTGGGTTTCGCCGCCGGCGCGATCGAGCCGGTGATGGCCGACGGCGAGCGGGTGTCGAGCACGCGCATCCGCCAGGCGCTGGTGGCCGGCGATTTCGACGCGGCGGCGCGCCTGCTGGGCAAGCCTTACGCGGTTTCGGGCCGCGTGGTGCGCGGCCGCCAGCTGGGGCGCACGCTCGGCTATCCCACCGCCAACCTGCGCTTCGGCGGCAAGGTGCCGGCGCTGCGCGGGATCTACGCCACGCGCGTGCACGGCGTTGGCGGTGATGGCGGCCAGGGCCGGCCGTCGGTGTCGAGCTTCGGCACCCGGCCTACGGTCGGCGGCGTGGAGCCGCTGCTCGAGGCGCACCTGTTCGACTTCGAAGGCGACCTGTACGGTCGCCGGATCGAGGTCGAGTTCGTCGCGCGCCTGCGCGACGAGGAGAAGTTTCCCGACCTGCCGACCCTGGTCGCGCAGATGCATCGCGATGCCGGCGAGGCCCGCCGCATCCTCCAACAGCACACCCCAGGGCGGGCCACCGCGTGACCGAAGACAACGACAGCCAGCGTTACAAGTCGACCATCCTGCTGCCCGCGACGGATTTTCCGATGCGCGGCGACCTGCCCAGGCGCGAGCCGGCAACGCTCGAGCGCTGGGAGCGTGACGGCCTGTACGCGCAGCTGCGCGGGAACGCGAAGGGCCGGCCGCTGTTCATGCTCCACGACGGGCCGCCGTATGCGAACGGTGCGATCCACCTCGGCCACGCGGTCAACAAGATCCTCAAGGACATCATCGTCAAGTCGAAGTACCTGGCCGGCTTCGACGCGCCCTACATCCCGGGCTGGGACTGCCACGGCCTGCCGATCGAGATCGCGATCGAAAAGAAGTTCGGCAAGGTCGGGGTGAAGCTCGATGCGGTCGAGTTCCGGCAGAAGTGCCGCGAGTACGCGCGGTCGCAGATCGAGCTGCAGCGCAAGGACTTCAAGCGCCTGGGCGTGATCGGCGACTGGGACAATCCCTACCTCACGCTCGACTTCCGCTTCGAGGCCAACGAGATCCGCGCGCTGGCGAAGATCGTCGACAACGGCCACCTGACCCGCGGCGTGAAGCCGGTGCACTGGTGCTTCGACTGCGGCTCGGCGCTGGCCGAGGCGGAGATCGAGTACGCCGACAAGGTTTCGCCTGCGGTCGACGTCGCCTATGCCGCGCGCAGTCCGCAGGCGGTGGCGCGGGCGTTCAGTGTCGAGGTGCCGGAGGACGTCGAAGTCGCCGCGGTGATCTGGACGACCACCCCGTGGACGCTGCCGGCCTCGCTGGCGATCTCGATGGGCGAGGACCTGGAGTACGCGCTGGTCGAAGGCCCTGCACGCGACGGAAAGCGCCGCTGGCTGGTGCTGGCCGATGCGCTGGCCGAGGGCGCGCTCAAGCGCTATGGCGTGGAGCAGGCGCAGGTGCTGGGCCGGGCGCCTGGCGCGAAGCTCGAAGGCCTGCTGTTCGCGCATCCGTTCTACGGGGGGCGCGACATCCCGGTGCTGCTGGGCGACCACGTTTCGGCCGAGGACGGCACGGGCGCCGTGCACACCGCGCCCGGACACGGCCAGGAGGACTACGCGGTCGCGCGCCAGTACGGGCTGGTCGACCGCTATTCCGCGGCCGAGCTCAACCCGGTCGATGGCCGCGGCGTCTACCTGCCGTCGACGCCCGCGGCCGATGGCGTGGAGCTGGCCGGCCAGCACATCTGGAAAGCCAACGACGCGATCGTCGAGGTGCTGCGCGAAAGCGGCGCGCTGCTGGCCGACCGCAGGCTCGAGCACAGCTATCCGCACTGCTGGCGGCACAAGACGCCGATCGCGTTCCGGGCCACGCCGCAGTGGTTCATCTCGATGGAGCAGGCCGACCTGCGCGCCGATGCGCTGGAAGCGATCAAGGGCGTGGGCTGGTTCCCCGGCTGGGGCGAGGCGCGCATCGCCGGCATGATGGAGGGGCGCCCGGACTGGACCATCTCGCGCCAGCGCACCTGGGGCGTGCCGATCGCGCTGTTCGTGCACCGCGAGACCGGCGAGCCGCACCCGCGCAGCACCGAACTGATGCGGCAGGTGGCCGACCGGGTGGAGAAGCAGGGCGTGGACGTGTGGTACACGCTCGACCCCGCCGAACTGCTCGGCGACGAGGCGAAGGACTACGACAGGATCACCGACATCCTCGACGTCTGGTTCGATTCGGGCGTGACCCACGAGGGCGTGCTGCTCGAACGCGGCTTCGGCAAGCCGGCCGACCTGTACCTGGAGGGCTCCGACCAGCATCGCGGCTGGTTCCAGTCGTCCCTGCTCACCGGCGTCGCCATCGACAAGGCCGCGCCCTACCGGCAGTGCCTGACCCACGGCTTCACCGTGGACGAGCATGGCCGCAAGATGTCCAAGTCGCTGGGCAACGGCATCGAGCCGCAGGACATCATGAAGACCCTGGGCGCGGACATCCTGCGCCTGTGGATCGCCAGCGCCGACTACAGCAACGAGATGTCGCTGTCGCAGGAGATCCTCAAGCGCAACGCCGACGCCTACCGCCGCATCCGCAACACCGCGCGCTTCCTGCTTGGCAACCTCAACGGCTTCGATCCGGCGCGCAACCTGTGCGCAGCGGATCAGATGCTCGCCTTCGACCGCTGGATCGTGCACCGTGCCGGGGAAGTCCAGGAGAAGATCACGGCCGCCTATGCGCGCTACGACTTCGCCGAGATCGTGCAGCTGCTGCTCAACTTCTGCAGCGTCGACCTGGGCTCGCTGTACCTGGACGTGACCAAGGACCG
>JAEWGI010000079.1 GCA_023388355.1 Pseudomonadota bacterium
CGCTGGCTATGGACTTACAACCATGAGCGCCCGAACATGGCGCTCGGCGGCATCACGCCGATGCAGAAATTGGCCCTTGCCGCATAGCTCCACTTTTGGCGACTGCTAAAAATGGGGGGATTACCGCATCGTCGCGGTGGAAGCGGATGCCGCGGCCCGCGGCCAGCGGATCCTCAGGCTGCGCCGCGCTGTCGGCGAAGATCACCAGCCGGTGGCCTGTGGGCGCGGACGCATCCTCTTCCCAGCGCCAGCCCAGGCCTTCCTCGGCCAGCAGGCGCGAGACGAACTCGTGGTCGCTCTCGCGGTACTGCACGCAGTAGCTGCGCTGATGCGCTTCGGCGATGAACTGTCCGACCTCGTCCGACAGCTGCCACTGCGCCAGCGGCGCGTAGCCGGCGAACACCGCCTCGGCGATCTCGATGACCGTCTTGTCCTGGAACACGCGACTGTGCCGGCCCTGGGTCAGCCACCAGGTCCACGGCACCAGGCACAGGCGGTAGCGGACCAGGCCACCGTCGCCGCCCAGGCAGGTCGCCTCGCGGATCACGCCGCTGCGGCTGGTGGAACCCCCGTCGGCCAGACGTGTCGTCAGGGTGGCGCTGGAGCCGAGCAGCGCCTGCAGGTCCCACGACGCATCGCTGGACAGCAGGTCCAGCCACCACTCGTAGCCCAGCGACAGCTGTTCCCAGCCTTGCCAGCGCTCGACGGCGCAGTCCGCGGGGATCGCCTCGCCCTCGAGGCCGTACAGCCGGTCGGCGCCGGCGTAGCGGGCCAGGGTGGCCAACATCTGCGCGGCGGATTCGACGCTCATCACCTGCCGGCACACATCGCCGGCATTGCCTCAACCCGACCCGTCGAGCCGGCGTCGTTCCGCTGTTGAACGATGCCCTGAACGCGGCCTCACCGCAACCGCGGGGCGATCCGCCTTCCCCGCCCGGGCCGGTCGCTCGCCGCCGGGACAGCGTCGTACCAGCTTGCGATCAGGAGCACAAAATGGCGCAGGAGCGCCCCATGGGCGCGACCGGATCGCGACGATGCCCTGGCCATCCGGGTCGCGGGCATGGCCCGCTCCTGCATTTATCTTCGCGATCGCGGGTGGGCGTCAATGTTCGCCCGAAACGCCGGCCGGCTGCGCCTGCACGCCCTGCTGGACGCCGGCCATGTGCGGCAGGTTGTGGGCGATGCCCTTGTGGCAGTCGATGCAGGTGGCCTCGCCCGTGCCCAGATAGGTGCGGTGGATGCGGGCGGCGCGGCTTGCCTGGCGGGTGAGGTCCATCGAGTCGTAGTCGTGGCAGTTGCGGCATTCCAGCGAATCGTTGGCCTTGAGCCGGACCCATTCGTGGGTGGCCAGCACCAGGCGCTGGTCGAGGAACTTCTCGCGGGTGTTGATGGTGCCGAAGATCTTGCCCCAGACCTCCTTGGAGGCCTGCATCTTGCGCGCGATCTTGTCGGTCCAGTCGTGCGGCACGTGGCAGTCCGGACAGGTGGCGCGCACGCCGGAGCGGTTGCTGTAGTGGATGGTGGTCTTGAGTTCCTCGAACACGTTGTCGCGCATCTCGTGGCAGCTGGTGCAGAACTCCTCGGTGTTGGTCACCTCCAGGGCGGTGTTGAAACCGCCCCAGAACATGATCCCGGCCAGGAACCCGCCCAGGGTCAGGAACCCGAGGCTGAGGTGGCGCGCGGGGGCGTTGAACTGGAGCCAGAAGGTTCGTACCACCCGCCAGGCGCGGCGCAGGAGCCTCACTGGTGGCCCCGCTCGACGCGTTCGGATCGCAGCATGCTGTCGATGTCCACGAAGCCGTTGGCCACCAGCGGCTGGGCGTCGGTCTGGACCACGTGGCACTGCACGCAGAAGTAGCGCCGTGGCGAGATTTCGGCCAGGAACTGGTCGTTGCGGTCCATGTAATGGGTCACGCTGACTTCCGGGGCCTGGAACTGGGCGGCGGTGCTTCGCGCGTGGCAGAGCATGCAGCGGTTGGAGTTGAGGTCGACCTGGTAGCCGTCGATGCTGTGCGGGATGGTCGGCGGCTGCATCGGATACGCGCGGCCCCGGCGCCGGTCGAAGTTCTCCACCTTGGCCATCGGCAGCGGCGTGATTTCGGTGGTGATCGGGACGTGCCGGCGCAGGCCGTCGATGTCCTGGGCCGGATTGCCGCGTGCGCCGATCTCCGGCGCCGGCGGGAGCACCTCGGGCCGCGGCTCGCCGTCACCGCAAGCGGCCAGGACGACCAGCAGCACCAACGGCAGGGACATGGCGAGGATCGCGCGCATCTCAGGCCCCTCCCACAGCGACCACCCGGGCCGCGCATTTCTTGAAGTCGGTCTGCTTGGAGATCGGGTCGGTCGCGTCCAGGGTGACCTTGTTGATCAGCTGGGCGGCGTCGAACCAGGGCACGAAGATCACCCCGCGCGGCATCCGGTTGCGCCCGCGGGTTTCCACCCGGGTACGCATCGACCCGCGCCGCGAGGCCACCGAGACCTCGTCGCCGCGCTTGAGCCCGCGCGCGGCGGCGTCGTCCGGATGCATGAACACCACCGCCGAGGGCACGGCCTTGTACAGCTCCGGGATGCGCATGGTCATCGAGCCGGAGTGCCAGTGCTCCAGCACCCGGCCGGTCACCAGCCACAGGTCGTATTCGTCGTCCGGTGACTCGGCCGGCGGCTCGTAGGGCAGCGCCCAGATCACCGCGCGGCCGTCGGGGTTGCCGTAGAACTCGAAACCCTTGCCCGGTTTGACATAGGGATCTGCTCCCTCGCGGTAGCGCCAGCGCGTTTCCTTGCCGTCCACCACCGGCCAGCGCAGGCCGCGTTCCTGGTGGTAGCGGTCGAACGGCGCCAGGTCGTGCGCATGCCCGCGTCCGAACTCGGCGTATTCCTCGAACAGTCCCTTCTGCACGTAGAAGCCGAACGCCTCCGCCTCGTCGTTGGCGTAGCCCGCCTCGATCTGGTCGGTGGGGAAGGCGTCGACCTTGCCGTTGCGGAACAGCACCTCGAACAGGGTCTTGCCCTTGAATTCCGGGTTCGCGGCGAGCAGTTCGGCCGGCCAGCACTCGTCGGTGGTGAAGCGCTTGGAGAACTCCATCAGCTGCCACAGGTCCGAGCGCGCCTCGCCGGGCGCCTCGACCAGCTGGTGCCAGAAATGGGTGCGACGCTCGGCGTTGCCGTAGGCGCCTTCCTTTTCCACCCACATCGCCGAGGGCAGGACCAGGTCGGCGGCCTGGCAGGTCACCGTGGGATAGGCGTCGGAGACGACGATGAAGTTGTCCGGGTTGCGGTAGCCCGGATAGCCTTCCTCGAGGATGTTCGCGCCGGCCTGCAGGTTGTTGTTGACCTGGACCCAGTAGGCGTTGAGCTTGCCGTCCTTGAGCGCGCGGTTGTGCTCGACGGCGTGGTAGCCGATCTTGTCCTTGATGGTGCCGCGCGGAATCTTCCAGATGTCCTCGGCCGTCGCGCGATGCTCGGGGTTCGTCACCACCATGTCCGCCGGCAGGCGATGGCTGAAGGTGCCCACCTCGCGCGCGGTGCCGCAGGCCGAAGGCTGGCCGGTCAGCGAGAACGGGCTGTTGCCCGGCGTGGCGATCTTCCCGGTGAGCAGGTGGATGTTGTAGACCATGTTGTTGGCCCAGGTGCCGCGCGTGTGCTGGTTGAAACCCATGGTCCAGAACGACATCACCTTGACCTTCGGGTCGGCATACAGCGCGGCGAGCTTCTCCAGCCACCCGCGCTCGACCCCGGTCATCTCCACCGCCCGTTCGAGCGTGTAGGGCGCGACGAAGCGCGCGAACCCATCGAAGTCGATCGGCGTGCCGCCATTGGCGTCGTCGGCGTTCTTCGCCGCCACCTGCAGCGGGTGCTCGGGGCGCAGGCCGTAGCCGATGTCGTCGTTGCCGCGCTTGAAGGTGGTGTGCTTGTCGACGAAGTCCCGGTTGACGTTGCCGGACTGGATGATGTGGTTGGCGATGTAGTTCAGGATCACCAGGTCGGTCTGGGGCTTGAACACCATCGGAATGTCCGCCAGGTCGAAGCTGCGGTGCTGGAAGGTGGACAGCACCGCGACCTTGACGTGCGGATTGGACAAGCGGCGGTCGGTGACCCGGGTCCAGAGGATCGGATGCATCTCGGCCATGTTCGAGCCCCACAGCACGAACGCGTCGGCAGCCTCGATGTCGTCGTAGCAGCCCATCGGCTCGTCCATGCCGAAGGTGCGCATGAAGCCGGTCACGGCCGACGCCATGCAGTGGCGTGCGTTGGGATCGATGTGGTTGCTGCGGAAGCCGGCCTTCATCAGCTTGTTGGCCGCGTAGCCCTCCCACACCGTCCATTGGCCTGAGCCGAACATGCCGATGCCGTCGCCCCCCTTCGCCTTGAGCACGGCGCGGAACTTCTCCTCCATCACGTCGAAGGCTTCTTCCCAGCTGACCGGGGTGAAGTCGCCGTTCTTGTCGTAGACGCCGTTCGTCTTGCGCAACAGCGGCGTGGTCAGCCGGTCCACCCCGTACATCACTTTCGACAGGAAGTAACCCTTGACGCAGTTCAGCCCCCGGTTGACCTCGGCATGCACGTCGCCGTGGGTGGCCACCACCCGCCCGTTGTGGACCGCGACGTTGATCCCGCAGCCGGTCCCGCAGTAGCGGCAGGGCGCCTTGCTCCACTTGAGCTGGCCCTCGCCCTCGACGACCGCATCGGCCACATGGGCCGGCAGCGGCAGTCCGGCCGCGAGCGCGGCGCTGGCGATGGCGCTGTTGCGGATGAAGTCGCGGCGGCTTGTGGTCATCGGGGAGGCTCCTGTGGGGCGTGCGCAGGCGCCAGCGCCGTCTCGGCCGGCGCCTGCGGTTCGATATGGTGGTGGACGAGGTTGACCGAGTAGACCCCAGGCACCGATTCGATCCGGCCGATGCTCTCCATCAGGCCGGCGGTGCTGTCGCACTCCTGCAGCAGGACGCTGCAGGTGGACTCCTGGAGGGCGAGCTCCAGCCCCCCGGCTTCGGCCACGGCCTGGGCAAGCGCCGGCGCGGCATCCTCGCGGTGGCGCACGACCAGGCTCGCCACGTGCCACTCGCGGGCGGAACCGGACATCAGGCGTTCGCCCCGTGCACGGAGCGACGCGGCCGGGCGCGTTGGGCCCAAGTGCGCGGCCGCTGCGCGGCGCGCACTGTCGAGGGCAAGGGAAGCCGTGCGGCTACCACAGTCCCGCTCAGACTCCGGACGGGCCAGGTGGGCCGGCGATCATCTGGTAGATCCAGATCGCGAATCCGTAGCCGCCGACGATCATCACCGACAGCAGCGGGAACAGCACCACGGTGATGAACAGGAACAGCAGCAGTTCCCGTCGTTTCCTGTGCTGGCCGGTTTCCGTGTCCAAGCGCGCCCCACTTCTGGCTGGCCCGTCCGGGCTTGCTGGACCTAGCCTACCTGTCCGCCACGGCGAGGCCAAGCGCCCGCGCGCGGGCAGCGCCTTGTGGGCGAACGGCAGCCCGACGATCCGCAAGCCTTGCCAGGTCGCGGCCGGCTGGTCCTGGCAGGGGGACGCCAGGAAACATTCGCGGAAAAGACCCGACCGCCGCGGCGCGTCCAATCAGTCGCTGCGCCAATGATCGACGCCGCCAGTCGCAATGCCCGCTGCCACGGCCGCAGCCTGGGCATTTCCGTCGCGGTGCCGTCAATCGACGTGGCCGGGGCGATGCGACCGCAGGGGACGCGGCTGGAGCTGCTCCCGCCCCGGGGGGAGAGTGCGAATCCGGTTTGCCCGGCCACCCCGTCAGCCGCGCTTGAACGCGCGCGACGCCAGCTCGAAGGAATGGCGCCGGGCCTGGTGGTCGAACACGTTGGCCGTGAGCATCAGTTCGTCCGGACGGTGGCGCGCGGCGAACGCGGCGATGCCTTCGCGCACATCCTCCGCATCGCCCACCACCGAGCAGGACAGTGCCTGCTCCACCATCGCCTTCTCCTGCGGCGTCCAGAACTCCTCGATATCGTCGATCGGCGGCGGGATCAGCCCCGGCGGACCGCCCCGGCGCAGGCGCACGAAACTCTGCTGCTGGGTGGTGAACAACCGCTGCGCTTCGGCACGCGTGCCGGCGCCCACCACGTTGAGCGCCAGCATCGCGCAGGGAGCGCGCAGGCGCCTGGACGGCTTGAAATCGCGGTGGTACAGCGCCAGCGCCTCGGTCATCGCCGCCGGCGCGAAGTGCGAGGCGAAGGCATAGGGCAGCCCCAGCGCCGCCGCCAGCCGTGCGCCGAACAGGCTCGAGCCGAGGATCCACACCGGCACGTCGATGCCGGCGCCGGGCACGGCCTGCACCGGCTGCCCCGGCTGCACCGGCTCGAAGTAGCGCAGCAGCTCCATCACGTCCGAGGGGAAGGCATCGGCGCCGGCGTAGTAGCGCCGCAGCGCCTGCACGGTCGGCTGGTCGGTGCCGGGCGCGCGGCCCAGGCCCAGGTCGATCCGGCCCGGATACAGCGAAGCCAGGGTGCCGAACTGCTCGGCCACCTGCAGCGGCGCGTGGTTGGGCAGCATCACCCCGCCGGCCCCGACCCGGATGGTCGAGGTGCCGCCGGCGATGTGGCCGATCAGCACCGCGGTCGCGGCGCTGGCGATGCCGGGCATGTTGTGGTGCTCGGCCAGCCAGAAGCGCGCATAGCCCAATGCCTCGGCGTGGCGCGCCAGGTCGAGCGAATTGGCGAAGGCCTGCGCCGGCGTGCCGCCCTCGGTGACGGGCGCCAGGTCGAGCAGGGAAAACGGGATCGCGGGGGTGGTTGCCTTGGACATGGCCCGGACATGGGGGCGCTGCGCGGGATTTCCATCCCGTGGCCGGACGCGCGCAGGGGCGCTCAGCCCGTCGCCACCACCCGGTTGCGGCCATCGGCCTTGGCCAGGTACAGCCGCCGGTCGGCCTCGGCCAGCAGGCGGTGCAGGTCGTCGCCGGGGCCGGCCTTGCGAACGCCGATGCTCACCGTGACTCGCATCAGCCCCGCGGGCGAGGCGACGTCGAGGTTCTCGATCTTCCGGCGCAGGCCGTCGAAATAGTCCAGCAGCGCGTCCCCGCCCAGGTCCGGCACCATCAGGCAGAACTCTTCGCCGCCGAACCGCGCCACGTGGTCCTGCGGCCGCGCGTGCGCGGACAGCAGCGCGGACACCGCGCGCAGGGCGTGGTCGCCGGCTTCGTGGCCCCAGCCGTCGTTGATGCGCTTGAAGTGGTCGACGTCCAGGATCGCCATCGCCAGCGGCCGCCCGGCGTCGCGCATCTTCGGCACCAGGGTCTCGGCCTGCTCGAGGAAATGGCGCCGGTTGGGCAGGCCGGTGAGGAAGTCCCGGGTGGCCAGGTCCTGCAGGCTGCCGATCAGCTCGAGCTGGTCGACGTTCTGCGACACCCGGCAGAAGAATTCCTCCCGCGAATAGGGCTTGCGCAGGAAGTCGTTGGCGCCGCTCTTGAGGAAGCGCGCCACCAGGTCGCTGTCGTCGCGGCCGGAGACGCCGATCACCGCCACCCGGTCGCGCGGGCGCAGCGCGCGCATGCGCCGGGTGAGCTCCACCCCGTGCATGCCCGGCATCTCCTGGTCGACCATCGCCAGGCGGATGGTCGGGTCGCTCTGGAGCAGCCGCAGCGCGCTGTCGCCGTCGCCGGCCTGGACCACGCGATAGCCGTAGGTCTCCAGCAGCGCGGCCGTGTGCATTCGCGCGGAAGCCGAATCGTCCACCACCAGCGCCGAGATGCGGCGGTTGCGCTCCAGCCGCTTCACCAGCCAGACGATGTAGTCGAGGCTGCCGGGGTTGTCCTTGAGCACGAAGTCGATGATCCGCCGCCGCAGCAGGCGCTCGCGCAGGTGTTCGTCGTAGACGCCGGTCACCACGACCGTGGGCAGGCCGCGTTCGAGCAGGCAATTGACCACCTCGTCGCGATTGCCGTCGGCCAGCACCAGGCCGGTCAGGGCCAGGAACCAGTCGTCGTGGCGATCGAGGAGCCTGCGCGCCTCGGCCAGGGTCGAGGCGACCATCACCGGCAGCTCGAGCTTGTGTTCGATCGCCTCGGCCACCGCCTGCACGTACGCACGCGAGTTCTCCAGCAGCAGCACGCGCTGCGGCAGGGCCAGGCTCGGGGCGATCGGCTGGAGCAGGGTCATGCAGGTTGCACCTGCAGTGGCGTTGCATGGAATAGCGGCCGTGGCGCGGATGGCTTGAATGCCGCGTACCGCCTGCCATGGCCGCTGTGCGCCGCTCGCCCACGCGGGGCGATGCGACCCTGACCCTGCGCGTCAGGATTGCCGCGACGGAGTCAGATTTCGACCTGCGCGCCCAGCTCCACCAGCCGGTTGCCCGGGATCCTGAAGAAGTGGTTGGCCGGCGCCGCATTGCGGTGCATGACCGCGAACAGCCTGTCGCGCCACACCGGCATGCCGCGCCTGGCGCTGGAGACGATGGTCTCGCGGCTGACGAAGTAGGTCGTCTCCATCGGGTCGAAGCTGAGCTCGGCGTGGTCCGGGGCCTGCATCAGCGCCTGCGGCACGTCCGGGGTTTCCATGAAGCCGAAGCGCACGATCACGCGATGGAAGCCATCGCCGATCGCCTCGATCGACAGCCGCCGCCCCGTCGCGGCATAGGGCACGCTCAGGGTCTCGACGGTGAGGAACACGTTGCGCTCGTGCAGCACCTTGTTGTGCTTGAGGTTGTGCAGCAGCGCGTGCGGGACCACGCCCCTGTCGCTGGTCATGAACACCGCGGTTCCCTCAACCCGCACCGGCGGGGCCAGCATCAGCCCGGGGATGAACGCATCCAGGCGGATGCCCTCCTTCTGCATCTCCTCGCGCAGGGTCTCGCGGCCGCGCCGCCAGGTGCGCAGCAGGGTGAACAGCACGATGCCCAGCACCACCGGAAACCACGCACCCTGCAGCACCTTGGCCGCGTTGGCCACCAGGAAGGCGACGTCGATCACCAGGAACAGCGCGCACAGCGGCAGCACCCAGCGCCGCATTCCCGGCCACAGCGTGCGCGCCACCAGGGCAAGCAGCAGGGTGTCGATCAGCATCGTCGCCGAAACCGAAATGCCGTAGGCCGCGGCCAGGGACGAGGAATTGCCGAACGACAGCACCAGCCCGACCACGATCACCATCATGGTCCAGTTGATCGCCGGGATGTAGATCTGGCCGATGGTCTCGCTGGAGGTGTGCTTGATCCGCATGCGGGGGATGTAGCCGAGCTGCATCGCCTGGCGCGCGATCGAATAGCCGCCGGTGATCACCGCCTGCGAGGCGATCACCGTCGCCAGCGTCGCCATCCCGATCATCGGCCACCGCGCCCATTCCGGCACGCCGACGTAGAAGGGATTGCGGATCGCCGCCGGGTCCTCCAGCACCAGGGCGCCCTGCCCCAGGTAGTTGAGCATCAGCGCCGGCAGCACGAAGAAGTACCACCCGTGCCGGATCGGGCGCGGGCCGAAGTGGCCCATGTCGGTGTAGATCGCCTCGCCACCGGTGACCGCCAGCACCACCGCGCCGAGGATGAAGATGCCGCCCCAGGTGTGGTCGATGAAGAAGCGTACCGCCCACCAGGGGTTGATCGCCTGCAGCACCTCGGGCTCGTGCAGGATGTTGGCCAGGCCCAGCGCGGCCAGCGCGAGGAACCACAGCACCATGATCGGCCCGAAGATCCGGCCCACCTTCTCGGTGCCGAAACGCTGGGTGGAGAACAGGACCACCAGCACGAGGACCGTGATCGGCACGATCCAGGCGCGCATGCCCGGCGCCACCACCTCGAGTCCTTCCACGGCCGACAGCACCGAGATCGCCGGCGTGATCACCCCGTCGCCGAAGAACAGCGAGGCGCCGAGGACGCCGAGGATGCCCACCAGGTAGGCCGAGCGCGAGCCGCCGGGAAAGCAGCGCTGGGCCAGCGCCATCAGCGCCATGATCCCGCCCTCGCCGTCGTTGTCGGCGCGCATGATGATGGTCACGTACTTGAGCGTGACCACCAGGGTGAGCGCCCAGAAGATCATCGACAGCACGCCGAGCACGGTGTCGTGGTTGGCGACCAGGCCGTAGTGCGGGGAAAAGGCCTCGCGGATGGTGTACAGCGGGCTGGTGCCGATATCGCCGAACACCACCCCGATCGCGCCCACGACCAGCCCGGCCATGCCGATGCGGCCCGGCTCCGGCGACGGGGCGGCGTGCGCGGGCGGGCGCTTGCTGGCGGTCTGCGACATGGGGCGGGCGGTTCCAGGCGGTGGGGGCCGTCAGCGAAGCGCGGACTGTAGCGCCTTGCGGATGATGTTTTCAGCGCCGTCGCCGTCGGCCGCCGCGGCCTTGGCCATCTTCTGCGCCTCGGCCGGCTTGTAGCCCAGCTGCTGCAGGGCGATGGTGGCCTCCGACAGCGGATCGGCCGGGAGCTGCCCGCCCGCGCCGGTCGCCGGCCCCGAAGCCAGGGCCGCGGCGCGGTCGCGCAGCTCGACCACGATCCGCTCGGCGGTCTTCTTGCCGATGCCCGGGATCCGGGTCAGCGCGGTGACGTCGCCGGCCTGCACCAGCAGCGCGAACTGGTTGACCGAGGCCCCCGACAGGATCGCCAGCGCGATCTTCGCGCCGATCCCGGTCACCTTCTGCACGTCGCGGAACAGCCGCCGTTCGGCCTCGCTGAGGAAGCCGTACAGCGACACGCTGTCCTCCTTCTGCGCGTAGTGGGTGAACAGCGCCACCTCCCGCCCGACCTCGGGCAGATCGTAGAAGGTGCTCATCGGCGCCTCCAGCTCGTAGCCGACGCCGTGCACGTCGACGACCAGCCAGGGCGGCTGCTTGTGGATGAGGGTGCCTTTCAGGCGGCCGATCATGGGTGGACTCCGGTTGGGGCGGGACCCGCGCAAGGCAACGGCAGCGCGCGACCACCGATGCAAATCTCGCCGCACCGGTTCCGCCGTTGGCGCGCGTCTTCCCGGTTTCCGGGTCCCGGGCCCCGGGTCCCGACCCATGCGCCCCTCATTTCCTGCTCCAGGCCTGCTGCGTGCTTACGCCCAGGCGCCGCGCCGTCGCGCGGACGTGGGCATGGGTGATGGCGATGGCCAGGGCGTCGGCGGCGTCGGCCTGCAGTTTGCCGTGGAGGTTGAGCATCATCCCGACCATGTGCTGGATCTGCGCCTTCTCCGCGCCGCCCTTGCCGACCACGGCCAGCTTCACCTCCCTGGCCGCGTATTCGTGCACCGGCAGGTCGCGCAGCACCACCGCGCTGATCGCCGCGCCGCGGGCCTGGCCGAGCTTGAGCGCGGAATCCGGGTTGCGCGCCATGAACACGCGCTCGATCGCCACCTCCTGCGGCCGCCACTGCTCGATCACCTCGGCCAGCCCCAGCAGCAGGCGCTTGAGCCGCAGCGAGAAATCGCCCTCCCCCAGCAGCACCAGCGCGCAGTTGTGGACATGCGTCGCCCGTCCCGCCTCGTCCACGTCGATGATCCCGACGCCGGTGCGCTGCGAACCCGGGTCGATGCCGAGGATGCGGGTCATGGGCGGGAGCCGGGACCCGGGACCCGGCCCTCAGGCATATGCCTCGTCACCCAGCTGCGCGTTCGAGTACACGCTCTGCACGTCGTCCATGTCCTCGAGCCAGCGCAGCAGCTTGACCACCTGCTGGGCGGTTTCGCCTTCGGCGGCGACGTCGTTGTCGGCGCGCATGGTGACTTCGGCCAGGTCCGGGACCAGGCCGGCCGCTTCCATGGCCTGCCTGACCTCGGCGAAGGATTCGGGGCTGGTGATGACGTCGATGGCGCCGTCGTCGTAGACGGCCACGTCGTCGGCGCCGCCCTCGATCGCGGCGTCGGTGATCTTCTCCTCGTCGGCGCCGGCGCCGTAGGACAGCACGCCCAGCTTGCGGAACATGAAGGCCACCGAGCCTTCGGTGCCGAGGTTGCCGCCGAACTTGCCGAAGGCGTGGCGTACGTCGGCCACGGTGCGCACGCGGTTGTCGGTCAGGCAGTCGACGATCACCGCCACGCCGCCGGGCGCGTAGCCCTCGTAGCGGATCTCCTCGTACTCCACGCCCTCCAGCTCGCCGGTCGCCTTCTTGATCGCGCGCTCGATCACGTCCTTGGTCATGTTGACCGACAGGCCCTTGTCGATTGCCGTGCGCAGGCGCGGGTTGCCCCCGGGATCGCCCCCGCCGGCGCGCGCGGCGACGCCGATCTCGCGGATGATCTTGGTGAAAATCTTGCCGCGCTGTGCGTCGACGGCGTTCTTGCGTGCTTCGATGGAAGGACCGCGTCCCATGGATGGAGCCGGTTCGGGAGACGCGGTGATTATACGTTCGCCGGCGCGCCTCCATGTTCGAAGCGCCCATCGCGCAGGAATGCCACCGTCTGGCGCGCGGCTTGAGCCGACAGCACCAGGCCGGTGTGGCTGCATTGCACCAGGCAGTGGTCGCGCAGGCCCGGCAGCCGGGTTTCGGCGATCCCGACCGTTCCATCGGACTCCAGGTCGACCGCCGCGATCAGCCGCCCCAGGCCGCGCGGCACGCAGCCGGCCACCACGCCCACCTCGGCCGCGCCATCCCAGCGCTCCAGCCCGCGCGTGAGCAGGCCGGCGCTGCGGCCGAGGATCGGCGACGACCAGCGCCGCGCGCCCAGCGTCCGCGCCGTGCCGCTGCCGCACAGCGGCGATCCCAGGCAGACCACGCGCCCGACCGGCAGGTCCGGCGCCATCCGCAGCGCCTCCAGCGCCACCAGGCCGCCCAGGCTGTGGCCGACGAGGTCGACCGGCGGCCCGTCGCGCAGCTCCCTGGCCAGCGCCTGCGCGGCCGCCCCGGCGCCGCCCACGATGCTGTCGTAGGACCAGATGCGCGGACTGAACCCGGCCGCGCGCAGCTTCGCGGCCAGCGGCGAGAGCCAGACCCCGGGGTTCCAGATGCCGTGGATCAGCAGGACCGGGCGCGCGTCGGTGGCGGAGGACGGGGTTGGCATGGACCGATTGGGCCGGGTGCGCGCGAGGCTTGCAAGTGCGCGCGTGTGGCCTGCGCCATCGCGCGGGAACGATCAGGCCGGCCGCCGCAGGATGAACTCCAGGTCGCGAACCTGGCCGACCGGGAACAGGTACTCCCCCACCCTGTCGAAGCCACGGCGCGCATAGAAGCGCTGCGCGCCCGCGTTCTCCGACCAGACCCCGACCCAGAGCGTGCGCGGACCCTCGCGCAGCAGCCAGGCCATTGCGGCATCCATCAGCCGGCCGCCGTGGCCACCGGACTGGTGGCTGCGCAGCAGGTACAGGCGCTTGATCTCGCCGTCGCCCGGCGCCGCCTCCGGATGCGGCAGTCCGCAGGGGCCGGCGGCGGCGTGGCCGACCGCGACGCCCTCGTCTTCCAGCAGCCAGACCGCGTAGTCCGGGTGCGAGAGAATGACGCGCTGGCGTTCGACGCTGTAGGACTCGCCCAGGAACGCAGCGAGGTCGTCGGGCGGATACAGGTGGCCGAAGGTTTCGGTGAAGGTGCGGGCGGCGAGGGACGCGAAGGTGGTGGCGTCTTCGACGGTGGCGCGGCGGATCTCAACGCGCATCCGCTGGCCCCCACCCCAGCCCTCCCCCGCAGGCGGTGGAGGGAGCTACAGCGTGCAGGCGACGCATCCCTCCCCCGCACGCCGGGGAGGGACCTACAGCGTGCAGGCGACGCGTCCCACCCCCGCGCGCGGGGGAGGGAGCTCTACCCGGCGCGCCCCTGCTCCCTCCCCCGCCTGCGGGGGAGGGCTGGGGTGGGGGCAAGCAGGTCGCCACGCCACCAGCCATCACTGGTCCTGCGGCCGCACCTGCACGTGCACCTCGGCCAGCTGCGCGTCCGGGATCGGCGACGGCGCGCCGGTCATCAGACACTGCGCCGAGGTGGTCTTGGGGAAGGCGATGACATCGCGGATCGACTCGGTGCCCGCCATCAGCGCGGCGATGCGGTCGATGCCGAAGGCGATGCCGCCGTGCGGCGGCGCGCCGTACTTCAGCGCGTCGAGCAGGAAGCCGAACTTCAGCTCCGCCTCCTCCGCACCGATGCCCAGCAGCTCGAACACCGCCGACTGCATCGAGGAGCGATGGATGCGGATCGAGCCGCCGCCGATCTCGTTGCCGTTGAGCACCATGTCGTAGCCGCGCGACACCGCCGTTGCGGCATTGGCGCGCAGGTCGGCCTCGTCGTCCACCGCCGGCGCGGTGAAGGGATGGTGCAGGGCTACGTGGCGCTGCGCCTCCTCGTCCCATTCGAACATCGGGAAATCGGTGACCCACAGCGGCCGCCAGCCGTCCTCGACCAGGCCGAAGTCGTTGCCTGCCTTCAAGCGCACGGCGCCCATGAAGTCGCTCACGGTCGAGTACTTTCCGGCGCCGAAGAACACGATGTCGCCATTGCCCGCACCCACGTGCGCGACCAGCGCGGCGAACGCGTCCGCGTCGAAGAACTTCCGGATCGGCGAAGTCACTTCGCCGCCCTCGCCGATCTTGATATAGGCCAGCCCCCTGGCGCCGTACTTCGCCGCGTGCGCGCCGTACTCGTCGATCTGCTTGCGGCTCAGCGACGCGCCGCCCGGGATGCGCAGCGCCGCGACGCGGCCACCGGCATCGGCGGCCGGAGCGCTGAACACCGCAAAGCCGCTGTCCTTCACCAGATCGGCCACGTCCACCAGCTCCAGCGCGATGCGCAGGTCGGGCTTGTCCGAACCGTAGCGGCGCATGGCCTCGGCGTACGTCAGGCGCGGGAACTCCGCTGCCAGCTCGACGTCGGCCACCTCGCGGAACACGTCGCGGACCATCGCCTCGACCGTGTCCTGCACGTCGCGCTCGGACACCCAGGCGAACTCCATGTCGAGCTGGGTGAACTCGAGCTGGCGGTCGGCGCGCAGGGCCTCGTCGCGGAAGCAGCGCGCGATCTGGTAGTAGCGGTCGAAGCCGGCCATCATCAGGATCTGCTTGAACAGCTGCGGGCTCTGCGGCAGCGCGTAGAACTCGCCCGGATGCATGCGCGCCGGCACCAGGAAGTCGCGCGCGCCCTCGGGCGTGGCCTTGGTCAGGATCGGGGTCTCGATGTCCTGGAAGCCGCGCGCGTCGAGCCAGTGGCGCAGGGCGCTGACCAGCTTCGTGCGGATGCGCATGCGCCGCTGCATCTGCGGATGGCGCAGGTCGAGGTAGCGGTATCGCAGCCGCGTCTCCTCGCCCGGGTTCTCGTGGTGGTGGAACGGCAGCGGCTCGGCCTTGTTCAGCACTTCGATGCGCTCAGCCACCACTTCCACCTGGCCGGTGCGGATCTTCGCGTTCACCGAATGCCGGCGGCGCACGGTGCCGGTGATGCGCAGGCAGTCCTCGTAGCCCAGCTTCTCGGCGGTCGCCACGACCTCTGCGTTGCCGGCGGCATCCGATGGCTCGGCCACCACCTGGACGATGCCCTCGTGGTCGCGCAGGTCGATGAAGCAGACCCCGCCGAGGTTGCGGGCAACGTCGGCCCAGCCGCACAGGGTCACGGTCTGCCCGATCAACGCCTCGTCGACCAGGCCGCAGTAGTGGGTACGCATGGAAACGGCAACTCCAGGAATTCGGCCGGCGCGGGCCGGAAAACCCGCAAGTCTAGACGGTTTGGCGCGCCCCGCGCCGCATCCGGGCGCATCGGCCGGCCCGGGCGCCGGCGTGCGCGGCAGCGTCGCGTCGACGTCCGGTTCAGCAATATGACAGCACCGTGGCAATACGGTCGACCGTCGCCCGCCCCTTCCCCAGGCAGATCCCCGCCGCATGCCCATCGTCCTGCTGCTGTCCCTGCTGATGCTGGGCTACCTCGTGGTGGCCACCGACCGCATGGCCTGGGCCAGGGCCGCGCTGCTGAGCGGGCTGCTGCTGACGCTCAGCGCCTGGTGGCTGGTCGACCGCCTGAGCGGCAACGGCATCGATGCCGCCACCCTGTACCACCTCCAGACCGGCCTGCGCGGCGCCGGCGTGGCCGGGTTCAGCACCGACCTGTGGGCTTTCGCCGGGCTGGCGCTGCTGTCGCTGTCGCCGCTGCTGCTGGCCGGGCTGCGCCGCGGCCGCCTGGCCAGGCTGCGCCCGCACCGCCCGGCCGCCGCGGTCTGGGCCGGCTTCGCCGCCGCCTTCGCCACCGCGGTCGTCGCCAGCCCGCTATACGGCGATGCGCTGCGGCTGCAGCGGCAGCTGGCGCCTGCGGACGGCGGCAGCGTGGCGACCGAATACCGGCTGCCGGCGGGCGCGATCGAGCGGCCGAAGAACATCGTCTGGATCTACGGCGAGAGCCTTGAGCGCACCTATCTCGACGAGACCGTGTTCCCGGGGCTGATGCCGGGCCTGACGCGGCTGGCCGCCCAGGGCCTGGATTTCCGCGACATCGCCTCGCCCCAGGGCACCGGCTGGACCGTCGCCGGCATCGTCGCCTCGATGTGCGGCCTGCCGCTGACCGCCGCGCGCGGCGACGAGAACAGCCTCGGGCGCATGCGCGAATTCCTGCCCGGCGCCCACTGCCTGCCCGAGTATCTCGCCGGCCAGGGCTACCGCAACGTGTTCCTCGGCGGCGCCGACGCGGCGTTCGCGGCCAAGGGCAACTTCCTGCGCCAGCACGGCTTCGACGAGGTGCGCGACCGCGAGCACTACCTCGCGGCCGGGATCGGCGCGCAGCACTTCTCGAACTGGGGCCTGCACGACGACGTGCTGCTCGACGACGCCTTCGACACCTTCATGGCGCTGTCGGCGGCCGGCACTCCGTTCATGCTCAGCGCGCTGACCATGGACACCCACCATCCGGCCGGCCATCTGCCGGTGGCCTGCAGCGACGTGCGCTACCGCAGCGCGCACGGCGAGATCGGCCTGCTCGATGCCCTGGCCTGCAGCGACCGGCTGGTCTCGCGCCTGGTCGAACGCATCCGCACCAGCCCCTACGCCGCCGACACCGTGATCGTGCTGGCCTCCGACCACCTGGCCATGCCCAACCACCTGAGCCACGTGCTCAAGGACATGCGGCGCGAGAACCTGCTGCTGTTCCTCGCCCCCGGCGTTGAAGCGCAGCAGCTGAACGTACCCGGCTCGGTGCTCGACGCCGGCGCCACCCTGCTCTCGCTGCTCGATCCGGACCAGGCCGCGCTCGGCTTCGGCCGCTCGCTGCTGGCGACGGCGCACGACGGCGCCACCCGCGCCGCGCTTGCCGACGAGGCCGCGTTCGCGCCCTACCTGGCCTATGCACGCAGCCTGTGGACCGGCGGCGACGTGCGCACGCTGCGGGTCGAGGACGGCCAGCTGCGGATCGGCCTGCAGCACGTGCGCCCGCCGGTGATGATCGAGTACGACGCCGACTGGGGCCTGGAGGCGATCACGATGGAGGACGCGCCGCGCCAGTTCGGCATCGACGATCCGGCCAACGTGCGCGCCTATGTCGACCGCTGCACCGCCTTCGACGGCGGCCGGCTGCGCGGCGAGTGGTGCGCGCTGCTGGTGGATGCGGACAACAACATGAAGCTGTTCGCCGGCACCCAGCTACAGCGCGGGGTGCGCGTGGACGCGCCGCTGGACGCGGCGACCGGCCCGCGGCCGCGGCCGCGGCGCGCGATCTGGCTCGGCGCCGAGTCCTCGCTGGTGGCCGGCGAATACCAGCTGCGGCTGCGCCCGCGGCAGTGGCCGAGCCACGCGTTCTGGCTGGAGGCGGTGGCCGCCGACGGCCGGGTGGTGGCGCGCGAATGGATCGATCCAAGCGAGCGCGATACCAGGCGCCCGATCCGGCTGCGGATCGGGGTCGAGGAGCGGATCGAGGATCTGGAAATCCGCGCCTGGCTGGACTGGGCCGAATACATGGAGCCGGCCAGCCTGGCGATGGTGCGTACCGGGGCGGGTTCGCGCGGCTGAGGCGGATTCGCGTTCAGACGCATGGAACAGCTGTCATCCCCGACCGCGGACTCGATCCGGGGGAGAAGCGCTTCACAACAGCCGGAGGCTGGTCAATCTGCCTGTCCGCGGCTCCCTCGCCTGCGGCTCGGGATGACAACCCGAACACGTTGATTGCGAAGCCGTATGAGGCGCCGGCGGCGCTCGGCTCAGGCGTCGGCGGATTTCGCGGGCGCGGTGGCGGGCTTCGCGGCGGGTTTGTCGGCAGCCTTGTCGGCAGCCTTGTCGGCAGGCTTGTCGGCCGGCTTGGCCGCATCGGACTTGCCCGCCTCGGGCTTGGCCGCACCCTCGCCGCCCTCCGCCAGGTTGCGCTTGCGGTCGCCATCCTTCTTGAAGTCGGTTTCGTACCAGCCCGCGCCGGCAAGCCGGAATGCCGGCGCGGTCACCTCGCGCCGGATCGCGGCGGCAGCGCAGGACGGGCAGGTTTCGGGATCGGGATCGGACAGCTTCTGCAGGCGATCGAAAGCGTGGTCGCACTGGTCGCAGCGGAAGGCGTAGATGGGCATGGCGGATGCGGGTTGAGGGTCGGCGCGCAGTCTGGGGGCAGCGCGCCGGAAATCAAGTGCCGGGCGCCGGCGGACGTATGCGCCGGGATCCGCAGCCTGCCGCAAATCAGGCGGCGGGCGGAGATCCGGGCTCGGCTTCGTCGCCCCACGGCGGCGGCGGCGCTTCGACCGGCGTGGCGAGGTCGAATTCGACCTTGAACTCGCGTCCGCCCGGGCGGGTGAGCTCGTACAGGAAGCGCTGGCCAGGCTCGATTTCCATCGCCCAGGTGTTGGTGATCGACACGTCCAGGCCCTCGCGTTCGAACAGCGCGATCGATTCGGCGTCGACCGGGAACTCCTGGCGCTGCGCGCTGCCGGCCTCGACGCTTTCGCCGCCGTACATGGTCACCGCGTCGTCGCTGCCGTCCTCGTGGCGGTGGTCGTGCTTCAGGCGCAGGCCCGGGCCGACGCGGGTGAGCACCCAGGTGCGGGAGCGGTCGTCGCCGACGTGGAAGGGCACCCGCAGTTCGCGCGCCGGTTCGTCGCAGCCGCGCACGTGCATCACCAGGCGCTGGCCTTCGAACGCGTCGGGTTCGGACGACGCCGGTTCGTTGGCGACGATGCGGCCTTCGAAGGCCTGCCCGCAGTGCGTGGCCAGGGCCGCCATGAACGCGTCGGCCGGAACTTCGGCCGCTTCGAAATCCTCGGCGGCGGCGTCGGCGCGGACGGCGGCGTTGTCGGCGTTGCCGTCGCCGTCGCCGATCTGGATGCAGGCGGCCAGCGCGAACGCGAGGCTGCCGGCGGCGAGAATGCGCAGGGAAATATGCATGGCCGCACCGTAACCGCGCACACCGGAGGCCGCAAGTGCGATCGGGCATGCCGCGCGCGCGCGCAGCTCAGCCGTAGAGTTCGAGCAGTTCGGACTCGGCAGCCTCGAGTTCGGCGCGCAGCTGCGCCTGGCGCTGGCCAAGCGATGCAGCCGCGGCCGCATCGGCCCAGGTGCCGGGCTCGGCCAGCTCGGTTTCGATTCCGGCCAGCGCGCGCTCAAGCTCCGCCACCCGCGCCTCGGCCTTGCCCAGCCGGTGCGGATTGACCTTCTGCGCCGGCTTTGCCGGCGCCGGCGCGGGCGCGGTTTGCACCGCGGCGGCGGGCGGCGCAGGCGCGCGTGCCTGGTCGCCGGCCGGGCGCGCGCGCAGCCAGGCGGCGTATTCGTCCAGGTCGCCATCGAACGGCCGGACCACGCCATCGGAGACGCGCCAGAACGTGTCGCTGACCAGGCCGATCAGGTGGCGGTCGTGCGAGACCAGCACGATCGCGCCGTCGAAATCGCTCAGCGCCTCGGCCAGCGCCTCGCGCATGTCCAGGTCGAGGTGGTTGGTCGGTTCGTCGAGCAGCAGCACGTTCGGCTGCCGCCACGCGATCAGCGCCAGCGCCAGCCGCGCGCGCTCGCCACCGGAGAAGCCGTCGATGCTTTCGAACGCGCGGTCGCCGGGGAAATACCACTTGCCGAGGAAATCGCGGAAGGCCTGGGTGGGCGCATCGGGCGAAAGCTCGCGCAGGTGGTCGATGGGCGAGGTTCCCGCCACCAGCGACTCCACGGTGTGCTGGGCGAAGTAGCCGATGCGCAGGTCCGGATGCGCGTAGCGCTCGCCGCCCAGCAGCGGCAGCTCCCCCACCAGCGACTTGACCAGGGTCGACTTGCCGGCGCCATTGGGGCCCAGCAGACCGATGCGGTCGCCCGCCTCCAGGCCGAAGCCGACGCCGTGGAGGATGCGTATTGCTCCCTCCCCTTCAAGGGGAGGGCCGGGGTGGGGATGGTGTTGGCTGGCGACGCCCGTCCCAGCCCCGACACCATCCCCACCCAACCCTCCCCTTGAAGGGGAGGGCTGCGAGGCATAGCCGCAGCTGCCATCGTTGATCCGCAGCAGCGCATGCGGCAGCTTCGCGGGCGCGGGAAACTCGATCCGGAACTCGCGTTCGGCGCGCACCGCCTCGGTGCCGGCCAGCTTGGCCAGGCGCTTCATCCGGCTCTGGGCCTGGCGGGCCTTGCTGGCCTTGGCCTTGAAGCGGTCGATGAACTTCTGCAGGTGGGCGCGCTCGGCCTGCTCCTTGTCGTGCGCGATCTGCTGCTGGCGCAGGTGCTCGGCGCGCTGGCGCTCGAAGGCGGTGTAGTCGCCCACGTACAGCTTCGCCCTGCCGTCGTTGAGGTGCAGGGTGTGGGTGGACACGCCGTCGAGGAACTCGCGGTCGTGCGAGATCAGCAGCAGGGTGCCGGGGTACTTCAGCAGCCACTGCTCCAGCCAGTAAACCGCGTCCAGGTCCAGGTGGTTGGTCGGCTCGTCCAGCAGCAGCAGGTCCGAGGGCATCATCAGCGCGCGGGCCAGGTTCAGGCGCACGCGCCAGCCACCGGAGAACGAGGACACCGGGCGCTGGTGGGTGTCGGCGGGGAAGCCGAGCCCGTGCAGCAGCTTGCCGGCGCGCGCCTCGGCGTCGTACCCGTTGAGCTCGGCCAGCTTCTGGTGGGCCTCGGCCACCGCTTCCCAGTCCTCGCGCGCGTTGGCGTCCGCTTCCTCGCGGATGACCTCGGCGATCACCGTGTCGCCGCCGAGCACGAATTCCAGCGCCGGGTCCGGCAGCGAGGGGGTCTCCTGCGCGACCGAGGCGATGCGTACCCTGCCCGGCAGGTCGACGTCGCCCTTGTCGGCCTCCAGTTCGCCCTTGATCGCGGCGAACAGGCTGGACTTGCCGGTGCCGTTGCGGCCGACCACGCCCACCCGGTAGCCGGCGTGCAGGGCCAGGTCGACATTGGACAGCAGCAGGCGTTCGCCGCGGCGCAGGGCGAAGTTGCGCAAGGAGATCATGGGAGGGACGCTTAGAAGATTCGGGAATCAGCAGATGCGAAGGCATCCTGCGACATTGCATTCTACGTTAACGAATACTTGACATCCCAGCGGGCGAGCATGCCTTGCCCGACCCCGTTCAGCGGGATGTCCTGCGTCCCCGTTCCCCGCACCAAGGAGTCAAGCCCCATGGCCCTGAAGCCCCACCTTCTCGCCACCGCCGTCGCCGCCGTCCTGCTGTCCGCCCCCGCGGCCCACGCCCAGGAGGAGGCCGCGGCCGCCCCGCGCGCCACCGTGCTGGACACGCTGATCGTCACCGGCACCCGCATCGCCGACCGTACCGTGGCGCAGTCGCAGGCGCCGATCGACATCATCACCGCCGAGTCGCTGCAGGCCACCGGCACGGCCGAGCTGCCGACCGCGCTGGCCCGGGCCCTGCCCTCGCTCAACTTCCCGCGCCCGGCCCTGACCGACGGCACCAGCGGCGTGCGCCCGGCGCAGCTGCGGGGCCTGGCCCCGGACCAGGTGCTGATCCTGGTCAACGGCAAGCGCCGGCACCTGTCCGGCCTGCTCAACATCAACGGCAGCATGGGCCGCGGCTCGGCGGCGGTTGACCTCAACGCCATCCCGGTCTCGGCGGTGGAGCGGGTGGAGGTGCTGCGCGACGGCGCCTCGGCCCAGTACGGCTCGGACGCGATCGCCGGCGTGGTCAACATCGTGCTCAAGGGTTCGGCCGAAGGCGGCAGCCTGGCGATCGAGCACGGCCGCCACTCCGAAGGCGACGGCGCCCGCTACCAGCTCTCCGGCGACGCCGGCCTGGGCTTCGGCGATGGCCGCGGCCGCGTGCACCTGGCCGGCCAGCTGAGCCAGCAGGATCCGACCAACCGCTCCGGCGCCTACCAGGGCACCGCGCCGGACACCGGCAACTTCCCCGGCGTGGGCGAGAAGGCCTTCATCACCGGCGATCCGGACGTGCAGACCAGCGCGGTCTCGGCCGATGCCGGCTTCCGCTTCAGCGACGCGGCCACCGGCTACGCCACCGCCCTGGCCAGCAACCGCGACATCACCTCGTTCGCGTTCTACCGCTCGCGCAACCACAGCGGCCAGGGCGCGCTGCTGGCCGGGATCTATCCGGACGGCTACGTGCCGCAGATCAACCAGTACATCAAGGACCGCTCGGTCGTGGCCGGCGTGCGCGGCAGCACCGCGGGCGGCTTCGGCTGGGACGTCAGCTACAACTACGGCTACAACCGGATCGACTTCAACACCCGCAACACCATCAACTACTCGCTCGGCGCCGACAGCCCGCGCAGCTTCTACGACGGTGCGCTGGAATACACCCACAACATCCTCAACGCCGACTTCACCCAGGCGCTGGACTGGGGCCTGGCCTGGCCGCTGACCCTGTCCTTCGGCGCCGAGTACCGCGAGGAGAAGTGGAACCAGTCGCCGGGCGAGCCGGGCTCGTACGAGAACGGCGGTGCCCAGGGCTTCCCGGGCTTCACCCCGGTCAACGCGGTGCACGCCGGCCGCGACAACTGGGCCGCCTACCTCGGCCTGGAAGGCGACCTCACCGAGCGCTTCTCGGCCGGCATCGCCGCCCGCTACGAGGACTACTCGGACTTCGGCGCGGAAACCTCCGGCAAGCTCTCCGCGCGCTACGCCTTCAGCGACGCGGTCGCCCTGCGCGGCACCGTGTCCAGCGGCTTCCGCGCGCCGTCCCTGGCCCAGCAGGGCTACCAGGCGGTGTCCAGCATCATCGACGCCGGCGTGTTCACCGAGCGCGGCACCTTCCCGGCCAGCAGCGCCGCGGCCCGGGCGCTGGGCGCGCAGCCGCTGCAGGCCGAGACCTCGCAGTCGGCGAGCCTGGGCCTGGTGATCCAGCCCGGCGAGCGGCTGTACGTGACCGTGGACGCCTACCGCATCGACATCGACGACCGCATCGCCTATTCCTCCAACATCACCGCCACCCCGGCCGCGCGCGCGCTGCTGGCCGGCCTGGGCCTGCCGCCGGTGGACCGCTTCGCTTACTTCACCAACGCGCTGGACACCACCACCGAGGGCGTGGACCTGGTCGCCAGCTACGAGGTGCCGCTGGCCGCCAGCGCGCTGTCCCTGACCGCCGGCTACAGCTACAACCAGACCGAGATCACCCGGCGCAGCGACAGCCCGGCGGTGTTCGCCGACCTGGGCATCACCACCGCGCTGATCGGACGCGACGAGCTGGGCCGGATCGAGGAAGGCTTCCCGAAGGACAAGGGCATCCTTGGCGCCACCTGGACCGCGGACGCCTGGACGCTGGGCGTGAACGCCACCCGCTACGGCGAGTTCACCGTGCGCAATTCGGCCTCGGCCGCACGCGACCAGGCCTATGACGCGCAGTGGGTGGTGGACGTGTCGGCCAGCTACCGTCCGGACCCGAACTGGACCCTGACCCTGGGCGCGGACAACGTCACCGACAGCTACCCGGACCGCCAGGTCAACGAGCTCAACAGCACCTACGGCCTGTTCCCGTACAGCAACTACTCGCCGGCCGGCTTCAACGGCACCTACGTGTACGGCCGCATCGGCTACCGCTGGTAGGCAGGCCCGTCCCCGGGCCGCGCCATCCACCCGGGTCCACGTGCCGCGTGCCCCGCCATCCCGGCGGGGCACGCGGCGTTTGCGGCGGAGCGGCCGCATCGGCCAAACTCCCGACCCAAGCGGAACTTCCGCACACCCCCGCCCCCGGATGCATCACGACACCAGCCTGATCGACATCGTCGCGGTTGGCCTGGCCCTGGCTTTCGTCCTCGGCGCCCTGGCCAACCGGCTGCGCCTGTCGCCCCTCGTGGGCTACCTCATCGCCGGCATCTGCGTCGGCCCCTATACCCCCGGCTTCGTCGCCGACCAGGAAATCGCCAACCAGCTGGCCGAGATCGGCGTGATGCTGCTGATGTTCGGCGTCGGCCTGCACTTCTCGCTCAAGGACCTCATGGAGGTCAAGGCGATCGCGATTCCCGGCGCGGTCGCGCAGATCACCGTCGCCACCGTGCTCGGCTGGGGACTGGCGGCGCTGCTGGGCTGGCCGACCCTGCACGGGATCATCTTCGGCTTCTCCCTGGCGACCGCCAGCACCGTGGTGCTGCTGCGGGCGATGGAGGAACGGCGCCTGCTCGACACCGCCCGCGGCCGCATCGCCGTGGGCTGGCTGATCGTCGAGGACCTGGCCTGCGTGATCGCGCTGGTGATGATGCCGGTGATGGCGGAAATCTTCGTCGGCACCAACGGCGCGCCGCCGCCCACGCTGCGCGGCGTGGCGATCACCGTGTTCTGGACCATGCTCAAGGTCGCCGCCTTCGTCGCGGTGATGCTGGTGGTCGGGCGGCGGCTGATCCCGCTGGTGCTCGAGCGCATCGCCGGCACCGGCTCGCGCGAACTGTTCACCCTGTCGGTGCTGGCGATCGCGCTGGGCATCGCCTTCGGCTCGGCGCTGCTGTTCGGCGTGTCGTTCGCGCTGGGCGCGTTCTTCGCCGGGATGCTGCTCAACGAGTCCGAGCTCAGCCACAAGGCGGCCAACGACTCGCTGCCGCTGCGCGACGCGTTCGCGGTGCTGTTCTTCGTCTCGGTGGGCATGCTGTTCGACCCGATGATCCTGGTGCAGCGGCCGCTGGAGGTGGCCGCCACGACGCTGATCATCATCTTCGGCAAGTCGGCGGCGGCATACTTCATCGTGCGCGCCTTCGGCCATCCCAGCTCCACCGCGCTGACCATTTCCGCCAGCCTGGCGCAGATCGGCGAGTTCGCCTTCATCATCGCCGGGCTCGGCGTGGCGCTGCAGATGCTGTCGGTGGACGAGCAGTCGCTGGTGCTGGCCGGCGCGCTGATCTCGATCATGCTCAACCCGATGATCTTCCGCCTGCTCGACCGGCGCCTGGCGAAGAAGGCCGCCGAGGCCGCGGCGGCGGAGGCCGCGGTCGAGGTCGCTGCGCGCGAGCACGAGGTCGAGCACCCGCCGCTGGACGTCGACGACCACACCATCGTGGTCGGCTATGGCCGCGTGGGCCGGCAGCTGGCGCTGCTGCTGCGCGACCGCGGCGTGCCGGTGGTGGTGGTGGAGGAAGAGGCCGACCTGAACCAGCGCGCGCGCGAGGAGGGCCTGCTCACCGTGCGCGGCAACGTGGCCTCCGAACCGGTGATGCGCGAGGCCCTGCCCGAGCGCGCCAAGCTGGCGGTATTCGCGATCCCGCGCGCGCTCGAGGCCGGCGAGACCATCGAGCGGATGAAGCAGCTCAACCCGGCGCTGACCGTGCTGGCGCGCGCGCACAGCGAGGCCGAGGTACGCCACCTGCTGCAGCACGGTGCCGACGGCGCCGTGCTGGCCGAACGCGAGCTGGCGTTCTCGCTGGCCGAGATGGTCATGGCCACGCCGCCCTACCGTCCGGTGCGCAAGGCCGCCAGCGACGACGCGGCGCCGCCGAGCGATCCGGCGCCCGCGGCGGCCTGAGCGGCGACCGGTCGCAGGCGCGGGCCGCATGCACGTCGTCTTCCTCACCGGCGCAGGCATGTCCGCGGAGAGTGGCGTCCCGACCTTTCGCGACGCGCTGGCCGGCCTGTGGGCACAGCACGACGCCGAACAGCTGGCCACGCCCGCGGCATTCCGTCGCGATCCGGCGTTGTGCTGGGGCTGGTACCGCTGGCGCGCGGCGCTGGTGCGGCGGGCGGTGCCCAACGCCGGACATCGGGCGATCGCGCAGTGGGCCCGCGACGGCAACACGATGTCGGTGATCACCCAGAACGTCGACGACCTGCACGAACGCGCCGGCTCTGGAGACGTGGTCCACCTGCATGGCAGCCTGTTCGCCTCGCGCTGCCTGGACTGCGGCCAGGCGATGGAACCCGATCCGATCCTGGACCGTCTCGACGCGATCGACGAGGGAACGCGCGAAACGCCGCCACCCTGTCCGCGCTGCGGCGGGCCGTTCCGCCCTGGCGTGGTCTGGTTCGGCGAAGCGCTGCCGGAGGATGCCTGGGACCGCGGCTGCGCCGCGGTGGAGGGGTGCGAGCTGCTGGTGGTGGTCGGCACTTCGGGCCTGGTGCAGCCCGCCGCATCGCTGCCGCTGCTGGCACGTGAGCGCGGAGCGCGCGTGGTCGAGATCAATCCGGTCGACAGCGCCGTGAGCGCCATCGCCCACGAGCGCCTGCGGATGCCGGCCGCCGCCGGCATCCCCGCCCTGCTGGCGACCCTGGACTGAGCCTCAGGCCTGGGCCAGCGCCTGCTCCAGGTCGGCCAGCAGGTCGTCGACGTGTTCGATGCCGATGCACAGGCGCACCGTGTCCTCGGTCACTCCGGCCTGCGCCAGTTCCGCCGGCGAGAGTTGGCGATGGGTTGTCGAGGCCGGATGCGTGGCCAGCGAACGCGTGTCGCCGATGTTCACCAGCCGGGTGAACAGCCCCAGCGCGTCGAGGAAGCGGGCGCCCGCCTCGCGCCCGCCGGACAGGCCGAAGGTGAACAGCCCGGAGGCACCGCCGTCGCGCAGGTACTTCTTCGCAAGCGCCTGGTCGGCATGGCCCGGCAGGCTGGCGTAGTTCACCCACTCCACCTTCGAATGCTTCTGCAGGTGCTGCGCGACCGCCAGGGTGTTGGCATTGATCCGGTCCATGCGCAGCGGCAGGGTCTCGATGCCCTGCAGGATCAGGAAGGCGTTGAACGGCGACAGCGCCGCGCCGGTATTGCGCAGCGGCACCACCCGCGCGCGGCCGATGTACGCGGCCGGGCCCAACGCCTCGGTGTAGACCACGCCGTGGTAGCTCACGTCGGGCTCGTTGAGGCGGCGGAAGCGCGCCTTGTGCTCGGCCCAGGGGAACCTGCCCGAATCCACGATCGCGCCGCCGATGCTGTTGCCGTGGCCGCCGAGATACTTGGTCAGCGAGTGCACGACGATGTCGGCGCCGAAATCGATCGGCCGCAGCAGGTACGGAGTGGGCACCGTGTTGTCGACGATCAGCGGCACGCCGTGCGCGTGGGCCACCTTCGCCACCGCCTCGATGTCGGTGATGTTGCCCAGCGGGTTGCCGATCGACTCGACGAACACCGCCTTGGTGCGCTCGTCGATCAGCTTGCCGAACGAGTCCGGATCGCGGTGGTCGGCGAAGCGCGTCTCGATGCCGAACTGCGGCAGCGTGTGCGCGAACAGGTTGTAGGTGCCGCCGTACAGCGCCGCCGAGGAAACGATGTTGTCGCCGGCCTCGGCGATGGTCTGGATCGCATAGGTGATCGCGGACTGACCCGAGGCCAGCGCCAGCGCGCCGATCCCGCCTTCCAGGGCCGCGACGCGCTGCTCCAGCACGTCGGTGGTCGGGTTCATGATCCGGGTGTAGATGTTGCCCGGCACCTTGAGGTCGAACAGGTCGGCGCCGTGCTGGGCGCTGTCGAAGGCGTAGGCCACGGTCTGGTAGATCGGCACCGCGACCGAACGCGTGGTCGGATCGGGCGAATAGCCGCCGTGGACGGCGATGGTTTCGGGCTTCCAATTGTTGTCGGACATGGCGCTGCACTCGGGTCGGACACTACCCATGACCATACTTGAAGCCCGGGCGGGGCGGAATGGCGGTTGCAGGGGCAACCTTGGCTTCGGCTGGTCCGGAGTGGTGTCGCTCCGGTGGCCCCCACCCCAACCCTCCCCCGCAAGCGGGGGAGGGAGCTCAAAGCCGCACCGTTCTACTCCCTCGCCCGTTTGCGGGGGAGGGCCGGGGTGGGGGCAAGCCGGAGCCGCCGTGCCGCAGCCGAATCAGCGCTTCGAAAACGCGAGCCGCCCGCCGTCGGCGTCCACCACCACCGTATCCCCGCTGCCGAATGCGCCCGACAGGATCTGCTGGGCCAGCGGGTTCTCCATCTGCTGCTGGATCGCGCGCTTGAGCGGCCGCGCGCCGTACACCGGATCGAAGCCGACGTTGGCGAGCAGGTCGAAGGCCTGGTCCGACACCTCGATGCGGATGCCGCGCTCGGCCAGCCGCTTCTCCAGCCCGCCCAGCTGGATCCGCGCGATCGACTTGATCTGCGCCTTGTCCAGCGGATGGAACACCACGATGTCGTCGAGCCGGTTGATGAACTCGGGCCGGAAGTGCGCCTGCACCACGCCCATCACCGAGGCCTTCATCTGCAGGTAGGCCTCGGGCGAATCGTCGCCGGCCATCTCCTGGATCTGGTGCGAGCCCAGGTTGGACGTCATCACGATCACGGTGTTGCGGAAATCGACCGTGCGGCCCTGGCCGTCGGTCAGGCGGCCGTCGTCGAGCACCTGCAGCAGGATGTTGAACACGTCCGGGTGCGCCTTCTCGACCTCGTCGAGCAGGATCACGCTGTAGGGCCGGCGCCGCACCGCCTCGGTGAGATAGCCGCCCTCCTCGTAGCCGACATAGCCCGGGGGCGCGCCGACCAGGCGGCTCACGGCGTGCTTCTCCATGAACTCGCTCATGTCGATGCGCACCATCGCCTCCTCGGTGTCGAACAGGAAGCCGGCCAGCGCCTTGCACAGCTCGGTCTTGCCCACGCCGGTCGGGCCGAGGAACAGGAACGAACCGTCGGGACGGTTCGGGTCGGCCAGCCCGGCGCGCGCGCGGCGAACCGCGTCGGACACCACCTTGACCGCCTCGTCCTGGCCCACCACGCGCCCATGCAGCGCGTCCTCCATCTTGAGCAGCTTGTCGCGCTCGCCCTCGAGCATCTTGCTGACCGGAATGCCGGTCCAGCGCGCGACCACCTCGGCGATCTCCTCGGCGGTCACCCGGTCCTGCAGCAGCTGGAAGCCGGTGGTTTCGACCTCCTGCGCCGCCTTGAGCTGCTTTTCCAGCTCCGGCAGACGGCCGTACTGGATCTCGCTCATCGCCGCGTAGTCCTGCTGGCGCTGCGCGGCCTCCAGCTGCAGGCGCGCCTGCTCGATCTGCTCCTTGATCTTCGTCGCGCCCTGGACCGTGGCCTTCTCGGCCTTCCAGATCTCCTCCAGGTCGTTGTACTCGCGCTCCAGCCCGGCGATCTCGGCTTCCAGGTCGGCCAGGCGCTGCTTCGACTCGGCGTCCTTCTCCTTCTTCAGCGCCTCGCGCTGGATCTTGAGCTGGATCAGCCGGCGCTCCTTGCGGTCGAGCTCCTCGGGCTTGGAGTCGATCTCCATGCGGATCCGCGAGGCCGCCTCGTCCATCAGGTCGATGGCCTTGTCGGGCAGCTTGCGGTCGGCGATGTAGCGGTGCGAGAGCGTGGCCGCGGCGACGATCGCCGGGTCGGTGATCTCCACCCCGTGGTGCACGGCGTAGCGCTCCTTGAGCCCGCGCAGGATGGCGATGGTGTCCTCCACCGTCGGTTCGCCCACGAACACCTTCTGGAAGCGGCGCTCGAGCGCGGCGTCCTTCTCCACGTACTTGCGGTATTCGTCGAGCGTGGTCGCGCCGATGCAGTGCAGCTCGCCGCGCGCCAGCGCCGGCTTGAGCATGTTGCCCGCATCCATCGAGCCCTCGGCCTTGCCGGCGCCGACCATGGTGTGCAGCTCGTCGATGAACAGGATGATCTGGCCCTCGTTCTTCGCCAGGTCGGACAGCACCGCCTTGAGCCGCTCCTCGAACTCGCCGCGGAACTTGGCCCCGGCGATCAGCGCGCCCATGTCCAGCGAGAGCACGCGCTTGCCGCGCAGGCCCTCGGGCACCTCGTTGTTGACGATGCGCTGGGCCAGGCCTTCGGCGATCGCGGTCTTGCCCACGCCCGGCTCGCCGATCAGCACCGGGTTGTTCTTGGTCCGCCGCTGCAGCACCTGGATGGTGCGGCGGATCTCCTCGTCGCGGCCGATCACCGGATCGAGCTTGCCGCCCTCGGCGCGCGCGGTCAGGTCGATGGTGTACTTCTCCAGCGCCTGGCGCGACTCCTCGGCGTTCTCGTCCTGCACGCTCTCGCCGCCGCGGACCCTGTCGATCGCGGCTTCGAGCGCCTGCTTCGTCGCACCGGCGGCCTTGAGCGCGCGGCCGGCGTCGCCGCCGTCCTCCAGCGCCGCGAGCAGGAACAGTTCGCTGGCGATGAAGGCGTCGCCGCGCTGCTGGGCCAGCTTGTCGGTGACGTTGAGCAGCCGGCCCAGGTCGTTGCCGACCGACAGCTGGCCGGCCTGGCCGGTCACCCTCGGCAGCTTCTCCAGCGCCTCGCCGAGGCGCTCGCGCAGCAGGGGCACGTTGACCCCGGCCTGCGACAGCAGCGGCCGCGTGCCGCCGCCCTGCTGGTCGATCAGGGCCACCAGCAGGTGCGCCGGTTCGATCATGTTGTGGTCGCGGCCCACGGCCAGCGATTGCGCGTCGGCCAGCGCCTGCTGGAAACGCGAGGTGAGCTTGTCCATCCGCATCGGGATCGCCTCGGAAGAATGGCCGGCCAGACCGGCGATGGTGTCCAGATGCGGGTGAACGGCCGGCGAAACAAGCCTTGCCGCACTTTTCGTCCATTCCCGGGCAGGAGCAAAGCAGAGCGTTGCCGCTCCTGCTTCTGCTCCTTCCCCCGCAAGCGGGGCTACGTGCCCTCCGGGGCGGAAGGCCGGGATGGGGGCGCGCGCGAAGCGCGCGGTGGGTGGCGGCGCGACCTGAAGCCGCCCCCTCCCCGACTCCCCCCGCAAGCGGAGGGAGGAGCAAGGCGCAGCGTCATTGCTTCGCAGCGTCACTAGCTCCACTTCCGCTTCTGCTTCTGCCCCTTCCCCCGCTCGCGGGGGAAGGCCGGGATGGGGGCGCGCGCGAAGCGCGCGATGGGTGACGACGCAACCTGAAGCCGCCCCCCTCCCAACCTCCCCCCGCAAGCGGAGGGAGGAGCAAAGCGCAGCGTCACTAGTTCCACTTCCGCTTCCGCTTCCGCTTCTGCTTCTGCTTCTGCCCCTTCCCCCGCTCGCGGGGGAAGGCCGGGATGGGGGCGCGCGCAAAGCGCGCGATGGGTGGCGGCGCGACCTGAAGCCGCCCCGCTCCCAACCTCCCCCCGCAAGCGGAGGGAGGAGCAAGGCGCAGCGTGCTCAGCCGTTGCACAGCGCGCAGATGTCGTCGAAGGCGATGATGTCGACGCCAGGATCCGGGCCGGATCCATCCACGGGCATCGGCCCCGATGTTCCAGCGGCGCGGGCATCCGGCTTGCCGCTCACGCCGGCTCCAGCCATCCGGCGTAGCGGATGATCCGGCCGGTCACCGGCAACGTGGCCTCCACTTCGAAGCGGTAGCGTCCGTCCTGCTCGTACTCGCGGCAGCGCACGCCTTCGAACATCGACGCCGGCATCGGCAGCAGGCCGAACAGGCGCGCGCCGGCCACCGTCCACCAGATCGCACCGTCATTGGCGTGCAGGGCGAAGCGGAACTGCACCGGCCCCAGGCGCTCGCGCAGCAGGCCGCGATGCAGGGCCACGGTCGAGACCATCCGCGCGCCGCCAAAGCTGCGGCGCCAGGTTTCGCGCCCGGGCGCGCACTCGAAGTCGACGACGGTCTCGACATCCTCGCCGGCGGCCGGAAGGCCGGCCACCCGGGCGCACAGCCGCGCGAGCGGGTTGCGCCCGCGCTCGACGGTCGAACGACCGGCGTAGCGCGTCTGGCCGCGGATCGAATGCAGGCCGCGCAGGCTCTCGGGCAGCCGGAAGAAGGCGGCGCCTAGCGCCTGCTGGAACAAGGTGGGCTGCATGTGGCAAGGCTCGGGCGACGCGGCTCAAGCATAGCGGCTGGGCAGGAGCCGCGCATCGCCAGGCGGACGCGGGGGGGCTAAGCGGCGCGGCCGATCCACGCCAGCGTGGCGATGCGGCCGCTGCGGCCATCGCGGCGATGGGAGAAGAAGCGCCCGGGTTCGGAGATCGTGCACAGGCTGCCGCCGTGGACGTCGGCCGCGGCCACGCCGGCGGCGGCCAGGCGGCGCCGCGCCAGCGCGGGCAGGTTCGCCAGCCAGTGCCCCTCGCGCGTCGGCGCGAACGCGGATACGGCGCCCGCATCGGTCGCGACGAAGGCGTCGAAGACGTTGCGGCCGACTTCGTAGCGCCCCGGACCGGCACAGGGTCCGATCCAGGCCACGACATCGGCCGCCGGCGTGCGCATCGCCGCGAGCGTTGCCTCCAGCATGCCCGCCGCCAGGCCCGGCCAGCCGGCGTGGGCGGCGGCGATTTCGCTGCCGTCCTTCGCGGCGAAGACCACCGGCAGGCAGTCGGCGGTGAGGATGGCAAGCACGACACCGGGCGTGGAGGTGGTGGCGGCGTCGGCTTCGGGTTCGGACGCGTGGCCGTCGGCGACCGGCGCTGGAGAGTGCGGAGCATGGGCTTCGGACAGGCCCCCACCCCGGCCCTCCACCGCACGCGGGGGGGGGGGAAAGGCGGTCGCGCTCCCTTCTCCGCCCGCCGGGCAGGGCCGGGGTGGGGGCAAGGCCGCCTCGTCGAACCCCGCCACGCCCGTCCCATGCACCTGCCGCAGCCAGTGCGGCCACGACGGCAGCCCGAAGCGCTGCACCAGTTCCGCCCGGTTGCGCGCCACCGTCTCCGGATCATCCCCCTGCGCATCGCGGAAGTTGCCCAGATTGAAGGCGTCGAACGGTGCCGCGGACGTCCCTGCGCCATACCGCAGCGTGGTGAACGCGCGCACGTTCGCCGGCAGGCCCACCGCCTCGATGCGATCGTTCACCACCGTCGCGAACGCTCCGCTTCGGCCTGCGCCGCCGCATCCGCGCGCAGGGTCGCCATCAGCGCCAGCATGTCTTCCGGCACCGGCGCGGTGCAGCGCAGCGGTTCGCCGCTGGCCGGGTGTTCGAACTCCAGCGTCTCGGCGTGCAGGGCCTGGCGCCGGAATCCCCGCAACGCCGCCACCAGTTCGTCGGAGGCCCCCTTGGGCAGCTTCAGCGGACCGCCGTACAGCGGATCACCGAGGATCGGATGGCGCACGTGCGCCATGTGCACCCGAATCTGGTGGGTGCGGCCGGTTTCCAGCCTGCACTCCAGCGCGGTATGGGCGCGGAAGCGCTCGCGCAGGCGGTAATGGGTCACCGCCTCGCGTCCGTCCTCGCGCACGGCCATGCGCACGCGGTCGCGCGGATGGCGGTCGATCGGCGCATCCACCGTGCCCCCGGCCACCAGCGCACCGGCCACCACCGCCAGGTACTGGCGGTGCACGCCGCGCGCGGACAGCTGCGCCACCAGCGCGGTCTGCGCCTGCAGGGTGCGGGCCACCACCATCACCCCCGAGGTGTCCTTGTCCAGGCGATGGACCACGCCGGCACGCGGCACCGCCGCCAGCGACGGATCGCGATGCAGCAGGGCGTTGACCAGGGTGCCGTCGGGGTTGCCCGCGCCCGGGTGCACCACCAGGCCGGCGGGCTTGTCGATCACGATCACCTCGGCGTCCTCGTGCAGGACCCGCAGCGGGATGTCCTGGGCCACGGCGGTGGTCTCCACCTCCAGCCGCGCCGCCAGCCGCACCAGCTCGCCGCCCCGCACCGGGTCACGCGGGCGCACCGCCCGGCCGTCCAGCAGCGCGTCGCCGTCGCGGATCCAGGCCGCCAGGCGCGAACGCGAGAATTCGGGAAACAGCTCGGCCAGCACCGCGTCGAACCGCCGCCCGGCGAGGGAATCGGGCACGCGGGTCTCGCGCAGATCGATGGCATCGGGAGGGGAGTCGGACATGGACGGCTGCGATTCAGGCCTGCCCCCCGGGTGGAGGGGGCGGACTGGTATTATCCGCGCTTCGTGTCCTGCCTGCCCCGGTGCCCATGTCCCTCCGCCCGCTTCCGCTCCGCCGCGCGATCCTGCTCCTGCTCGTGATCGCCCTGACGACCTCCGGCTGCGCGCGGATCAAGGGCGTGTTCAAGGACGAGAACGAGAACGAGGGGGTCCCGGTCGAGGAGCTCTACGACAAGGGCCTGTCGCAGATGCACCAGGGCAACTGGAGCGGCGCCGCCGTTACCTACCGGCGCCTGCTGGCCCAGTACCCGTACGGCCCCTATACCGAGCAGGCGCTGATGGAAAGCGCCTTTGCCCAGTTCAAGATGGGCAACAACGAGGAGGCGATCTCGATCATCGACCGCTTCCTGCGCACCTATCCCACCCACCGCAACACCCCCTACATGTACTACCTGCGCGGGCTGGTGAACTCCAACCGCGACGCGGTGTTCATGCAGCGGGTGTGGCGCCTGGACGCCAGCCGCCGCGACCTGGCCACGCCCAACCAGGCCTTTTCCGACTTCAATACCCTGGCCGACCGCTATCCCAACAGCCGCTACGCGGCCGACGCGCGCCAGCGCATGGTCGCGCTGCGCAACATGTTCGCCCGCCACGAGATCGAGACGGCGCTGTACTACATGCGCCGCGACGCCTGGGTGGCCGCCACCGAGCGCGCCACCTACCTGCTTGAAACCTATCCGCAGAGCGAATTCCAGAACGACGCGGTGGCGGTGCTGGCCGCGGCCTATGCCGAGCTTGGCAACGAGACCCTGGCCGCGGATGCCCGCCGCGTGCTGGCGCAGAACGAGCCGGACCACCCGTTCCTGACCGGCGACTGGCCGGACTACCCCTGGACCATCCGCAAGCTCAACCCGTTCGCCGGCGAACGCTCGGCGATCGACAACGACGAGAACGCCCGGCGCTGATCGCCCGGCCCGCGTGCCGCTGGAAACGCCGCCTCCGGGCGGCGTTTTTCGTGGTCGACCCGGATGCGCTGCGCCTGCCCGTGGCGGGGCTGGACCGGACTACGCCGGGTAGCGGTTGCTGATCGGATAGCGCCGCTCGCGGCCGAAGGCGCGCCGCGACACCTTCGGCCCCGGCGCGGCCTGGTGGCGCTTCCATTCGCTGATGCGCACCAGGCGCAGCACCCGGTCGACGGTGGCGGCATCGAAGCCGGCGCCGACGATCTCGTCGCGCGACTGCTCCAGGTCGACGTAGCGGCGCAGGATCGCGTCGAGCACGTCATAGGGCGGCAGCGAATCCTGGTCGAGCTGGTTGTCGCGCAGCTCGGCCGAGGGCGCGCGCGCGATCACGTCCGGCGGAATCACCGGCGCGCCGCCCACCGTGTTGCGCCATTTCGACAGGCCGTAGACCTCGGTCTTGTACAGGTCCTTGATCGGCGCGTAGCCGCCGCACATGTCGCCGTAGATCGTGGCGTAGCCGACCGCGTACTCGCTCTTGTTGCCCGTGGTCAGCAGCAGCCCGCCGAACTTGTTCGACAGGGCCATCAGCAGCGCGCCGCGCGCGCGCGACTGCAGGTTCTCCTCGGTGGCGTCGGGCGCCTGGCCTTCGAACTTCGCCGACAGCGCATCGAGGAACCCCTGGAACGGCTGCTCGATCGGGATCGTCAGCAGCTCCACCCCCAGCGCATCGCACTGCTCCTGCGCCAGATCGTTCGACAGGCCTGCTGTGTAGCGCGACGGCATCCGCACCGCGGTGACGTTGCCGGCGCCCAGCGCATCGACCGCCAGCGCCAGCACGATCGACGAATCGATCCCGCCCGACAGCCCCAGCCACACTTTCGAGAACCCGTTCTTGCCGCAGTAGTCGCGGATCCCGCGCACCACCGCGCGCCAGGCCAGCGCGTCCATGCTCTCGTCGCCGTCGTCCATCCACAGCACCGGCGAGAAGCGTCGCGCGGCCACGTCGTAGTCCACCACCAGCCACTGGTCGGTGAACGCGGCCGCCGCCGGGTGCACCGTGCCATCGGCATCGGCCACCAGCGAGGCGCCGTCGAACACCAGCGAATCCTGCCCGCCCACGACGTTGAGATAGGCCAGCGCCGCGCCGCTCTCGCGGGTGCGCTCGGCCAGCATCGCGTCGCGCCGCGCATGCTTGCCGCGCTCGAACGGCGAGGCGTTGGCGATCAGCACCAGCTGCGCACCGTCGCGCGCGGTTTCGGCCAGCGGCTCGGGAAACCACGCGTCCTCGCACACCAGCACGCCCACCGGCACGCCCTTGACCTCGACCACGCAGCTGCCGCCATCCGGATCCACGTAGAAATAGCGCCGCTCGTCGAACACGTCGCTGTTGGGCAGCTCGCGCTTGCGGTAAGTCGCCTCGATCCGACCGCCGCGCAGCACGCTGGCCGAGTTGTACAGGATGCTGCTGCCCACGCTTTCCGGCCAGCCCACCACCGCGACGATGCCGGTGGCCGCCTTCGCGATCTCGCGCATCGCCCGGTCGCAGTCGGCCAGGAACGAGGGCCGCATCAGCAGGTCCTCGGGCGGATAGCCGCTGACCGCCAGCTCCGGGAACAGCACGATGTCGGCCGCGTACTCGTCGCGCGCCTCGGCGATCATCGCCACGATGCGCTCGGTATTGCCGGCCACGTCGCCGACCGGGAAGTCGAACTGGGCCATGGCGATGCGGAGGGTGTCGGTCATGTCAGATTCCCGAGATCAGCAGATCGAGCGCCGCCATGATGGCGGCACGCTCGTGCGAAAGATCAGCAACTTCGCTCCCGAACCGCTTGACCGACATGCCGGACGCCTGGGCCGTCAGCATGACGCAATCGGCGCCCTCGATCCGGAACATCGGCATCAGGCCACCCAGGCGCTTGCCCTTGAACGTGTCCGCCGGCGCCAACGGCACCATGACCCGCGAACCGAGGCCCTCGATCAGGTCGCTTTGCACGTTCAGCAGATAGGGGTACGCCTTGCTGGTGGCGGCGTTCGGATTCGGATAGACGCAGAACTGGCGCATCAGAACGAGCGCACGTGGTCGCCGAAGACGCCATGCTCCTCGATATGCGCGTTGTAGGCGGCGATCGCTTCCCGGTTCTCCGCCAGCCACTTCTCGCGCCTTCGCGCACGCACCTCCGATTCCAGCGCCTTCTCGAGCGTTGCCGACAGGTTGATCCCGAGCACCCTGGCCTCCTCCAACAAGCCCTGGTTGACGCTGACGTTCGTGGCCCGCTTGCCGTAGCCGGCATAATCTTCATGGATGCGCATGCGTGTACTCCTAAGAATGCGCATCGATCATGCGCATCCTGTGGGTCGATGTCAATCGATCACGGATTCGAAGCTCCAAAACGCAGAAGGCCGCCCGAAGGCGGCCTCCCACAACACATCACAGCGCGCGAATCAGCCGTTGAGCCGCTTCGCAATCGCCGCGCCCAAGTCGCCCGGCGACTTCACCGTCGTCACCCCCGCCTTCTCCAGCGCCGCGAACTTGCCCTCGGCCGTGCCCGAGCCGCCCGAGGCGATCGCGCCCGCATGGCCCATGCGCTTGCCCTTCGGTGCCGAGGCGCCGGCGATGAAGCCCACCACCGGCTTGGTCACGAACTCGGCGATGTACTCGGCCGCTTCCTCTTCGGCACTGCCACCGATCTCGCCGACCAGGATGATGCCCTCGGTCTGCGGGTCGTCCTGGAACAGCTTCAGCGCGTCGATGAAGTTGGTGCCGTTGATCGGGTCGCCGCCGATGCCGATGCAGGTCGACTGGCCCAGCCCCGCATCCGTGGTCTGCTTCACCGCTTCATAGGTCAGCGTGCCCGAGCGCGAGACGATGCCCACCTTGCCGGGCTTGTGGATGTGGCCGGGCATGATCCCGATCTTGCACTCCCCGGGGGTGATCACGCCCGGGCAGTTCGGCCCGACCAGCACCGTGTCCGGATAGCCCTTGAGGGTGTTCTTGACCCGCAGCATGTCCAGCACCGGAATGCCCTCGGTGATGCACACGATCACCTCGATGCCGGCATCGGCCGCCTCGAGGATGGCGTCGGCCGCGAACGGCGGCGGCACGTAGATCACCGAGGCGTTGGCGCCGGTGTCGGTGACCGCGTCGCGCACGGTGTTGAAGACCGGCAGGCCGAGGTGCTCGGTGCCGCCCTTGCCCGGAGTCACGCCGCCGACCACCTTCGTGCCGTAGTCGAGCATCTGCTCGGCGTGGAAGGTGCCCTGCTGGCCGGTGAAGCCCTGCACGATCACCTTGGTGTTCCTGTTGACCAAAACGCTCATGTGTAATTCCTGATCTGTTGTAGTCCTCCCCCCGCGCGCGGGGGAAGGGTCGGGATGGGGGCCGGGTCCGAAGCGATCGTCGGGCCCCCACCCCAGCCCTCCCCCGCAGGCGGGGGAGGGAGCATGGTGGTCTCCCCCGCGGGGGAGGCTGTGCGTCAGGCGGCCTGCTTCACCGCCGCGACGGCCTTCTTCGCGCCATCGTTGATGTCGTCGGCGGGCGTGATCGCCAGCCCGCTCTCGCGCAGCAGCTTCTTGCCTTCCTCGACGTTGGTGCCTTCCAGGCGCACGATCACCGGCACCTTGACGTCCACTTCCTTGACCGCGGCGATGATGCCCTCGGCGATCATGTCGCAGCGCACGATGCCGCCGAAGATGTTGACGAAGATCGCCTTCACGTCCTCGTCCGACAGGATCAGCTTGAACGCCTCGGTCACGCGCTCCTTGTTGGCGCCGCCGCCCACGTCGAGGAAGTTGGCCGGTTCGCCGCCCTCGAGCTTGATCACGTCCATCGTGGCCATCGCCAGGCCCGCGCCGTTGACCATGCAGCCGATGTCGCCGTCCATGGTCACGTAGTTGAGGTCGTGCTGGCTGGCGGCCACCTCGGTCTCGTCCTCCTGGCGGATGTCGCGCATCGCCACCAGGTCGGCGTGGCGGAACGAGGCGTTGTCGTCGGAATTGACCTTGCCGTCGAGCACCGCCAGGTCGCCGTTCTTCAGCACGGCCAGCGGGTTGAGCTCCACCAGCGCCAGGTCCTTCTCGTTGAACAGCCGGTACAGGCCCAGCATGATCCTGGTCAGCTGGTTGACCTGCTTGGCGCTCAGGCCCAGGGCGAAGCCCATCTCGCGGCACTGGTAGGGCTGCAGGCCCTGGACGAAGTTGACGTTGAGGGTCTGGATCGCGTCGGGATTCTCCTCGGCGGTCTTCTCGATCTCGACGCCGCCCTCGCTGGAGGCGATGAAAGTGACCGACTGGCTGCCGCGGTCGACCAGCACCGACAGGTACAGCTCCTGCGCGATGTCGGTGGCCTGGGTGACCAGCACGCTGTCGATCGGCAGGGCCACGCCGGCCGACTGGTAGGTCTCCATCTTCGTGCCGAGCATGCCCTTGGCGTACTCACGCACCTCGTCGAGCGAGCGCGACAGCTTGACGCCGCCGGCCTTGCCGCGGCCGCCGGCGTGGATCTGTGCCTTGACGACCCAGAAGTCGCCGCCGATGGCCTTGGCCGCATCGACCGCTTCTTCGGGCGAGCGGGCGACGCGCCCGGCGGGCACCGCGATGCCGTAATCGGCGAACAGCTGCTTGGCCTGGTATTCGTGGAAGTTCATGTGGGGTCCGTGCTGGGGAGGATCGCGGCGCGGCCCGGAACCCGGAGGCCTGCAGGCGGCACGCGGCCCGGTATTCTCGCCGATGCGCCGCCCGTGGGCAAAGCGGCCCTGCGCGCGGGGCCTCGCGGCCGATCCGCGCCTATACTCCGGGGCCCTGTCCCCCGCGCCACTCCCCCTTGGCCGCATCCGCCGCAGCCCCTTCCGACCACAACCATTCGCTGCGCCGCGAGCTGTATCTGTTCGCGCTCTACCGCCTGCTCGAATCGGCCCTGCTGGCGCTGATCGTGTTCAGCCCGGCGGGCTCGCTGATCGGCGAGATGCACATGCCGCAGCTGGCGCGCACCGTCTCGACCACCTACGTGGTGCTGGCGCTGGTGCTCCTGGCCCATGCCGTGCACCTGCGCAAGGTTGGCGGCCTGCTGCGCGGCGGGGTGGTGCCGCACGTGCTGGTGGGCCTGGGGGTGGACCTGGCGGTGATGTTCCTCGCCACCCACGCCATGCCCGGCGCCGGGCCCGGCATCGCGCTGATGTTCGTGTTCAACCTGGCCGCGGGCGCGCTGTTCCTGTCGATGCCGTGGAGCATGGCCTACGCCGGCGCCGCCACCGCCGCGCTGCTGGCCGAGTACGGCTGGGACCGGATGGAAGGCGTGGCCGAGCGTCCGCTGGCCGAAGTGCTGATGTTCGCGGTGGCGTATTTCGCGGTGGCGGCGCTGATGCACCACCTGGGCCGGCAGATGCGCGTGGCCCAGCGCCTGGCCGACCAGCGCGGCGCCGAGGCGGCCAACCTGGCCGAGATCAACGAACTGGTGATCCGGCGCATGCGCACCGGGGTGATGCTGGTGGACGGCGGTGGCCGCATCCGCATGGCCAACGAGGCCGCCCAGGTGCTGCTGCGCGAGGACGACGCCCGCCAGGACCAGGGCATGCACGGCAACGTACTGGCACAGGTGGCGCCGGAACTGGCCCTGCGCCTGGCGCAGTGGCTGGAGGACGGCCAACAGAGCGACGCGCCCATGGCCTGCGGCCCCGACCAGGCCGACGTGCTGCCCCGCTTCGCCCGCCTGCTGGCCACCAGCGACTCGACCCTGGTGTTCCTCGACGACACCTCGATGCTCTCGCGCCGCGCCGAATCGCTCACCCTGGCGGCGATGGGCCGGTTCTCGGCCAGCCTCGCCCACGAGATCCGCAACCCCCTGGCCGCGATCAGCTACGCCACCCAGCTGCTGGAGGAATCGCAGGACCTGGGCACCAGCGACCGGCGCCTGCTGCAGATCATCCACCAGCAGTGCATGCGCACCAACGGCATCGTCGAAAGCGTGCTCGGCCTCGCCCGTCGCGAGCGCGCCAAGCCCGAGCGCATCGACCTGGTCGCCTTCGTCCGCAGCTTCATCGAGGACTACCGCCTGATCGTGCCCGAGGACAACGCCCAGCTGCGCCTGACCGGCGAGTGCGCCCGGCTGCCGGTGATGTTCGACCCGCGCCACCTGCAGCAGATCACCACCGCCCTGGTCAACAACGCCGTGCGCTACGGCCACGTGCCCGGCGAGACGCCGCGTATCGCCCTGCACCTGGAGGAAGCCGACCGCGCCCCGCGCATCTCGATCCTCGACCGCGGCCCGGGCATCCCCGACGCCGTCACCTCGCAGCTGTTCCGCCCCTTCTTCACCACCTCCGAGAACGGCACCGGCCTGGGGCTGTACATCGCCCACGAGCTGTGCCGGGCCAACGAGGCCCAGCTCGAATACGTCGCCGTGCCCGGCGGCGGCGCCTGCTTCCGCATCACCCTGCCGCCCCAGCACGCACTGCTGCAGCAGGACTGAGCCGCCCCGGCGAACCGCCAGCGTCCCGGGCTGCAGGAATCCGGCTCCCGGCCGTTACCGGAATCGACGCGGTCCAGTACGCTCCCGTACCTTGGCCTTCACCACCCTCGTCACCCGCGTCAAAAACTGTCAATATTGGTCACCTTGCGACCCTTGCCACACTTTATGAACGAAGCCCGCAGCGCCCTGATCGTTGATGACGAGCACGACATCCGAGAACTGCTGGTGCTCACCCTCGGCCGGATGGGCCTGCGCACCGACACTGCGCCCAACCTGCACGCCGCCCGGCAGATGCTCGGCACCGTCTCCTACGACCTGTGCCTGACCGACATGCGCCTGCCCGACGGCTCCGGCCTGGAACTGGTGAGCGAGATCTCCACCCGCTTCCCCACCACCCCGGTGGCGGTCATCACCGCCTACGGCAACGTCGAGGCCGCGGTGGAAGCACTCAAGGCCGGCGCCTTCGACTTCGTCAGCAAACCGGTCGACATCAACGTGCTGCGCGGCCTGGTGCGCCAGGCGCTCGACCTCAACACCCGCCGCCTGGCCGAACCCGAGGAGGCCGGCCGCCTGCTTGGCGCGTCCCCGGCCATGGTGTCGCTGCGCCAGACCATCACCAAGGTCGCCCGCAGCCAGGCGCCGGTGCACATCAGCGGCGAATCGGGCACCGGCAAGGAGCTGGTCGCCCGCACCATCCACGCCCAGGGCTCGCGCGCCGGCGGCCCGTTCGTGCCGGTCAACTGCGGCGCGATCCCGTCCGAGCTGATGGAAAGCGAATTCTTCGGCCACAAGAAGGGCAGCTTTACCGGCGCCACCACCGACAAGGCCGGCCTGTTCCAGGCCGCCGACGGCGGCACCCTGTTCCTGGACGA
>JAEWGI010000051.1 GCA_023388355.1 Pseudomonadota bacterium
CCGCGGGACGGTCCAGTTGGACCTCACTCACTTCCCACGGCGTGGATAAGCCCAGAATCTGGGCGTAAAGATCGACATCTCTCATCCACGAGAGGCTACGCTACCCACTCAAAGCGGTGAAGCGCCAAACTTTCCTCCATGCGCTTCCTCAGATGAGGATTGGGAGCCTCTGGAATTACAAGGATCTTCCGGACCTTCGCGCGGTGGAACTGTTCTTGCGCGACGAGAGAATGCAACAAAAGTTGTCCGATAGCAGTGTAGAGGTCGGTTGACGACATGGACGTCTTCACCTCGAAGAGCAGCACCGCGTCCCGCTTCCGTATTGCTAGGTCGACCTGCTGGGACTTCAGAACCATTCCCACCTCCTCCAGCTGCGCCCTCAGGTGCTGGACGACGCGGCCATGCCTTACTTCGACGATCACAGCCTCTCGGCGCGGCAGCTTGCGCTTCCCACAGAACTCATCGAAATAGTCACCGAGACGTCCATCGATCAATTGGGACAGAGCACGTACACCAGGTTTCGACTCGATCTCTGCCTCTGCGGCCTCCTGCGTCATGACCGCGTCAGCGGCGCGCCGAATCTCCTCAGCGAAGTCGGTGATTTCTTCCACGAGTTGCGGAGAATCCAGGCTTGCGACGAGTAATAGCGGCGTGGCTCCTTGCGAGGTCTCGACCAAGGTCGTTGTCGCGGCCGCCTCCTGTAACAATGCGTCCTTCCTGACCCTCGACATGCCGCGTGTCACGATTCCCCTGTGTGCAAGTACGGCTGCCCCCGACTCGATGTCCTGGACGAAGGCGCCTCCGTGCCTACGTCCAAACTCTTTGATCGGCACGTTGAACTGTAGGTCTATCATCAGAAATGCGTTGGATTCCGGGTCTCCTCTACCAATCAAATTAACGTAAGCATCGCCATTCTGTGAGAGCTCGCTGGACCACCAGGGCACGTCTTGACCACGCTTGCTCCCGAAATGTACTCGGACTTCGGCATGTCCGCTGGGATAGCCGACGACTTTGGTCATGGGAAACTTCAGCTGCTTCTGGAGGCGCTTGGTCAGCTGGTCTGAGAGCTGCTTCAACTCTGAGACATCTTCGATTTCTCGATATTTGTACATGGTCTCGATTTTCTGTGCGACACGCATATCGGAAACATGCTTCTCCCTAAAGCATGACTCGCCATAAGCGCCTATGCTTCGCGACAATCTACCGCAGTGCGCCCTACCACCACTGTTGTCACACTGATCTAAGCCAGACCGCTGTGGATTGAAAGCGATCCTACTCTACCCCCGATAAACATCCCAAATCACCCGCTGCCTTCGACGCTCATGGAAATCGGCAGCGAGGACCCTCACGAGCGCTGACCATCCGGTAGGCGCCTGGTAGTAGTATCGCCGCCGATTTCCAGCACAGGCGAGCGGCGCGATATCCGGGCATTACCCCAGCGCCCACGTAACGCACGAGCGCGCGACGGTTCATGGCTGCGAGGGTCCGATGTCCTTGACCAATGCAGCGACGCTGCCGTCGATCGTCATGCTGCCGCCGGTCAGCTCCAGGATCAACCGGTTCAGGCGAGGCGTACGGAGCAACGCGACGATGGTGGCGGCCACGTCGTCGCGGGAGATCACGGTATGCACCTTGGCCAGGCCCAGGTCGACATGGCCGCTGCCTGGCGCGTCGGTGAGTTCTGACGGGCGTACGATCAACCAGTCGAGGTCGGTCATCACCAATTGCGTCTCGGCCTTCTTCTTCTCGACCATGTAGTGCTCGAACGATGCATCCGTGCGACGCTCGCGCCAGGCCTCGGGAAACACCGAGACCAGGACGAAGCGACGTACCCCGGCGCGCGTGGCCGCCGCGGCCAGCTTGCCCGGCCCGTCGCCGTCGACGCGCGTGGTCGCCCCTTCGCCCCCTCTGCCACCGGCGCCGGCGCTGAACACGATCGCGTCGCAGCCGCGCAGGGCCGCAGCCAGTGCGTCCACCGACGTCGCCACAAGGTCACCCGGCACGGTCAGGATGCCGTGCGAGGCCAGCGTCTGAGCCTGATCCGGCCGTCGCACCAGGCCGACGGCTTCGTCACCGGCCTCGGCTAGTCGTTGTGCCACCCGTCGGCCGACGCCGCCGGCGATTCCGATGATGAAGACCTTCATCGCGACGACTCTTGTCCCGCCTGCCGAACATCGGCGAGCAGACGCCGGGCGGCGTCGGCCGATGAAGCCGGGTTCTGGCCGGTGATCAGCAGGCCGTCCTGCACGACATGGCGTCCCCAGTCCGGGCCGCTGGAATAGAGGCCGCCCTTGGCCTTGAGCTCGTCCTCCACCAGGAACGGCACCACCTCGGTCAGGCCCACGGCCGCTTCCTCGGTGTTGGTGAAGCCGGTGACCTTCCTGCCCTCAACCAGCGGTCGGCCCTCGGCGTTTCTCACGTGGCGAAGCACGCCGGGCGCGTGGCAGACCAGGGCGACTGGCTTGTCCGCCGCGAGAAAGCTTTCGATCAGGCGCGCAGAGTCCGGGCTTTCGGCCAGGTCCCACATCGGGCCGTGGCCGCCCGGATAGAACACCGTGTCGAAGTCCGCCTGGTCCACGCTGTCGAGGCGCACGGTCGCGGACAGTTGCGCGGTCGCCTGCGCATCGGCCTCGAAGCGACGGGTATCGTCGGTCTGGAACGCCGGCTCGTTGCTCTTGGGATCGAGCGGCGGCTGGCCGCCCTTGGGCGAGGCCAGTACGATCTGCGCGCCGGCATCCTTGAACACGTAATACGGAGCGGCAAGCTCTTCGAGCCAGAAACCGGTCATGCGGCCGGTGTCGCCGAGTTGGTCATGGGAGGTCAAGACCATCAGAACTTTCATTTGCGTTCTCCTTCGGGGGTGGTGAGACAGACGTCCTGCCTCACGGCAATGCATGACGGGACACTGCCAAGCGCGGCGGGGGCTCTACGGCATGTCGTCGGCGCCAGGCCATGGGGCTGTCCCCGACGAGGCGACGGAAGACGCGTGTCAGATGCGCCTGGTCGCACATTCCACAGGCCAGCGAGATCTGGCACAGCGAGTCGTCCGTGGTCAGCAACAGGCGCTGCGCCAACCGCACCCGCTGGAGCGAGACGTAGGTCATCGGCGCCTGGCCGAAGCTCTGCTTGAAGGCCCGGGAGAAGTGGCTCGTGCTGAGACCAACAAGTGCCGCAAGATCCGCCACCCGGATCGATGCATCCAGCCGCGCCTCGATGTGCGCCAGGAGACGGCGGATCTGCCAGGACGCGAGCCCACCTTGAGGACAGGAGGATGGACCGCAGGGTGGGGGCACGTCCTCGCGGAGTAGTTCCAGCGCCCGGACCACGCAGGTTCTCGCAAACGCACGGTCGGATTGCAAAGCGGCTTTGGCATCGTTCAACAGCACCGCGACCTCTGCGGGACGGTCGCAATGACCGTCGCCCCGCTCGACCAGGCGAGCGGGATCGATGCAGGAAGCCATCGAATCCGTCATGGCGGATGCTGCGTCCAAGAGCCTGTCCCGGTCTCAATCGCTGCAAAGCAGCGTCAAGGGGAAAGATCACACAGGCGCCGGGACGCTCGCATCGGTTGAAGTCCCTGTGTCACCACTCGCCGCCAACGCGTCGGCGGGTAGGTGATGGACACGCCGCGGGCAACGCGGCAGGGAGCGACTGACACAGGGTGATAGTGCGGGGGAATGCCTGGCCGCTCGAACGAGGCGCCGCATCTTCCGCCAGATCGCGTCTCAACTTCTTCTGCGAAACGGTGCGCGCCGTCAGCGGGGCCCATCGATCCGGACGAGTATCGAGGCCAGGATGCTGTCGATCAGTGCGGCTGAAGCGTGCGCGGCGGACTGGTCGCCGCCGGCTGTCCAGTCTCCGCGTCCAATCGCCTGGGCACGCGTGATGACGATCGAATTCCAGGGGATTTCCGGATCGAAGTGCTGGAGCGTGCCACTCCCCCACACCAGTGCCGCAAGCGCACCGACACGGGGCGTGGGGTTCGCATCGTCGGCGAGAACGCTGCGAATGTCCGCGATCAGCCTGGACCTGCGTCCACTTCCTCCATCCTTCAGCGTTGTCTTCCTGAGCACCCCGAGCACTTTCCCATTCTCCTCGCGGATGTCGCCCCGGGCCACGAGACGCTCCAGCAGCGGCTGACGGATTCCGCTGCCGATCGCGGTGATCTTGGCCCGGAGCGGACCGGGATTGCCCGCGACATGGTCCCAACCCAGGCGAAGGATCGCGTCCGACGGCGGTCTCTCTTCGACCGCTTCCACCCGTGCGAACCCGGTGCCGGCTTGCGTGATCCTCACGTTCTCATTGAAGGCCAGTTCCGCCAGCACCGCGCCGGCCAGTACGTCGCAAAGGATGTTCTCGCCCGCGATGACGCCCGATTCCGGCTGGAACAGGACCAGCAGAAGATCCTCGGCGAGAGTCGGTGCGCTTGTGTGTTCCATTGATGGTGTCCTTGTCTGGGATGGCTCCGTCTGGCATTGGCGCCCATGCCCGCGTCGCCGCAATGCGTTGCAAAGATCCTGCAGCGGGATTCAGCGCGCAGGGCTGCGGGAGTCGATCAATGCCGCCTGGTCAGGCTTGCGCAGGCAGCGGCCGGTTCGCGTCGGTGAAAGTCCCTTAGTTCCCACCGACCGCCCACCGTACTTCCAGGCTGAGACCGGCTTTCCCGCCAAGCGGCACCGGTTTCGCATCGATTAGAATCGCAGCGACTGCCGCGCCGGCCGGAAGGGAGGATCCCAATGCGTCCCCGCTCTGGAACGCGCCCGTTGTCCCTTCTGGGGCGGCGCGCAGAATGCGCTGCGCTTGAACAGGTACTCACCGGGTCGGCCACAGGCCAAAGCGGTGTGCTCGTGGTCCGCGGCGAGGCGGGTATCGGGAAAACGGCGCTGCTGGAGCACGCCCGCACCACTGCTGCAATGTCGGGATTCCGGGTGGAGTCCGCCGCCGGAGTCGAGTCCGAGACCCAGTTCGCGTTCGCGGGCCTGCACCAGTTGTGCGCCCCGCTGCTGGACCGGGCAGGCGCTCTGCCGCCCCCGCAGCAGACCGCCCTCGGCGTGGCTTTCGGCCTGCATGAGGGGGCTGCACCGGATCGCTTCCTGGTCGGGTTGGCGACCCTCAACCTGTTGGCCGAAGTCGCCGAAGACGGCCCGCTGCTGTGTCTGGTCGAGGATGCGCAGTGGCTGGACCAGGCATCCGCACAGGTGCTTGCCTTCGTTGCGCGGCGACTGGTGGCGGAGCGGATCGCGCTGGTGTTCGCGCTACGCGACCCGACCGATCGGGATGTTCGTGCATTCTCCGGCTTGCCCGAACTCCAGCTGGACGGACTCGGTCGGCAGGACTCACAGGCACTGCTGGCCGCCGCGGTCGGCGCACCGCTCGACGACGCGGTGCGCGATCGGATCATTGCCGAGGCTCGCGGCAACCCCCTCGCGCTGCTCGAACTGCCGAAGAGCGCACTGGCGGCGCAATTGGCCGGTGGTTTCGAACTGCCCAATGCGCTGAGCGTGCCGCGCCGCATCCAGGAGAGCTTCCAGCAGCGCTCGCGCAGCCTGCCTGCCGAGACGCAGATGCTGCTGCTGGTGGCCGCCGCCGACCCGACCGGCGACGTGGCGCTGCTCTGGCAGGCCGCGGCGCATCTGGGGATTGCACGCGAGGCGCTGGCCTCCGCGGTGACCGCAGGCCTGGTGGAAGTCGACACGCGGGTGCGTTTTCGCCATCCGCTCGTACGCTCGGCCGTCTACGCCACCGCTCCCCCACCCGACCAGCGCCGGGCACATGGCGCCCTGGCGGCCGTCACCGATCCCCAACTCGACCCCGACCGGCGCGCTTGGCACCGGGCGCAAGCCGTGCTGGGGACCGACGAGGAGGCTGCCGCAGCGCTCGAACACACGGCCGGACGCGCGCGGGCACGCGGCGGGCTGGCCGCTGCGGCCGCATTCATGGAGCAGGCGGCAATGCTGACGCCTGAACCTGCCCGCCGTGCGACACGCGCACTCGAAGCCGCGTACGCCAGGCATGGGGCCGGCGCGCCCGATGCCGCCGTCGCCCTGCTGGCGATCGCGGAGACAGGGCCGCTGGATGCGCTGCAAGGCGCCCGTCTCCAGCTGCTGCGCGCCCAGATCGCATTCCACCTCACGCGCGGCGGGGAAGTGCCGGAGATGCTGCTGGACGCTGCGAAGACGCTCGGTCCGTTGGACGCCTGCCTCGCCCGCGACACCTATCTGCAGGCACTGGAAGCGTCTTTCCATGCCGGTCGTCTGGCGCGTGGCCGCGGCTTGAAGGAGGCGGCCCTGGCCGCCCGGAACGCTCCTCGACCGCCGTCTCCGCCACGTCCGGCCGACCTCCTCCTGGACGGGCTGGTCACGAGGTTCACGGAGGGATATGCAGCGAGCGTCCCTACCCTGCAACGGGCCCTCGAGTCGCTGTGCAAAGACGACCCCAGTACTGAAGTGGACAATGGGCGCTGGCTTTGGCTCGCCTGCCATGTTGCGGCAATGCTGTGGGACGACGAAGCGATCTACCAGCTGGCCAGCCGCGCTGTCCGGGTGGCGCGCGAAGCCGGAGCCATGTCAACGCTGCCTGCTGCGCTCAACGCCATGGCCCTGGTGCTGGTGCTCACCGGCGAATTGTCTCGTGCCGCCGAGCTCTTCGCTGAAGAAGATGCGATCGCCCGGTCCACCGGCGCCCCGCCGCTCCCCAACGCCAGGCTCGTGCTGGCGGCCTGGCGCGGCCAGGAGCATGAGACCACCGAACTGGTCGCGATGATGATCGCGCGGGCGACGGCACGGGGTGAAGGACTCACGATCAGCAGTGCCGAAACATCGCTCGCCTGCCTGCGCAACGGACAGGGCAACTACAACGACGCCCTGGATGCCGCGACACCGCCGTTCGAACTCGACGAGCTGGCCCACAGCAGCATCGCCCTGTCCGAGTTGGTCGAAGCTGCCGTCCGGGCCGGCCAGCCGGAGCGGGCCGCCAAGGCGATGGACCTGTTTACTTCACGGGCCAACGCCAGCGGTACCCACTGGGCGCTCGGGCTGGCAGCGCGCTCCCGGGCGGTCAGTAGCACCGGTCCTGACGCCGAGGAGCACTACCGCGAAGCGATCGAGCGGCTCGGCGAAAGCCGGATGGCAGCCCACCTCGCCCGCGCCCATCTCGTCTACGGCGAATGGCTGCGTCGCGAAGGCCGTCGCCAGGATGCCCGCGAGCAGCTCCGGATCGCCCACGAGTTGCTCTCGGACATGGGTGTGGAGGCGTTCGCCGAACGTGCCGCCCATGAACTGCGGGCCACCGGCGAGAAACCGCGCAAGCGCACCGCCCAGCCCACCGACGCACTCACCGCCCAGGAACTGCATGTCGCCCGGCTGGTCGCCACGGGAGCGACCAACCGCGAGATTGGTGCCCAGCTGTTCCTGAGCCCGCGCACGATCGAGGCCCATCTGCGCAACATCTTCCACAAGCTGGAGATCAGCTCCCGCCGGCAGATCCGGGACGTCCAGCTTCCCTGAGGCCATGCCGTCCTGCGACGGCATGGCCTGCTGCCCTACTCAGGCCGCGTGCGCGCGCTTCTTCTGGGAGGCACGCCAGGTCATCGCCCGCCGGGAAGGATCGTCCGTGTCGCCCACCTTCAACCGGTGCGTGGGCTGGTTGTGCGGCGAGGTCTTGACGAGCTCCGGCGTCGAATAGGCTTCATCGGAGATGTGTGCGAGCACCTCGATCCAGCGATCGAGCGCCTCCTTGCCGTACATCTCGCCGGCTTCCGGGGTGAAGGGTTCGGGCACCAGCCACGGCTCGTGGCTGCTCCAGATCGGATCGATGCCGAAATCGGCCATCCGGTTCTGCACGTCATGCACGCCGACCCCGGTCTCTTCCTTCATTGTCTCCAGCGAGTAGCGCGTCATCTCGAGCCGCGGAAGCTTGCCCTCGGGATGCGAGCGGGTGACGCCGCGGATCGCGAGCAGCCCCTTCTCCATGTAGTTGTTGCCCAGCACCGAGAGATCGGATGCCTGCGCGATGCCTTCCGCGCCCATCGAGCGTGACCAGGCGTAGGCCTTGAGGACCACCTGGACATTGCCCAGGAACTCGCGGATCTTGCCCACACTCTGCGGACGGTCATGGTCGAGGCGGTAGCGGTCGCCATCGCGCACCACCAGCGGCGCCGGCAGGAACGGGGCAAGTGCCGCCGAGCAGCCATAAGCCCCGGTGGCCGGGCCGCCGACTCCGCTCTTGGGCGCACCGAAGGTCTTGTGCAGCATGAACATGCAGGCGTCGAACCCGAGGTCGCGTGCCCGGATCTTGGACATGGTGCCGTTGAGGTTGGCGGCGTCGTAGAAGGCGAGCCCGCCTGCTTCATGGACGATGCGGATCCACTCCTTGATCTCGGGGTTGTAGACACCCATGTCATCGGGATTGTTGACCATGATCGCCGCGGTGCGATGGGACACCGCGGCCTTCAGCGCCTCGAGCGACGGATAGCCGTTCTCGTCGAGCATCAGCGTGATCACCTTGAACCCTGCGGCGTTGGCGGTGGCCGGATTGCACGGGTGGGTTGCGATCGTGGTGATGATCTCGTTGCGCTGTTCCAGTTCGCCCCGCGAGGCGTGATTGGCGCGGATGACGGCGCAACTGGTGAAAGCGGCCTCGGCGCCGCCACCGGCCTGGAACACGAACTGGTCCATGCCAGACACCTCGCGCAGGATCAGGTCCATGCGGTGGACGATCTCCAGCGTGCCCTGCATGGTGTCTTCATGCTGGAGCGGATGGAGCTCGGTCAGTTCCGGACGCCACGCCAGGGCTTCGTTGATCTGCGGGTTGTACTTCATCGTGCAGGTGCCGAACAGGCTGATTCCCATCATGCCCAGCGTCTGCTGCGACAGGCGCAGATAGTGGTAGAGGACTTCAGGCTCCGTCATCTCCGGCAGCGCGGGCCGGTCCTGCCGGCGCAGCGCAGCCGGAACCAGCCCGGCGGCACCACCGACGCTGTTCTCGATCCCGGCTTCGAGCTGTGGAAACAGGATGCCGCGCCGGCCGGGATGTCCCATTTCCATGATGACCGGCTCATTCCAGACCGGCGCCTGGTACTGCCTGGGTTCGGCCTTGACCAACACCTGGGGTTGCTTGAGTTCGACGTTCATTTCACAGCACCTCGCTGAGGGCGCCGGCAAGGCGCTCGATATCGGACAGGGTGTGGACCTCGGTCACGCAGTAGAGCGCGCTCTGGCCCAGTTCGGGGAAGTGGGCGGACAGATCCTTGCCACCAAAGATTCCCCTGGCGCGCAGCGCGTCGTTGATCTCGGCGACGCTCTTGCCGGTGTCGTCGAAGTTGACGACGAACTCCTTGAAGAATCCCGCCGGGAACGCGATCCGCACGCCCTTGATTCCGGACAGCACCTGCGCGGCGTGGTGGGCGCGCTGCAGGATCAGGTTGCCGATCTCGGCGAAGCCCTGCGGGCCCATCATCGCCATGTAGGCCGTCGCGGCGATGGCCCACATGTAGACGGAGTGACCGGTCCAGTCGTTGCCCTTGTCGCGCAGGCCGTAGGAGGTCTGATGGAACAGCCCCAGGCCGAAGCCATGTTCGCCGGGCTGGCTCGTTTCTGCGATGCTGATGAACAGCGTCGGATACTGTGCGGCGTAGCGGGGATCATCGCGTGAAGCGATGAAGCCGCCGACACCGCCGCCGCCGTGCATGTGGATACCGAGCGGCTGGACCGTTCCGACCACCAGGTCCGCGCCGTAATCGACCGGAGCGGCGAGGACTCCCAGCGAGATCGGATCCACGCCGACCACGGTCTGGGCGCCTGCCGCGCGTGCGATCGCGGCGATCTCCTCGGCCTGGTGCTCGATCACACCGAGATAGGACGGCACTTCGAAGTAGACGGCGGCGGTGCGATCGGTGACGGCCGCGCGCAGGTCGTCCATGTCGATCAGGCCGGTGGCCGGGTCGTAGGCGACGAGGCGGATGGCGATGTGATCCGCCATCTCGGGCGGCTGGCAGTAGTTGCGGATGACCGACAGGCGTTCGGGATCGATGGCGCGCACGATCGCCACCTCGTTGCGTCCGGTCAGGCGCGCGGCCATCCGCATCGCGTGGCCGGCGGCGCTGCCCCAGCTGCGCACCGGCAGGCCCACGAGGTCGAGATTGAGCAGTTCGCCGAGCTGGCTGCAGAACTCGAACCAGGCCTGGTTGCGCCCGTGATCGGAGCTGGGTTCGCCGAAGATGGACGTGACCCACTCGTTGCGACGCACGATCTCGTCGACGGCGGCGGGCACATGGTGCTGCCACATCCCCGCGCCCAGGAAGCTCAGGTGGGTCTCGGTGCTGCTGTTCCTGGCGAGTATTCCGGTGACGTGGCGACGCAGTTCGCGCTCGCTCAGCGCCGGCGGCAGATCGAGCTGGCGGCCCAGGCGGTGCTCCTGCGGGATCTGCACGAACAGCTCGTCGACCGTGGCCACGCCGATCGAATCCAGCATCGCCTGCTGGAGGTCCGGCACCGAGTTGGCCATGTAGGGATGTGCTGACACGTCTCTCATGAGTGGATTCCTTGTGGGTGGTTTGATCAGGCCCGGACCTTGACCAGCGTGGTTCGGTCGGGACCGGTAACGACGGGAAGATGTCCCGTCAGTAGCGCATCGATTTCCGGGTCGCCGGTGTCGACCTGCAGGGCTCCGTCGGGCAGGTTGATCAGCTTCTCGACAGTCGAGATCACCGTGATCCTGTCGCGGCCTACCCTGCGGATCACATTCGCGCTGATCTGCTGGTTGCCACGCCCGAACAGGCTGCCCTGACCACCAAGCACGCTGACGATGATCTCGGCTGGACGCCTGCCGATGATGCGCAGCAGTTCCTGCTCACCGAGATCGAGGCCGATCGCCTTGCGGTCCTGGATCGCATCGACACCCAGCAGGGTGGACGCGATGCCGAGGGCGTCAGCCACACGCCGGGTGGTCGTTCCCGGCCCGAGGATGTAGATCCGGCCGTCGCGCATGCCCTTGACCACTTGTTGGGCAACCGCGTCCAGCGACTCGTTCTCACCCGGCACCGACCCACTCTTTGCGTTCTGTGAAAGACGACGTTCGAATGGGCTACGGGCATGACCATACAGTTGCGCCGAGACCGTGCCGGCGCGGATCGCGTCCTCGTCGAGGTCCATGACTTCGGCATCGCGCAGCAGTGCGCGCTGGTTGCCAGCGAGGAAGAGCGCGGCGAGGTGCCCGGCGTTGGCGGGTGTCGTGCCGAAAACAGCCGAATGCATCTTCACGCCCGCAGGCACGCCGAGCATCGGTACCTGGTCGCCGCTTGCTGACAGGATGTCGCGTGCGGTGCCGTCGCCACCGGCGAAGAGGATCAGATCGACCCCCTGCTCTGCCATCGCCGCGGCCGCCGCTCGCGTATCGGCACCGGTCGACACGCCAGCATGCGAGCGGCCCAGCACGACCGGCGCCAGTCCCGCATCCTGGGCGACCTGCTCGCCCATCGATCCGGCGACGGTCAGCACCGACACCCCAGGCAACGATTCAGTCAGGCGCGCGAGTGCCTTGGCCGCCCTCTCCGCGGCAGTGGGACGGGCGCCACGACGCGTGGCCTCGCGCACGATCGCCTCTCCATCCGTGCCCTTCAGGCCGACACTCCCGCCCATGCCCGCGACCGGGTTGACGATGAACCCCAGCAGGGCAGCTGTGTCGCCTTGAGTACCTGTACGATCGGGATTGAACACCGCACACCTCGTTTGATTGGCTGTATCGGGTCATTGCAGGCACTTGCCGCGTCGCCTGTCGTGCACGTCGTCGTGGGCGATGCAGCACCTGCGGCCATGCCGCTGGCATCGCGGCCGAACTCCCTCCATGCGGCAACCTGCCCGCTCCACGTAGTTGCACTGCCGCTCGAGGACGGGGGATGTCGGCCTCTGTGGCATCGAGTGTCGATCAGGCACGCGCCACGTGATTGCCGTTCTCCACGGTGATTTGGATCGAACCATCGCCGCGAACGTCGCTCGATCCACTTGTCTCGACTGATGGCACCCGCGCCTGGTCCCTCGCTGTCGCGGCTGCATCGCCGAGGCCGCTTCAAGTCGGATGTGCATGATCGAACGCGCCTCGCATGGAATCCGTTTATGCTGAACCCGCTGGAGACGGAGGCTTGCCATGCGTGCTCGATCCGGGGAGCACCGACCGCTCAATCTGGGACGGAATGCAGAGCGCGCGACGATCGAGCGGACGCTGGCGGCCGCACGGGCGTACCGCGGCGGCGTGCTCCTGATTCGTGGCGAAGCCGGTATCGGGAAGACCGCGCTGCTCGAGCACGCCCGCAGCGCGGCAATGACGTCCGCCTTCAGGGTGGAGTCCGCAGCCGGCGTGGAGTCGGAAACCCAGTTTGCGTTCGCGGGCCTGCACCAGTTATGTGCGCCGCTTATGGACCGGGCAGCCTCGCTGCCGGGTCCGCAACAGAACGCCCTGAACGTCGCGTTCGGCCTGCACGAGGGCGCTGCGCCGGATCGCTTCCTGGTGGGGCTGGCGACGCTCAACCTTTTGGCCGAGGTTGCCGAAGAAGGTGCATTGCTGTGCTTGATCGAAGACGCGCAGTGGCTGGATCAGGCGTCCGCGCAGGTCCTGGTCTTCGTGGCGCGGCGGCTGGTGGCAGAGCGGATCCTGCTGGTGTTCGCGCTACGCGACCCGACCGATCGCGATGTCGGGGCCTTCTCTGGTTTACCCGAACTCCAGCTGGAGGGGCTCGGCCCCCAGGATGCACGGACGCTTCTGGCCACCGTTGTCGGCGCACCACTCGACGACGTGGTACGCGACCGGATCGTCGCAGAGGCACGCGGCAATCCCCTGGCGCTCCTCGAATTGCCAAGAAGCGCATTGCCGGCGCAACTGGCCGGCGGATTCGAGTTGCCCAGCGTGGCGAGCGTGCCCCGCCGGATCCAGGACAGCTTCCAGCAACGCGCAAGCCGCCTGCCTGCCGACACGCAGATGCTGCTGCTGGTGGCTGCCGCCGACCCGACCGGTGACGTGACATTGCTTTGTCAGGCTGCGGCGCACCTGGGAATTGCGCGCGAGGCGTTGGTACCCGCGGAGACCGCCGGGTTGGTGGAGATCGACGCCCGGGTGCGGTTCCGTCATCCGCTTGTACGTTCGGCGGTCTACGGCGCGGCGGGCCTTCTCGAACAGCGCCGCGCGCACGGTGCGCTGGCCGCCGTCACCAACCCCGGCACTGATCCAGACAGACGTGCCTGGCATCGGGCACAGGCCGTGCTGGGCACCGACGAGGAAGCTGCCGCGGCGCTTGCGCGCACGGCCGGACGGGCACGTGCCCGCGGCGGGCTGGCTGCGGCAGCGGCGTTCATGGAGCAGGCCGCTCTGCTGACCCCCGAACCCGCGCGACGTGCGGCCCGCGTGCTCGAAGCCGCGTACGCCAGGCACGCCGCCGGCGCGGCGGAAGCCGCCCTGGCGCTGATGGCGGTCGCCGAGGCGGAACCGCTGGACGCGCTGCAACACGCCCGCCTGCAGCTGTTGCGCGCCCAGGCCGGGTTCCACACCACGCGCGGCAGCGATGCACCGGGAATGCTGCTCGATGCCGCCGAAGCACTGGCGCCGCTGGATGCCGCGCTGTCGCGCGAAGCCTATGTGCAGGCAATCCAGGCGTGCTTCCACGCCGGCCACTTCGTCCACGGCAGGGGGCTGCCCGAGGTGGTCGAGGCCGCCCGCAACGCTCCGCCACCACCCTCACCACCGCGGCCGGTCGATCGTCTGCTGGACGGGCTGGTCACGCGGTTCACCCAGGGGTACGACGCGAGCGTTCCTGTCCTGCAGCAGGCTCTGGACACACTCCGCGATCAGGACACGCGCGCCGACGATGACGATTATCGATGGCTGTGGCTCGCCTGCCATGTCGCAGCGACGCTGTGGGACGACGAGACGGTCTATGTCCTCGCCGACCGCGCCGTTCGCCTGGCCCGCGAAGCAGGTGCGCTGACCACGCTTCCCGCCGCCCTCAACGCCCTGGCCTCGGTGCTCGTGCTGACTGGCGGGCTGACCGCTGCCGCCGAGCTGCTGGCGGAGGAGGATGCGATCACGCAGGCATCGGGCGCCCCGCCGCTTCCCAACGGCCGGCTCACGCTTGCCTCCTGGCGCGGACAGCAGGCCGAAACCTCGGCGCTCTACGCGGCCATGGTCGAGAGTGCGACGAAACGTGGCGAGGGCGCGACGGTGGGCCTGGCCCAGATCGCGCTGGCCTACCTGCACAATGGCCTGGGCAACTACGACGCTGCGCTGGCGGCCGCGACGCCCCCGTGCGAGCACGACGAACTGGCGCATGGCAGCGTCGCGCTGCCCGAACTGATCGAGGCGGCCGTCCGCTCAGGCCAGCCGGCGCTTGCGTCCGCGGCACTGGACCGGTTGACCTCGCGCGCCACGGCCAGCGGCACCCAGTGGGCACTCGGGCTGGCGGCGCGCTCGCGTGCGCTGACCATGATCGGGCCGGACGCCGAAGCCCACTACCGCGAGGCGATCGAGCGGCTCGGCAACTGCAGGATGGCAACCCACCTCGCCCGCGCTCACCTCGTCTACGGCGAGTGGCTGCACCGCGAGGGCCGGCACCAGGACGCCCGCGAACAGCTCCGGACGGCCCATCAGCTGCTCTCCGACATGGGTGCGGAGGCCTTCGCCGAACGGGCTGCCCGGGAACTGCGGGCCACGGGCGAGAAGCCGCTCCCACGCACCGCCCAGCCCGCCGACGCACTCACCGCCCACGAACTGCACATCGCCCGGCTCGTGGCCACGGGTGCCACCAACCGGGACGTCGGCGCCCAGCTGCTGCTGAGCCCCCGCACCATCGAAGCCCATCTGCGCAACATCTTCCACAAGCTCGGCATCACCTCCCGGCGACAGATCAGGGGTTTCGACCTCACCTGACACAACGCCGCACGACATATGCCTGAGGCGTCGGCACGCTGCTGCAGTGATAGCGAGCGGGGAGACCCAGCCCAGGGGCGTGGCGGTAACCCGGGTCGGCAGACTTGGGCCCTACCGCCCCGCTGGCTTCACCTTAGGCCCCTCGTCCAACCTGATCGTCCTTGATGGAGGATGGGCTCGCGTGTTCAGGCCTCCGTTCCGACCCCTCTCGCCCCCCGCTCTGATAGTGGGGCAGATAAGAAGGCTGCCCCCTACTCCGCCAACCTGTGGCGCCGGGTGACCGCGGTCCATCTGGTGTCGAGTGCCCCATGACCCCACTTTACGTAGCCCCCTCGACAAGCGCCAAGGCATCTGCTCCTGCCGGAATCCGAAACGGAGCAGACGTGTCGGTCACCGCCCGCCAAACCGCTTCCGACACATCCCTCATGGTCGTGAATTCTGCTGGCTGTTGCGGGACCGTGGATAACACCTTTCTGGCCCAGGGGGCATAGGCTTCGGGAATGCCGTCCTGCGAGCGGGCACGGGCGGTCGCACTGAACGACGTTTCTGGGGCCCGACCAGGGATAATCAGCCGCACCCGGACTCCAAACGGCTCCACCTCCAGTGCCAGGTTCTCACTGAATGCCTCCACCGCCGCCTTGCTGGCCGTGTAGGCGGACAGCATCGGCAGCGGCCTGAGAGTCACGGCGGACGACACATTGACGATGACGCCCGCTCCCTGCCTCCGGAAGCCCGGCAGAGCGGCTTGCGCCATGGCCATGGTGCCGAACGTATTCAGCTCGAAAAGCTCACGCGTGGCACTGAGCGACACGCCTTCCAGCGCTCCCATGAGGCCGGCGCCGGCATTGTTGACGAGGGCGTCGACCGGCCCTGCCGCTTCGAAGACACGGGCGATGCTGGCAGCGTCGGTTACATCGAGCGCGACAACGCGCAGACGTTTGGACGCGGGTAGCACGTCGCTGCGAGGCGCGCGCATCGTGGCAATGACGGTCCAGTCCCGATCGAGAAAGTAGCGTGCGGTCTCGAGGCCGAATCCGGACGAAGTACCGGTGATGAGAATCGTATTCATGAAGAGTTCCTTCATCCAGAGGAGTTCAGCGCGCCCACAGAGGAAACGCACCGCGTTGCGGAGAGCGGAATCCGGTGCATCTGAGCCAGGTCGTTCGTTGCCGACTTTCAGGCGTGGCATCGACTGCCCCCTCGCGATCATCGCCAGTGATACGGGAGACCTCCGCTCGAGTATCGGTCCGGTTCGCCGGCGGAAGATCCGTCCGGCTCACCATGCCGCATGGCGAGACATCGCTGGGGGCAGCGGAGGCCTCATGGCGTGTCGCCGGCGCATGCGGCACGACCACGGCATCGGGCAATGCGGCCTGCCGCGCGAGCGGCTCTGGCAGCGCCGCTGTCGCGCTGTCCGGCACGGCCAGGCAGACGGGGAGCGCGCACATGAGCAGGACCGTCCTGAGCCGGGACAAGGGCGCCGCGCACAGCGTGCTCCCCTTCCCGGATCGCGTGGCCTCGCCTCCAGCCGCGCGCGAACGAGCCGGATCGCGTAAGGGCCGGGCCATGCGCATGGTGGTGCCTGCACGGTCATGTCGGCTGCCGGCAGGACCCGGATGGCAGCCGGGGTCATCACCGAACGTGCGGGGCCGCTTGCTCATCCGCCCACGATGATCCTGAAACTCGCCGTCTGCCGGATGATGCGTCCATCGGCGACGAGGAAGGTGTCGGTACCAAACTCGACCCGCGACGTTGCCGCATCGCAGGCCCATTCCACGTAGGCCAGATCGTCGTGGATCATCGCCACGTCGGTGCGCCATGCCGCATCGGGCAGATCCCTGATCAGTGCCGCGTACATCGCCGCGATCTCGTCCGGTCCGCAAAACGTCTGGCCATTGACGATCAGCACCGCATCGGCCGCATAGTGCAGGGACACTTTGGCGGCATCCTGAGCGAGCAACGCGGCTTCGTGGCTGTCGAGTACCTGCGCGGTCGTCGGCATGGGGGATTCCTTGCTGGTCCGGGGCGACTGTCGCGGGCCGTCAGTCGAGCGTAACGCGCAGTACCCGCTTGCCGACCGCGGTTCCTGCGCGCGCTTCCAGGTGCGCGGCTTCGAGCGCGTCGACACCGAGGTCCCGCACCGGTGCATTGAGCGTGCTCCTGAGCACGCCATCGTCCACCAGCTGCGCGACCCGCTGCAGCAGCCGGCCTTGCTCGTGCATGTCGGGGGTTTCGTACAGGGATCGGGTGAACATCAGTTCCCAGTGGATGGCGATGCTCTTGCGCTTGAAGACGCCGACATCGAACCGCTCGGGATCATCGATCAGGCAGAACGCCCCATGCGGGGACAGGAGGTCCGCGCTCTTGCCGGCGTGCTCACCGCTGGCCGTCAGGCTCGCGACGTAGTCGACGCTGTCCACCTCCAGGGCGTCCAGCTGCTCGCGCCAGTCGGCGCGCGGGTCGATCACGTGGTGCGCGCCGTGCTCGCGCACCCACCTCGCACTCTCCGGCCGCGAGGCGGTCGCGATCACCCGGAGGTTCGCGACCCTGGCAGCCAGCTGCACCAGCATCGAGCCGACCCCACCGGCGCCACCGATGACCAGGATGGACTGCCGTCGAGTGGGCGGCGCCAGATGGACCCTGAACCGGTCGAACAGGATCTCCCACGCGGTGATGGCCGTCAGCGGCAGCGCCGCGGCCTGGTCGAACGGCAGGCTGGTGGGCATGTGGCTGACGAGTCGTTCATCGACGGCCTGGAACGCGGCGTACGCGCCATCGCGCGCGATGCTGCCTGCGTACCAGACCCGATCGCCTGGCGTGAAGCCGCGCACTGCCGGGCCCACCTGCTGCACCACGCCGGCGGCGTCCCAGCCGAGGATCCGCCTGTCGCCTGGCGCCATGCCATCCCTGACCTTGTAGTCGACGGGGTTGACGGCGACGGCGGCGACCTTCACCAGTACGTCCCGGGCGCCGGGCTCGGGGGTGGGGAGATCGATCTGCTCCAGGCGCGTCGTTGCCGCGCCCGGGTCGAGGATTGCGGCGATGGCCTTCATGTTCGGATCGTCCTGTTGTTCGTGCGATGGAATGTGGGTGAGCACATGCCCGGTGAGCTCATGCTCCGCGCTCGCCGGCTGGAAGGTCCGCCAGAAGTGCCTGGATCAGGACACCGAAATCACGACTTTCCCGCGCAGCGGCTTGCCATCGACCTCGCCCTGTTCCAGCGCGGCGTGGGCATCCGGGATCCGGTCCAGGGGAAACCTGGCGCCGATGATCGGGCGGATGCGGCCGGCTTCGAGCAGGGTCTTGATCGCCTGCAGCTTGCCGCGGTTCTGGCGGGTGAAGACGAAGTGGTACTCGGCATTCACGCCCCACGCCGCAATGAGGTTCTGGGGTGTTGCCAGGTCGACCAGGGTCACCACGCGGCCGCCGTCTCCGAGGACGTGGGGCGACTGGCTCAAGGTCTGGCCACCGATCGTGTCGAAGACCACGTTCACGCCCTTGCCACCCGTCACGCGTGCGATCTCTTCCACGTAGTTGTGGGTGGTGAAGTCGATGGCGTGGTCCGCGCCCAGCTCGCGCACGAACTCGATATCACGGCCCAGTGCGGTCGTGTAGACCGTGGCACCCATGGCCTTGGCCAGCTGGATCGCGATCGAGCCGACGCCGCCCGCGCCGCCGTGGATCAGCACCGACTCCGCCGGCGACAGCTTCGCCCGCGTGACCAGGGATTCCCACGCGGTTCCGCCCACGAGCGTCAGCGATGCCGCTTCTTCGTGCGACAGGTTCGCCGGCTTGTGCGTCACCAGGCTTTCCGGGACGACGTTGTACTCGGCGTAGGAGCCACCCTTGGGGCCAAAGATCCTGGGTGTATAGAACACCTCATCCCCGACCGCGAAGTCATTGACCCCGGTGCCCACCTTCTCGACCACGCCAGAGACGTCATGTCCGGTGATGGCGGGCAACGGCACATGTTCCGGATAGTCGCCCCGGCGGATCTGGTAGTCGAGCGGGTTGATGGCTGTGGCGATCACGCGCACCAGCAGCTCATCCGACTCCACGTCGGGAACAGCCACGTCCTGCAGCTCGAAGCTGTCAGGTCCGCCGAACTTCTTGAGCACCATCGCTTTCATCTGGGCATTTCCTGTTGTGGGACGCGGGCGGATGCGCAGGACTATCCGTTCCGTGCAGCAACGGCTCCATTCGACCCTGCTGCGAGCACCACGCTTCCTGCCTGTCGCCCCGGCAGCCGCTGGTCGATCCGGATCCTTGAAGGCCAGACGTTAGCGCTGGTGCCAGGTGCTTTCTTGGACCTGTGTGCTGCGGTTGTTCCGAGCGCGCCCTTTCGTTGCATCGACCCGATGAGGAGGACGTGGTTGGAATGCGACTGGCCGAGGAGCCGCCCTGGCGATGCTCTCGTACAAATCGCCGTATGGACGCGCAATACCCCTGCGACGTGGCGGCCGACACTTGCGGCCAAGGAGAGCGGCATGTTCTCCGTCCTGCCCATGAACCTTCAGGAGCCACATCGCATGAACACCAACGCCGGCGCCGGGATCTTCCGCAACGGACTTTCCTCGCTTCTTCGTCCCGAGGACTCGGTCCTGGTCCTGATCGACCACCAGCCCTACCAGCTCAGCAACCTCAACAGCCATGACCCGCACATGGCGGTCAACAATGCGGCGGGGCTGGCCAAGGCGGCGAAGGTCTTCGACGTGCCCACCATCCTGACCAGCGTGGTCGAAGACCGCGGTGGCAAGATCTTTCCGCAGATCACCGATGTGTTTCCGGGCCAGGAGGTGATCGATCGCACCTTCATCAACACCTGGGAAGACGCCAAGGTGGTCGACACCGTCAAGGCGACGGGCCGCAAGCAACTGGTCATCGCCGGGCTGTGGACCGAGATCTGCGTGGCGATGCCGGCGATCCAGGCCGCGGGCGAAGGCTGGGACGTGACCGTCGTGACGGATGCGTCCGGGGCGACATCGGTCGAGGCCCACGAAGTGGCCATCCAGCGCATGGCGGCGGCCGGCGTGAACCTGATCACCTGGCTGGCCCTGGCATCGGAATGGCAGCGCGACTGGGCGCGAGCCGACACCGCACTGGCATTGAACGACGTGGTCCTCCAGCACGCTGCCGGAAGCGGTATCGCCTACCTGTGGGAACAGCAGCTGCTCAACACGCCAGTGCCGGCCAAGGGCTGACCGAGCCGGGTGGCGCAGCGCGATGTCGCGCTCCGCCACCCCCACAACCATCAGGGAGAGACACGACGATGTCGCTGGATCGATTCCCCGTCGGCCTTGAAATGGACGTCTCCTATCCGGAGTTCAAGGTCAGCCTGAGCCTGCTGTCGACAACGCGGCTGGCGTTCGAGATCAAGCAAGGACCGCACGCGCGGGCCGAAATCGTCGACATCAATGTCATGCCGTTCGGCAACAGCCTGTTCGCCGTCAGCTGGCAGGAGAAGGACGGCGCGACCGTGGCCAACATCCAGGACTTCGATCGGCAGGTCGTGTACTCGCTCGCGACGATGCCGGACGGCCGGCTGATGCGGATGATCGGCACGATCGACATCACCAGCCCGTCCACGGTCCCGCAGGACGACCGCCCCGGACGCAACAGGTCGCGGGCGCTCCATTCGGTACCGATGAAATCGCGCACCTTCGCTGACGCCCCGGAACGACAGAACGACTGGAGAACACGACATGGTTGAGCTGATCATCGAACAGCGGCGCCGCAGCCTCGGCGGCGGCATGGAGGTCGGCCGCGTGCTGCCGTTCTCCTCGCGCCCCATGGTCGGACCGTACATCTTCTTCGACCACATCGGCCCCATGGACATCCCGTCCGGCGTGGATCGCAGTGCCGACGTGCGTCCCCATCCGCACATCGGGCTGTCTACCGTGACCTACCTGTTCTCCGGACAGATGATGCATCGCGACAGCCTGGGATACGAACAGGCGATTCGCCCCGAGGAAGTCAACTGGATGACCGCCGGGCGCGGCATCACCCACAGCGAACGGCTCGAGCATGCGCGCGTGCATGGCGATCATCTGCATGGCATCCAGGCATGGGTCGCTTTGCCCACGGAACACGAGGAGACTGCCCCCACCTTCTCGCACCATACCGGGGCCGACCTTCCTCGGTGGCGCGATGGCGGCGTGCACGGGCACCTCATCGCAGGCAGCGCCTACGGGTTGACTGCCGCCGTCGCGACACACTCGCCGCAGTTCTACGTGCACCTGGACATGGAACGCGGCTCGACGGCGGAGATTCCCGGCGGCTATCGCGAGCGCGGCGTGTACATCGCGACCGGTGCCGTCGAGCTTGCCGGCGTCACCTATCGCGCCGGCAGGATGCTGGTGCTGGGTGCGGCTCCCGCGTGGATCCGGGCACTGGAGCACTCGACGGTGATGCTGCTTGGAGGCGAGCCAGTTGGCGAGCGCTTTCTCTACTGGAACTTCGTGTCTTCCTCCAGGGACCGGCTCGAGCAGGCCGCGGCCGACTGGAAGGCCGGTCGCATGAAACTGCCCGACGCCGATGACGTGGAGTTCACTCCCCTGCCCGACGATCGCCCGCTACCCGCGCAGGCGCCCGCGTGAGCAGCCAGGTCGCCCCCGTGCCCGGGAGTGCTCCGGCCAGGCGCATGCAGTGGAACGCGCTGGCCGCCGTCATCGCGGCGCTGATTGGCCTGCTCGCCCTGGCCGTGTCGAGCTACACGGCCCTGCTGCAGCGCGAGCAGGTGCGCGCCGAGGTGTGGCCGTACCTGCAGCCTGCGGTCATGATCGAGCAGGACAAGCTGGCGATCAGCATCGAGAACAAGGGCGTCGGGCCGGCCCTGGTGGGCGGTCTGCGCATCTACGTCGACGGACAGCCGCAGCAGAGATGGCCGGGCGTCCTCGATGCGCTGGGCCTGTCCAATCTGAGGAATACGCGCGCATCCACCGTCAACGGCGTCGTCATCGCCCAGGGGGAGACGGTCCAGCAGCTCGGATTCGACAACACTGCCGATTTCCAGCACCTGCTCGATCAGTACCCGCGCATCGAGAGGGTGTTGTGCTACTGCTCGACACTCGGCGACTGCTGGATTCTGGACGAGCGCGAGCGTCGCCCGGCACATCGCCGCACGTCGGTCGCTGCATGCCCCGCGCCGGGCCCGGACGAATTCCTCGACAACGAAATGCCGCCGGCACTGCAGGAAGCGGGCCCGGCCTCGGCGCCTGTCGCGCAGGACCGTCCCGGCATGGCCGCGGGTTCCAGTCGAAGCATCCATCGAGCGAGGAACTGACATGAACGTGTGCAAGCGTTTCTTCATCGCCGGCCTGTTGGCCATCTCGCTGCAGTGGGCGACTGCCGCGCAATCCACCCAACCATCCAAGGAGACACCGATGACGCTCACCACCAGTACCGTCACCACCCGCGATGGCGTGCAGCTCTACTACAAGGACTGGGGCCCGAAGGACGGCCAGGTCGTGACCTTCAGCCACGGTTGGCCGCTGAACTCGGACAGCTGGGAATCGCAGATGCTGTTCCTGGCCGAGCGCGGCTACCGGGTGGTCGCCCATGACCGCCGTGGCCACGGCCGCTCCAGCCAGCCCTGGGACGGCAACGACATGGACCACTACGCCGACGACCTGGCCGCCGTGATCGAAGCGCTGGATCTGCGCGGGGTGACCCTGGTCGGCTTCTCGACCGGCGGCGGCGAAGTGGCCCGCTACATCGGCCGCCACGGCACCGGACGGGTCAGCAAGGCGGTGCTGGTCAGCGCGGTACCGCCGCTGATGCTGCAGACCGACGACAATCCGGGCGGCCTGCCGCTTGAGGTGTTCGACGGCCTGCGCGACGGCTCGCTGGCCAACCGTTCCAGGCTGTACCTGGACATCGCTTCTGGTCCGTTCTTCGGCTTCAACCGTCCCGGCGCCACGCCTGACCAAGGCCTGATCCAGTCGTTCTGGGTGCAGGGCATGCAGGCCGGCCACAAGAACACCTATGACTCGATCGCGGCATTCTCGGCGACCGATTTCCGTGGTGACCTGGCGAAGTTCGACGTGCCGACGCTGGTGATCCATGGCGGCGACGACCAGATCGTGCCGGTCGACACCTCCGCGCGCGCCTCCGCCGCGCTGATCAAAGGTGCCCGCCTGATCATCTATCCGGACGGCCCCCACGGCATCGCCGATACCCACAAGGATCTGCTCAACGAGGATCTGCTGGAGTTCCTGCAGCAGTGATGCGGATACGCCGGAGCCGCCGGCGTTGCATCCGTCTGCGGTCTCCGCTGCGCGACGCCACGGCCAGGCACGCGTCGCCGGCGACATGCACGTGGTCCCGACCGACGCCGGCACGCCGACGCCATCCCAGGCCGAGCTCCCACACACCACCCAGCTCTCGAGGATACCCATGCCAACCGCCAGCCCGACCCCCGCCCGGACCCTGCTCACCCCGATCGATCACACCCTGATCCTGATCGACCACCAGTCCCAGATGGCGTTCGCGACCAAGTCCATCGCCACCGAGCTGCTGCGTAACAACACCGCGCTGATCGCCAAGGCCGCGGCCGGATTCAAGGTGCCCACCATCCTCACGACCGTCGCCGAGAAGAGCTTCTCCGGTCCGATCTTCGACGAGATCACCGCGGTTTTCCCGAATGCGCCGGCACTCGACCGCACCTCGATGAACACCTGGGAGGATCACCAGGTCACCGACCAGGTCAATGCGATCGGCAACGGCCGTCTGGTCTTTGCCGGGCTGTGGACGAGCGTGTGCATCGTCGCGCCGGTACTGTCCTCGATCGAACAGGGCTACGAAGCCTACGTGATCACCGACGCCTGCGGTGACATCAGCCACGAGGCTCACGAGCGTGCAGTGCAGCGCATGGTCCAGGCCGGCGCGCGTCCCCTGACCAGCCTGCAGTACCTGCTGGAGCTGCAGCGCGACTGGGCCCGCAGCGACACCTACGACATGACCACCGACATCGCGCGTGCCAACGGTGGCGCCTACGGCATCGGCATCACCTACGCCAAGACGATGTTCAACGCCAGCGAAAGCGGTCACTGACCACCTGGGCAAGCGCTTTTCCCGTATCCGGGGAAAGCGCCGGCAACGGCGCCGCAGGGACGCGGCGCCACTTTGGAATCAACTCGATACTGAGCCTGCGAGGTGCCGTCCATGCACATCGGCCTGCCGGATCCATCACGCACCGACCTTGGCCTGCTGCTGTTGCGGCTTGCGACCGGTGGCTTCCTGCTGCCGCATGGGCTTGGCAAGCTGTTCGGCTGGTTCGGCGGCCCGCAGCTCAGCGGCTTCGCGATCGAACTGCGCGACTTCGGCCTGCCATCGGCCCAGCCGCTGCCCCTGCTTCTGGCCGTCGCGCAGACCTTGCCGGGGCTGCTGATCGTGATGGGCTTGTGCACCACCATCGCCGCCATCGTGGCGGCCGGCTTCATGGTCGCCACCGTCGTCCTCAACCGCCGGCGCGGCTGGTTCTGGATGCACGGCGGCATCGAGTATCCGCTGCTGTGGACCACTGCGCTGGTGGCGCTGGCGCTGCTGGGCGGTGGGGACTGGTCGATCGATGCGCTGCTGTCCGGCCAGGCCGGAGCGACGCCATGACCTCACCCATCCACGATCCCTCCCGGCGACGCTTCGTCGGAGCGCTCGCCGCCGGCTCCACCGTCGCCAACTTGCCCGGACATGGCCTCACCACGCTGCAGGAGTCTTCCATGGCGGACCTGATCGTCCACAACGCCAGAATCACCACCCTCGACCCGAAACAGCCACTGGCGACCGCCATCGCCGTCGCCAACGGCGTCGTCGTCGCAGTGGGCGATGAGGCGACGGTGATGGAGAAGGCGGGCAGCAACACCCGCATCGTCGATGCGGCCGGTCGCCGGCTCATCCCCGGCCTGAACGACAGCCACACGCATCTGATCCGCGGCGGCCTCAACTACAACCTGGAGCTGCGCTGGGACGGCGTGCGCTCGCTGGCGGACGCAATGGCGATGCTCAAGGCCCAGGTCGCGCGCACGCCAGCACCGCAGTGGGTGCGCGTGATCGGCGGCTTCACCGAGCACCAGTTCATCGAGAAGCGGATGCCGACGCTCGACGAGATCAACGCCATCGCACCGGATACACCGGTGTTCATCATGCGACTGTATGACCGCGCCCTGCTCAACCGTGCCGCGCTGCGCGCGGTTGGCTACGACAAGAGCACGCCCAATCCGCCCGGCGGCGATATCCAGCGCGACAAGGCGGGCAACCCGACCGGCCTGCTGCTGGCCAAACCCAATGCGGTGATCCTGTACGCCACGCTGGGGGCCGGGCCGAAGCTTCCACCCGAGTACCAGATCAACTCCACGCGCCACTTCATGCGCGAACTCAACCGGCTCGGCATCACCTCGGTGATCGATGCCGGCGGCGGCTTCCAGAACTACCCCGATGACTACGAGATCATCCGCAAGCTGCACGCCGATGACGAGCTCACCGTGCGCATCGCCTACAACCTGTTCACCCAGAACCAGGGCGGAGAACTGGCTGATTTCGAGCGTTGGACGTCGATGCTCTCTCCCCGCGAAGGCGACGACATGCTGCGCCACAACGGCGCCGGCGAGATGCTGGTGTTCTCGGCGGCGGATTTCGAACTGCTCAGCGAGCCGCGTCCCGAACTGGCCCCGGCGCTTGAGCCGGATCTCGAACAGGTGGTGCGACTGCTGGCCGAACAGCGCTGGCCGTTCCGCATCCATGCCACCTACGAGGAAAGCATCACCCGCATCCTCGACGTCTATGAAAAGGTGGACCGCGAGGTGCCGTTCGACGGGCTGCACTGGATCCTCGACCACGCCGAAACCATCTCCGACCGCAGCATCGATCGGGTGCACGCGCTCGGTGGCGGCATCGCCGTGCAGCACCGCATGGCCTACCAGGGCGAAGCGTTCGTCGAACGCCATGGTATCGAGGCGGGCGGGCGGACGCCGCCGGTCCGGCGCATGCTCGAAGCGGGCGCGCCGGTCGGCGCCGGTACCGACGCCACGCGCGTGGCGAGCTACAACCCGTGGGTGGCGCTGTACTGGCTGACCACCGGGCGCACGCTCGGCGGGCTGCAGCTATACGGCGACGACAACCGCCTCGAGCGCGAAGAAGCGCTGCGATTGTGGACGCATGGCAGCGCCTGGTTCTCCAGCGAGCAGGCGCACAAGGGCATCCTCGCCATGGGCCGGTTCGCGGACTTCAGCCTGCTCTCGGCCGACTACTTCAGCGTGCCCGACGAAGCGATCCAGGACATCACCAGCGTGCTGACCGTGGTCGCCGGCAAGGTGGTGCATGGCGATGGCGAATACTCCGGGCTGGCGCCGCACCTGCCCGCGCCGATGCCGGACTGGTCGCCGGTACGCCATTTCGGCGGCTACCAGGGCGCGACGCTGGCACAGGCCTCGGCCACGTTCGCCGCTGCCCACGCACGCGCCCATCCCCACGGCAGCGGCTGCAACGTGCACGGTCACGGCCATGCCGCGCAACGGGCCGCCCCCACCAGTGATTACCAGGGCTTCTGGGGCGCCCTGGGCTGCTCGTGCTTCGCATTCTGAGCTCGCCCCTCGCGCTTTCCGCCGTTGCACCGGCACAGGACATCACGATGAACCAAGCTTCCCCAGCCCCGGACGTGGCCGCTCCCGGCCCTTGGACGCCGCTCACCCAGCCCACGTTCCGGATGATGTGGCTGGCCGTGCTGGTCGGCAACATCGGCACCTGGATCCATGACGTCGCCGCGGCCTGGGTCATGGCCGAAAACACCGGCTCGCCCTTCATGGTGGCCGCCGTGCAGTCCGCCACCACCCTGCCCGTCGTACTGCTGGCCGTGATCGCCGGCACGCTGGCCGACATCGTCGATCGCCGCAAGTACCTGCTCGTCGCCCAACTGTGGATGGTGCTGGTCGCCGGCACCCTCGCCCTGCTCGCGCATCTGGACATGCTCGGGCCCTGGGCCCTGATCGGGTTGACCTTCGCGCTGGGCGTCGGCGCGGCCATGGCCATGCCCGCCCAGCAGGCTACCGTGCCCGAGCTGGTGCCCCGCCACATGCTCAGCCCGGCGGTCGCCCTGTCCTCGCTGAGCATGAACATCGCCCGCGCCCTCGGGCCGGCCTTGGGCGGGCTGATCGTCGCCAGTGCCGGCATCGAATGGGCGTTCGCGATCAACGCGCTGAGTTTCCTGGGTATCGTGGTTGTGCTGGTTATCTGGCGCCGCACGCCGACAAGAACCGCACTGCCACCCGAATCGTTCGGTGTCGCCCTGCGCGCGGGGCTGCGCTATGCCACCCAGGCCTCGGTGCTGCAGTCGGTGCTGGTCAAGGCGGCGAGCTTCTTCATGTTCGCCAGTGCGTTGACCGCCCTGCTGCCGATCGTCGTCAATCGCGACCTTGAGGCCAGCGCCGGCACCTTCGGTCTGCTGCTCGGTTGTATCGGGATCGGTGCGATCACAGGCGCCGTGCTGCTGCCGAAGCTGCGGGCGCACGTCGGGCCGGACCGCCTGGTGCTGGTCGCCACCCTCGTCTATGCCGGCTGCATGCTTGCACTGGCGCTGCTGCGCAGCATCCCGGCGCTCTACGTCGTCTCCCTGGTGAATGGATTCGCCTGGATCACCGTGCTGTCGTCATTGCAGATCGCAGCCCAGACATCGGTGCCGGCCTGGGTGCGCGCGCGCGCGCTGGCGCTCTACATCGTCGTGTTCTCCGGTGGCATGGCCATCGGCAGCCTCGGCTGGGGCACCCTCGCCCAGCAAACCAGCAGCACCACTGCCCTGATCGCCGCCGCTGTCGGCACTGTCATGGCGGCGCTCTTGGGCCTTCGCTTCCGCCTGGGCGATGCGGCCAACGTCAATGTCACCCCGTCCGGCCACTGGCCGCAGCCGGTCGTGGTGGATGACATCGCCGGCGACCGCGGACCGGTCCTGGTCACGATCGAGTACCGGATCGCGCTGGATCGCCGGGAAGAGTTCCTGCGCACGATGCGTAGTCTCGGCCGCAGCCGTCGCCGCGATGGCGCGGTGCAATGGGGCGTTGCCGAAGACACCGAAACCCAGGGCACCTACCTGGAGTACTTCCTCGACAGCTCTTGGGTGGAGCACCTGCGCCAGCACGAACGGGTGACCGAAGACGAACGCGCGCTGCAGGCCCGGATCCGGCAGCTTCTGGCAGATCCGGACCAGGTCCCCAGCGTGCGCCATTTCGTTGGCGGCACGCCAGGCAAGCCACTGCGCCAGGCCAATGCCGCTGGCGTCCAGATCCTGGGATGAGCCCGACGTGCCGGATCCATCCGCAGGCAGCCCTGGATCGCCGCGTGCATGCGCGGCACGCATGCACGCGATGTGGCTCGGCATCTCCCTGTTGCTGGCAGCCGATGCGGCGCTGGCACAGTTCCGTCCACTGCGTTTCGATGACGATTTCAGCGCCCAGCGCCACGCCTGCACCGCCGGCAGCCGCAGCGCGTGCTGGAAGGATCGTGCCGTTGGCGAGCACATGCGCCTCAGCGTCGGCGGCGACCTGCGCGTACGCTATGAATACACCGCCAATCCCCGCTACGGCCTGGAGCCCCAGGATCGCCGGGGCGTCTGGATGCAGCGCTACTCGGTCTTCGCCAACCTGCATCTGGGCGGGCAATGGCGCGGCTTCGCGCAACTGGCAAGCTCGCGTACCGGCGGCCGCATCGGGGGCCCGTCCCCGGTGGACGAAAACCGGCTCGATCCCGCCAACCTGTTCATCGAGTGGCGGTCGGCACCGCGAGGCGATGACGGTATCGGCATGCGGGTCGGCATCCAGGAGCTGCAGTTCGGCTCGGCGCGGCTGATCGACGCACGGGAGGGCCCCAACGTGCGCCGCAGCTTCGAGGCCGTCCGCGCGTATGCGAGCCACGGGCGCTGGCGCGTCGATGCATTCGCCGCGGCCCCGCGGCAGAACCGCCAGGGCAGTTTCGACGATGCCCGCTCGTCGACGCAGGCATTGCGCGGCATCTACGCGACCCGCACCGCAGCCGCCGCGTCCTTGGACATCTACGCGCTGCATTACGAAGACACCCTCGCCCGCTACGTCCAGGGTGTCGCGCACGAGCGCCGCTGGACCCTCGGTGCCCGGGTGTACGGCCACCGCGGTGCGTGGGACTGGAACTGGGAAGCGATTGTCCAGGGTGGCCGCTTCGGCAACGCCGGCGTCCGCGCCTGGTCGCTTGCCAGCGATACCGGCTATACGTTCGGCGAGGTCGCCGGCCAGCCGCGGCTTGCCCTGCTCGTCGCCGTCGCAAGCGGCGACAGGGATCCCGACGACAACCGCCTCGGCACCCTCAATCCCCTCTACCCGCGTGGCAACTACTTTGGCGACGAAGCCACGCTCGGCCCCCGCAACTTCTTCAACATCCATCCCACGCTGACCGCACAGTTGACGCCGCGGGTCCAGCTGGATGCCAGCCTCGACTTCTTCTGGCGTCACAGCACCCACGATGGAATCTATGCGCCCAACGGTGCCGTGATCGCCTTCGCTGGCGAGAGCCGCGCCCGCCATGTCGCAACGATCGTGTCGCTGGGGGTCAACGTCGCCGTGTCAGCGGGCTGGTCCGCCGGCGCCGTCGTTGCATATGCGATGCCTGGTGAGTACCTGCGCGACGCCGGGGCCAGGGACGCGCTCAACCTAGTGAGCCTGACCTTGCGGTATCAGTTCTGAGCCCGTCGGCTGGACTCTCCGGGAATCGGTACTCGCCACAACACCGAACATTTCAACGCACCCCTGATCCCATGCCCGACCTGCATCCCGCCAGCCTTCTTCCGCCCCCCGCTCACCATGCCGGAATCTCCACTTCAGAAGTATCCGCATGACGGGGAGCGTACGACGACATCATTGTTACATCCGGACCTGGCGGAAGACCGCACGACAGCAAACGCTACTTGCAGGCCCGGTTGACGTAGTCACCCCAGTTACGGAGTTCGTCATGGGTGCGCTTCAACCCGCGGCGATCGAAGTAGGCGTCCCTCTCGCGCCTGGCGGCTTCGCACCGGGCGTGCTTGCGCTGGGACTCGGTCTGACGTGGCGCCACGTAGTGCGCGCGCCCACGCTCCCGCCGCGTGGCCATGTCCCTTCGCTGGGCCTGCGCTCGCTCGCGCTGAATCTGCGTCTGCCTCGCGGGCGACACGACCGGTTCGGAGGCATCCCACGTCCTGGACGCGACGCCACTTGGACACGGGCGACTCTGGTAGACGGTTTCGCCAGCCGTCTCGCACTTGTAGACGTGTTGCGCACTCACCGGGAACACCACGGCGAGCGCAAGCCATCGAAGCTGTTTCATGCCGGCCTCCCCAAGCGGAGCCGACTATAGTGCAAGCTGCGGCAGTCCCCTCCCCTCGCTTGCCCTGTCGGGGCTGTCAGAACAGCCGCCTGGCAAGCAATGGCAGCACCCCGACGCGCCCTTCAGCGGCGCGCGGATCGCCCGCGTCTTCCGCCGCTGCGTTTCCCGGCCGTGCGACTTTGCACGAACTCCGGGAAAGTCTCCTCCAGTGACGCCTCGTCCGGCAGGATGTAGAACACCCCGCCCCGCTCGAACGCCGGAGCGACGATCCCCTCGAAGAATCCGGGCGCGACATTGATGCAGCCATGAGTGATGCGGTTGTCGTCCGGCGATGGCGATTGAAGGCGTTCGGGGCGCTTCTCGGACGGGACGCCGGTCGCCGTCGGGTGCATGGAGACCGCGGAATCGTAGTCCACCCACAGCACGCGCCCGGCGTCGATCGATGGGCCGAAGCCGCCCACGAAGCGACCGGCAGGCGTGGTGCGGTCCCGACCCGGAATTTCGCGCAGGGCGAGACCGGCAATGCCGGGAGCCGAATGATCGCCGACCGCCGAGCCAAAGAGTGCAGGCGCCGCACCACGAAGCCGGCCGTCGCCGCCGAAGACCAGGATCTGGGCCGCGGCCTTGTCCATGATCGCAAACGGATAGCCCTCGCTGTCCCTGGTTGCGACAACCCATCCCGCGAGTTCGATCACCGTGTCGGACACGTCCTGGTCCGGCGGAAGCTGGTCCACGGCGGCCATCGGCTGCGCGGCATCCTCGGCGTGGACCACGTTGACGCTCGCGAACGCCAAGGCGAGCGCCAGCGCGCCATAGGCGGCCCGGATCGTGGGGTGCATGGACGTATTGATGGGCGGTTCCTGGTGCGGGGACTGGGCGGGGAAAAGAAACCGGTGGTCAGCCTTGGCCACCGGGTCCCGGTCCAACTTTCGTTACTGACCGTGCAAGGACGACTAGCCGCGCGGTACGCGACGCGGCGCGGTTTCAAGCTGCTGGACGCGACTTTCCAGCTGATCCAGCCGCTGGTTGGCCTGCTGCGCCGACTGACTGGCGGTTTCGGCACTCTGGGCTGCGCCCTGCACCCTCGTGTCGAGCTGATCGAGGCGCGAGTTGATCCTTGCGAAATCGTCGTCGTAGGTGGCGCAGCCGCCAAGACCGATGGCTGCGACCACCGCCACGCCGAGCATACGTGCCGCTGTCAGATGCTGTTTTGTCGGAAACATTCCAATCCTCCTTCGTCTGGGACCCCCGGAATATAGCCGGCTTTCTGTCGGGGCCATGACTCGGCTTCAGCTGGCGTTGGACTACGTGGATGGGCTGTGAAATGCGACGGCTCGGGGGCTGCAGCTCGACTCTATCGGTCTCCATGGCAGCGTTCGGTCGGCTGTCATGCCACCCTGCACAAGGTCACCGAGCCTGCTTCAGGGTCGAGACATGGCAGTGGCACCAGCACCACGCAGCCGGGTCGGGTCGCGTGTGCGCCGGCGTGGCAGGTGGGGATCTGCATGCCGATGGTCTGGCGCAGGACGCCGCTCCACCGCCGCTGGCTGCGGCAACTGCACTACTCGGGCTTTGTCGAAGCGGCCACCGCGGCGCTGCAAGGCGGCGCATGCCGGCAGGTGTTCGCAGCGGCTGCCGGTCGAACCCGGCGGGGCTCTCATCCCTGTGGCGGGATCCCGGAAACGACAACGCCCGCTTTCGCGGGCGTTGTCGCTGGATATGGCGTCCCCACGGGGATTCGAACCCCGGTCGCTACCGTGAAAGGGTAATGTCCTAGGCCTCTAGACGATGGGGACACTGTGAAGCGATTTATCCGTTTCCGCGGGCCTGGTGCGGAAACTGGTGGAGCCAGGCGGGATCGAACCGCCGACCTCCTGCATGCCATGCAGGCGCTCTCCCAGCTGAGCTATGGCCCCACTGCTGGAAAGCGCGAAATTGTAGTGGCGGCCGGGTAGGCCGTCAACAACATGTCAACGCGCCGCCGCCCTGGGCCTCCCCCCGCGTGCGGGCATTGCGCCCTTTAACGAGAGGAAGACTGGACGGGAGGCGCCGGAGGCGCGCGCGACCTGACGCGGCGACCGGCTTGCCTCGCCCACCCCGACCCGTACGCCCCCCTGGCGCGGCTTGCCCGCCGTTCGGATGGTCCGCGCGGCAGTGCCGCGCAAACCCACCATCCTTCCCCGGGAGAAGCCGATCCACCCCGTTGTCACAAACGACGTTCCCGCGAACGGGAGCCTGTTTTTTCCAGCCCCCGGGGCTGCCGAAAGACGGCCTCGGCCCGGCACCGCCCCTTCACCATCCATTTACACATCCCGCGGAAAATCGTTCATCAACCCTACAGTTGACTGTACCGATCGGGCTGATCGTGCGGCTTTTGCATCCGCTCCCCATGCTGTTACATCCAAGCTGCGAGGTCCGAGTCATGAAAGCTGGAATGCTTGTCAAGCCGGTCGCACTGTCCTTCTGCATCGCTGCGCTGGGAGGCTGTGCCACCCACACTTCGCCGCAGACGTTCAACCAGTCCGAAGTCGGGCGGATGCAGACGGTTGAAATGGGTACCGTGTACGCGCTGCGCGAAGTGACGATCCAGAACGACTCGCGCGGCGTTGCGCGAATCACTGGCGCCCTCCTCGGTGGGATCGCCGGCAGCACCATCGGTGGCGGCAACCGCGCGAACGCGGCGGGCGCAGTTGCCGGTGCGGCAGCCGGCGGCGCACTGGGCAACGCCGCCGCAACCGGCACCCGACCGGGAATCGAGATCACCGTGGACCTGGACTCGGGCCTGACCGTGGCGGTGGCCCAGGACGGGAACATCAACCAGTTCAGGGTCGGTGATCGCGTCCGCGTCACATCCGATGGCGCAACCACGCGCATATCGCGCTGAACGCCGCAGGCTGACCTGGAAAACCCCGCCGCTTCCGGCGGGGTTTTCTGTTTTACGGAGCGCGTGTTTCCAGGCGCGGGGTTCCAGAGTGCGGGTGCGCGTGCCTCCTCCAACCTTCGACACATCGGCCGGTCCGGAAGGACCGGGCCAGCCCGACCGTCAGCAGACGATGCCGGTTCCGTCCGCTTCGACGCCGGCGACATCCTCGACCTGCCGCAACGCCGCCACGCCGTGTCCGCTCTCGGCCAGGTACTGCAGCCATTTGCCGAGGAAGGTATTCATGCGCATGCGGTGGTCGAGCACCTCCGCTGCCGGCGGGTACATGCCGATCACGTCCTGCCAGCGACGGCCGACATAGCAGTGCGTGGCCTCGGCCTGCTTCGCGTCGCGGTACAGGCGCAGGAACGCAGACGGGTCGGGTTCGCCGGTCACCGGGTCGCGCAGGGTGTAGGTCAGCCGCAGCTCGGTGGTGTAGACATGCTGGTGCAGCACGTCCAGCTGGACGTCCAGGCCGTTGCCGATCGAGGAAACGTAGCGCCCGGGCGGAAGATCGGCCGGTTCGAACAGCCGCGTCATGCGCCGGAAGTTCTCCGCGTACAGCCCCATCAGCCAGCCGAAACGGCCGAGCCTGGGGATGCTTGCGTCACGGGCGGCAACTTCCTGCATGGCTCGATCCTACACGCTGGCGGCGCGCGCGGGGAGCATTGACGGGCGCGAATCCAGCGCCTACGTTAAGCCTGCTGTACAGCTGTTTTGCCGCACGCGCGCAGCGGCCGCGCAGTGCCGCAGCCTGCCCCGCCTTTCAGAACATGACCCGCTGGATGCCCAGGGTCGACATCACCTTGCTCGAGATTTCCTCGATCGACACATGGGTGGTGCTGAGCACGGGGATGCGCTCGGCGCGGAACAGTTTTTCGGCCGCGGCCACCTCGCGCTGGCAGGTGTCCAGGCGTGCGTAGCGGGAATCGGGTCGTCGTTCCTGGCGGATCTGCTGCAGGCGGATCGGATCGATGGTCAGGCCGAACAGGCGCGAACGGTGCGCGCGCAGCCGCGGCGGCAGGCGGTCGTGCTCGAGGTCTTCGTCGGTGAGCGGATAGTTGGCCGCGGCCACGCCGTGGTGGAGCGCGAGGTAGATGCAGGTTGGCGTCTTGCCGGCGCGCGACACCGCCACCAGGATCACGTCGGCCTCGTCGTAGCTGGTCGACATGCCGTCGTCGTGGGCAAGCGCGAAGTTCATCGCGTTGATGCGGCGGTGGTAGGTATCGAAGTCGACCATGCCGTGCGCCTGCCCCACCCTGGCCTGGCGCTTCTCGCCCAGTTCGGCCTCCAGTGGCGCGATGAACGGCGCGAACACGTCGAGGATCAGCGCGCCGCTGCGTGCAATCTCGGCCGAGATGTCCGGATCGACCGACGAGTTGACGACGATCGGCCGCACCCCGTGCGACTCGCCGCAGGCGCGGATGCGTTCGGCCACCTCGCGCGCACGCTCGACGCTGTCGACGAAGGGGATCCGGTTGGTGCTGAAGCGGGTGCCGTTGAACTGGGTGAGCAGGCTGTGGCCGACGGTTTCGGCGGTGATACCGGTTCCATCGGAGACGTAGAACACGGGCCGGGGCGTTGACAACGCTGTCTCCCTCTACGGCGGCGGGAAGTGGCCGCCCTGAGGGCTAAAATAGCGTTTTTCGGTCGGACCATGTCCGGCCATTTCGACACTTCGGAGAGCAAACTTGAACCAGCCCGCACCGCTGCCGTCGGACCCGACGGCCAATATCCTGTGGCTGCACGACCTGCGACTGGCCGACCTGGCCCAGGTGGGCGGCAAGAATTCCTCGCTCGGGGAAATGATCGGCGAGCTGTCGGGGCTGGGGGTGTCGGTGCCGGGCGGCTTCGCCACGACCGCGGACGCGTTCAAGGCCTTCATCGCGCATAACGACCTGCACCAGCGGATCTTCGACCGGCTTGCATCGCTGGACGTGGAGGACGTGGGCGCGCTGACCGCAGCCGGCGGCGAGATCCGCGGCTGGGTGATCGACGCGCCACTGCAGCCCGAGCTCGACGCGGACATCCGCCAGGCCTACGCGAAGCTCTGCGCCGACAATGGCGGCGGCGAGATCGCGGTCGCGGTGCGCTCCTCGGCCACCGCCGAGGACCTGCCCGATGCCTCGTTCGCCGGCCAGCAGGAAACCTTCCTCAACGTCACCGGCGCGGACGACGTGGTGCGCAAGGTCAAGGAAGTCTTCGCCAGCCTCTACAACGACCGCGCGATCGCCTACCGCGTGCACCAGGGCTTCAAGCACGAGGACGTGTTCCTGTCCGCGGGCGTGCAGCTGATGGTGCGTTCGGACGTGGGCGCTTCGGGCGTGCTGTTCACCCTGGACACCGAATCGGGCTTCCGCGACGTGGTGTTCATCACCTCGAGCTACGGGCTGGGCGAGAACGTGGTCCAGGGCGCGGTGAACCCCGACGAGTTCTACGTCTACAAGCCGACGCTCGCGAAGGGGCGGCCGGCGATCCTGCGCCGCTCGCTCGGCGCCAAGCAGATCCGCATGGTGTACTCGGACGTGCCGGGCGAACGGATACGCAACGAGGACACGCCGCAGGATCTGCGCGCGAAGTTCTCCATCGACGACGCCGACGTGCACGAGTTGGCGAAGCAGGCGCTGGTGATCGAGCGCCACTACGACCGGCCGATGGATATCGAATGGGCGAAGGACGGCGTCAGCGGCCGGCTGTACATCGTGCAGGCGCGCCCGGAAACGGTGAAGTCGCGCGCCAAGGCCACCCAGGTGGAGCGCTACGCGCTCGACCAGCGCGGCGAGGTGATCGCCGAAGGCCGCGCGATCGGCCACCGCATCGGCAGCGGCGTGGCGCGCGTGGTGCGCAGGCTGGAAGACATGGAGCGGGTGCGGCCCGGCGACGTGCTGGTGGCCGACATGACCGACCCGGACTGGGAGCCGGTGATGAAGCGGGCCGCCGCGATCGTCACCAACCGCGGCGGCCGCACCTGCCACGCCGCGATCATCGCCCGCGAGCTGGGCGTGCCGGCCGTGGTCGGCACCGGCAATGCGCTGGAGGCGATCGAGGACGGGGCCGAGGTCACGGTCAGCTGCGCCGAGGGCGATACCGGCTTCATCTACGCCGGCGCCCTGCCCTTCGAGCGCACCACCACCGACCTGACCTCGATGCCCGAGGCGCCGCTGAAGATCATGATGAACGTGGCCAACCCCGAGCGCGCGTTCGACTTCGGCCAACTGCCCAACGCCGGCATCGGCCTGGCGCGGCTGGAGATGATCATCGCCGCGCATATCGGCGTGCATCCGCGGGCGCTGCTTGAATACGACCGCCAGGATGCGGAGACGAAGAAGCTGATCGACGCACGGACCGCGGGCTATGCCGATCCGGTGACGTTCTACGTCGACCGCCTGGCCGAGGGCATCGCCACGCTGACCGCGTCGGTCGCGCCACATCCGGTGATCGTGCGGCTGTCGGACTTCAAGTCCAACGAGTACGCCAACCTGATCGGCGGCAGGGCCTACGAGCCGGAGGAAGAGAACCCGATGATCGGCTTCCGCGGCGCCAGCCGCTACGTCGATCCGTCCTTCGCCGAGGCGTTCGCGCTGGAGTGTCGCGCGGTGCGCAAGGTGCGCGACGAGATGGGGCTGGAGAACCTGTGGGTGATGATCCCCTTCGTGCGCACCCTGGACGAGGGCCGCAGGGTGATCGACGCACTGGCCGCCAACGGCCTGCGCAGGGGCGATGGTGCCGACGGCGAGCCGGGGCTGAAGATCATCATGATGTGCGAGCTGCCGTCGAACGCGCTGCTGGCCGACGAGTTCCTCGACATCTTCGACGGCTTCTCGATCGGCTCCAACGACCTGACCCAGCTCACCCTCGGCCTGGACCGGGATTCGTCGATCGTGGCCTCGCTCTTCGACGAACGCGACCCGGCGGTGAAGAAGCTGCTGTCGATGGCGATCAAGGCCGCCCGCGCCCGCGGCAAGTACGTAGGCATCTGCGGCCAGGGCCCAAGCGACCATCCCGACCTGGCCCAGTGGCTGATGGAAGAAGGGATCGAGTCGGTCTCGCTCAACCCCGACACCGTGGTCGACACCTGGCTGAAGCTGGCAAAGGCCAGGGCCGCCGCCGGGTGACGGCGCGTGCCGCGGACCCGGAGCGATCCGGGTCCGCGCAGGCGCCTTCGCGCCGCCGACATGCTTTATCTGTAGGAGCGGCTTCAGCCGCGAACGGATTCACAGCCACGCCGAATCCGAAACGGCAGTCGCGGCTGAAGCCGCTCCCACGGTGAGGCCAGGCGCGTTCTCGCCGCTCAGGGCAGCGCCAGCGCCGCCATGTGCTTGCGGTAGTGCCGCAGTTCTTCGATCGAGTCGCGCACGTCGCTCAGCGCGGTATGCGCCGCCGCCTTGCGCACGCCCGACAGCACCTGCGGCGCCCATCGGCGCGCGAGTTCCTTGAGCGTGCTCACGTCGAGGTTGCGGTAGTGGAAGAACCGCTCCAGCGTGGGCATCTGCCGGTGCAGGAAACGCCGGTCCTGGCAGATCGAATTGCCGCACATCGGCGACTGGCCCGGCTCCAGCCACTGCTGCAGAAACGCGATGGTCTGCGCCTCGGCTTCGGCCATCGCCACGCCCTCCTCCAGCACCCGCCGCCACAGGCCCGAGCGGCCGTGCTGGTTGCGGTTCCATTCGTCCATCGATTCGAGCGCCGCAAGCGGATGGGCGATCGCGAACTCAGGGCCTTCGGCGAGCAGCTCGAGGTTGGAGTCGGTGACCACGGTCGCGATCTCCAGGATCGAGTCGCGGTCGGTGTCGAGCCCGGTCATTTCCAGGTCAATCCAGATCAGGCGGCCGTGCCCGCCGGTAAGGTCTTGCGATGCCATGCGCTCGCGGTCGTAGCCGGGACGCGGCATCATAACCCGGCGCCCACCCGTCCCTGGACCGACATGCCGTCGAACGCTTCCCTGGCCCACTACGCGATCCTGACCGCAATGCTCGCGCCGGCCTTCTTCCTGACCGCGACCGCAGCGCTGCTGACCTCGGCCAACGCGCGCCTGGCGCGGATCATCGATCGCGCGCGCGGGCTGCTCAGGGAGCTGGCCGAATGCGCCGATCCGGAGACCCGCGCCCTGCTGGAGCGGCGCATCGTCGTCCAGCGCCGACGCAGCGTGATCATCCTGCACGCCAGCCAGATGCTGTACGTGGCGATCAGCTTCTTCGTCGCCACCAGCCTGCTGGTCGCGGGCGATTCGTTCTTCGACCACATGTTCGGTCCCTGGCCGACGATCATGGCCGGGCTGGGCGTGCTGTCGATGTTCGGCTCCAGCCTGCTGCTGGCAAGCGAAGCCTCGATGGCGGTGCGGGCGGTGAACGACGAAATGGACGACGGCCACCGGTTCGCCAATCGCGCCACCGCGGAACGATCCTGACCGCCCTGGAATCTGTAGGAGCGGCTTCAGCCGCGATCAAACCCACAGCCACGTCGCCCCCGTGATGGCAATCGCGGCTGAAGCCGCTCCTACAGTTGCGCCATTACGTTTGCGGGGCAGCTGTGGATCCTATCGCGGCTGAAGGCGCTCCTGCCAAAGGCGCAGGACCGGCGTTCAGAGCGGCGGCTTGCCCCGCTTGGCGCGGAAGTAGTTGCTGAGCCGGCGGCCGGCCTCTTCGCCCAGCACGCCGCCGCGCACCTCGACCCGGTGGTTGTGGCGCGGGTCAGCGACCAGGTCGAAGACGCTGCCGCAGGCGCCGGTCTTGGGATCGGCGGCGCCGTAGACCAGTCGCGCGACGCGGGCGTGGACGATCGCCATCGCGCACATCGCGCAGGGCTCCAGGCTCACGTACAGGGTGCAGCCGACCAGGCGATGGTTGCCCAGCGCCCTGCCCGCCGCGCGCATGGCGACGACCTCGGCGTGCGCGCTGGGGTCGTGTTCGGCGATGTTGCGGTTCCAGCCCTCGCCCAGCAGGGCGCCATCGGCGCCCACCAGCACGGCGCCCACCGGGATCTCGTCGTGCTCGCGCACGGCGCGGTCGGCCAGCGCGAAGGCGTGCCGCATCCAGCGCTCATCGTCGGCCGTCATCGCGTCGCCGGCTCCACCGTGACTGTCGCGCGCATCCTGCATCGCGGTCGATGCCCGCGGCTCACCAGCGCTGGTGGACGTGCGGGCGGATGTCCTCGGCGTAGATCCGCGCCACTTCGGCCATGGTCGATTCCGGCAGCGCCGGCAGCTCGGACGCGGCAAGGTTGTCCAGCGCCTGGCGGGCGCTGCGCGCGCCGGGGATGACCACGCTCACCGCCTCGTCCATCAGGATCCAGCGCAGCGCCAGCTGGGCCAGGCTCGCGCCTTCGGGCACCAGCGGCCGCAGCTTCTCCACCGCCGCCAGGCCGACCTCGTAGGGCACGCCGGAGAAGGTCTCGCCGACGTCGAAGGCCTCGCCGCCGCGGTTGAACTGGCGGTGGTCGTCGGCCTCGAAGCGCGTATCGGCGCGGAACTTGCCGCTCAGCAGGCCGCTGGCCAGCGGCACGCGCACGATCACCGCCACGTTGCGGCGCCGCGCGGTGCGGAAGAACAGCTCCGCCGGGCGATGCCGGAACATGTTGTAGATGATCTGCACGCTGGCCACGTTCGGGTATTCGATGGCCTTGAGCGCTTCCTCCACCCGCTCCACGCTCACGCCGTAGTGGCGCAGCTTGCCGCGCTCGACCAGGCGATCCATGTGGCCGAACAGCTCGGGATGGTAGTAGGCGTCGGTCGGCGGGCAGTGCAGCTGCAGCAGGTCCAGGCAGTCGGTGCCGAGGTTCTGCAGGCTGCGGTCGATCCAGGCCTCCAGGTTCCCGGCGCTGTAGCCCTCGACCGTCTGCGCCGGCAGCCGCCGCCCGGCCTTGGTGGCCACGAACGGCCGCTGTCCGCCGCGCTCCTTCAGCACCCGCGCGATCAGGCGCTCGGAATGACCGTCGCCGTAGACGTCGGCGGTGTCGATGAAGTCGAGCCCGGCATCGAGCGCCGCATGCAGCGCCGCCACGGATTCGCTGTCGTCCACCTTGCCCCAGGCCGCGCCGATGGCCCAGGCGCCGAATCCGATTTCGCCAACGTTGCGGCCGGTGCGGCCGAAGGGTCTGGACTGCATGCTCTGCTCCTCGTCTGTCTCGCGCGGCGGGCGCGCGACGGCGGCCACGTCCGCCCAATGGTCGAAAGACCGGAAGTATCGTTGCTCCACGCTGCGAGGGAAAGCCGGTTCGACTGGTTGCAGGCGCACCGCAGGCTCCGCGGCGGCGGCGACGCGCATCATCGTGTGCCGCCGGCATTGCGCAACCTCAGCGCCGCGTGCGCCCGCGCAGCGCCTGGCCCATCGCACCGGCCAGCCCCAGTCCCGCCAGCACCCACGCGCCCAGCGACACCCACATGAAGGCCTGCGCCAGCGGCTGCAGCCATGCCTGCTCCAGGACCAGCCCCAGGCGGTGCGTGGCCATGGCGTACATGCCCAGCGGGAACACCATCGCCCAGTACAGGCTCTCGTAGCGCAGCGGGTGCCGCTGCAGGAGGTGGCGCCACACGCCCAGCACCAGCAGCAGCGGAATCCACCAGCTGCCGCCGGCCCAGAACAGCAGGGTCAGGCCCTGCACGAAAGGCAGCAGCGCCTGCAGCAGCGGCCAGGCCGGCGCCTGCTGCAGCAGCAGCGTCCCGGCGAGGGTGGAAATCGCCAGGGCGCCCATGTTGATCCAGTACGGCGGCGCCAGGTCGGTGGCCGACAGCGGCAGGAACACGATGCGGTAGAAGATCAGCGGCATCAGCAGCACGTACAGCACGCCGCCCCACAGCCACAGCGCCAGCAGCGTGGTCGCCAGCCATTCCTGCCATGCCGCATCGAGGCCGGGCGCCAGCAGCGTCCCCAGCCCCACCATCGACTGCGTGGCCACCACGGCCAGCAGCCAGCCGCCACCGAGCCCTTTCTCCAGCCGCGGCTTGTCGCGGCTGACCATCAGCGCGGCGAAGATGCCGTAGTTCAACGCCACCCACAGCACCAGCGCCACCGCGAGCAGCCACGTCGCGGGGCCGCTCGCGTCGGCAAGCAGCAGGCACTGCTCGCCCAGCACGCCGGTGGCGGCGACGGCAGTGAAGAAGCCGGGTGCGCGCGCGTGGTCGCAGGCGTCGCCGCGCATGCGCCGCGGATGGCGCAGCAGCCGCGCCAGGTTCAGTCCCCACACCGCCGCATACAGCAGCACGTTGAGCGCGAACAGCCAGCGCCCCACGCGCGGCAGGCCCATCGAGGCGCAGGCCAGCGACACGATGCCCGTGGCCATGACGATGCCGAAGCTGGCCGGCGACAGCCCGGCCAGCAGGCCCCGGCTTTCGGCCGCCCGGGAAACGTCGGCGTCAGGCCCGCGCTGGGACATGGTTCGTCCCGGGGCGTCCTTCATGGATCCGGAGGCTTGCACGCACCGCGCACCGGCTGCCGCTGGCAGGACTCACTCCCACTCGATCGTCGCCGGCGGCTTGCCGCTGATGTCGTAGACCACGCGCGAAACGCCGCGCAGTTCGTTGATGATGCGGTTGCTCACCGTGCCGAGGAAGTCGTACGGCAGGTGCGCCCAGTGCGCGGTCATGAAGTCGACGGTCTCGACCGCGCGCAGGGCGATCACCCATTCGTAGGCCCGGGCGTCGCCGACCACGCCCACCGACTTCACCGGCAGGAACACGGCGAAAGCCTGCGAGGTCGCATCGTACAGATCGGCCTTGCGCAGCTCGTCGATGAAGATCGCGTCGGCGCGCGCCAGCAGCTCGGCGTACTCGCGCTTGACTTCGCCGAGGATGCGCACGCCAAGACCCGGACCCGGGAACGGATGGCGGTAGACCATCGTGCGGGGCAGGCCGAGCTCCACGCCCAGGCGCCGCACCTCGTCCTTGAACAGCTCGCGCAGCGGTTCGACCAGGCCCAGCTTCATGTGCGCGGGCAGGCCGCCGACGTTGTGGTGGCTCTTGATGACGTGCGCCTTGCCGGTGCCGCTGCCGGCCGACTCGATCACGTCCGGGTAGATCGTGCCCTGGGCCAGCCAGCGGGCGTTCTTCAGCCTGTTCGACTCTTCCTCGAAGATCTCGATGAACAGGTTGCCGATGATCTTGCGCTTGGCTTCGGGGTCGGCAACGCCGGCCAGCGCCTTGAAGTAGCGGTCGGCAGCGTCGACGCGGATCACCTTCACGCCCATGTGCTCGGCGAACATCGCCATCACCTGGTCGCCTTCCTGCCAGCGCAGCAGGCCGGTGTCGACGAACACGCAGGTGAGCTGGTCGCCGATCGCACGATGCAGGAGCGCGGCGACGACGGACGAATCCACGCCGCCCGACAGGCCCAGGACCACCTCGTCCGAACCCACCTGTTCGCGCACGCGCGCGATCTGGTCTTCGATGATCTGCGCCGGCGTCCACAGCGTGGCGCAGCCGCAGACATCGACCACGAACCGGCGCAGCAGGGTCTGGCCCTGCAGCGTATGGGTGACTTCCGGATGGAACTGCACGCCGTACCAGCGACGCTCCTCGTTGGCCATGGCCGCCACCGGGACCCGCGCGGTCGAGGCGGTGACGTTGAAGCCCGGCGGCGCGCGCGAGACATGGTCGCCGTGGCTCATCCACACGTTGAGGCGCTGCTCGCCCGGGTGGTCGGTCAGTCCCGAGAACAGCGCGTCGGGGTGGACGATGTCGACTTCGGCGTGGCCGTATTCGCGCTGGTCGGCCGCCTCGGTCGCGCCGCCCAGCTGCGCGGCCAGGGTCTGCATGCCGTAGCAGATGCCGAGGATCGGCAGGCCGCTGTCGAACACCTCCCGCGGTGCGGCCGGCGCGCCCGGCAGGGTAGTCGACTCGGGGCCACCCGACAGGATGATGCCCTTCGCGCCATACGCCGCGATCTCGGCCGGATCGTGGTCCCAGGCCCAGATCTCGCAGTACACGCCAAGCTCGCGGATGCGACGCGCGATCAGCTGCGTGTACTGGGCGCCGAAATCGAGGATCAGGATCCTGTCGGCGTGCAGCCGTGATTCGTGATTGGTGATTGGTGATTCGGAAACGCCCGTCATACGTCCTCGTCCGGATACCTGCTTTGTCGAATCACCAATCACCAATCACCAATGACGGCTTTCAATCAGCCGATCTGATAGTTCGGTGGCTGCTTGGTGATGGTGACGTCGTGCACGTGGCTCTCGCGCTGTCCGGCGCCGGTGATCTGCACGAACCTCGGCTGGGTGCGCATCTGCCCGATGGTCGCGCAGCCCACGTAACCCATGGTCGCGCGCAGGCCGCCGGCAAGCTGGTGGATGATGCCGCTGAGCGGGCCGCGGTAGGGCACGCGTCCCTCGATGCCCTCGGGCACCAGCTTGTCGGCATCGCTGGCATCCTGGAAATAGCGGTCCTTGGACCCTTTCTCCATCGCGCCCAGCGAACCCATGCCGCGATAGTTCTTGTAGCTGCGGCCCTGGAACAGTTCGACTTCGCCGGGCGACTCCTCGGTGCCGGCGAACAGTCCGCCGATCATCACCGTCGACGCGCCGGCCGCCAGGGCCTTGCCGATGTCGCCCGAATAGCGGATGCCGCCGTCGGCGATCAGCGGGATGCGGTCCTGCAGCGCCTCGGCCACCATGTCGATGGCGGTGATCTGCGGCACGCCCACGCCCGCCACCACGCGCGTGGTGCAGATCGAACCGGGGCCGACGCCCACCTTGACCGCATCCGCACCCGCATCCATCAGCGCCAGCGCGGCGTCGCCGGTGACGATGTTGCCGCCGATCACCTGCAGCTTCGGAAACGTCTTCTTCACCCAGGCCACGCGGTCGATCACCGCCTGCGAATGGCCGTGCGCGGTGTCCACGATCACCACGTCCACGCCTGCGGCGGCCAGCGCGGCGACGCGTTCCTCGGTGTCGCCGCCGACGCCGACCGCAGCGCCGACCAGCAGCTGCTCGTCCGGATCCTTGGCCGAATTCGGGTTGTCCTGCGCCTTCTGGATGTCCTTGACCGTGATCAGCCCGCGCAGCTGGAAATCGTCGTTGACCACCAGCACCTTCTCGATCCGGTGCTTGTGCAGCAGGGCGATGACTTCCTCGTCCGAGGCGCCCTCCTTCACCGTGACCAGCCGGTCCTTGCGGGTCATGATGTTCTTCACCGGATCGTCGAGCTTCTTCTCGAAGCGCATGTCGCGGCCGGTGACGATGCCCACCAGCTGGCCCGCGTCGACCACCGGCACGCCGGAAATGTTGCGCGCGCGGGTGAGCTTGAGCACCTCGCCGATGGTGGTCATCGGGCCGACCGTGAATGGCTCGCGGATCACGCCGGCCTCGAAGTTCTTGACCCGCGCCACCTCGATCGCCTGCTGCTTGGCGCTCAGGTTCTTGTGCACGATGCCAATGCCGCCGAGCTGGGCCATGGCGATGGCCAGGCGCGCCTCGGTCACGGTGTCCATCGCCGCCGAGACGATCGGCAGGTTCAGGCGCAGCGAGGGGGTCAGGCGGGTCGCGAGGGAAACGTCCTTGGGCAGGACGGCGGAATGCGCGGGGACGAGGGAAACGTCGTCGTACGTCAGTGCTTCAGCCTGGATGCGGAGCATCGGCAGTCCCGGGATCGGTGGGGAAGCGCGGCATTATACCGCGCCGCGGCATCTGCGCGGGCGGCACCGCGCACCGGAACCGGCACCGTCGCGGCGGGCCGCGCGCGCGATCACCCGCCATCCACCCCCGGCCCGCCAGAATGCAGGCCAAGGGCTCTACCGGGCCTACCGCACGCGCCCGAACTCCCTCGCCAGCAGCCAGATCGCGCCGGCCAGGTACGGCAGGCACGAGGGCACCCACATGATCAGGCCGGCCAGCTGCTGGTCGACCAGCACGTCCAGCCCCAGCTGCGGCGCCCGCCCGGCGTAGAACGGATACAGGCTGCGTCGGGAGAAGGTCAGCAATGCGCCCAGCAACCCCATCTGCATCATGACCACGACGATGGCGACCGTCCCCGCCAGCGCGCCGCCCGCCACATCGTCGCGCATGCGCTGCCACAGCAGGCTCCACAGCCACAGCCCGGCGGCGAGGAAGCTGGCGTGCATCAGCCAGTGCACCGCGTCGCTGGCCAGGGCCAGTTCCAGTGCGGCCGGCATGTGCCAGCCCCACATCACGGCAACATTGGCCATCGTGGCCGCCGCCAGCGAGCGCAGCGGCGCCACCGCAAGGGCCTGCGCGATCCGGTGCACGGCGCGCGACCAGTCCGGCGGCAGCGCCGCGGCCAGCGCGGCGCGCGGCCGCGCGGCCAGCAGCAGCGGCGGCGCCACCGCCAGCAGCAGCATGTGCTGGGCCATGTGCGCGGCCAGCGACCATTCGCCCAGCGCGTCGAACGGCCATACGGTGGCCAGCATCAGCACCACCACGCCAGCCGCGAAGGCAAGGCCCTCCGCGCGCGAAATGCCGCGACCGGCGTGGCCGCCGCGCCACAGCCGCCCCAGGCCGGCCAGGTACAGCGCGACGAACAGCGCCAGCGGAACCAGCAGCAGTGGCGACAGCGTCCACGCACCGGCAAGCGTGGGCACGCCGTGGCCGCTGTCGTGGGCCAGGGCGGGCGCTGCCAGCGCGATACCCGGCACCAGCAGGACTGCGGTGCGTCGCGCATGCGCGGACCGCGGTTCGGCGACTGCGGCGGCAGCGCCCGCGGCGCTTTCCGCACAGCCGGTGCCCCGCCCCGCCCCGCTTTCGCACCGCATCGGAGCCGCATCATGCTGTTCTGGCTGAAGGTCGCGCACATCGCTTCCATGTCGGTCTGGTTCACCGGGCTGCTGTTGCTGCTGCGGCTGTTCGCCTCGCGCCGCCGCGGCGAGCGCGATGCGCGCCCGGACTTCTTCAACCCGGTCGCCAACCGCCTGTTCTTCCGCATCGCCACCCCCGCCGGCGTGCTCACGATCGCCTTCGGCATGGCCCTGATCCCGTGGGTGGAACCGGGCGCCTGGCTGCTCGCCAAGCTGGTCCTGGTGGCCGCGGTGGTGCTGGTGCACCTGTGGGCCGGCGCGCAGCTGCACGCCCTGGGCAAGGGCAAGCGGCGCCCCGGCGGGCTGTTCCCCGTCCTGCTCGGCTGGACTCCGCTGCTGTTGCTGCTGGCGATCGCCGCGCTCACCGGCGCCAAGCCGCGCGGACTGCAGGGGCTGCCGCCGCCGGGAGCCGCGGCGATCGACGCGCCGGCTCATTCGTCCAGGGCCCGGTCTGACGGCGAGCGCGCATCCTCGCGCTCGCGGTGACCGTAGACGCCAATGCCGTGGCCGAAGCTGAGCGTGCCGCCCAGCCAGCCCACCACCAGCACCATGCCCGCGGTCGGCGCGGACTGCAGCAGTGCCCACCACCCCGCCGCCGCGGGATCCGGCCAGCGCAGCCACACGCCGGCCGCCGCCAGCGCCAGCAGCATCACCCCGGCGATGAAATGGCTCCAGGCCGACACGTGCCGCCGCGCGACCCGGATCAGGAACATGTCGAGCATGCCCAGCGCCGCGGCCAGCAGTCCGCCCACCAGGCCGACCACGTTCAGCCACCAGGCCACGTCGGCCCAGAACGCGTCCCCGGTCCACAGGCGGACCACGTCGGCCGGCAGCAGCAGGGTCAGGCAGGCGACCGGGTAGACCACCGCGATCGGGTGCAGCGGATGACGGTGGATCGCCACCCGGCTTTCCACCGAGGGGCTGCGCTGCTGCGCGACCGGTTGCTTCAGCGTCTTGGGCATGCGCCGCCTCATTCGCACGGATGCAGCAGGAGGACCGGGAGGATGGTGAACACCATCGCCACCAGCGACAGCAGCGACAGCATGGCCACCAGGCGCGCGGCGAACCGCTTCTCGCCGGGGTCGTCCGCCGCGCCCGCCAGCCTCCGCGCACGCAGGCCGATCCAGGCCACCGCAATGAACGCCGCCAGCGTCGACATGCCGATCCCGGCCCAGGCGCCGGACGCCGGCCAGCCGCGCGCGCAGGCCAGGCCCTGGATGGAGTACACAGCGACGAAGTGCAGCCCCCAGATCGCGAACGGGCTCGCGATCCAGCTCAGCCGCTTCGGACGTCCGGACCCGCTCATTGCAGCACCGGGAACAGGTGGATGACCGTCCAGCCGATCGCCGCCTGCATCACCGCATAGCGCAGGAACGCGTGCGCCACGCGCCATTCCAGCGGCCGGGCCGCGTCCACCAGCCGCTGCCCGGTGCGCGCGCATACATGCAGGCACATGACCGCGGCCAGCAGCAGGTGCAGCGCGCAGAAGCCGGCCAGCGTCCACACCACCGAGACGTAGGCATGCGCCTGCGGCGCGCCGTGCGAGCCGGACAGCAGCGAGGCGTGTACCCCCACGAAAGCAACTGCCGCCAGCGCCGCCAGCAGCGCCGGCACCACCACCCGCCGGCGTCGCCTCGCCCCCGCGCCCAGCGCCGCGTTCGCCACCGCACCGCCCAGCCACGCCAACGCCAGCATCGCCAGCGCGCCGTAGTGCCATGCGCCGGGCGCGGCATCGCCCATGCCTTCCGGCGGCCAGGACTCGCTGCCCAGCCACAGGTAAAAGTAGGCGAACACCAGCGAGGCGAACAGCGAGCCGACGATCAGCATCGTGATCACGATCGCCCACCAGCCCGGCGCGTTCCGGCAGGCATACTGCGACGGCAGCCTGGTTCCGCCCCCCGCCTCCACCGCGAGCGGCGCACCCGGATAGCCCGTGGTCCAGGCCCAGGCGCAGAACAACCCCAGCAGCGGCGCGACGCAGGCCGCAGCCGCCACATACCAGCCGGCAATGAAGCAGGCCAGCAGCACGGTGATCACCGAGGCGCAGGCGACCGGCAACCACGAGGACGAGGACAGGAACACCACCTGCTCCGGCCGCGCCGAGACAATGCCCGTGCCGAGCAGTTCGCGCCGGCCGTGCGCCGGGTCGCCGAGCAGGCCGTCGCTGCGGTTCACCCGCTCGATCAGCCCGGGATCGCCCCACAGCGGGTAGGCATCGTCCACTTCCGGCATCGAGGCGAAGTTGTAGTTCGGCACCGGCCTGGGCACGGCCCACTCCAGGGTGCCCGCGCGCCAGGGGTTGATGCGCGCGCGCCGGCCGTGGACGAAGCACAGCCCGGCGTCGACCAGGATCGCGACGATGCCCACCGCCAGCAGGAAACCGGCGGCGGTCGAGAGCAGGTTCAGCCACTCGACTCCCAGCGCCGGCGAGTAGGTGTACACGCGCCGCGGCATGCCCAGCAGCCCGGTCAGGTGCATCGGCACGAAGGTCAGGTGGAAGCCGATGATCACCAGCCAGAACGCCATCCGGCCGAGGCTCTCGGAAGGCAGCCGCCCGCTGGCCAGCGGCAGCCAGTAGTACAGCCCCGCGAACAGAGGAAACATCAGCCCCCCGATCAGCACGTAGTGCAGGTGCGCGACCACGAAATGGGTGTCGTGCGCCTGCCAGTCGAAGGGCACGAAGGCCAGCATCACGCCGGTCAGCCCGCCGAGCACGAACACCACGAAGAAGCCGAGGATGTGCAGCATCGGCAGCCGCAGCCAGGGCCGCCCCGCCCACAGCGTGGCGATCCAGGCGAAGACCTGGATCGAGGTCGGGATCGCTACCGCCATGCTCGCCGCGCTGAAGAACGCCAGCGCCAGCAGCGGGATGCCGACCGCGAACATGTGGTGCACCCACAGCCCGAAGCTGAGAAAGCCGGTGGACACCAGTGCCAGCACGATCCAGGTGTAGCCGACGATCGGCCGGCGCGCGAAGGTCGGCACCAGCGTCGACACCACGCCGGCGGCCGGCAGGAAGATGATGTAGACCTCGGGATGGCCGAACAGCCAGAACAGGTGCTGCCACAGCAGTGGATCCCCACCCAGCGCCGGATCGAAGAACACGAAGCCGAACGTGCGCTGGAGTTCGAGCAGGACGCTGGCCAGGATCAGCGGCGGGAAGCCGAGCGCGATCATGAAGGCCATCACCAGGATCGCCCAGGCGAACAGCGGCATGCGGCGGATGTCCATGCCCGGCGCGCGGGTGATCAGGATCGCCACGACCAGCTCCACCGCCGCGGTCACCGCCGCGATCTCGGCGAAAGTCACTCCGATCAGCCAGAAGTCCGGCCCCCTGCCCGGCGAGAACGTGGCATCGGTGAGCGGCACGTACATGAACCATCCGCCGTCGGGCGCGGCATCGAACAGCAGGCTCGAGTACAGGAACAGTCCGCCGAACAGGTAGCACCACCAGCCGAACGCGCTCAGGCGCGGAAGCGGCAGGTCGCGCGCGCCCAGCATCTTGGGCAGCAGGTACATCGCGAAGCCTTCCATGATCGGCACCGCGAACAGGAACATCATCGTCGTGCCGTGCAGGGTCACGAACTGGGCGTAGCGCTCCGGATCCAGCACCTGTGCGTCGAACCAGGCCAGCTGCAGGCGGATGAACATCGACAGCAGGCCGCCGACCAGCATGAAGGCGAAGCCGGTGACGATGAAGCGCATCGCGATGGTGCCGTGGTTGACCGCAGTCAGCTGTCCGCGCAGGCCGGGGCCGTTGCTCCAGATCCGCGTCAGCGCCTGCAGCCGGCGCGCGTGCTCGCGGCGGTCCTGCGCGTGTGCGCTCACTGCCCTGCCCCGGCGGCGTCCGCGACGGCGCGTCCACGCAGCCACTGCGCGTACGCGCCCGGCTCGAGCACGGTGACGTCGAACTCCATCAGCGCATGCGACAGGCCGCAGAACTCCGCGCACTGTCCGCGCATCGGCCCGGCGCGGTCGGCGCGCAGGCGCAGCACGTTGCTGCGGCCGGGGATCGCGTCGACCTTGCCGCCCAGGCGCGGGATCCAGAAGCTGTGGATGACGTCGACGCTGTCGATGCGGAACTCGACCATTGCGCCAAGCGGCATCGCCAGCTCGTCCGTGGACCGGGCGAGCACCACGCCCGCCTCGTCGAGGTATTCGAACTCCCACCGCCACTGGCGCGCGGTGACCTGCACGACGTGCTCGACCCGGGCGCCGCTGCCGGTGATGCGGTCGCTGGCGAGGGTGCCGTAAACCAGCAGCGCTGCCAGCAGCGAGACCGGCAGCAGCACGCCACCGGCGAGGATCAGCCGCCTGCCCGAGGTCGCAGCCAGCCTGCGGCGGCGCCGCATCGCCAGCGTTGCGAGCACCAGCACCAGGCTCCAGGCGGCGAGCGCGCCGGCGAACATCAGCCACCAGCCGGTGGCGATCGCCACGGCGGCGGGCCCTGCCGGATCAAGCGCCGACTGCGGCCCCGCGCAGCCGGACGCGAGCGCTGCCGCGCCCGCTGCCCAGGCCATTCCGCCCGTTGCACGCCGATACCGCTCGATGATCCCTACCCTCCGGACACCGCGGCGGGCGCGGCCCATGCACAGGAGAAACCAGTCTGCCGAGCGCGCCGTGAAGCCCCTGCGAGCCGCTGCCGCTTCTGCTCCTTCCCCCGCCTGCGGGGGAGGGTCGGGATGGGGGCGCGCGACGAAGGCGCGCGAGGTGAGGATGCGGCGACCTGACCCGCCCCCACCCCAGCCCTCCCCCGCACGCGGGGGAGGGAGCAGATCCGGTCGACGCCGCTGCCGCTTCTGCTCCTTCCCCCGCTTGCGGGGGAAGGTCGGGATGGGGGCACGCGCCGAAGGTGCGCGAGACGAGGATGGCGGCGACCCGACCCGCCCCCACCCCAGCCCTCCCCCGCACGCGGGGGAGGGAGCTGTCAGGGCGTTTCGGAAGTGGATCAGCCGCAGGCGGCTTCCGTTGCTTCCGTGGCTTCCAGGGTGTTCTGCATCAGCGTCGCCACCGTCATCGGGCCGACGCCGCCGGGCACAGGCGTGATCCAGCTTGCACGCTGCGCGGCCGCGTCGAACTCGACGTCGCCGGTCAGGCGGCCGTCGTCGAGGCGGTTGATGCCCACGTCGATCACCACCGCCCCCGGCTTCACCCATTCGCCCGGGATCAGCCCCGGCCGGCCAACCGCGACCACGAGGATGTCGGCCTCGCCCACATGCCGCCGCAGCTCGTCCTTCGGCGTGAACTTGTGGCAGCTGGTCACCGTGCAGCCGGCGATCAACAGCTCCAGCGCCATTGGCCGGCCGACGTGGTTGCTCACCCCGACGATGGTCGCGCTGCGCCCGCGCACCGGCTGGTCGGTGTAGGCCAGCAGGGTGGTGATGCCGCGCGGGGTGCAGGGGCGCAGGCCGAACTGGCGCAGGGCCAGGTGGCCGACGTTCTCGGGATGGAAACCGTCCACGTCCTTGCGCGGATCGATGCGGTGGATCAGGCGGGTGGCGTCGGCGATGCCCGGCAGCGGCAGCTGCACCAGGATTCCGTGCACGGCCGGATCGCCATTGAGCCGGTCGATCAGCTCCAGCAGCTCGGCCTCGGAGGTGCCCGCCGGCAGGTCGTGGTCGAAGGCCTGGATGCCGACCTTCTCCGCCGCGCGACGCTTGTTGCGCACATACGACTGCGAGGCCGGGTCGCCGCCCACCAGCACCACCGCCAGCCCGGGCCGCGACAGGCCCGCGGCCACGCGCGCGTCGACGCGCAGGCGCAGTTCGTCGAGCAGGGAATCGGCGATGCGCTTGCCGTCGAGGATGCGTGCGGTCATGCCGTCTTGGAGGCCGGAAACGGGAGCGCGTATTGTCTCACGTCACCCCCGCAAGCCGCCAAGGAGCCTGCATGGAACACGCCACCGACGACACCGTCCAGATCGAAGCCGCGGTCTTCCGCCGCCTGCAGGAACACCTGCTGCAGCAGCGGCCGGACGTGCAGAACATCGACCTGATGATCCTCGCCGGGTTCTGCCGCAACTGCCTGGCCGACTGGTACCGCGAGGCGGCGGCAGCGCGCGGCATCGTGCTCGGCAAGGACGAGGCCCGCGCGATCGTGTACGGCCAACCGTTCGACCAGTGGAAGGATCGCCACCAGCGCGAGGCCACTCCGGAACAGCTGGCCGCGTTCGAGGAAGCCCGCAGGCGCCACGGCTGAGGCGCGTGGGCAGCCTGGTGGTGCCGATGCCGGTGCCGTGCGCAGACCACAAGGGCCCGCACCTGCATCCGGCTTGTGGCGAGGCGCTCGCCACGTTCATGCGCCCGCGGCTCAGTGTCCGGCCGGACGCGCGGGACAGCGCGGCAGCCCCACCTCGGGATCGCAGTGGTTGCAACAGCGCTGCGGCGCCGACGGTGCAGACTCGCCCGCGCCTTGGGCCGGCGCCGTTGCCGCGGCCGCCCCGGGCACGGAAGGCACCGATGGCTGCGGCGCAAGCGCGGCCAGGTCCGCCGCAGGACGCAGCTGCAGCAGCACCGACCAGTCCTGGCGGTTGAGGTCGCAGGCGTAGGCGCTCTCGGGGCTGCAGTCGGGATCGCCCGGCTGGCGCAGGGGCAGGTCCCGGAACCGGTCGCCCGGGGTCAGCGCCAGCCGGCGCACGGCCACGGTGTCGTGCACGTTGCCACCGACCAGGTGCGCGACGCGCGTGTGGTCGGACGCGATCGAGAGACCGACCACGATGTCGCAATGCATGCCCAGCCCCGGCTCGCCGCTGCTGAGCACGGTGGCCAGTTCGCCGAAGCCGTACACGCGCGTGGCACCGCGCACGAAGCACAGCATGTCGCCCGCGCGCACCTGGGTGGCCTGCGGATGGGCCACGCGATAAGGACTCTGGAACGGCTCGCGGTAGGCCCGGCGCACGTACTGGAGGTGGTTGGCCGCGGGCTGGAAGCCGGGCACGCCCGCGCGGCGCATCACCCAGGACACGAACGCCGCCGACCAGGGCGTGTCGAGCACGAAGGTCCGGCACGACGGGAGCGGCGCGACGGCATGCGCGCAATCGCCGGCGCCGACCTGCCACAGCAGTCCGCTGCCGCGCCAGTAGTCCACGACCCGCTCCCACGCCGGCTGCCCGTCCGCCAGCTGCGTGCGCGCGGCCTCGCGCACCGGTACCGGGCCGATCCGGCCGTCCGTATCGATGAACGGGCGATACCAGGCGCGATGCTCGGCGCAGGCGGCTGCGGCGATCCGCTGCCCCGCTTCCGGCGACCGTGCGGCATCGTCGGGCAGCAGCTGGCAGGGATCGGGCGCTGCGACCGCGGCGAGCGGCCAGAGCCAGGACAGGACGAGCAGTGCGATGCACAAACGCATGTGGCTTCCTCGCTGGTGGACGCGGGCGGCATCGCTGCCGCACCCTTCCGATGGCACGCGCGACGCTAGCACAGCCCCGGTGACAGCGACGCGGAACCTACTGGCCCGAGCAGAACGCCTGGTAGTCGATGTAGCCCGGGAACTCCACGCCGGGCGCGCACACCGGGCAGTCCGGATCCGGCGGCAGCCGGGTCTCACGGAAGCGCATGCCCAGCGCGTCGAAATGCAGCAGGCGCCCGGCCAGCGGTTCGCCCAGGTGCAGCAGCAGCTTGAGCGCCTCGGTGGCCTGCAGCATGCCGACCACGCCCGGCAGCACGCCGAGCACGCCCGCCTCGCTGCAGTTCGGCGCGGCTTCGGGCGGCGGCGGCTCGGGGAACAGGCAGCGGTAGCATGGCGCCGTGCCGCGCTGGCGGCCGGCGTCGAACACGCCCACCTGGCCTTCGAAGCAGTGCACCGCGCCGTACACCAGCGGCTTGCGCAGCTGCACGCAGGCATCGTTGAGCAGGTAGCGCACCGCGAAGTTGTCGCCGCCGTCGACGACCACGTCGGCGTCGATCAGCAGCCGCTCCACGTTGTCCGACGACAGCCGCTCGCGTACCGCATCGATCTGCACCCGCGGGTTGAGCGCCGCCAGCCGGGTCTGCGCCGATTCGACCTTGGGCACGCCGGTGTCGGCGTCGACGTGCAGGATCTGGCGCTGCAGGTTGCTGCGGTCGACCACGTCGTCGTCCACCAGCCGCAGCTGTCCGACGCCGGCCGCGGCCAGGTAGAAGGCCGACGGCGAACCCAGCCCGCCCGCCCCCACCACCACCACGCTGGAAGCCTCCAGCCTGCGCTGGCCGCGCGCGCCGATCTCGGTCAGGCGCAGGTGGCGCGAATAGCGCTCGTGGAAATCCTCGTCCACCGCCACGTCGGGCCGGGCCAGCGGGAAGCCCTCGGCCTGCCACATCACGGTGCCGCCACGCACCGAGCACACCCGCCGGTAGCCCTGGCGCTGCAGCTGTTCGGCCGCCAGCATCGAGCGCCCGCCGCTCTGGCAGATCAGCACGATGTCCGCGTCCGTCGCCGGCAGGTACTGGTGCGGTGCGGCCTCGAGAGTGGCGCGGGCGACGCCGAGCGCGCCCTGGGCCATGCCCAGCTCCCGTTCGTGGTCCTCGCGCACGTCCACCAGGACCGCGCCCTGGGCCAGGCGGTAGCTGGCTTCGCGGGGGGTGATTTCCTTTGCCATGGGTCGATTATCGCGCCCCGCGTTGCGTGGAGATGAATACGCGTCGGGTTGCGCCGCAAGTGCAGGCAGGCGTCAGTACGAAACCACGTCGACCACGCTGCCGGTCGGGTATTCGCGCGCGCCCTCCTCCATCACGATCAGGGCATCGGCATCGGCCGCCGCGCGCATGCGGTGCGAGCCGTCGGCGGGGTCGGGCTCCACCAGCAGCGAGCCGTCCTCGCCACTGGCCAGGCGGCCGCGCAGGAATTCGAGGCGGTCGTGCCGCTTGCTCCAGGGCGCGACCAGCCGGGCCCGCCAGGGCCTGCGTGCCGCCCGCCCCTGCAGGCCGTCAAGCAGCGGTCGCGCCAGCGCCAGGAAGGTGGCCAGCACCGACACCGGATTGCCGGGCAGGCACAGGAACAGCGCCGGGCCGAGGGTGCCGCCGTCGGCAAACAGCGCCGGCATGCCCGGCCGCATCCGCGTCTTCCAGAAGTGCACCCGGCCGCGCCGCTGCAGCAGTTCCGGCAGATGGTCCTTCTCGCCGGCCGACACGCCGCCGCAGGTCAGTACCAGGTCGAAGGCTTCGCCGGCGTGGCGCAGCGACGACTCGATGTGCGCCGGATCGTCGGGCAGGGTCGGCCAGGCCACCGGCTCGAGTCCCTCGGCGCGCAGCAGGCCCATCAGCAGCTCGCGGTTGGAGTTGTAGACCTGGCCATGCGCCAGCGGCATCCCCGGCTCGACCAGCTCGTCGCCGGTGCAGAACACCGCCACCGTCGGCTGCCGCGCGACCGCGACCGTGGCGATGCCCTGGGTGGCAAGCAGGGACAGCCGCGCCGGCGACAGCACCTGGCCGGCGAGTGCCAGCGACGCGCCCTCCTCCACGTCCTCGCCGCGGCGGCGCACGTGCCGGCCGGGGCCCGGATCTTCCAGCGCGCGCACCCGGTCGTTCTGGACCTGCGCGTTCTCCTTGACCAGGATCGTGTCGGCACCATCGGGCATGGGCGCGCCGGTGGTGATGCGCACGCATTCGCCCGGGCCTACCGGCGGCGCCGCCGGCCCGCCCGCAAACTGCTCGCCGCGCAGCCTCAGCCATCCGTCGCCGCCGGCGAGGTCGGCGTGGCGCAGGGCGAATCCGTCCATCGCCGAGTTGTCGAAACCGGGTACCGCGACCTGCGCAGCAACGTCGGCGGCCAGCACCCGCCGGTGCGCCCGCGCCAGCGCCAGCGTCTCTGCCGGCAGCCGGCGCTCGCGCGCGATGCGGTCGATGATCTCGCGCGCCCTGGCGTAGGCGATGGGCGTGGAGCGGCTGTCGTGGTTCATGGATTCGGCACCTGGAAGCCTGCGGCACGCAGGTCGTCGGGAGTGTTGAGGTTGCCCATGCGCGCGCCTTGCAGGCACACCTCGGCCAGTCCAAGGCGCGCCTGCAGCGCGTGCACCGCGTACTCGCGCGCCGCCAGCGCCGCGGCGACCGCTTCGCGCAGCATATCGGTTCGCCACAGGGCCACCAGCGGCTGTGCGCCGTCGTCGTCGCGCAGCCGCGCGCCATGGGCCGAGCGCCCGGCGACCAGCGCCACCAGCAGATCATCGGGCGCCTCGACGATGTCCACCGGCAGGGTGAACAGCCAGCCGCTGCGGCAGGCGGCGGCGACCGCGTCGAGCGCGGCCAGCGGACCGGCGTCTTCGACCCGGTCGGGCACCGCGCGCAGTCCTGCCGCCCCGAGTCGCGCCAGCCCGCGATTGGCGCTGACCAGCACGTCCCCGGTCGCATCGGCGAAGATCGCGGCCAGGCGCAGCACCTGCGGCTGGCCGCCGCGTTCCAGCCAGGCCTTGTCGAGCCCGCCCAGGCGGCGGGCGCGGCCGCCGGCGATGAGGCCGAGGGTGAGGTCGGGGACGGCGATGGGTGGCTGGGACATTGGTTGCCCGTTGGTCGTTGGTGGCTGGTGGTTGGTGCTCCTGCATCGAGGCTTCCCGGAGGCGGAGACCCGCCACCGGCTACCAACCACCAACCCTCATCCCTTCCGCTTCACATGCCGGATCAGCCGCTTCTTCTTCGCCACCTGCCGCTCGCTCAGCACGTTCTTCCTGTCCTTGTACGGGTTCTCGCCTTCCTTGAACACGAACCGCACCGGCGTGCCGACCAGCTTGAAGCGCTTGCGGAAGAAGTTCTCCAGATAGCGCGTATAGGTGGCGGAAAGCGTGCGCAGGCGCGAGCCGTGGACCACGAAGGTCGGCGGGTTCTCGCCGCCCGGATGGGCGAAGCGCAGCTTGGCGACATGTCCGCGCACCACCGGTGGCGGGCTGGCCTCGTAGGCGATTTCCAGCGCGCGGGTCACTTCGGCGGTGCTGAACTTCCGCGTTGCCGAGGCGTGCGCGCGGTGGATCGCGCGGAACAGCTCGCGCAGGCCCGATCCATGCAGGGCGCTGATGCGCACCGACTCCGCCCACGGCACGAACGCGAGCTTGCGCGAGAGCAAGGCCTCGTTCTGCTCGCGCTGGTAGGTGCTCAGCCCGTCCCACTTGTTGACCGCGATCACGAGCGCGCGCCCCGCGTCGAGCACCGCGCCCAGCACGCTCGCATCCTGTTCGGTAACGCCCTCGCTGGCGTCGAGCATGATCACCGCCACCTGGCACTGCTCGATCGCCTGCAGGGTCTTGATGATGGAGAACTTCTCCACCGCCTCGTCGACCTTCGACCTGCGGCGCAGCCCGGCAGTGTCGATCAGCCGGTAGCGGCGACCGTCGCGCTCGAGGTCCACCGCAATCGAGTCGCGGGTGGTGCCGGGCACTTCGGAGGCGATCATCCGTTCCTCGCCGAGGATGCGGTTGACCAGAGTCGACTTGCCCACGTTCGGACGGCCGACGAAGGCGACCCGGACCCGGTCGGGATCCTCGTCCAGGACTTCGGTATCGCCCTCGTCGGGCAGCCGTGCCAGGATCGTCTCCAGCAGTTCGTCGATGCCCTGCCGGTGCGCGGACGAGACCGCGAAGGTGTCGGTGAAGCCGTAGCGGGCGAACTCGGCCACGGCCGCGCGCGCGTCCAGGCCGTCGACCTTGTTGACCACCAGCAGCACCGGCCGCGCGGCCTTGCGCAGCCAGCCCAGGATCTCGTCGTCGAGCGCGGACGCGCCCTCGCGCCCGTCGACCACGAACAGCACCAGGTCCGACTCCGTGGCCGCGGCCCGCGCCTGGCGGGCGGTGGCGCCGGCCAGGCCCTGCTCGTCGCCGGCGATGCCGCCGGTATCCACCACCACGAACGGCTGCTGCCCTTCGAGCCGGCATACGCCGTAGTGGCGGTCGCGGGTCACGCCGGGCTGGTCGTGCACCAGCGCGTCGCGGGTACGCGTCAGGGCGTTGAACAGCGTCGACTTGCCGACGTTCGGGCGTCCCACGAGGGCGACGGAAGGGAGCATGGCGGGCCGGGTCGGTTCGGAATGGGGACAAGCGTAGCGCGCGCGGACGCCGGGACCGCGAAACCGCGGCCCGGCGCGCAGGATGCACCCGCAGGGCCGCCAGCGGCTGCGCGCGGGAAAATCGGCCGGCCGCCTGCCGGAGCCCGGTCAGGCCGTCGCGGGTTCGCGCCGGGTGCGGCCGCGCCCGGCAGGTCGTGGCCCCCGCGCCCCCCCGCCCCCCCGCCCCACAACACCCCCCCCCCGGGCAGG
>JAEWGI010000073.1 GCA_023388355.1 Pseudomonadota bacterium
GGCAGGCTGCGCCCCGGCCGGCGGGTCCGACGCCGCGGCGCCGGTGGCGGCTACGGCGGCGGATGCCGGTGCGCTGCTGCCGACGCCACCGCCGCACCCGGCCAGCGCGAACGCCAGCGCGACCCCCAGCGCCAGGCCCAAGTTCCCATCCCCGCGCTCACAGCCGCACATCGCCCGCCCCCGCCGCCTGGACTTCCGCCTCGCGCCGCGCCTGGCCCTGGCGCTGGAGCGCCTGCTGCATCGCCTCGACGTGGGCGAACAGGTTGCCCTGGTGCAGCATCGCGCTGCCCATTTCCATGGCCAGCCCCGGGTTCTTGCCGCTCAGCACCACGCGCGCGCGGATGTTGAGCCCGCAGCCGTCGGTCCAGCTGGCCCGGGTGTCGCCGCGATAGGCCCTGACCGCGCCGCGGCACTTGCCGAACATCGGGTTGGCCTCGGTCAGCGGGTTGCCGGCGCGGTCGTACAGCCATTCCAGGTCGCGGTATCCGGCCGAGTAGCCGCGCGCGGCGTCGGAGCTGTCGACGAGCTGCGGCTGGCCGTACTTGGCGGTCAGCGCATCGAGCAGCGCCTGCACCGGCGGCATCGCGTCCTCGCGGAAGCTCTGGTTGCGCCAGATCACCTGCGCCGATTCCGCGCCCGGCGCGCCCGGAGTGGCGACGGTGACGGTTTCGTCCACGTGCTCCCACTTCAAGCCGCCCTCGCATTCCTGCCATTCGCGCCTGAAATCACAGGGGCGGTGTTCGCCCTTGCGCACAGTGAAGGTCTGGGTGCCCAGCTCCACGCCGTGGGTGTCGAGGCGGTCGAGCCAGCGGTCGCCGGTCTTGACCTGGGCATCGGCACCGAGCGCGCAGCGCGCGGCGGCCAGCGCCTCGTCCACGGTCATGCCCAGGCGCAGGCCGATGATGTCGGGGCCGGCCAGTTCCTCGCGGACCTTCGCCGGGCAGCGCAGGTCGCCGCCGGCATCGGCGGCCACCGCCCTGGTGTCACCGTCCGCGCCCGCCGCGGCGGCGGCGCCCGGATCGCCCGCGTCATCCCCACTGCCGCCGCAGGCCGCCACTGCCAGCGCGGCCACCAAGGCCAGAGCGCACGCCCGGTGCTTGCGCATGTCGTCGATCCTCCGCCTGCCTGATCCAGCCGGCATCCTCGCCAGCCCGGCGCTCACCGTCCTCACGGCGGCTTCAAGAAACCTTCAAGCCGCGTCCCGGGCGGGCTGCGGCGCCGGCCCGCGCGGCCCGGGCGCTGGACTGCCGGCTATGATCCGGGCCATGCCGCAGGCCCCTCCGCGATACGACGACCGGGTCTACCGCTGGCGCTTCGGCGCGGTGGAGTTCGACGAGGCGCGCCACGAGCTGCGCGTCTCCGGCCTTGCGGTCGAGGTCGAGCACAGGCCGCTGCAGGTGCTGGCGCTGCTGCTGCGCCATGTCGGCGAGGTGGTCACCAAGGAGGAATTGTTCGACACGGTGTGGGCCGGCCGGGTGACCGTGGATCACGTACTGGCGACCGCCATCGGCAAGCTGCGCAAGGCCCTGGACGCCGGCGGCGAGGCCCGCATCGTCACCGTGCCGCGCGTCGGCTACCGCTTCGACGGGCCGGTCGAGCGCATCACCGTGGGCCAGCGGCCGAGCGGCGAGCTGACGTTCGAGAGCGGCCAGCCGGTGCCCGGGCGCGAGCACTTCCTGCTCGAACGCCCGCTGGGCCAGACCCTGGGCAGCGAGGTCTGGCTGGCGCGCCAGCCGCACAGCCGCGAGCATCGCGTGTTCAAGTTCGGACGCGGCGGCGAACGCCTGTCCGCGATCAAGCGCGAGGCCACGCTGATGCGCGTGCTGCGCGACACCCTGGGCGAGCGCGACGACCTGGTGCGGGTGCTGGACTGGAACTTCGAGGCCGAGCCCTGCTTCCTCGAATGCGAGTACGGCGGCGAGTCGCTGGCCGACTGGGCCGAAGGCCCGGACACGCTGGCGTGCTGGAGCCGCGACGAGCGCCTGGCGTTCTTCCTGCAGGCGGCCGCGGCGGTGGACGCCGCGCACGGCGTGGGCGTGCTGCACAAGGACATCAAACCGGCGAACGTGCTGGTTCGGCCGCGTCGCGACGGCGGCTGGCAGGCCTGCCTGACCGACTTCGGCAGCAGCCGGCTGCTGCAGCCCGGGCGCCTGGCCGAACTCGGTATCACCGGCCTGGGCCTGACCGTCACCCAGCCCGGCGCCGGCGGCAGTTCGGGCACGCCGCTCTACCTGGCCCCGGAGCTGGTCGCGGGCGAGCCGCCCACCGTACGCAGCGACCTGTACGCGCTCGGCATGCTGCTCTACCAGCTGCTGGTGGGCGACCTGCGCCGGCCGATGGCCCCGGGCTGGGAGCGCGACATCGACGACCCGCTGCTGGTCGAGGACATCTCCCGCGCCACTGACGGCGATCCGGCGCGACGCCCCGGCAGCGTGGCCGAGCTGGTCGAGCGCCTGTCGTCGCTGCCGCGGCGGCGCGAGCAGGCCCGCCGCCAGGCCGAATCCGTCCGCGTGGCCGCGCGGGCGCAGCGCGCACTGGAGCAGGCGCGCGCGCGCCGGCCGTGGATCGCGGCCACGATCGCGATGCTCAGCCTCGGCCTGATCGCCAGTTCAATGCTGTGGTACCGCAGCGAGCGCCTGCGCGAAGCCGCTGCCATGCAGGCCGCGCGCGCCGAGGCGGTGGCCGCCTTCCTCAGCGACGACCTGCTCGGTGCGCTCAGCCCCGGCGGCAGCGGCTTCGAGCGCGATCCGAGCGTGCGCGAGGTGCTGCAACTCGCCTCCACCCAGGTCGCCGGGCGCTTTCCCGACGACCCGGCCACCCGCGGCGGCGTACACGCCGCGCTCGGCCAGGCCTGGCGCACGCTCGGCGAGCGCGAACGCGGCGTGGCCCACCTGCGCGAGGCCGAGCGCGACTTCGCCCGCGCCTTCGGCCCGGCCGACGCGCTGACCCTGCGCACCCGCTACGCGCTGGTGCGCACCCTGGCCTACTCCAACACCGCCGCGCACATCACCGAGGCCGGCGCGCTGCTCGACGCCACCGACGCGGCGGTGGGCCACCGTCTGCGCGAGGACGACGAACTGGCGCTGGAAGCGGCCTACGCGCGCGGCGTGTTCCACTTCCAGCAGCTGCAGGTCGAACCGGCGCTGGAGGCCTACCGCCGCGCCGACCGGCTGCAGCGCCTGCTGCGCCCGGACGACGCGCTCATGGCGGCCACGATCCGCGAAAACCTCGCCGACTGCGCGCTCCGCCAGGGCGATCTGAAGGGCGCGATCGCGCTGCTGCGCGCGATGCTCGTCGAGCCCCTGTTCGATGCGCACCGCATTGGCGAGGGCAAGGTCGCGGGCCACCGCATCATGCTCGCGCGCGCGCTGCGCAACCTCGGCCGCCATGAAGAGGCGCTGCCGCTGGCGGAAGCCGCGGCCGCCGCCACCGAGCGCATCCTCGGCCCCGACGACTACACCACCCTGATCCAGCTCTCCACCGTGGCCAGCATCCACGACTACGCCGGCCACTGCGACAGGGCGCTGGGCATCGCGCGCACCGTTCGTGAGCGCATGGCCGCGCGCTACGGCGAAGCGCGCCAGGCCACGCTGATCGAGACCGGCAACCTCGGATTCAAGGAATACGACTGCGGCGACCGGGAAACCGGCCTGGACTACCTGCGCCAGGCCGAACGCGGGCTGCGCCAGCACTTCGGCCAGGACAACGTGGCCGCGCACAGCTTCCGCTATGCGCTGGCCCGGGCCCTGGCCGACGAAGGTCGCCACGCCGAGGGCCTGCACATGGTGGACGGGCTCGATGTCGCGGCCCTGACCGCGGGCGACTCCACGCCGGGCTGGGAACAGCGCCTGCGCGCACTGCGCGGCCGGCTGCTGCTGCAGGCCGGCGATACCGATGCCGGGCACGCGCTGCTGGCCGGGGCGCTGCCGGCGCTGGAAGCGCTCGGCAGCGAGGATCCGGCGGACATCGCGCGCCTGCGTGCGCTGCTGGCCGCCAGCGGCACCGTGGCGGCTGTCGCGGACTAGGCGTGGCCTCAGTCGACCAGGAAGGTCACGCGCATGTTCACCCGCCACTCGGTCACCGCGCCGTCGGGCGATGTCACCACCTTGACCTCGTTGACCCACGCACCCTGGATGTTCTTGATCGACGCGGAGGCCTTCTTCAGGCCTCCGCGCACGGCATCCTCCATGCTGGTGGCGGACGAGGAATTGAGTTCGATGATCTTTGCCACGGCCATGCGCCTGCTCCGGCTGCGCGACGAAACAGTCGCGATTGCAACAGCCTGCCCCGGCAGGTGTTAAGGCAGCGGCCACGCCGCGCGGACTGCTACGATCCGGCGGATGGATTGCGCACCCAACATCGTGCTGGTCGGACCGATGGGCGCCGGCAAGTCGTCGATCGGCCGGCGACTGGCGGGCCGCTTCGGCCTGGCCTTCGTCGACGCCGACAGCGAGATCGAAGCCCGCACCGGCGCCAGCATCCCGACCATCTTCGAATGCGAGGGCGAGGCCGGTTTCCGCGTGCGCGAGGCGGCAACCCTTGCCGACCTGCTGCAGCGCGAGGGCCTGGTGATCGCCACCGGCGGCGGCGCCGTGCTCGACCCCCGCAGCCGCGCGCTGATGCGCGAACGCGGCTTCGTGGTGCATCTGAAGGCCAGCCTCGAACGACAGCTCGAGCGGCTGGCGCGCGACCGCAGCCGGCCGCTGATCGCCGGCGCCGACCGCAACCAGGTGCTGCAGCGCCTGTCGACCGAGCGCGCACCGCTGTATGCCGAAGTCGCCGACCTCGACTTCGACACCGATACCCTGCTGCCGCCGCAGGCCGCGACCCGGATCACCCGGCTGCTCGAGGCCCGGTGGACGCGCGTTCCCGCTCCGATCTCCCAGGACGATCCTGCATGACCCAGAACCGCACCGTCGCCGTTGGCGGCGCCCACCCCTACCGCATCGCGATCGGTCCGGGCCTGCTCGGCGACGGCGCGCGCCTGGCCGAGACCCTGCGCGGTGACGCGTTCGTGGTCAGCGACGACACCGTGGCGCCGCTGTACCTGCAGCGCGTGCTCGATGCGCTCGCGGGCGCGCGCCCCGGCCTGCGCATCGAACACTGGACGATGCCCGCGGGCGAGGCTTCGAAGTCGCTCGCCGGTTTCGGCACCGCGATCGCCGCGATCGCCGATGCCGGCATGCGCCGGGACGCGACCGTGTACGCGCTCGGCGGCGGCGTGGTCGGGGACCTGGCCGGCTTTGCGGCTGCGGCCTGGATGCGCGGCATCGACTGCGTGCAGCTGCCCACCACCCTGCTGGCGATGGTCGATTCCTCGGTCGGCGGCAAGACCGCGGTCGACCTGCCGCAGGGCAAGAACCTGGTCGGCGCCTTCCATCCGCCGCGCGCGGTGCTGGCCGACACCGCCGTCCTGCGCACCCTGCCGCCGCGCGAGCTGCGCGCCGGGCTGGCCGAGGTGGTGAAGTACGGCGCCATCGTCGATGCGCCGTTCCTGGACTGGCTCGAAGCGCACGCCGGGGCGCTGCTGGCGGGCGACGACGGCGCGCTGGCCGAAGCGATCGCGCGCAGCTGCGAGCACAAGGCGGCGATCGTCGAACGCGATCCGTTCGAACACGGCGACCGCGCCCTGCTCAATTTCGGCCATACCTTCGGCCACGCGATCGAGACCAGCCAGGGCTATGGCGGCCTCAACCACGGCGAGGCGGTGGCGGTGGGCATGGTCCAGGCGGCGCGGCTGTCGGAGCGCCTGGGGCTGTCGCCCGCGGCGGACACCACCCGCCTGCGCGACCTGCTGCAGCGGCTCGGGCTGCCGGTGGAACCGCCGGCCGGCCTCGACCCCGACGGGCTGCTCGGGCACATGCGCCTGGACAAGAAGGCCCAGTCCGGCGGGCTGCGCTTCATCGTCTGGGACGGCGCGGGCCGCGCGCGGGTGCTGGCCGACGTGGCCGAAGCCGACGTGCGGGCGGTGCTGGCGGGCTGAAGCGCGGCGCCCGGGACGCCGGGGCGCATCCCGGCCCACGACGTACAATGGCCGGCCCATGCGCCTGCTCCTGCAACAACGCCCCGACGCCCGCGAAGCCCCCCGCTTCGTGCAGCTGACCCTGCAGCCGGACCTGCTCGGTGCCTGGACCCTGCTGCGCGAAAGCGGCCAGACCGGCGGCCGCAGCACCCTGCGCCGCGAACAGTTCCTCGACCACGCCAGCGCCCTGGCCGCGCTGGAGCACGCGCGCGACGCCCAGCTCAAGCGCGGCTTCCAGCTGATGTACGCCGAGGGCGCCGGAGCACCGGGAAGCTAGTTGGTGGTTGGTGTTCGCTCCGGATGCCCAACACCAAGCACCAACCGCCAACCCAGACCCAGACACACGCAACCACGGACCACACGCCTTGCCCACCGCTCCGCTCCGCAACGACCGCTTCCTCCGCGCCCTGCGCCGCGAACCCGTGGACCACACGCCCGTGTGGCTGATGCGCCAGGCCGGGCGCTACCTGCCCGAGTACCGCGAGACGCGCCGCCAGGCCGGCAGCTTCCTGGCCATGGCCAAGAATCCGGAGATCGCCTGCGAGGTGACGCTGCAGCCGCTGCGCCGCTTTCCGCTGGATGCGGCGATCCTGTTCTCCGACATCCTCACCATTCCCGACGCGATGGGCCTGGGGCTGTATTTCGTCGACGGCGAGGGACCGAAGTTCGAGCGCCCGGTGCGCAGCGCCGCCGACGTCGCGCGGCTGGGCGTCCCGGACATGGAGGACGGGCTGCGCTACGTGATGGACGCGGTGCGTGTGATCCGGCGCGAGCTCGACGGTGCGGTGCCGCTGATCGGTTTTTCCGGCAGCCCGTGGACCCTGGCCTGCTACATGGTCGAAGGCGGCGGCAGCAAGGACTTCGCCCGGATCAAGGCGATGGCGCTCAACGAGCCCGCGGCCCTGCACGCGCTGCTGTCGGTGAATACCGATGCCGTGATCGCCTACCTGTCCGCGCAGCGCGCGGCCGGCGCGCAGGCGCTGCAGGTGTTCGACACCTGGGGCGGGGTGCTGTCGCCGGCGATGTACCGCGAATTCTCGCTGCCCTACCTGCAGCGCATCGGCGCCGCCCTCGGCCGCGACGCCGGCGCGGCCACGCCGGGCGACGACGCCGGGCGCGCGCCGCTGATCCTGTTCGGCAAGGGCACGGCCTCGTATCTCGAGGAGCTGGCCGCCAGCGGCGCGGACGGCGTCGGCGTCGACTGGCTGGTGGAGCTGGAAGAGGCCGCGCGCCGCACCGGCGGCAGGGTCGCGCTGCAGGGCAACCTCGACCCGACCACGCTGTACGGCTCGGCCGAAGCGGTGCGCCGCGAGGTCCGGCGCGCGCTCGACAGCTACCGCGACGGCAACGGCGGCTCGCGCGACGGGCACGTGTTCAACCTCGGCCACGGCATGTCGCCGGACATGGATCCCGACCACGTGGCCGCGCTGGTCGACGAGGTGCACGCCTACAGCGCGCGCTGAGCGCGCCCTCGGCGCGCAGGACGCCGCCGCCCCTGCCTACGGATCCGGCGGCGGCGCCTCGTGGCGCAGGCGCAGGAAGCGCGCGAAGCGCGGCACGCCGTTGCGGGTGTGGCCGCTGTAGCGATAGGTCACCAGGCTGCCGATCGGCGGAGGCGCGGCGCGTTGCGCATCGTCCAGCCCGCTGCCCAGGCGGAAGCGCAGCCCGTCGCCGCGTTCGACCAGCAGCGCCCCGGTCATGCCGGCGTATTTGCCGCGGCCCGGCATGTGCCCGACCACGCGCGCCTCCGCGTCGGCGTGCGGCTTGAGCTTGCGCAGGCCGTCGCTGCGCCCGGCGCGGTAGCGCGCATCGCGATGGTGCAGCATCAGGCCCTCGCCGCCCGCCGCGACCACGGCCTGCAGCCGCGCCTCCAGCGCCGATGCATCGGCGACGCGCTGCTGCGGCACGGGCTGCAGCCAGGCAATGCCGGCGTCGGCGAGCAGGGTGCGCAGCCGCAGCAGGCGTTCGCCGAAGCCTCCGGCGTGTTCCGGCAGGTCGAACACCATGAACCGCACCTGCCGCCACCGCCCGTCGTCCCGGTGCCGGGCGCGCACGATGCCGCTCACCTCGTCGAAGCGGCCGCGCCCGATCCACAGTTCGCCATCCAGCGCCACCTCCGGCCAGCCGGCGACGAACCAGTCCGGCGCCTCGATGCGGTGTCCGCCGCGGGTCCACAGCGCGCGTCCGTCCCAGCGTCCGCGCACGCCGTCGAGCTTCTCGCTGACCCAGTAGTCGGCGACGTCGGCGCCGGCCCCGTAGTCGGTGGCCAGCATGAGCGCAGGCGGCTGCGCACCGATGGCGGCAGGTGCGAACAGCAGCAGGGACAGGAGCAGGAGACAGGCCCGCATGGCGCGATTCCCGGCGGATGACGAGGCCATCGTCACCAGCCGCGCAGCTGCCGCCTATCGGCCTGGGGCCGGTGCGGCGGGTCGGAAAATGCCGCGGGCCCGGGTCCGGTTTGCCCGCCCCGCCCTACTCCGCGGGCCCGGCGGGAACGAGGGCGGCCAGCGCCTGGGCCAGCATCGCACCGGTCACCGGCTTGCGCAGGAAGCCGTTGAATCCCGCTGCGACGGTGGACGCCTCGGCTTCCGCATCGGTGCGGGCGGTGACCGCCACGAGGGGGCCGGCGAATCCCTTCTCCCGCATCAGCCGGGCCAGCGCCAGGCCGTCGATGCCGGGCAGGTCGAGGTCGAGCAGGGCGGCGTCGAAGGTCTGCGCGGCGATTGCCGAGAGCGCGGCCAGCCCGTGCGCCGCGCGCAGCACGCTGTGGCCCCTGTCCTCGAGCAGGCCGGTGATCACCTGCGCCACCGTCGCGTCGTCCTCGACCAGCAGCAGGCGCAGGCTGCGCGCCTGCCCGGGCTCGCGCGGCGCGTCGGCGCCGGCGGGCGGTTCGACCGCAGGCAGCGGCAGCACGACCAGAAAGCTGGTGCCCTCGCCCGGCGTGCTGTCGATGTCGATGCGCCCGTCCATCGCCGCGGCCAGTTCCTGCGAAATCGCCAGCCCCAGGCCGCTGCCGCCGTAGCGGGCGCTGGTGCGGGCGCCGTCGGCCTGCTCGAAGCGGCGGAACACGCGCTGCTTCTGTTCCTCGTTGAGGCCCGGTCCGGTGTCGCGCACGGTCAGGCACACGCCCGCGGGCTGCCGCGGCTCGGCCAGCAGCGTCACGCTGCCGTGCTCGGTGAACTTGACCGCATTGCCCAGCAGGTTGAGCAGGATCTGGCGCACCCGCCCGGCATCCCCGGCGACCCAGCGCGGCACGCCTTCGGCGATGCTGCCGTGGAATTCGAGCCCGCGCTGTCCGGCCAGCGGCGCGGTGAACGCCACCGTCTCGCGGATCAGCGCATGCAGGTCGAAGGGCTGCTCGACCAGTTCCAGCCGGTCGGCCTCGATCTTGGCCAGGTCCAGGGCGTCGTTGACCAGCCGCAGCAGGTGCTCGCCGGCGCGACGGATCGATTCGACGTGGCCGCGCTGGCGCGCATCCAGGTCGGTGCCGGCGAGCAGTTCGCTCATGCCCAGCACGCCGGTCATCGGCGTGCGCACCTCGTGCCCGAGCGTGGCCAGGAACCGGGTCTTGGCCAGCGAGGCCTGTTCGGCGAGTTCATGCCGCTGCTCGGCCAGCAGCCACTCGTGGCGACGCTTGAGGCGCGCGCGGTACTGCATCGCCAGCAGGCCCAGCAGCAGCAGCGCGGCGAAGCTCCAGGCCACGATCGCGGCGGTGGTGCGCCACCACGGCACCTGCACCCGGAACCGCAGCTGCTGCGCGGGCGTCCAGTCGTCGTCGGCGGTGCGCGCCTGCACCTCCAGCAGGTAGCTGCCGTGGTCGAGGCTGGGGAACAGGCGCTCGCCAATCGATCCGACCTCGACCCAGTCCGGGTCGTAGCCTTCCAGCCGGTAGCGGTAGCGGTGCGCATGCGCGTCGGTGAACGAGAGCAGGCGCGCGGCCACGTGCAGGTCGCGGTCGTCGTGGCGAAGCGCGATCGGCGCGTCCGCGGCGAACTCGATGTCCTGCTCGCCGCGGCGCACGCTCACCGATTCGATCGACAGCGTGGGCGTGCGGTCGCTCACCTGCACATGCCGCGGATGGAACAGCAGCAGGCCGTCGGCGGTGCCGACCGCGATGTAGCCGCGCGCCGAGGGCTCGAACTGGTATTCGCTGAACTGCTGGCTGGGCAAGCCGTCGAGCACGCTGTACAGGCGCAGGCGATCGTGTGCGGGGTCGTAGCGCACCAGCCCGCGCGGGGTGCTCATCCACACCACGCCCAGGTCGTCGGCCACCAGCCCGCCGGGCGCCACCGCAGGCAGTCCGTGGCGCGCATCCACGGTGCGCTCGGCGATCAGCTCGACGCCGGTCCAGCGGTACGCCATCAGTACGCCGTTGCCGCCCACCCACACGGTGTCGTCGCTGCCGGGGCCGAAGGCAAACACCTGCCAGTCGGGACCGCCGGGCACAGGCTCGAAGCGGCGCTGGCCCGCGTTCCACATCAGCAGGCCGTTCCTGGTGGCCAGCCACAGCGCGCCGTCGGGCCCCCGCGACATCTGGCGCAGGGCGTTGTTCGCCGGAAACCCCTCCGGCCCGCCCGCCGCCAGCACCTGCAGCACGCGGCCATCGGACGAGCGCCGCTGCAGCGCGTCGGACGCGCCCAGCCACACCGTGCCGTCCGGTTCGCCCACGATGTAGCCGACAATGCCGCCGGGCGTGGCATCGCTGGCATCGCCGCGCCGCCAGCGCCGAATCCCGCCGGTGCCGGGCACGTAGCGCGTCACCGCGCCGTGGCAGCCGATCCAGACGCTGCGGTCGGCCATCTCGCGCACCACGTAGGGCAGCAGGTCGCCGCAGACGCCGGTGAGGCGGTGTTCGAGCTGGACGGTGTGCGGATCGAGCCAGTCGAGCACGCCGCCGGTGCCCACCAGCCACAGCCCGCCGTCGCGCGCGGCGGTGGCGCTGTAGACGAAGGCATTGGCGGACGACGCGGGATCGTCCAGCTGCCGCCGCAGCACGGTGAAGTTGCGCCAGTTGGCCGGCAGGTGCCACAGCCCGGTCTCGGAGCTGGCGAACCACAGCCCGCCCTCGCGGTCCTCCAGCGCCGACGACCACGCCGGCCGCACCAGGCCGCGGCTGGTGTTGCTGTACAGCGGAACGTCGTGGACCACGCCGCCGCGCTCGATCGACAGGCCGCTGCGCGTGTCCAGCCAGTGCGCGCCCTGGCGGTCCTGCACCAGCATGCTCAGCGGCAGATGGCCGAGCACCGGGTCGCGCCATGGCGCCGGCTCGATCCGGCCGCTGTCGGCGCGATGGACGTAGGCAGCGGCGGCGGTGCCGATCCACATGTTGCCGTCGCGGTCGAGCACCAGCGCGTTCACCGCCGGGCTCGGGCGCACGTCCTGCAGCAGGCGGTCGAAGCCGCGGCCGTTCCAGCGCGCCACGCCCTGGTAGGTGCCCACCCACAGGCGTCCCTCGCGGTCGACCCGCAGCCAGGTCACCGCCGGCGAGGGCAGGCTGTGCGGATTGCCGGGTTCGGGCATGAAGCGGGTGATCCCGCCATCGTCGTCGAGGCGGTGCAGGCCGCCGTCGGAGGTGCCGAACCAGATCGCGCCGTCCGGCGTCTGCGCCAGCGACCACACGTCGTTGCTGCCGATCCGCGGGTCGAGGTCGCGGCTGTAGTGGGTGAACCCGCGCCGCTGCGCGTCGAGCACCGACAGGCCGCCGTTCTGGGTGCCCACCCACACCCGGTCGCGGTTGTCGACGAACACCGTCCACACGTGGTTGTCGCGCAGTCCGTCGCCGACCCGCCAGACGCGATAGCCCACGCCGTCGTAGCGCGCCAGACCGTCCCGGGTCGCGATCCACAGATAGCCCTGGCGGTCCTCGGCCAGCGCGTTGATGCGGTTGGACGGCAGGCCGTCGTACACGCTGAGCTGGCGCGGCATCGGCAGCTGCGAGGCCGCCAGCGCGGGCGACGCCCGGCCGCCGGCGGGCTGCGCGCACACGGATATCGCCGCGAGCAGCCAGCCTGCGCATGCTGTCCAGACGATGCTCCGCACCTGGCCTCCCGATCCTGTCGCGCCTGCCCTGTTGCGCCTGCCCTGTTGCGCCTGCCCTGTTGCGCCCGCCCTGTTGCGCCCGCCCGTGCCCCCGCACGGCACGTGGCCGGGCATCCTCGCAACGCAACGTTGCCGGCGCAACCCCGGCCGCGCCCCGCCGCCGGCCTAGAATGCGGGCAACGGATCGCTCCGCCACGACCCCGCCGATGCCCCTGCCGCGCCTTCATCCGCTCGCCCTCGCCTGGCTGCTGCTGGCGCTGGCTGCCGCACCCGCCCGGGCGCAGCCGCCCGTCTGGGCGCTGGATCCAGTGCATACGCGGGTGGTGGTCGCAGTCGACCATGCCGGTTTCTCCAGCGCGCTGGGCACGCTGTCGGGCGCAAGCGGCACCCTGCACTTCGAGCCGGGCGACTGGACCGGTGCCCGGGTCGAGGTCGAGATTCCCGTGCAGCGGCTGGATTTCGGCGATGCCGACTGGAACCGCGCCACCCTCGCGCGCGGCCTGCTGCACGCGCAGGCGCATCCGGTGGCGCACTTCAGCTCCACCCGGGTGGAGCCGATCGACGAGCGCCACGCGCGCGTGTTCGGCACGCTGCAGTTGCGCGGCGTGGAGCGCGAGGTGGTTCTGGAGGTGCGCATGAACGCGGCCAGGCGGCACCCGCTGCCGCCGTTCCGGCGTACGGTCGGGTTCTCGGCCAGCGCGGCGTTCAGCCGCAGCGACTTCGGCGTCGACGCCTGGTCTTCGATGATCGGCGACCGGGTCGAGCTGCGGATCGAGGCCGAGGCCATCCGGAGTCGTGCCGCCGCGCGCAACGCCGAGCGGGCGGAAGCCCCGCAACCGCAGCCGCCGGCAACCGAAGCAGAAGCCGAAAGCGACCTGCTGCGCGAACTGCGCGAGGCCGCCGACGCCGACGCAGGCATACGCGCCGACGCGGACGCGCGTGGCGAACCCGCCTCCGACCCGCTGCCCGCCACTCCCGAACCCGAGCCGCTGCCCACCACTCCCGAACCCGAGCCGCTGCCATGACCCTGAACAACACCCGCGAGCGCTGGGGCGCGGTCAGCCAGGCCTTCCACTGGCTGATCGTGCTGCTGATCCTGGCGGTGGCGATCGTCGGCCTGACCATGACCGAACTGCCGCGCACGCCGAAGTATTTCTGGGTCTATACCGCGCACAAGTCGCTGGGCATCAGCGTGCTGGCGCTGATGCTGCTGCGGCTGGGCTGGCGGCTGTACGCAGGCGGCGTGGCGCCGGTGCCGGGCACGCCGCGCTGGCAGCAGGCCGTCGCCACCGCCACCCACTGGGCGCTGTACGCGCTGGCGCTGGCGATGCCGATGTCGGGTTGGCTGTACGATTCGGCCAGCGGCCTGCGGCCATTCCGCTGGTTCGGCCTGTTCATCATGCCCAAGCTGTCCGGCCCGAATGAATGGTTGGCCGACCGCGCGCTGGACGCGCACGAACTCCTGTTCCTGGTGCTGGTCGCACTGGTGGTGCTGCACGCCGGCGCCGCCCTCTGGCACCACCTGTTCCTGCGCGACGACACCTTGTCGCGCATGCTGCCCCGGCGCCGCGCGCGCTCCCCTCATTAGGACCTCGCCCATGTCGCCCAGGCTCACCACTCCCGCCGCCGTCGCCGCCATGCTGGTGGCGATGCTGGCCGCACCCGCGCAGGCCGCCGACTACGTGCAGGCGCCGGGTTCCTCGCTCGCCTTCGCCACGAAGTACGACGGCGAGGTGTTCAGCGGCCGCTTCGGCGGCTTCGACACCAGCCTGCGCTTCGATCCGCAGCGGCTCGACGGCGCCCGGCTGGACGTGACCATCGACCTCGCCGGCACCGCGACCGGCAACGCCGACCGCGATTCCACCCTCGCCGGCGCCGACTTCTTCAGCGTCTCGAAGTTCGCCCAGGCGCGCTACGTGGCCGACAGCTTCCGCGCGCTCGGCGGCAACGACTACGCCGCCGACGGCACACTCACCCTGCGCGGCGTGAGCCAACCGGTCACGCTGCACTTCACCTGGACCGCCGGCACCCCGGCCCTGCTGTCGGGGCGGGCGACGGTGAAGCGCCTGGATTTCGGCGTCGGCGGCGGCGACTGGGCCGATACCGGGCTGATTCCGGACGAAGTGGCGATCAGCACCCGGGTCTTCCTGCACCCGGCGCCCTGATCCGCCGCCTGGCGCGCCGCGCCGGTTACCGGACCAGGTCGAAACAGCCGCTTGCGCCATCCTCGGCGCGCAGGCAGCCGCGCCGGTCGCGGCCTTCGGCGCCGATCTCCAGCTCCAGCACCCGACCGTCGCGCATCAGCAGCAGCGCGTGCCAGGTGCCGTCGCGCACGCGCCACGGCGCGTCCGCACCCTCGGTCGGCTGCAGCGGCGCCGCGGCGTTCCCGGCCAGCATCCGCCTCAGGTTGGCCAGGTCCAGCTGCGGTGGCGCGCTGGTCACCGCGCGCAGCAGCAGCACCCGCTCGACCTCGCCCTCGGCCGCCACCTCGCCCAGCAGCCGGCCCTGCCAGGCCGACGGCGAGCCGCCCCCGGGCTTGGCCAGGTTCACGTCAGCGGCCATCGTCGCCCCCGCCAGCAGCAGGCCCGGTACCGGCGCCAGCCACCTCAGCGCGCCCATTCCCGCACCGTCGCCGGATCGAACGGCCAGTCCAGCTCGATCCCGCTGGCGACCTCGCGCAGCACCGGCACGCGCAGGCCGTAGCGGGCCTCCAGCACGGGATCGTCGTCGATGAACACGCTGCGCGGCTCGGACAGGCGGGCCCGTGCCAGCAGCTCCAGGGCCTGGTCGCACAGGTGGCAGTCGTCGCGCTGGTAGAGGATGTAGCCGGCCATCGCCGTTCGCCCGGGCGGGACGCGAGTGTAGCGGCAACCGCCGCGACCCGCGTCACCGGAGGTTGCGCGGGAAACCAATACAATGACGGTCAGTCCGCAGCCGCAGGCGCCGCATGGCCGTCAGCACTTTCGACCTCTACAAGATCGGGATCGGGCCGAGCTCCTCGCACACCGTGGGGCCGATGCGCGCGGCCGCGCGCTTCGTCGAGCGGCGACTGACCGAGCCGGGCCTGCTGCCGCGGGTGGCGCGGATCCGGGCCGAGGTGTTCGGCTCGCTGGCCCTGACCGGGCGCGGCCACGGCACCGACAAGGCGCTGCTGCTGGGCCTCGAGGGCCATCTGCCGAACCGGATCGATCCGGACCTGATCCCGGCCGCGCTGGCGCGCATCCGCGGCGAGCGGCGCATCTCGCTGGCCGGCCGCCACGCCATCGCCTTCGACGAGAAGCGCGACCTGGTGATGAACAAGCGCCAGAAGCTCCCGCACCATCCCAACGGCATGCGCTTCACCGCCTTCGACGAGGCCGGCGAGGTGCTGGCCACGCGCGAGTACTACTCGGTGGGCGGCGGATTCGTGGTCAACCAGGACGAGGCCGCGAAGGACCGCATCGTGGCCGACAGCACGCCGCTGCCGCATCCCTTCGCCAGCGGCGACGAACTGCTGCAGCAGGCCGCGGGCAGCGGCCTGAGCATCGCGCAGCTGATGCTGGCCAACGAGCGCGCGTGGCGCAGCGATGCGGAGATCGCCGACGGCCTGCGCGAACTGTGGTCGGCGATGCAGGCGTGCGTGGCGCGCGGCATCCGCGAGGAAGGCACCCTGCCCGGCGGCCTGAACGTGCCGCGCCGCGCGCCGGCGCTGCACCGCGAACTGCGCTCGCGCCCGGAAGCGGCGATGCGCGACCCGCTCACCGTGCTCGACTGGGTGAACCTGTACGCGCTGGCGGTGAACGAGGAGAACGCCGCCGGCGGGCGCGTGGTGACCGCGCCGACCAACGGCGCGGCCGGCATCATCCCGGCGGTGCTGCACTACTACGACCGCTTCTGCCCCGGCAGCAGCGAACAGGGCGTGTTCGACTTCCTGCTCACCGCTGCCGCGGTGGGCATCCTGTACAAGGAAAACGCCTCGATTTCCGGCGCCGAAGTCGGCTGCCAGGGCGAGGTGGGCGTGGCCTGTTCGATGGCGGCCGCCGGCCTCACCGCCGCGCTCGGCGGCACCCCGGCGCAGGTCGAGAACGCGGCCGAGATCGGCATGGAGCACAACCTCGGCCTGACCTGCGACCCGATCGGCGGGCTGGTGCAGATCCCCTGCATCGAGCGCAACGCGATGGGTTCGGTGAAGGCGATCAACGCCAGCCGCATGGCCCTGCGCGGCGATGGCAAGCACAAGGTGAGCCTGGACAAGGTGATCCGCACCATGCGCGACACCGGCCGCGACATGCAGGACAAGTACAAGGAAACCTCCCGCGGCGGCCTGGCGGTGAACGTCATCGAGTGCTGATCGCGCACAGCCATGCGCGGACGGCTTCGGCCGCGACCGGGATCGGCGCGCGGACGCAGCGCGCCGGCGGCGTCACCCCGGCGCGGTGGCGCGCGCGATCCGCAGCACGTCGTCGAGCAGCGCCGCCGCGGTCACCTGCGCGCCCGCGCCGGGACCCTGGATCACCAGCGGGCGATCGGGATAGCGGTCGCTGAAGATCGCCGCGCGGTTCTCGGTGCCCTGGCCGCTGGTCAGCGGGCTGGACAGCGGCAGCGCGCGCAGGCCGACGCTGGCGCCACGTTCGGCGTCGAAGCGGCCCACGAAACACAGCCGCGCATCGCTGCGGTAGGCGGTGAGGAAGCGTTCGCGCAGCGGCGCGTCGAGCGCGGCGAGCTGCGCGTCCGCGGTCCCGGCGTCGGCATCGCGCAGCGCATCGGGCACCAGCGAGGACACCCGGATGTCGCGCGCCTCCAGCTGCAGCCCCGCCGCGCGCGCCAGGATCAGCAGCTTGCGGCGCACGTCCTCGCCCGACAGGTCCTGGCGCGGATCGGGCTCGGTGTAGCCGGCGTCGCGCGCCTCGCGCACCAGGTCGGAGAACGGGCGGGTGTCGTCATAGCGCGACAGCAGCCAGGCCAGCGAACCCGACAGCACGCCTTCCACGGCCTGGATCCTGTCGCCGCCGGCAACCAGTTCGCGGATCAGGCGCAACAGCGGCAGGCCCGCGCCGACCGTGGCCGAATCGCCATAGCGCGCGCCCTCGCGCTGCGCATCGACGATCGCCCGGGCGCGGGCCAGGTCGCCGCCGGTGCCGAGCTTGTTGGCGGTGACCACGTGGATCCCGCGCAGCAGCCATTCGGGGTGCCAGCCGGCAACGGTGTCGCTGGCGGTGGCGTCGATCACGATGTCGCCACGCGCCAGCGCCTCGCCTTCGGCCCACGGCGGCACCGCACCGGGCCGGCGTGGCGCCGCGTGCGCGGTGGCGATGGCGGCCTCGAGCGAGCCTTCGTTGGCGACCTGCACGCGCGAGTTGCTGAGCCAGGCGAACGGCGGCAGCTCCACCCCGCGCTCGACCAGCTGGCGGTAGCGCTCGACCACCGCGCTTCCCACCACGCCGGTGCCGAGCAGGGCGATGCGGCCGCGCGCGCCGGGCGCCGTCGAGTGGATGCTGGTCACCTTGCTCATGCATCCACCAGCTGCAGCGCGTCGGCCTGGCTGGCGACGGCGAGGCGCGCGCGCTCGAGCGCGGCGGCCAGGTCGGCCTGCAGGTCTTCCCGGGCCTCGATCCCCACCGACAGCCGCAGCAGTCCGTCGGGAATGCCGGCCGCCGCGCGCGCCTCGGGCGTCATCGCCGCATGGGTCATCGACGCCGGGTGCGCGACCAGGCTCTCCACGCCGCCCAGCGACTCGGCCAGGGTGAACCAGCGCAGTCCGTCCACGAAGGCGCGCACCGCCTCGACCCCGCCGTCCAGCTCCAGCGACAGCATCGCGCCGAAGCCCGACTGCTGGCTCGCGGCCAGCTTGTGTCCCGGATGCGACGCCAACCCGGGGTAGTGCACCTTCGTCACCGCCGGATGCGCCTGCAGCTGCTCGGCGATCGCCTGCGCGTTTTCCTGGTGCACGCGCAGGCGCGCGTCGAGGGTGCGCAGGCCGCGCAGGGTCAGGAAGGCGTCGAACGGTGCGCCGGTGATGCCGAGCGCGTTCGCCCACCAGGCCAGCTTCTCGTGCAGTTCCGTGCTGGCCGCCACCACCGCGCCGCCGACCACGTCGCTGTGGCCGTTGATGTACTTGGTGGTCGAATGCACCACCACGTCCGCGCCCAGCGCAATCGGCTTCTGCAGCGCCGGGGACAGGAAGGTGTTGTCCACCACGGCAAGCGCGCCGGCCCGGTGCGCGGCGTCGATCACCAGGCGCAGGTCGGTCACCCGCAGCAGCGGATTGGACGGGGTTTCGATCAGCACCAGCTTCGGCGACTGCGCCAGCGCGTCGGCCAGCGAGCGCGGCTCGGTCAGGTCGGCGGTCACCAGCCTGAAGTGGCCCTTGGCCGCGAGCGCGTTGAACAGGCGCCAGCTGCCGCCGTAGGCGTCGTGCGGCACCACCAGGGTGTCGCCGGGCTCCAGCAGCGCGTGCAGCACCAGGGTGATCGCGCCCATGCCGGTCGCGGTGACCACGCCGCCGGCGCCGCCTTCGAGCCCGGCCAGGGCTTCGCCCAGCAGGTCGCGGGTGGGATTGCCGCTGCGGGTGTAGTCGTATTCGCGCTTGTTGCCGAAGCCATCGAAGCTGAAATTGCTCGACAGCACCAGCGGCGGCGTCACCGCGCCGTAGGCGGTGTCGGTGTCGATGCCGGCGCGCACCGCGCGGGTGGCCTGGCTGCAGTCCCGGTCGGACGTGGCGGCGGTGGGGCTGACGGTCATGCGGAGTCTCCGTGTTGGCGCAGCACGCCGGCGAGGATGCCGTCGATGCGGTCTGTTTCCTTGAGGAAGGCGTCGTGCCCGTAGGGCGAGCGCAGCACCCGCAGCTGGCCGAAGCTGCCCAGGCCCTCGACCAGGGCCACCGAATCGGACAGCGGCACCAGGCGATCGCCCTCGACCGCGACCACCAGGGTCGGCACCCGCACCCGGGCGGGGTCGATGTGGTGCAGGTCGATCGATTCGGACAGGCGCAGCCAGGCGTTGACCGGGGTCCGGGCGACGAAGCGGGCGCCGGCGGCGTCCAGATAGTCCTCGGCGGCCACGCGCACGCGGCCGTTGCCGACCTGGGGCGGGGCGTCGAAGCGCTCCTCGAACTCTTCGGGCGTGCGGTAGCTGAGCATCGCGAACTGGCGCGCCAGCGACAGGCCCTGCACGTCGGCGCACTGCAGCTGGCCCAGGGCCACGGCCTTGCGCTGCAGCGCGCGCCAGGCGGCGGCGTAGGGGTGGGCCCGGTGCGCGCCGCTGACCGCGACCAGCGCGGCCAGCCGCTGCGGATACCGGATCGCGACCTGCAGGCCAACCAGGGCCCCGTACGAATAGCCCACGAACGCCCGCAGCGCGTCGATGCCCAGCGCGTCGAGCAGCGCGGCCACGGCATCGGCCTGGTCGGCGGTGTCGATCGGCGCATCGACGCAGCCGTCGGCGCCCACGTAGTCGAAGCCGAGCACGCGCACGCGCGCCGGATCGAGCGTGCGCCCGCCGCGCACCAGGTCGCCGGCCCAGCCGGCCTCGGTGAACTCGGCGTTGGCGGCGATGTGGCGGTGGGCGGAAATGCCGCCGGCCACCAGCACTACCGGCGCATCGTCCGGCCCGACCAGCTCCCAGCCGATCCGCACCCGCGGCTGCCCGCCGTGGCGCAGCGCCAGCGGCAGCTCGAACTCGCCGCGCCGCGGCGCGCCGCTCACGGCAGCGGCCGCGCGCGCCGATGCCGACGCGGCAGCGGCGTCGTGCTGCGGCTGGATGCTGGCGGGAACGTCGGCAAGGCTCATGGCGCGATCCGGTATAGGGACGGCCAGCGAGTGCATGCGGGGGACCGGAAGTGCCGGGCTTGCCGGCCAGATGCACGTCCGCCGGCGGGCGTCGCGCAACCATCTTCCGGTGGACGCACAGGTCCCCGCAGGACTTGGCACCGCGACAGGCACGACCTTGCGGTCGTACCCATCAGGTTGCCCCGGCGTCTTCGGGCCTGTCCCTCAGCCGGTCTCGATGGATGGCGCGCAGATTGCCCGCCGGATCCGGGTTTGTCAATCGCTTCATGCCGATAAAGCGATACGCAGTTGCCGGCCACATTCGGCGATAATGGGCCATGCGCCCCGCCCTCCCCCTCCTGGCGGCCCTGTTGCTGGCTGCCTGCGCGACCCGGCCTGCCCCGCCGCCCGTACCCGCGACAGCGGCCGTCACGCCCCCCGGCGTGGTCACCGTGCCCGAGCGTTTCATCACCGCGCCGCAGCCGGACGACGAACTCGACTCGCTCGCCACCTGGCCCACCGAGGACGGCGCGGTCTGGCTCGTCGCCACCGCCAAGAGCGTCCACCAGCTGGTGGTGTTCGATGCCGACAGCGGCGAGCAGCTGCGCCGCGTCGGCCGCCGCGGCAGCGCCGCCGGCGAGTTCCTGCGGCCCAACGGCGTGTTCGTGCACGGTGACCTGCTGCTGGTCTCCGAGCGCGACAACCGCCGGGTGCAGATGTTCGACCTGCCCGGTTTCGAGCCCCTCGGCAGCTTCGGCCAGGGCCTGCTGCGCAGCCCCTACGGCCTGTGGGCATACGAACCGGCGCCGGACCAGCTGGATGTGTACGTCAGCGACAGCTTCATGCACGGGCCGGCCTTCGACGTCGTGCCCCCGCTGCACGAGCTCGACCAGCGGGTGCGCCGCTTCCGCCTGCGGCCGGACGAAGACGGCCTGCCGCAGGCGCAGGCGACCGGCGCGTTCGGCGACACCAGCGAAGCCTCGGCGCTGCGCATGGTGGAGGCGCTGGTGGGCGATCCGGCGCACGACCGCCTGCTGGTGGCCGACGAGCATCGCGGACACGGCACCGCGCTGCGCGAATACACGCTCGACGGGCGCCATACCGGTGGCGGCATCGCACCGGGCCTGTTCCTGGCCGAGCCCGAGGGCCTTGCGCTGTGGGCCTGCACTCCCGAAACCGGCTACTGGATCGCGGCCGACCAGCTGCGTCCGCATACCGTGTTCCGCGTGTTCGATCGCGTCACCCTGGCTCCGCAAGGCAGTTTCTCCGGCCTGATCACCGCCTGGACCGACGGCGTCGCGCTGCACGCCAGCGGCACCGCGCGCTTCCCCGCGGGCGTGCTGTACGCGGTCCACGACGATCGCGCCGTGGCCGCGTTCGACCTCGGCGACATCGCCCGTGCGCTGGACCTCGACCCGGCCTGCGTGCAATGAGAGCGCTGCCAAGCGCGCTTGCGCTGGCGGTCCTGGTGTCGGCCCCCGCCCAGGCATCGCAGGTGTTCCGCTGGACCGACGCCCAGGGCCAGGCCCGCTATGCCGACCGCATCGAAGGGCCGGTCCCGGCCGACCTGGCCCGGATCGAGGTGGCGACCGGACCGGCGGCGGTGGCACGGCTGCGCATCGAGCATGACGACGGCGGCGCGCAGGCCTGGGTCGACAATCTGCTGGCCGGACCGATCGAGGTGATGCTGCACGCCGAGGACGGCGGAGCCCTCGCCAGCGATCCGCCGCTGCCCGCACGCGGCACCGTGCCGGCGCGGTCGGCCGGGCTGCTGGCGCGGATCGCGCGCGGCAACCCGCGCCTGCGCGTGACCGCCGTGCCCGGCACGCCCAACGCGCGCCCGCGCGACGTCGAATACGCCTGGCCGCTGCAGACGCCCGGCCTGCGCATCCAGCAGGCCTGGGGCGGCCACTTCAGCCATGGCGACGACGAGAACCGCCACGCGGTCGATTTCGCGGTCCCGGCCGGCACTGCGGTGCTGGCGGCGCGCGACGGCGTGGTGATGCAGTCCGAGGCCGGGTTCGGCGACGCCACCCCCGGCCAGGACGAGGACGCGCTGGTGGCGCGCGCCAACTTCATCCGGATCCTGCACGACGACGGCACGATGGCGCTGTACGCGCACCTGCAGCCCGGCGGCGTGCTGGTGCGCCTGGGCCAGCGGGTGCGCCGCGGCCAGGTCATCGGCCTGTCCGGCAACACCGGCCGCAGCACCGCCCCACACCTGCACTTCGTGGTCCAGGCCAACCGCGGCATGCGCCTGCACTCGGTGCCGTTCCGCATGTTCGGCCCGCGCGGGATCCTGCGTTTCACCGACGCGTCGAGCGATGCTCCCCGGCCGCCGCGATAGCGCGATCGGCCGTGGCGGGAGCCGGACGTCCACTCGCGGCTGAAGCCGCCCCTGCGCGCCACGCGGGCCAGCGCGCGGAATCCGTATAATTTGCCGCTTCCCTCCACACTTCCCGGCGCCACCGCGGCGGGTATCTCCATGCCCGACGTTGCCCGAGAAGCCGCGCGCCGCCGCACCTTCGCCATCATCTCGCACCCCGACGCGGGCAAGACCACGCTGACCGAAAAGCTGTTGCTGTTCGCGGGCGCCATCCAGATCGCCGGGAGCGTCAAGGCGCGCAAAGCCAGCCGCCACGCTTCGTCCGACTGGATGGAAATCGAAAATCAGCGCGGCATTTCCGTCGCATCCTCCGTCATGCAGATGGAATATCGCGACTGCGTGATCAACCTGCTGGATACTCCGGGACACCAGGACTTCTCGGAAGATACCTATCGCGTGCTGACGGCGGTGGACGCCGCGCTCATGGTGATCGATGCCGCCAACGGTGTCGAGCCGCAAACCAAGCGCCTGCTGCAGGTCTGTCGGGCCCGCAACACACCCATCCTGACCTTCATCAACAAGCTCGACCGCGAAGTACAGGAGCCCCTGGATCTGCTGTCCGAAATCGAATCGCACCTCGGCATGGATACCGTGCCGTTTTCCTGGCCGGTGGGCATGGGCCGCTCGTTTGGCGGCGTGTTCGACATCCGGCAGGACCGCATGCGGGTATTTCGCGCCGGGCAGGAACGCCGCCACGACGATGAAGACGAATTCATCCAGGGGCTGGCGAACCCGGAGATCACTCGCCGCTTCGGCGACGCCTTCGCCAAGGCCGGCGAGGAAATCGAACTGATCCAGGCCGCATCGCCCGAGTTCGACCACCAGGCTTTCCTGAGCGGCAAGCAGACACCGGTCTTCTTTGGTTCCGCCATCAACAACTTCGGCGTGCAGGAGATTCTGGACGCCCTGGTGGAG
>JAEWGI010000016.1 GCA_023388355.1 Pseudomonadota bacterium
GACCCTTCGGGGTCAGGCGCGCATTCTTGTGCATGGTTGTTCCCCTCGCGGATGGACGCTGGCGTTTGGCGACATCAGCATCTCCCTCCGGTCAGAGGGGAACAACCTCTTGAAACATCACACCTAGTCCCCGCCGCCGCTCCGCCCATCCATCCGCAGCAGCAGGTCATGCAGCGGCGTCAGCCGCGTGCCCAGTCCGGCGATCACGCCCAGGGTGTTGGCCAGCGCATCGCGCGCCTCGGCCATGCGGGTGGCGGTGAGGCTGGCCTGGGCGTATTCGATGCCGATGCCCAGCAGCACCAGCCCCAGCCCGGCACCCAGCAGCGCAGGCCAGTTGCGGAACAGCTGCACCGCGGCCGCGGCGAGCACGAAGTAGGCGACGAAGTGCGACCACTTGTCGCTGCTGTCGAAATCCGGCATCGGCGGCGGCGGCATCAGCGACAGCACCACCACGCCGGCGATCGCCAGGCACCACAGCGCGGCCCACAGCCGCAGGTGCCGCAGCGGCTTGAACGAGCGGCCGGGCCGGTATCGCCGGGTCACAGGCGGAAGCACAGGTCGCCGAGCAGGAACGCCGCGTCCAGCGGCACGTCGCGGGCAAAGCCCATCACCTGGAAGCGTTCGCCCATGCCGCCGGGCACGGTCAGCAGCTTGGCCTGCTGGCGCAGCGCGTAGCGCGCGGCTTCGTCGGGTGCGCGCGCCTCGTGCGCGGCCAGGCGCTGTTCCAGGCCGTTGCCGATCAGGAAGCTGGCCTGGGTGCAGTAACCGGCCAGTTCGAAGCCGGCGCCGGTGCCGGCTTCGGCCAGGGCGGTGAAATCGACCGAGGCGGTGATGTCCTGCAGCCCGACGCGCGCCAGCACGTCGCCGGTCACGCGGTGGCGGTGGAAGGCGCGCAGGGTGCCGTCGCGGCGGCGCGGATCGTAGTACTCGCGGCGCGGATACCCGTAATCGACGAACAGCAGCGCGCCCGAGCGCATGCCGCCGGCCACCGCCTGCAGCCAGTACGGCAGCTGCGGCAGCAGTTCGGCCCGGTGGCCGTCGGCGAACGGGCCATCGAGCTGGGCTTCGACGTGGCGCACGGCCGCCGCCAGCATCGCGTCGGCGGGCCGGTCGATGCGGACGAAGGCGTCGCCGTCGAGCGCGACGTGCTCCTCGAACACCTCCGCACCCTGCAGCGAGAAGCGCGGCGTGGGCAGCGCGTCGAGCACTTCGTTGGCGAACAGCACGCCGCTCCAGTCGTCCGGCATCGGACCCTGCAGCCACTCCACGCGCGCGAAGACGTCACCCGACAGCGCCTGCCGCAGGTGCGCCTGCTGGCGCTCGCGCAGGTCGGCGCTGGGTTCGAGGATCGCGTAGCGCGCCGGCATCGCGTCGATCCCGACCAGGTGCGCGATCGCATCGGCGGCGAAGCGGCCGCTGCCGGCGCCGATCTCCAGGAACCGCGCCTGCGGCCCCGCCTGCCGCAGCGCGGGCGCCAGCGCGCCGGCCACGCATTCGGCGAACAGCGACCCCAGCTCCGGCGCGGTGACGAAATCGCCGGCGGCGCCGAACTTGGTCGCACCCGCGCTGTAGTAGCCCAGCCCGGGCGCGTACAGCGCCAGCTCCATGAAGCGCCAGAACGGAATCGCGCCGCCGGCGGCGGCGATCTGTTCGCCGATCAGCGCCTGCAGGCGCGCGCTGTGGGCGAGCGCGTCGTCGCAGGGCGCGTCGTCTGGGTGCGTGGGGTCGGACATCGGCGGCGTTCGCGGCGACAATGCGACAGGATAACGGCAATCCGGAGCCCGCCATGTCGACCCCGCCCCGCGTCGCCCTGGTCACCGGCGGCGCGCGCCGCCTTGGCGCGGCGATCGTGCGCCGGCTGCACGCGGCCGGCTACGCGGTCGCCGTGCACTGCCGCGCCTCGGGCGCACAGGCGCGCGCGCTGGCGGCGGAGCTGGAGGCGTCGCGGACCGGCAGCAGCCTGGTGCTGGAGGCCGACCTGGCGCGCTTCGACGCCCTGCCCGAGCTGGTGGCACGCACGGTGGGTCGTTTCGGCCGGCTCGACGCCCTGGTCAACAACGCTGCGGCGTTCTTCCCCACGCCCGCGGGCACGGTGACCCCGGCGCAATGGGAGGCACTGCTGGGAACCAACCTGCGCGCGCCGTTCTTCCTCGCCCAGGCCGCGGCCCCGCATCTGGCGGCCGCACGCGGCGCAATCCTCAACATCAGCGACGTGTATGCGCGCCAGCCGCGCGCCGACCTCTGCGCCTATGCGGTCAGCAAGGGCGCGCTGGAGGCGATGACCCGCGCCCTGGCCGTGTCGCTGGCCCCGGACGTGCGGGTGAACGCGCTGGCGCCGGGGGCGATCCTGTGGCCGGAGGACTCGCCCGATCCGGCACTGCAGGAACACATCCTGGCCCGCACCGCGCTGGGCCGCACCGGGAGCGTGGAGGAAATCGCGGCCACGGCGCTGTGGCTGCTGCGCGACGCGGTGTACACGACCGGATCGGTGCTGGCGGTGGACGGGGGAAGGGCTCCGGCATAGGGCCGCGATCGCATCCCTGCGTCCGTGTCGCGGCCACCGGGCGGACACCGGCGCCGGAAGGCGCCGGCCCCGCCGGCACTCACGCCTTCGGCAGGAACGCATGCTCCAGGTCGGTGCCGCGGAAGGCTTCCGGAGTCTCGTGCGAGACCGCGTAGCGGTACAGGGCGGCCGAGTAGATACCGCTCAGCGCCGCCTGGTAGACGCCCACCAGCAGCAGCACGATCACGAACAGCACCATCACCGCCACCCCCAGCGCCACCGACACCTGGGCCGCGAGCATCATGAGTCCCAGGCCGAGCACCAGCAGGCCGATGCACGCCACCGTGACCGCCGCACCGATGCCGACCTGGCCGACCGCGTTCTCGCCCCAGGTGCGCTTGAGCAGGGACACGCTCTGCTTGAGCGCGTCGATCGGTCCGATGTCGCGCGAGACCAGCACCGGCACCACCAGGAAGGTCGCCAGGGTCCAGGCCGCGCCCAGCACGCTGCCCATCAGCCGCACCAGGAAGTTGTTCTTCTGCTTCAGGCCCTGCAGCAGCACGCCTACGGTGGCCACGATCGCCGCGTAGCCCAGGATCGCCGGCAGCCGCGAGCGCGCGATCCGGAAGCCGTCGGCCAGGGTCGGATCGCCGCCCTCGAGCCGGATCATCGCCGCGCCCACCAGGGCGCAGTTGAAGAAGATGATCACGCTGTACTGGACGAAGTAGAACAGGAAGCCCAGCACGACCGCGCCCACTCCGACGCCGTCGGCGAACACGTTGAGCGCGAACGCAGGCACCAGGAAGGTGGCCGCCACAAGCACGGTGGCGATGCCCGAGATCACCGGGAACAGCATCAGCTCCTTGTCCGAGCGCAGCACCGAAGCGCTGGCCTTGACCAGTTCCCAGCTGCGCGAGAATTTGTCGAACATGGCCATCCTCCCCTTGGTTGGTCGCATCCTGCCGGGGCGCCCGCGCGCCCGCAAGGCGGGATCGTAAGCACCAGACGCGGCCCGCGGCGCGGATGTGACTGGCGTCGGGATCGATGCCCCCGGCCGCTGCGGCCTCGCCGGCAGATCCGGCGGCGATATCGAAGCCGTACGCCCCGACGGACCACGGCACCCGTGCCGCGGGCAGCGCGCCCTCAGTCCAGCCGCACCTGCTCGAAGGCCACGCCATGGTCGGGGTGCGCGGCCCACAGTGCGGCGATGCTCCGGTCCAGCACCGGATGGCGCGCGTCGGGCGCGATGTCGGCCAGCGGCTTGAGCACGAAGGCGTGGCGCAACTCGTCGCGCGGCACCCGCAGCACCGGGGTGGTGCCGGCGGGCGTGGCCGGGCCGGGCCCTTCGGCCACCAGGTCGTCGAACAGCACGATGTCGATGTCCAGGGTGCGGTCGCTGTAGCGCGGGCCGCTGCGGTCGCGGCCGTGCGCGTCTTCCAGCGCGTGCAGCCATGCGTTCAGGGCGTGCGCGTCGAGGTCGGTGCGCAGCGCGGCGGCGGCGTTGAGGAAGTCCGGCCCCTGGTAGCCCACCGCGGGGAAGCGGTAGGCCGGCGAGACGACCAGTCCGGGGAAGCGCTCACGCAGCGCGGCCACCGCCGCGCCCAGGTGCCGCCCGGGCTCGAGGTTGCTGCCGAGACTGAGGTAGGCGGTGTGCATGGCGCGCTCCGGAAGGGCGCACATGATCGCGCATCGGGCGCCGCCGGCGCGAGCCTCGGGCGGCGCTCAGTCCGCTTCGGAGGTCGGGCGCCGCGTGCGATGCAGGTTCACGTCCAGCGGAGCGTCGCTGCTGCGCTGGAACACCCGCAGCCCGAACTCCGGCAGGATCGCCAGCAGGTGGTCGAAGATGTCCGACTGCACGTCCTCGTAGGGCTTCCAGCGCACGTCGTGGGTGAAGCACCACAGCTGCAGCGGCAGGCCGTGGTCGGTCGGGTCCATCTGCCGCACCAGGGTGGTCATGCCGTGGTGGATGCCCGGGTGATTGGCCAGGTAGTGGTTGACGTAGGCACGGAAGGTGCCGAGGTTGGTCACCCGGCGGCGGTTGACCGGCTCGGCGCCGTGCTCGGCCAGCTTCGCGTTCCAGTCGCTCAGCTCCTTTTCCTTGCCGTCGAGGTAGTCGTCGAGCAGGGCGAAGCGGCGGAAGCGCTCCACCTCGTCGGGCTCGAGGAAGCGCACGCTGCCCTGGTCGATGTACAGCGAACGCTTGATCCGACGCGCGCCGGTCTCGACCATGCCGCGCCAGTTCTTGAACGACTCGCTGATCAGGTACTTGGTCGGCACCCGGGTGACGGTCTTGTCCCAGTTCTTGACGGTGATGGTGTGCAGCGAGATGTCGATGACGTCGCCGTCGGCGTTCTGGCCGGGCATCTCGATCCAGTCGCCCATGCGCACGCGGCCGTCGCTGCTGATCTGCACGCTGGCCACCAGCGACAGGATGGTGTCCTGGAAGATCAGCATCGTCACCGCGGTCATCGCGCCCAGGCCGGTGAGGATGTGCAGGAAGTTGGCGCCGATCAGGGTGGCCACGATCGAGATCGCGGCCAGCACGTAGACCACGATCTTGGCCACCTGCAGGAAGCCCTTGATCGGCTTGTCCTGCGCATCCGGACGGCGCTCGTAGACCTGGTTCACCAGTTCCATGAGGCGCGAGAACGACAGCGCCAGGGTCAGCACGATGAAGGCCTGGCACGCCGCGTGCACCACCGTGACCACCTGCGCCGGCAGGCCCGGCACGATCGACACGCCGGCGGCGAGCACCAGCGCCGGCACCACGTTGGCCAGGCGCGGGATCACCCGCATCTGCACCTCGTCGTCCTGCGACGCGGCGCCCAGCGGCGTCGCCCGCAGCGCGCGCCTGAGGCCGCGCAGCAGAACCCGTTTGGTCAGCAGGTTCGCCAGCCACGCCACCAGCAGCAGCGCGGCGATCACGGCGGCCGTATAGGCCCAGGGGTACGGCGCAAGCGCCGCGCGCAGAGTCTCCAGCTGTTCGAACAACTATCCGTTCCCTTGTGGCGTGCGTGCACGTTCGATGATCACGCCGACCGCGCGCGCACCGCGCACCGCACCCGGCTTGCTCAGCTTCAATCGTAACCACTCGACCTTGAACTCCGCCATCACGATCTCCGCGCAGCGCTCGGCCAGCGTCTCCACCAGCCCGAAATCCGACTGCGAGACGAATTCGATCAGGCGCTTGCTCACCGCCTTGTAGTTGAGCGTGTGCGCGATGTCGTCGCTGGCGGCGGGAACGCGGTTGTCGAAGCCCATCTCGAGGTCGAACACCAGCGTCTGCCGGATCCGCCGCTCCCAGTCGTAGATGCCGATCAGCGCCTCGATCTCGAGGCCTTCGATGAAGACTTTGTCCATGGGATCTGGGAGCCGGAATGGGAACAGGGACGCGAAACCGCCACGCCATCGTAGGACAGGCGCCCGGATCGCGGGTGCAGCGGGCACGGCGGCAGGCGCGTGCAGCGGCCGCTATTCCCGGCCCACGATCCCCGTTGTCGCGGTGGCCGCCACCGGCGGCAGCGACGCCATGTCCCAGCGCGGCGTCACGTGCACCGCCAGGTCGTCGCGCTGGCCGGCTTCGAGGCGCAGGGCGCCGGCGAAGGCGATCATGGCGCCGTTGTCGGTGCACAGCGCCGGGCGCGGGAAGCAGGCGCGGCCGCCGCGGGCCGCGGCCATCTCCTGCAGCCGCGCGCGCAGGCGGCGGTTGGCGCCAACGCCGCCGGACACCACGATCACGTCGCTGCCGGCCGCGTCCAGCGCGCGCTCGCACTTGATCGCCAGGGTCTCGACCACCGCGTCCTCGAAGCCGCGGGCGATGTCGGCGCGGGTCTGCTCCGACCGGTCGGACCGCTGCCAGGCCAGCAGCACCTGGGTCTTGAGGCCGCTGAAGCTGAAGTCCAGGCCCGGGCGATCGGTCATCGGCCGCGCGAAGCGGTAGCGACCGGGGGTGCCCTGCCCGGCCAGCGCGGCCAGCTGCGGGCCGCCGGGATAGGGCAGGCCCATCATCTTGGCGGTCTTGTCGAAGGCCTCGCCGGCGGCGTCGTCCAGGGTTTCGCCCAGCAGCCGATAGGCGCCGATGGCGTCGACCGCGATCAGCTGGGTATGCCCGCCCGAGACCAGCAGGGCCACGAACGGGGGCTCGGGCGGGTCGTCCTCCATCAGCGGCGCCAGCAGGTGGCCTTCCATGTGGTGGACGCCGATCGCCGGCAGGTCCAGGCCCCAGGCCAGCGAGCGCGCCGCCGCCGCGCCCACCAGCAGCGCCCCGACCAGGCCGGGGCCGGCGGTATAGGCCACCCCGTCCAGGTCCTCCACCCCCAGCCCGCCTTCGGCCAGGGTCTGCCGGACCAGCGGCAGCAGCTTGCGCACGTGGTCGCGGCTGGCCAGCTCCGGCACCACCCCGCCGTACTCGGCGTGCAGCGCGATCTGGCTGTAGACGGCGTGCGCGCGCAGCCCGGCCGCGCCGGGCAGGGCCGTGTCGTAGACGGCCACGCCGGTCTCGTCGCAGCTCGATTCGATGCCGAGGACCTTCATGGGAAACGGGCGGGCGCGGCTTGCGCCGTTGCAAGTCAGGCAGTTATCATACGCGGCTCGCCCGGTCCGGGGACCAGGCGGAAGCGAAGCGTCCTTCGCGCAGCCCGGCCCCACCGCCGGATGATCCCAGAACCGAGATTCCTATGCCCAGCGTCAAAGTCCGCGAAAACGAGCCGTTCGAGTTTGCCCTGCGCCGCTTCAAGCGCACCTGCGAGAAGGCCGGCGTGCTCGCCGAGACCCGCAAGCGCGAGTACTACGAGAAGCCGACCCAGGAGCGCAAGCGCAAGGCCGCCGCCGCCGTGAAGCGCCAGGCCCGCCGCACCTCGCGCGACGTCACCAAGCGCCAGCGGCTGTACTGAGCCGCGGGACCCGGACGAAAGCCGGCACGCGCGAGCGTGGCCGGCTTTTCGTGTTTTGAAGGCCGGGATGACCGGACGTTCGTTTGTCGAAAGCCGGGATGAGCAAACCCGCGTTTGCTGAAAGCCGGGAATGGGGATTGGGCAGAAACCGCCCTTCCCGCGCCGACGCCCCAGTTTTTCCAATCCGGAGCACCGCCATGCCCCTGAAACAACAGCTCACCGACGACATGAAGGCCGCGATGAAGGCCGGCGAGAAGCAGCGCCTGGGCGTGATCCGGCTGATCAACGCCGCGATCAAGCAGCGCGAGGTCGACGAGCGCATCGAGCTGGACGACGCCGCGGTGCTGGCGGTGCTGGAAAAGATGGTCAAGCAGCGCAAGGACTCGGTGAGCCAGTACGCGGCCGCGGGCCGCGAGGACCTGGCCGCGATCGAGCGCGCCGAGATCGAGGTGATCGACGCCTACCTGCCGGCCAGGCTGGACGAGGCTGCGATCCAGGCCGCCATCGACGAGGCGGTCGCGGCCACCGGCGCGACCGGCCCTGCCGACATGGGCAAGCTGATGGGCGTGCTCAAGCCCAGGCTGGCCGGACAGGCCGACATGGGCCAGGTTTCGGCGCTGGTGAAGAAGACGCTGGCCGGCTGAGCCCGCGCAAGCGGGGGAAGCAGCGGCAACGGCAGCCGCAATGCCCCGCCTTGCTCCTCCCTCGGCGCAGCCGGGGGGAGGAGCAGAAGCAGAAGCAGCGCTCCGTTCTGCTCCTCCCACCACGCAGCGGGGGGAGGTTGGGAGGGGGGCGGCTTCAGGTCGCCGCGCCACCCATCGCGCGCTTTGCGCGCGCCCCCATCCCAGCCTTCCCCCGCAAGCGGGGGAAGGAGCAGAAGCAGAAGCAACAGCAGTCGCAACGCTCCGTTTTGCTCCTCCCTCCGCACATCGGGGGGAGGTTGGGAGGGGGCAGCTACAGGTTGCCGCGCGCCCCATCGCGCACTTCGCGCGCGCCCCATCCCAACCTTCCCCCGCAAGCGGGGGAAGGAGCAGGAACCGCGCGCTTCGCGACGCAGTCGCACGGCGGCGTTTGCCGCACAATCGGCGCATGCAGCCGACGCCCGACATCACGCTCCGCCCCGCGCGCCGCGAGGACGTGCCCGCGATCCTCGCCCTGATCCGGGACCTTGCCGAGTACGAGCAGCTGGCGCACGAGGTCGAGGCCGACGAGGCGGGCCTGGCGGCCACGCTGTTCGGCGACCGGCCCTGCGCCGAGGTGGTGATCGCCGAGGCCGACGGGACGGCCGCCGGCTTCGCGCTGTTCTTCCATACCTATTCCACCTTCCTCGCCAGGCCCGGCCTGTACCTGGAAGACCTGTTCGTGCAGCCGCGGTTCCGCGGGCTCGGCATCGGCCGGCGGCTGATGACGCACCTGGCGCGGCTGGCGGTCGAGCGCGGCTGCGGACGCTTCGAGTGGACGGTGCTGGACTGGAACGCAGCGGCGATCGGCTTCTACCGCAGCCTTGGCGCGATCGGGATGGACGGCTGGACCACGCAGCGGGTCACCGGCGATGCGCTGCGGCGGCTGGCCGCCGACAGCGCGGGCGACGGCGTGCGCTGACCGCGCCGTCACGACGGCCCTGCTGCAATCCGGGCTTTCCGCACGAGGACCCCGGGATGCGCACCGACCCGGCCACTGCCGCGGTGCGCAACGCAACCGGCGGCGCGGGCAACGGCAGCCACGACCAGCGCAACCGCGAGCCCCGGCCACCCCGCCACGACCGCATCGATGCGATCGACCTGGCGCGCGGCATCGCGGTGTGCCTGATGATCGTCGCCCACGGCACCAACGGCCTGATGCCCTACAGCGACTTCCCCGACTGGGGCCAGGTGCCGGTACACGCGTTCACCAAGTTCTCCTCGTCGCTGTTCTTCATCATTTTCGGCGTGGCGCTGGCGGTGGCCTTCGTGCCGAAGGTCGGCGCCGCGGACTGGCCGCGCCGGCGCAACCGGCTGCTGGTGCGCGGGCTGGTGGTGCTGTTCTGGTACAAGGCGCTGACCGTGATCGAACTGTGGGACCGCGAGCAGGAGCGGATCGTCGACGCCCTCCTGTACCGCGACTTTCCCTCGTTCGTCGAGATCCTCGGCTTCTATGCCATCGCCCTGCTGTGGATCCCGTGGCTGCTGCCGCTGTGGGCGAAGGCGCCGGCATGGCTGCGCTGGCTGAGCCCGCTGCCGGTGATCTGGCTGTCGTGGTGGCTGCTGGGCAACGCCGGCTTCGGCGGCGTGCCGCAGCTGCAGGCGATCTTCGTCGAGCATCCGGACTACTACACCTGGGGCCAGCTCTCGCGGCTGCCGCTGGTGCTGGTCGGGCTGCTGGTCGGCGACCTGCTTGTGCGGATGAACGACAGCGCCGCGCGCCGCCTGCTGCTGGCCACCGGCACCGTGCTGGCGGGCTGCCTGCTGCTGGCGTGGTTCGCGCTGCGCGCGGGCGACCTGCATGCCGAACTGGTGGCGATCGGGCGCAACGACGGCAAGCACCCGCCTGGCCTGCTGTTCTCGCTGTTCAGCGTGGGCGGCGCGCTGGTGCTGCTGGGCCTGTGCATCGCCGGCGGCAACCTGCTGGCGCGCGTGCTGCGGCCGGTGACGGTGGTGGGCACCGACGCGCTGATGGCCTTCATCGTGCACATCACGGTGATCTTCGCGCTGTGGCGCAATACGCTGGACTGGTTCCAGGCGGTGTCCTATACGCACGCGCTGACGGCTTCGCTGGTGCTGGTGGCGGTGACGGCACTCTGGATCCGGATCTGGCAGCGGCTGCCGCTGCCCTGGCGCAAGCCTGCACGGGAGCCAACGGCCGCCGCGGCGCGGGACTGATGTTCAGCGGCGATGGCGGGCCTTCACGCCACACTCCGGCGGCGATGAAGCTGCCGGCATCCATCGCTATCGCGTTCGCCCTGCTTGCCGCGCCCACCGCGGCAGCGCCGCCGCGGGCGCAGCCGCCCCCCACGCAGCCGGTGCAGGTGCCCGGGTGGACGCTCAAGCTGCAGTCCGCGCTCGAGGCCGTGGACGCGCGCCACGCCGGCGACATCGGCGTGTACGTGCGCCATCTCGGCCGCGACGAGTCGTTCTCCTACCGTGCCGACGAGCCCTGGTATCTCGCCTCCGGGATCAAGGTACCGGTGGCGATCGCGGTGCTGCGCGCGGTGGCGCGTGGCGAGCTGGCGCTGGACACGCGCATCGAGCTGCGCGCGGAGGATTTCGTCGACGGTGCCGGCGCCACCAACCACCACCGCGCCGGCAGCCGGCTGCGGCTGGACTGGCTGCTCGAGCAGATGATCGTGCACAGCGACAACACCGCCAGCGACGTGCTCATCCGCAGCGTGGGCATCGAGGCGGTGAACGCTGTCGCCGCCGAACTCACCGACACCGCCGGCCTGCGCATCACCACCCTGGCCGACGTGCGTCGGCTGGCCTACGGCGAACTGCATCCGTCCGCCGCGCGCCTGCGCTCGGCCGACCTGCTCGCCCTCAAACGCAGCGGCACCGGCCAGGCGCGCGTGGACAAGCTCGTGCAGCTGCTGCAAATCCCGCCGCGCGAACTGCGCCAGCCCAGCCTCGACCGCGCGTTCGAGGCCTATTACGCCAGCGAAGTGAACAGCGCCAGCCTGGTCGATTTCGGGCGCATGCTCGCCGCGCTGGCCGAGGGTCGGGCGCTGGACATGCCCGAAACCTCCTACCTGCTCGACCTGATGGCGCGGGTGCAGACCGGCCAGCGCCGGATCCGCGCCGGCCTGCCGCCAGACGCGCGCTTCGCGCACAAGACCGGCACCCAGCATCGGCGCACCTGCGACCTGGGCATCGCCACGGTGCCGGCCGCAGGTACGTCGACGCCACCGGCGCGGGTGGTGATCGCGGCCTGCGCGCGCGGTACCGGCATGGCTGCCGGCGAGCGCGCGCTGCGCGGGATTGGCGCGGCCGTCACCGCGTCCGGGGTATTCGTGCAGGGCCCGCCGCGCCCCACGGTGTCCCCGCCCGGTCCCGCATGAGCCCACCCCCGACGCGCCCCGCCCGCCTGCCCGCACTCCTGTTCCCGCTCGCGCTGCTGGCGCTGCTGGCCGGCTGCCGCGGCGAACCACCTGGGCCGGTCGAACGCCAGGCGCAGGCCGGCGACGCGCAGGCGCCGCCGGCCTGGGTGGGCGAACTGGACGCCGCGGTGGAGGAGATCGATGCCGCCACGCCAGGCGATTTCGGGGTGTATGTCGCGCGCTTCGGCGAGCAGGCCGGCATCCTCGATCGCGGCGACGACCGCCGCTGGTACCTCTCGTCCACGGTCAAGGTGCCGGTGGCGATCGCGGTGCTCGAACAGGTCGACGACGGCCGCATCGCCCTGGACGACCAGCTGGAGCTGCAGCGCAGCGATTTTGTCGACGGCGCCGGCGACATGCTCGGCCAGGCGCCGGGCACCCGCTTCACCATCGCCACCCTGCTGGAAAAATCGCTGCGCGACAGCGACAGCACCGCCACCGACATGCTGATCCGGCACCTGGGCGAGGATCATCTCGATGCGCGCCTGGCGGACTGGACCGACGGCGGCTTCGGACCACTCACCACGATCCTGCAGGTGCGCTACAACGCCTACGGCGCGCTGCATCCGGACGTGGCCGACCTCGACAACCTGCAGATCGTGGCCCTGCGCAACGCCGAGGCCGGCGAGCCGCGGCTGCGCGCGCTGGCGCGCACGCTGGGCGTGGAGCGCGAGGCGCTGCCGGCGCAGTCGCTGCAGGCGGTGTTCGAGGACTACTACGCCAGCGGCCGCAACGCCGCCACGCTGTCGGCGTTCGCGCGGCTGCTGCAGCGGCTGGTGGCCGGCGAGCTGCTGTCGGACGGGGGCACCGCGCTGGTGCTCGGGCACATGCGCGCGATCAGCACCGGCGGTCGCCGGATCGCCGCCGGCCTGCCGCCGGGCACCGATTTCGCGCAGAAGACCGGCACCCAGCTCGGGCGCGCCTGCAACGTCGGCGTGCTCGATCCGGAGCGCGGCGAGGATGGCGCGACCGTGGTGGTGGCCTGCGCCGAACGCTTCGAGGCGTTGTCCCAGGCCGAACAGGCCTTCCAGGCGCTGGGCCGGGCGCTGGGCGAGACCGTGCTGGCCAGCGCGCCCGCCGGCGCCGGCGCGCACTGACGCGATCGCCACGCCGCCGCGGCGATCATGCGCCGCATGCGCCTGTCCCCCGCGTTGCAAGCCCGCCTCGACCGCCTGCTGCAGACGCTGCCGGCGCAACTGGTGCGGCGCTTCATCGAGATCGACGTGCTCACCCACGCCGCCTCGCTCTCGTTTTTCGCCCTGCTCTCGCTGGCGCCGCTGCTGGTGCTGCTGCTGTGGCTGTCGGCCTCGCTGTACCCCTCGGCGCAGGCCGAGCTGATGGAGCAGCTGGGCGCGCTGGCCGGCCGCGGCGCGCAGGAGGTGGCCGCCACGGTGCTGCGCAACGCCCGGGAGCAGCCCGACGTGGGCTCGCTGGCCGGGCTGTGGAGCACCCTGCTGCTGTTCATCGGCGCCACCGCGGTGTTCGCACGGCTGCAGAACACGCTCAACCTGGTCTTCCACACCGACGCCAAGCGGCTGGGCGGCCTGCTCGCCTTCATGCGCAAGCGCGTGTTCTCGTTCGGCGTGGTGCTGGCGCTGGGTTTCCTGCTGGTGGTGTCGGCGGCGCTGACCACGGCGCTGGAGGTGCTGTTCGCCGGCTCGCCGACGCTGCCGGTGCTGGGCAACCTGGCGGCGCTGGCGCTGTATTCGCTGGCCTTCGGCCTGATGTACCACTACCTGCCCGACCGCCGCGTGCGCTGGCGCCAGGCGCTGCTGGGCGGGGTGATCACCTCGCTGCTGTTCGTGGTCGGGCGCTGGGGGATCGGGCTGTACATCGCCCAGGCCGCGCCCGGCAGCGCCTACGGCTCGATGGGCACCCTGGTGATCCTGCTGGTGTGGATGTACTACGCGGCGATGGTGTTCTTCACCGGCGCGCTGATCACCGCCCTGATCGACGAACGGATCTCGCGCGACGGGCGGCTGGCGCGGGCGCGGGCAAAGGCGCTGGCGCGCGCGGAGCCCGGATAGGGCGCTGCACCGCCGGCGGCCGGCACCCCACGGGCGCGCGCCCCTCCGCGGCGCCGGGATGCGATCATGGCGCGGTGTCCCGGACCCCTGACGCACCCGCCCGCACCAGCGGCGCCGCCCCGCGCGGCGCGGTGGCAGCGTGCGCGCGTGCCCGGCGGAGGGCCTGAGCGATGGCCCGCATCCCCGACGCCTTCATCGACGACCTGCTGGCGCGCACCGACATCGTCGAGCTGATCCACGCCCGCGTGCCGCTCAAGCGCAAGGGCAAGGAGTACTCGGCGCGCTGCCCGTTCCACGACGAGCGCTCGCCCTCGTTCACGGTTTCGCCGACCAAGCAGTTCTATCACTGCTTCGGCTGCGGCGCGCACGGCACCGCGATCTCGTTCCTGATGAACTACGACCGGCTCGAATTCCTCGACGCCGTGGACGAGCTGGCGCGCCAGGCCGGGCTGGAGGTGCCGCGCGACACCCGCCAGCGCAACGCGAACCCCGACACCCAGGACATCTTCAAGGCGCTGGAGGCGGCGGCCGACTTCTTCCGCCGCGAGCTGGCCGGCAGCGCACGTGCCCGTGCCTACTTCGACGGCCGCGGCGTGGGCGAGGCGGTGCGCGCGCAGTTCGCGCTGGGCTACGCGCCCGAGGGTTACTCCGCGCTCAAGGACGCGCTGGGCACCGACGAACGCAGGATGGGCCTGCTCGACCGCGCCGGCCTGTTCTCGAAGAACGACCGCGGCCACGTCTACGACAAGTTCCGCGACCGGGTGATGTTCCCGATCCACGACCGCCGCGGCCGGGTGATCGCCTTCGGCGGCCGCGTGCTCGATCCCGAGCACAGCCCCAAGTACCTCAATTCGCCCGAGACCGCGCTGTTCCACAAGGGCCGCGAGCTCTACGGCCTGTGGCAGGTGCGCCAGGCCAACCAGAAGATCGCGCGGCTGGTGGTGGTGGAAGGCTACATGGACGTGATCGCGCTGTTCGAGCACGGCGTGACCCAGGCCGTGGCCACGCTCGGCACCGCGACCACGCCCGACCACGCCGAGCTGCTGTTCCGCAACGCGCCCGACGTGTACTTCTGCTTCGATGGCGACCGCGCCGGGCGCAGTGCGGCGTGGAAGGCGGTGGAGTCGGTGCTGCCGCGCATGCGCGACGGCCGCCAGGCCTTGTTCCTGTTCCTTCCCGAAGGCGAGGATCCCGACAGCATCGTGCGCAGCGAAGGCGCGGCCGGCTTCGACGCGCGCCTGTCGCAGGCCACGCCGCTGTCGCAGTTCTTCTTCGACACCATGTCCGACGGCGTCGCCCTGTCCACGCTCGACGGCAAGGCGCGGCTGGCCGAGCGCGCGCGGCCGCTGCTGGCGCAGATTCCCGACGGCGCCTTCGGCGACCTGATGCAGCAGCGGCTGGCGGAGATCACCGGTCTCGTGGTGCGCCAGTCCGGGCCATCGTCGGCACCGATCCGCGGCCGCGGCAGCCGGCCGCTGGCGCCGCCCCGGCGCAGCCTGGTGCGCGGCGCGATCGCCCTGCTGCTGCAGCGGCCTTCGCTGGCGCTGGAGCTGGCCCCGCCGTATCGCTTCGTCGCCCTGCGCCAGCCCGGCGTCGAGCTGCTGACCGAGCTGATCGCCGTGGTCAGCATGCGCCCGGACATCACCACCGGCGCCCTGCTCGAACATTTCGAAGGCCGCGAGGAGGCTGCGGCGCTGCAGAAGCTCGCCAGCCAGTCGCTGCCCGGCGACAGCGGCACGTGGCGCGAGGAGTTCCAGGACGCCATCGCCCAGCTCGACCGCCAGACCCTGCAGCAGCGGGTCGACGAGCTGCAGGACAAACAGCGTGGGTCGGGACTGGACGAGACGGACAAGGCGGAGCTGCGCGAGCTGCTGCAGGCGCGGCGGTAGCGGTGGCGACGCGGGCATCGACGCCGCGACGATGCGCGTTTCGCCGCGCCCCGGGTTTTCCCCAATGTCGCGCGACGGCGGCGCTGCGTACCCTGCGCGTCTGAAGGGTGCCGCACGGCGCCGCGTGCCGGCCTCGCATGAACCACGAGACGCTCCGCTTCCCGCCACCGCCGCCCGCATGCGGCGGCTGGCCGGGCTGGTCCGATCCGCCCGCGGCCGCTGCACCCGGGTTCGATCCCGGGCTGCTGGCGGCCGATCCGGCCGACGTCCGGTTCGCGCTCGATGCGTCCACGGTGCGATTGCGCGACGAGCGCAGCGACCGGTGGAATACCGGCTATGAAGCCTCGGGCACGGTGCTGGTGTCGGCCCCCGGCGTTGCAGCCGAGCCGGTGGCGGCGCGCTACACGGTCACGCTGCGCAACGAACACGCGACGCCTGCGCAGATGCGCGCGCTCAATCCCTTCGACCCGGCCACGATCCCGCCGCGCACGCGCATCCAGCTCGATGGCGCCGACTACGTCGGCACGCCGATGGAGCCGGCCTTCCGCGCCCTGGCCGCGGCCAACGGGCTCGACGACGTCGGCGATCTGCGCCTGTCGCTGGAAACCACCGCCGACGGCGAGCTGCGGGTGATGAGCGGCAGCCATGCCCTGTTCGACGCGCCGCGCGCGGGCGGCCCCTCGTCGCCGCCGCTGCAGCGCGAGGATTTCATCCGCCACACCACGATGCTCGACGATCCGGCCGGCGCCGACCGCGGCGGCTATGTGCGCATGCTGCTCGACGGCAGCCTGCCCGATGCCAGCGTGCGCATCGCCGAAGACGTGGATGCGGACATCGTCGCCGGCACCGTGACCGACACCGGCAGCGGCGAGCGCAACGACGTGGCGTGGACGCTCGACGGACGCGGCCGGCCGCTGTCGGCCGACGCCACGCTGACCTGGGAGCCCGGCAGCGGCGGGCGCGATTCGGACCGGATCGAGGCCGATGCGCAGAGCCGCTTCCGCCGCGACAACGACATGGGCGGCAGCGGCGATGACGTCGGCCACATGCTCGCCTACCGCTTCGTCAACGGCCACGGGCCGGTGAACATGTTCCCGCAGGAAAGCACGTTCAACCAGCGCGTGTATGCGGGCATCGAGCAGGAGTGGTCGGACTGGCTGGACGCGGGCATGGAGGTGCAGGTGGAGATCGCGCTGGAGCGCGGCGGGAGCGGCGCGCGGCCCGAGCGGGTGCAGGTGGACTACGCGGTGATCGACCCGGCCAGCGGCGCGACGGTCTATGATCCAACGATGATCGTGTTCGACAACGAGGCAGGCCAGGTGTTCGACCGTATTGCGCGCGGCGAGATGGATGCAATGATCGGAGACACGGCTTGAGCGGCGCCGACCGCGACGCGCTGGTGCGCGGCATCGGCGAGCTGCTGCTGCGCGACATCGCCACGTCCGGACACGACCTGGACGGCTACGCGCTGATCGCCGACTACACGGATGGCGCGCGCCGGCTGAGCGGTTTCGGCTACCGCGACGGCGAGGCGCCGATGGCGGCGACGCCGAAGACGGAAGCCGACACGATCGGCGCGCGCCTCGACGGACTGCGCGAGGCCACCCGCGCCGACGGCGAGGGTCCGTGGACGGTCTGCGTGATCCAGCTCCAGCGCGCGGGCGGGCGCCTGCATGCGGACTTCGTGTACGGGGACGCGCAGCAGTGGCGGATCACGCCGCAGACGCGCGACGCGGTGGCGGAGCGGGCGCGACCCGGATAGGCGTCGCGGCGTTGCCGCCGGTCAGCCTACCCGCTGCAGCTCGAACGCCTGCAGCGGCGTCGGGTCGAGCCAGGGCAGCAGCCAGTGGTCGACCAGCAGGAAGGCGAACAGCGCCATCAGGTAGACCACCGAATAGTTGAACACCTTCATCGCGAACAGCTCGTCCGGCGGATCGAGCAGGCGCCAGGCGTACCACAGGAACGCCAGGCCCAGCACCACCGCGCCGCCGAGGTAGAACAGGCCGCTCATGCCGATCGCCACCGGCAGCAGGGTCACCACGCACAGCAGCACGGTGTAGAACAGGATCTGCCAGCGGGTGTACTCCACGCCGTGGGTCACCGGCAGCATCGGCACCAGCGCGCGCGCGTAGTCGTCGCGGCGGAAGATCGCCAGCGCCCAGAAGTGCGGCGGCGTCCACACGAAGATGATCAGCACCAGCAGCAGCGCGTGCGCCCAGTCCCACTGGCCCTGCATGTTGGTCACCGCCGCCCAGCCCAGCAGCGGCGGCGCGGCACCGGCAATGCCTCCGATCACGATGTTCTGCGGCGTGGCGCGCTTGAGGAAGCCGGTATAGACGACGGCGTAGCCGATCAGCGAGGCGAAGGTGAGCGCGGCGGTGAGCGGATTCACCAGCGCGACCAGGATCGCCATCGACAGCGCGCCCAGCGCCAGCGCGAACGCCAGCACCTGCGCCGGCCGCAGCGCGCCGGTGGCGAGCGGGCGGTCGGCGGTGCGCACCATCACCCGGTCGATGCGCTGGTCGATGAGGTGGTTGATCGCCGCCGCCGAGGCCGCGGCCAGCCAGATGCCGAGCAGGCCGAATACGGTTTCGCGCCACGGCGGCAGCCCGGGCACGGCCAGGAACATGCCCACCAGCGCAGTGAACACGATCAGCGCGACCACCCGCGGCTTGGTCAGCGCCCAGTACTGGCGCGCGACGAATGCGCGTGCGCGGCTCATCGACGCACCATCGCACGGGCGCGGCGAGGGCGACGCATGGCGTGGCGGCTGCGCATCACGTCGCCCGCCGCAGGCGCGCCAGCAGCGACACCAGCACGAACAGCAGCAGCGCGGCGCCGCCGTTGTGCATCACCGCCACCTGCAGCGGCAGCGAGAGCTTGACGTTGAGCACGCCCAGCACCACCTGGGCGAGGGTCAGCAGGGCCAGCAGCAGCGCCCAGCCGCGCAGACCCGGGGTGCGCTGCAGGCGCCACGACAGCGCCAGCAGCACGCCGGCGGCGACCACGGCGAAGATCCGGTGCGCCATCTGGATGGCGATGCGCGAGGCGCCGTCGAGCACGCCTCCTTCGTAGTCCACGCCCACGCCGCGCCAGAGCACGAAACCCTCGCGGAAGTCGGTCGGCGGCCACCACTGGCCGACGCACTTCGGGAAATCCATGTAGTGCGGCTGCGCGGTGGTCCAGCCGCCCGCGCCGCAGGACAGTGCGGCGTAGTTGGCGCTGACCCAGCCGCCCAGCGCGATCTGCACCGCCAGCACCGCCACCGCCGCCAGCAGCCAGCGCCGCAGCACCGACGCGTCGGCCAGCACCACCGGCAGGTGGGTCGCGCGCCAGGCCATCCACGTCAGCAGCGAGAAGGTGAGCATGCCGCCAAGCAGGTGGCCCATCACGATCACCGGCTTGAGCAGCATGGTCACCGTCCACTTGCCCAGCAGGGCCTGGAAGATCACCACCGCCAGGGTGAGCGCCGCGACCGGCGCCAGGTCGCGCGTGGCGCCGTTGCCGCTGGCGCGCAGCCAGGCCACCGCCGCGCCCAGCAGCAGCGCCTCGCCCGCGCCCGCCACCAGCAGCGCCGGCAGCACCTGGCCGCGCATGTACAGCGGGATCGCGGCGGCCACCAGCGCCGACGCACCCAGCACCAGGGCCAGGCCCATGCGCCGCCGGCGCGCGGCCAGCAGCGCCAGCGCCAGCACCAGCACGCCCAGCGTGGCGGCCAGGTGGCGGTGCACCTGTTCGCGCCAGGCCTTGTGGGTTTCGAACGGGCGGATCGCGCTGGCGGCGTGGTCGCTCACCTCGTGCGCGGCCTGCGGCCAGGCGGCGCGGCCGTAGCAGGTGGGCCAGTCCGGGCAGCTCAGGCCGGCGTCGGACAGGCGCACGAAGGCGCCGAACACGATCACCGCCAGGGTCAGCGCCACCGCCAGCCAGGCGATGCGGTGGAAGTGCCGGTATACGTGCGGGCGCGAGTGGACGGGTGCGGGGCTTGCCATCATCTGAGCTTGAGCAGGCGGGCCACGTCCTGTCGCAGGTGGCCCGGATCGAATCCGGGAGGGTAGCGCAGGATCACGAAGCCGTTCGGATCGATCACGTACACCGGCGTGCCGGCCGGGTCGTCGTTGCGCGGCAGCGCCGCGATCAGCGCGGGATCGGACGCCAGCTCGCGCCAGGCCGGGTTGCGCACCGCGTCGGACGGGGCATCGCCGATCCACAGGATGTGGACGTGGTCGGCGCGGTGGCCGAACAGCCGCCAGACCGTGTCCAGCTGCTGCGAGAGCTGCACGCAGGGCGCGCCACAGTCCGCGCGCGGCGCCAGCGCGATCCGCCAGGTGCGCTCGGCCGGCTGCCAGGGGTATTCGCCGCCGGCCCGCAGCTGGGCCACCACGCCGCGCAGGTCGCCCGGCGGCTGCAGCAGCTCGCCGTGGTTGCGGGTGCCCTCCGGGCGCCAGCCCGAGAACCTGAGCGCGCCGGCCACCAGCGCGCTGCCGAGGAAGAACACGACGATCAGGACCAGCATGCCGCGGTTGCGGTTGCGCTGCTGCGTGGAGAGGGGAGCGTTCATCGGCGGGGACGGCGGAAGGTGAGGACGAGGGCGGTCACGAGCACCGCCAGGGCGAGGCCGAACCACTGCACGGCATAGCCCAGGTGCTTGTCCGGCGGCAGGGTGTTGGGCAGCACGTCGAGGTCGCGCGGATGGCCCAGTTCCAGCGCCGGATCCAGCCGCAGCACCCGCGGCGGCAGCGCTTCGACGCCCAGCGGCCCGGCCAGCGCGGCGCCGTCCAGGCGGATGACGAGCAGGTCGCCATGGGCGGTGGACCCGGGCGGCGCATCGGCCAGGCCAGCGGAAGGCGGCGGCGCAAGCAGGCCCTGCAGCCGCTGGCTGCCGGTGATCGGCGGCGATGCGGGCATGCTGCGGTCGGCCGGCACCGGCAGCCAGCCCAGCTCGACCAGCAGCGGCGGCGCGCCGACCGGATCGAAGGCGCGGTACACGCGCACCCCCGGGCGACCGTCGCGCTGCTGGTTGTCGAGCAGCACCGCCGGTCCGGGCAGGAATTCGCCCGCGCCCGCCGCCCAGTCGAGTTCGCGCGCGCGCGCCGGATCGGTGGCGACCGACAGCGGCCGCGCGTGGCGCGCCTGCAGCGTGGCGGCAGCCGAGTCGAGCATGGCCTGCTTGTGCTCCATGCGCGCCAGCTGCCAGCGCCCGAGCGAGGCGAACGCCGCCATCGCCAGCAGCGCCAGCACCCAGCCGGCCGCGAATGCGCCGCGACTGCTCACACCACGCGCTCCGTCGGCTGCGATAATGCCCGCCACCCACGTACGGCGCCTGCCCGGAGACCACGGTGAACGATTCGCTCAAGACGCTGATCATCATCGGCTTCCTGGCCCTGATCCTGTGGAACCTGGGCGCGGGCCTGTACTACATGATGGTCGACAAGGGCGAGACCAATCGCACCGTCAACGCGCTGACCAAGCGCATCGCGCTGTCGGTCGCGCTGATCGCGCTGGTGGCGCTGGCCCACTACATGGGCTGGATCGAGTTCCACGGCGTCGGGCGAAATCCGGATTGAGCCTGGACCGGTAAACGCCCGCGACGCGGGACCCGCAGAAACGGAAAGCGCCGGCATGCCGGCGCCCTCCACATCCAGATCCCGCCGCTGTCCCGGGTCCCGGGTTCCGGGTCCAGGGTCCGGGCCGTCAAAGCACATAGACGAACAGGAACAGCCCCAGCCACACCACGTCGACGAAGTGCCAGTACCAGGCCACCGCCTCGAACGCGAAGTGGTTTTCCTTGGTGAAGTGGCCCTTGGCGCAGCGCAGCCACATGACGATGAGCATGATCGTGCCCAGGGTGACGTGGGCGCCGTGGAAGCCGGTGAGCATGAAGAAGGTCGAGCCGTAGATGCCCGAGCCCATGGTCAGGTTGAGGTCGCGGTAGGCGTGGATGTATTCCTCGACCTGGAAGAACAGGAAGGTGCAGCCCAGCAGCACGGTCGCGCCCAGCCACAGCAGCAGCCGGCCGCGGTTGCCGGCCTTGAGCGCGTGGTGGGCGATGGTGATGGTCACGCCCGAGGTCAGCAGGATCAGGGTGTTGAGCAGCGGCAGGCCCCAGGCCGGGATGGTCTGGAACGTGCCCCCCACCTCGCCCGGGCCCGCGGTCGGCCAGGCGGAGCTGTAGCCTTCCCACAGCAGGTAGTTGGTGGCCACGCCGTCGCCCACGCCGCCCAGCCACGGCAACGCGAACTGGCGGGCGTAGAACAGCGCGCCGAAGAACGCCGCGAAGAACATCACCTCGGAGAAGATGAACCACACCATCCCGAGCCGGAACGAGACGTCGACCTGCCTGTTGTAATAGCCCGAGACCGACTCGAGGATCACGTCGGCGAACCACTTGAACAGGATGTACACCAGACCGGCGACGCCGACGAAGAACGTGGCCTTGCCCCAGCTGGCGCCGTTGAGCCAGGTGGCGAAGCCGAGCATGGCCACGAACAGCGCGACCGATGCGAACACGGGCCACCTGCTGCCGTGCGGCACGTAGTAGACGTTCGGGTCGCTGTGGGCAGCGTGGGTATCGGCGTGGGCCTGGGCCATGACGTGGGTCCGCAGTTTCAGTGGGTCAGGGTGCCGAATGCGGCACGGTGGACGACGGCGCCGCCGCCGCGAGGCGGTCGGTCAGCACGTCGTTCTTGAAGAAGGTGTACGACAGCGTGATGGTGTTGACGTCGCGCGGCAACGCCGGGTCGATGATGAAGCGCACCGGCAGGTCGCGCGTTTCTCCCGCCTGCAGGGTCTGGGCGGTGAAGCAGAAGCACTCGGTCTTGCTGAAGTAGCCCGAGGCGCGCGCCGGCGCCACCGACGGCGTGGCGCTGCCGACGATGGCGCGGTCGCCATCGTTGTGCGCGGCATAGGTGGCCTCGTACTGCTCGCCCACGCGCACCCGCATGCGGGTCTCGTTGGGATGGAAGCCCCAGGGCAGCTTCGAGTTCACGGTGCCGTCGAACTCGACCGTCACCCAGCGTTCGACCGGCGTGGCCGAGATGGCCGCGGTCGCGGCCGCGGCGCTGTTGTCGAGGCGGATGCCGAACACCTTCTCGCAGGCGATGCGGTACAGCGGCACCAGCGAGAAGGTGAACGCGAACGCGGCCAGCGAGATCGCGACCAGCTTGAAGATGCCCTTGTTCGACCCGCCCGCGCTCATCGCCCGATCACCCCGGACAGGATGAAGGCGATGTAGATCGCCAGCGCGATCCCTCCCAGGATCAGCGCCGTGCGCACCGCGCGGCGCCGGCGCGGGGCCAGGTCGTCGTCGGGTTGCTGCGGGGCCGCCATCGTCGTCATCGCCGCGTCAGTGCGACACGTCGTCGTGGGCCAGGTCGCCGGGGCGCAGCACCGGCGGCGTGGCGAAGGTGTGGTGCGGGGCCGGCGAAGGCACCGTCCACTCCAGGCCGCGCGCCGACTCCCAGGCCCGCGCCGGGGCGATGGCGCCCTTCTTCAGCGAATGGAACAGGATGCCGAACATCAGGAACGGGGTGGCGAACATGCCGAACGCGCCGATCGAGCTGACCAGGTTCCAGTCCGCGAACACCACGTTGTAGTCCGGGATCCGGCGCGGCATGCCGGCCAGGCCCAGGAAGTGCTGCGGGAAGAACAGCAGGTTGACGAACACCATCGTCCACCAGAAGTGGAACTTGGCCCAGGTCTCGTTGTACATGCGCCCGGTCCACTTCGGCCACCAGTAGTAGACCGCGGCGATGATGCCGAACAGCGCGCCGGTGACCAGCACGTAGTGGAAGTGCGCGACCACGAAGTAGGTGTCGTGGTACTGGAAGTCGGCCGGCACGATCGCCAGCATCAGGCCGGAGAAGCCGCCGATCGAGAACAGGATCACGAACGCGATCGACCACAGCATCGGCGATTCGAAGCTGATCGAGCCGCGCCACATCGTGGACGCCCAGTTGAAGATCTTCACCCCGGTCGGGATCGCGATCAGCATGGTGGCGAACATGAAGTAGATCTCGCCGCCCAGCGGCATGCCCACCGTGAACATGTGGTGCGCCCACACGATGAACGACAGGAACGCGATCGCCGCGGTGGCGTACACCATCGCCTGGTAGCCGAACAGCGGCTTGCGGCTGAAGGTCGGGATGATCTCGCTGACGATGCCGAACGCCGGCAGGATCATGATGTAGACCTCGGGATGCCCGAAGAACCAGAAGATGTGCTGGTACATCACCGGGTCGCCGCCGCCGGCCGCGTTGAAGAACGAGGTGGCGAAGAACTTGTCGGTCAGCAGCATCGTCACCGCGCCGGCCAGCACCGGCATCACCGCGATCAGCAGGAACGCGGTGATCAGCCAGGTCCAGCAGAAGATCGGCATCTTCAGCAGGTCCAGGCCCGGTGCGCGCATGTTGAGGATGGTGGCGATGACGTTGATCGCGCCCATGATCGAGCTGATGCCCATCATGTGGATGGCGAAGATGCTGAACGCCACGTTGTTGCCGCCCTGCAGCGACAGCGGCGGATACAGGGTCCAGCCTCCGGCCGGGCCGCCGCCGGGCAGGAACAGGGTCATCAGCAGCAGGGTGAAGGCGAACGGCAGGATCCAGAACGACCAGTTGTTCATGCGCGGCAACGCCATGTCCGGCGCGCCGATCTGCAGCGGGATCATCCAGTTGGCCAGGCCGACGAAGGCCGGCATCACGCCGCCGAAGATCATCACCAGCGCGTGCATCGACGTCATCTGGTTGAAGAAGTGCGGGCTGACGTGCTGCAGGCCCGGCACCGCCAGCTCGGTGCGGATGATCACGCTCATCGCCGCGCCGATGATGAACATCGTGAACGAGAACAGCAGGTAGAGCGTGCCGATGTCCTTGTGGTTGGTGGAGAACAACCAGCGTTCGACGAACGACTGCTTGTGGCCGTGGGCGTCGTGGTGGTCGGCGGTGGCGGTATGCGTGGACATGGGTGCGGTCAGCCTTTCGGATGCGGTCAGACGGCGCCGGCGGCGTCGGCGGGGGCAGCGGCCTGTTCAGGCGCCTGCGGTGCGGCGGGCTCCTCGCCCTGCTGCACGTCTTCGATCATGTCGGGGTCGAGCGCGCGCGGTGCGCTGCCGTCGCCCGCTTCGGGCACCTGCGAGGGCTCGGCCGGGGCCTCGCCCGCGGCCTTCTGCGCGGCCAGCCAGGTGTCGAATTCCGCGCGCGGCACGGCCTTGACCACGATCGGCATGAAGCCGTGGTCCTTGCCGCACAGCTCGGCGCACTGTCCGCGGTAGGTACCCGGCTCGAAGATCTCGGTCCAGGCCTCGTTGATGATCCCGGGGATCGCGTCCTGCTTCCAGCCCAGCGCCGGCACCCACCAGGAGTGGATCACGTCGTCGGCGGTGATCACGAAGCGGATCTTGGTGTCGGTGGGCAGCACCAGCACGTTGTCGACGTCGAGCAGGTAGGCCGGATGGGCGTCGAGCTCGGCGCGGGTGGTGTCCCTGTTCTGGCGCAGGCGGTCGCTCTCGCGGTCGAGGCGGCTGAGGATCTCGACGTTCTCGCCCAGGTATTCGTACTTCCACATCCACTGCACGCCGGTGACCTTGACGGTCATCTCCGACTCGCGGGTGTCGTACATCGCCACCAGCTTGGCCGTCGCCGGCACCGCCATGATCACCAGCAGGATCACCGGGACGACGGTCCAGATGATCTCCAGCCTGGTGCTGTGGGTGAAGCTGGTGTCGGGGACCGCACCCTTGGAGTGGCGGAACTTGAACATCGCATAGCCCATGGCGATGAACACGACCGCGCCGATGGCCGTGCAGATCCAGAACGCCTGCATGTGCGCCTGGTAGGCATTGAGCGAGGAAGCGGTGACCCCGCGCCCCATGTTGAGCTGCCACCGGACCGGATCGGCGGCCAGCGCCATGGCCGGCAACGATGCCAGTACCGCCAACCCCCACCGCCAAAAACGCGCCTGCATCATCGCCTGGACCCCAATGTCGTCGGTCGCGGCACCGGGCCGCCAGCCAACCGTTGCGAGCTGATCAAGACGACCCCGGGCGCCCGGAACCGGCCGCCACTGGAATCGCATCGGAACCTCGCGCGCCGCTGTCGCAGGCGCGCGAAAACTTCCAAATGGTAGCGGCCACGGGGCTTTAGGGGCAAGCCGAGGCAGGCGCCGGGGCGCCGGCGCGGGGCCTGCGGCGGGCCCCGCGGGACCCGGAATCGCGGCCCGCCGCGGGGCCTGGGCGGGCCGGACCCGCCGCGGTCGACGCCGCAAGCGCGCCGGGCGGGCCGTTCACGCCCGTTTTGTGCCGGCGCCCGCGTCCGGCGCGGAGGATTCGTTCAAGCCGCAGCGACATCTCCACGGCGACAATGACTCCCCGCCGCGCCGCCGTGGCCGCGGCCCTGCCATCCGGCGCCCGACCCGGTCCCGCCCATGATCGCTCCCGACGCCCCACCCCCCCCGCCCGCAGCCGGCTCCGGTCCGCTCCCGCCGCTGCGCGCGGCGATCACCGCCGGCTGGGCGCTGGACGAGGCCATGCACGTGCGCGACCTGCTGGCCGTGGCCCACCAGCCCACGCCCGGCTGGGGCGAGGCCGACCGCGCCGCGATCCGCGCCACCGCCACCGACCTCGTGCAGCGGGTGCGCGCCCGCGCCGTCGACCAGGGCGCGATCGAGGCCTTCATGCGCCAGTACGACCTGGCCAGCGACGAGGGCGTGCTGCTGATGTGCGTGGCCGAGGCCCTGCTGCGCATCCCCGACGAGGACACGGCCGACCTGCTGATCCGCGACAAGCTGGGCGAGGCCGACTGGCGCCGCCACGTGGGCCGTTCGGATTCGGTGCTGGTGAACGCCTCGACCTGGGGCCTGATGCTGACCGGGCACCTGGTGGACCTGGCCGACGAGACCCGGCGCGACGTGCGCGGCGCGTTCAGGCGCCTGGTCGGGCGCGTGGGCGAGCCGATGGTCCGGCTGGCGGTGCGCCAGGCGATGCGGATCATGGGCCACCAGTTCGTGATGGGCCGCAGCATCGGCGAGGCGCTGGCGCGCTCGCGCAAGGGCGCCAACGCCGCCTATCGCTATTCGTTCGACATGCTCGGCGAGGCGGCGCTGACCCGCACCGACGCGCAGCGCTACTTCCACGCCTACACCGCGGCGATCGACGCCATCGGCGCCACCGGCCCGTTCGACGACGAGATCGCCGCGCCGTCGATCTCGGTCAAGCTCTCGGCCCTGCACCCGCGCTACGAGCACGCCAAGCGCGAGCGGGTGCTGGCGGAGCTGGCGCCGCAGCTGCTGGCGCTGGCGCGCCAGGCCCGCGGCCACCGCATCGGCCTCACCGTGGACGCCGAGGAGGCCGACCGCCTGGAGCTGTCGCTGGACGTGTTCGAAGCCGCGTTCGCCGATCCCGGGCTGGGCGGCTGGGAGGGCTTCGGGCTGGTGGTGCAGGCCTACCAGAAGCGCGCGCCGTTCGTGATCGACTGGATCGTCGCGCTCGCCCGCAGCCATGGCCGCCGGATCCCGGTGCGGCTGGTGAAGGGCGCCTACTGGGACAGCGAGGTCAAGCGCGCCCAGGTCGACGGCGTGGCCGGCTACCCGGTGTTCACCCGCAAGCCCAACACCGACGTCAGCTACCAGGCCAACGCCGCGCGCCTGCTGTCCGGCAGCGACGCGATCTATCCGATGTTCGCCACCCACAACGCGCAGACCATCGCGGCAATCCACCGCATGGCCGGAATCCTTCTCCCCCCGGGAGAAGGTGCCCGAGGGGCGGATGAGGGTACGCAGCACGGCGATGGCAACGCTCGCGCCGAACCCTCGCCCCAACCCCGGGTGGAGAAGGGCTCAAGCCACCCCTACGAATTCCAGAAGCTCCACGGCATGGGCGACGACCTCTACGCCGAGGCGATCCCCGCCGACCGCCTCGGCGTTCCCTGCCGCGTCTACGCCCCGGTCGGCTCGCAAGAGGACCTGCTGCCCTACCTCGTGCGCCGGCTGCTGGAAAACGGCGCCAACTCCAGCTTCGTCAACCGCATCAGCGACGAGGACGTGTCGATTGACGACCTGGTGCGCGACCCGGTCGAGGTGGTCGCCGGCTTCGACGCCATTCCCCACCCGCGCATCCCGCTGCCGGTCGACCTGTACCGCAGCCACGGCATTGAAAGGAGCAATTCGATGGGCGTGAACCTCGCCAACGACGAGCAGCTGGGCGCGCTCGCCGGCCAGATCGACGCCGCGCTCGCCCGCGCCGGCGCGCAGGGTTGGACCGCCGCGCCGCTGGTGCCCGGCGCGCAGCCGTCGGGGCCGCTGGTCGCGGTCACCAACCCGGCCGACCGCCGCCAGCGCGTCGGCCAGTGGCAGGCCGCCGACGCCGCCACCGTCGAGCGCGCCCTGGCCAACGCGCTGGACGCGCAGCCGGCCTGGGACGCGACCCCCGCGGCCTCGCGCGCGGCCATCCTCGAACACGCCGCCAACCTGCTCGAACAGCGCATGCCGCTGTTCATCGCCCTGTGCACGAAGGAAGCAGGCAAGACCATTCCCGACGGCGTGGCCGAAGTGCGCGAGGCGGTCGATTTCCTGCGCTACTACGCCGCACAGGCGCGGCGCGAGTTCGTGCCCGTGCCGCTGCCCGGCCCGACCGGCGAATCCAACGCCCTGCAGCTGGGCGGGCGCGGCGTGTTCGTGTGCATCAGCCCCTGGAACTTCCCGCTGGCGATCTTCGCCGGCCAGGTGGCCGCGGCGCTGGCCGCCGGCAACAGCGTGATCGCCAAGCCCGCCGAACAGACCAGCCTGGTCGGCTGGCAGGCGGTGAAGTTGCTGCACGAGGCCGGCGTGCCGGCGGCCGTGCTGCAGCTGCTGCCCGGCGACGGCGCCACCGTGGGCGCGGCGCTGACCGCCGACCCGCGCGTGGCCGGCGTCGCCTTCACCGGCTCGACCGACACCGCGCGCGCGATCAACCGCGCCATGGCCGCGCGCGATGCCGCGATCGGGGTGCTGATCGCCGAAACCGGCGGCCAGAACGCGCTGATCGCCGACTCCTCGGCCCTGCCCGAGCAGCTGGTCAAGGACGCGCTGGCCTCGGCCTTCACCTCCGCCGGCCAGCGCTGCTCGGCCGCGCGCGTGCTGTTCGTGCAGGCCGACATTGCCGACCGCGTGATCGAGATGCTGGCCGGGGCGATGGCCGAACTCACGGTCGGCGACCCGGCGCTGCTGTCCACCGACGTCGGCCCGGTGATCGACGACGACGCGAAGTGCCAGCTCGACGAACACGCCGCGCGCATGGACGGCGGTGCGCGCCTGATCGCCGAAGCCCCGCTCGGCCCCGACACCGCCCACGGCACCTTCTTCGCCCCGCGCGCCTGGGAGCTGGACTCGCTCGCGCAGCTCACCCGAGAGAACTTCGGCCCCGCCCTGCACGTGATCCGCTGGAAGGCGAGCGAACTCGACGCCGTGGTCGACGCGATCAACGCCACCGGATATGGCCTGACCCTCGGCATCCACTCGCGCATCGACGAGACCGTGGAGCGCATCATCCAGCGCGCGAAGGTGGGCAACGTCTACGTCAACCGCAACCAGATCGGCGCCGTGGTCGGCGTCCAGCCCTTCGGCGGCCAGAACCTCTCCGGCACCGGCCCCAAGGCCGGCGGCCCCCACTACCTGCCCCGCTTCGCCACCGAAAAGACCGTCACCATCAACACCACCGCCGCCGGCGGCAACGCGAGTCTGCTTACGTTGGGTGAGTGAGTGCGTTGACGAAGCGCAGCTTCGTGCACGAACGAACGCCCGCTGCGCTGCAGCGGGCCGGAAGCTTGGCGCGTCCAGTGATACGGATTCGCGTTCAGACGCATGGGACAACTGTCATCTCGACCGCAGGGAGAGATCTGATTTCCCGTAGATCCCTCGCCAACGGCTCGGATGACAACCTGAAACTGCGAACGCCCGCCGCGCTGCGAGGGTCCGCACGCGCAGGCGACGCTTGCGCGGCATGCATCGCAGTAGTCACCGATCACACGCGTCATCCCCGCGAACGCGGGGATGACGCGTGTTATCCGCAGAAATGGAACGTGCGGTGGCGCTGGCGGCATAGCGCCATGCTGCGGCTCCTGGACTGGGCGCGCGCCCAAGCAAGCCTCAGGCCAGCGCCACCGGCACCCTCGACCAGCCGCCCACGGGCGCGGTTGCGCGTTCTGGCGGCTGCGTGGGGTCGAGGGTGATCGAGGTACTCGCGGCGAGCAGGGCCTGCAGGGCGATGCGCAGTTCCAGCGTGGCCAGCAGGCGTCCGGGACAGACGTGGCGGCCGATGCCGTAGACAAGGTTGTGCGGGGCGTTGCGCTGCGGGTCGAAGGCGTCGGGGTCGCCGAAGACGGCTTCGTCGCGGTTGGCCGAGGTCCAGTTGAGCTTCACCAGCGCGCCCTGCGGGAGGGCGATGCCGCCGACGTCCACCGGGCAGGTGGTGATGCGGCGGTTGGAGACGAAGGGATCGTCGATGCGCAGGATCTCGTCGATGACGGCATCGAATCCGGCGTCGTCCACGCCGGCGCGCAGGCGCGCCTGCAGGGCGGGACGGGTGGCCAGGTGGTGCACCAGGACGCCGACGCACTGCGCGATCGAGCCCAGGTCGCCGCCGGTCCAGTTGCGCAGGATCGAGACGAGCTCGGCATCGTCCAGCGGTCGGCCGTCGACGGTGCTGCGCATGAGGCGGGTGGTGAGGTCGTCGGCGTCGCTGGCGGGCCGGCGCGCGGCGTCGCGCCGCGGTTCGAGCACGGACAGGATGATCGCGTCGAAGGACTCGGCGACGCGTCGGGTCCAGTCGCGGTCGCGCGAGCGGGTGGCGGCGTGGTTCTCGGCCACCCAGTCGACCAGGCGGTCCTCCAGGCTCGCCGGCCATCCCAGCCAGGCGCACTGGGCGCGGACCGCGAAGCGCACGCCGATGGTGGAGACCGCGTCCACGGCGGTGCCGGCGGGCAGCGAGGCGACGAGTTCGCGCGCCACCTCGCGGAACCTGTCGTGGAAGGGCGCCAGCGCTTCGGCCTTCAGGAAGCCGTCGAGGGCCCGGCGGTATGCGGCATGCGCGTCGCCGTCGATGCCGTTGGGCACGTGCAGGTGGCGCGAGACGGCGCTGGAAAAACGCGCATGGTCGCGCGCGGCCTGGACCACCAGGTCGTGCCGCAGCAGCACCCATTCGCCGCGCACGTTGCGCACCACGCCGTGGCGGGGGCGCAGCTGGTCAGCGAAGGCGCGCAGGTCGCGGCCGTCGGCGGACAGGTCGTCTGGCATGTGATCGGTCATGTACTTGCCGGAAGCGTGGAACGGCGTCGGATTTCCACGAGCATATCAACGCGGGGTGCACGCGAGCCCGCGTCGATGCGGCGTCCCGATGTTCGCGCCGCGCCTGCCGCGGCAGGGTGCGCCCGGCGGGACCGGATCGCAGACCGCGCGGGACAGCGGCTTGCTCGATGCGGGGCGGCGAGCGCCGGTTCACGCCTCCATGAGCGCGACGGTGCGATGGTCGAGGCGCATGGCCGGCCCCAACATCACCCTTTACCTGGTGCACCTGGACATCGACGTGGCCCGGCATCCGGATCCGGCGCCGGATCTGGTGGAGCTGGCGCCGGGGCTGTACCTGACCGAGTCGGCGCGCACGCGTTCGCAGGTGTACCACGCGCTCAAGCGGCGGTTCGGGCCGCGGCGGCTGCTGGTGGCGCCGCTGGCGGGCGATCCGAAGTTCAAGGGCATGCGGCCGGGCGTGCCGGCGTGGCTGCGCGCGCGGCCCGGGGTGAGCGATGCGACCGTACCGCGGGGGTGACGGCGATTCGGGCGTGGCGGCCTGGGCGTGCGGGCCGGACTGGATCGATATCTGCTTCCATCGCGGCGGGTGCCATCGCCACGACGCGCGCCATCCGGGCCTGCCGCAGGTGCTGGAGATGCAGCGCCCGGCCGACGCGGGCAAGGGGCTGAATACCTGCATCAACCGGCACGTGCGCGCCGATTGCGCGTTTCGCAGCAAGCAACGGCTCAGCGATAGGCGCCGGGGCCGCGCCAGACCAGTTCGCCCTGGCGGTAGACCTGGTTGACGCCGATCACCTCGCGCGCGTCGCCGATGTCGGCCAGCTCCGGATCGTCCGGATCGACCTGGCGGCAGGGGCCGGATTCGCGCCTGAGTGCGGTTTCCAGCGGGCAGACCATCAGCTTGCGGGTGCCGGGCAGGGGAATGAAGATTTCGCTCATGCCCTGCTCGCGCCAGGTGCGCAGGCGGGTTTCGCTGCTCAGCTCGTAGACGACCTGGTAGCCGCCGACTTCGAGGCTGGCCTGGTCGGACTGGAGGCTGATCCGGCGGCCGCTCTCGACCGCGGGACTGCGCGCGGTGCCGGCGTTGACGGGGGCGAGGTCCTCGCTGGCCATGCCCGGCGGCTGGCCCCAGGTGTGGCCGGGGCGACGGCCGGAGGGCGGCGGGCGCGGCGCGGACTGCGGTGCGCTGGGCGCGGGACGGGGCCGGCGCGCGACAGCGGGGGAATCGGAGGTGACGTGGGCTTCGGGCGGTAGCGGCTCGGGGGTGAGCGGTGCCGGGGTGGTGCGCAGGCGCGAGGCGGCGGCGGAGGGATCGCTGGGATCGGAGGCCGCCGTGGGCTGCGGGTCGGGATCGGGGTTGGGCTCGGCCTGGCTGTCGCCGATGAAGTCCACCTCCACCCGGCTGCCGCCGGCGGCATCGTCGCCCTGCGGCGGGGTGGGGACGATCGGGGGAACCAGCAGGGCGACGAGCAGGCAGGCCAGGTGCAGCAGCGCGCTCAGCAGCCCGGCGATCCAGGGCTGCAGGCGTTCGAGGCGATGGTCGGCGCCGACGGGCGGCCCGGGGTCGGCGTTGCTCATGCCGCCTGGGGTGCGTCGGGGGTACGGGCCGTCATGGCGAAGCGGAATGCGGGGCGCCGCATCGTAACGCGGCTTGAGCGCGGAGCCGGGACCGGCGGCACCGGGACTTCGCCGACGACTGGCCTGTTCAGGGATCCGGTCGTGTTCGGCGGCACGCCCCCGCCGGCCCGCCCCTCAGGGCGCGGCGCAGCGATGGTCCGGATGGCCCGCCCGGCAGCACGCCTTCGCCGCCTGGCGGGCTGGGGAGCAGGGCGGCAGTCGATCCTGTCTTGGTTCGCTGCCGCCCTGGCGGGTTGCGATCAGCGATGGGCCTGCGCGCGCACCTCGCCATCGGTGGCGGCCCGCAGCAGGGGCACGATCTGCCACAGCGCCGAGGCGCCGACCAGGACGTAGACCAGGCGCGCGAGCATCGCCTGCTGGCCGCCGAAGATCGTGGCCACCAGGTCGAACTGGGCCAGGCCCACCAGGCCCCAGTTGATGCCGCCAACGATGACCAGGACGAGGGTCGCGAGGTTGAGTGCTTTCATTGCGGTGTCTCCAGGTTGGATGGGGAAGGCGTGGCGCAGGGTCAGCCGTCCGGAATGAGGACCTTGTCGATGACGTGGATCACGCCGTTGCTGGCGACCACGTCGGCGGCGACCACGCGTGCGCCGTCGACCGTGACCGCTTCGCCGCTGGTCGCGATGTCCACGCGCCCGCCCTGCACGGTCGTGGCCCCGTCCAGGCCGGCCACGCGCGCGGCCGGATAGCGGCCCGGTACGACGTGGTAGCTGAGGATGGCCACGAGCTGGTCGCGGTTTTCCGGCTTGAGCAGGGTGTCGACCGTGCCCGCCGGGAGCGCGGCGAAGGCCGCGTCGGTGGGCGCGAAAACGGTGAACGGGCCCTTGCCCTTGAGGGTGTCGACCAGGCCCGCGGCCTGCAGCGCCGCGGCCAGGGTCTTGAACTGGCCGGCGGCGACCGCGGTATCGACGATGTCGGCCTGCGCCTGCGCCTGGGCGGTGGGCTGGGCCTTGGCGGCGCCCGGCTGTCCGGCCATGGCCAGCGGTGCCGCCAGGCCCAGCGACAGGGCAAGGATCAGCGGGCGGACGCGAAACGCGAGGTGGCGGGTGGAATGCTTCATCGGGGAACTCCGGGGCTGGGGTGAGGGCCCAGTCTCCGCAGTCCGCCGTTAGCCATGCGTACAAGTTAGAGTTGTACGAATCCTGTACATTCGCGGAGCATGTTCCCGGTCAAGGCAGCCGCCGAGCTCAGCGGCCTCACCCCCGAAACCCTGCGCGCCTGGGAGCGCAGGCACCTGGCCGTGGTGCCGCACCGCGACGACCGGGGCCGGCGCCTGTACGACGGCGCGATGGTCGAGCGCCTGGCCCGGCTGCACCGGCTGACCGGCCGCGGCCATCCGATCCGCGACCTGGCGCCGCTCGACGACGCCGCCCTCGACCGCCTGCTGGAGGAGGCGCGCCAGTCCGGCTACGGCGCGCTCGAGGCGCTGCCCGAGCGCATGCTCGACGCGGTGGCCGACTACCGGGTGGACGAGTTCGACCGCGACCTGTCGGTGGCGATCGCGACCCTGCCGCTGCCGATCCTGGTGACCCGCGTGGTGATGCCGCTGCTGCGCGAGGTGGGTGTGCGCTGGGCCGACGGCCGCCTGGCGATCGCGCAGGAGCGGCTGGTGAGCAGCCTGCTGCGTGCGCGCCTGCTGTCGATCCTCAACCAGCATCCGCGCGAACGGCGTCCGCGCATCCTGTTCGCGACCTTGCCCGGCGAGCCGCACGAACTGGGCCTGCTGGGCGCCGCGCTGCTGGCGCACGAGGCCGATGCGCCGGTGCTGTACCTCGGCACCGAGCTGCCCGCCGCCGAACTGCTGCGCGTCGCCGAGCGGCTGGATGCGGCCGCGGTGGCGGTGGGTTCGATCGATCCGGGCCACGCCCGCACCGCCCTGGCCGAGCTGCGGCTGCTGCACGAAGGGCTGGCCGCGGATGTGCCGGTGTGGCTGGGTGGCGCCAATGCGCGCTACCTGGCCGAAGCGCTGGGCGCGGACCGGGTGCGCGCGGTCAACGACCCGACGACCCTGGCGCGGCTGGTGCGGCGGCGGACGGGGCGCAGGCGGTAGCGGCTGCGGTCATTGGCGTTGCCGCGGTGGCCCCCACCCCAACCCTCCCCCGCAGGCGGGGGAGGGAGTAGAGCGGCCTTCGGTTTCGGGCGCATGGGAAGGCAACCGTGCACTGCCCCCTCCCCCGCTTGCGGGGGAGGGTTGGGGTGGGGGCCGTCGAAGCCCCGTCGCCGAACCGGCGCGGCCGATCCGGGCCACGGTCCGCGCGTTCGCGTCAGCCCGCCAGCAGCCGGTTCATCCGCTGCACGAACGCCGCCGGATCGGCCAGCGGCGCGCCCGCCGCAAGCTGCGCCTGCTCCAGCAGCAGGCTGGCCATGTCGCCGGCGCGGGCGTCGTCGTTCTCGCCCAGCAGCTTGCGCACCAGGGCGTGCTGCGGGTTGATCTCCAGGGTCGGCTTCTGCTCGGGCACGTCCTGCCCGGCCTCGCGCAGCAGGTGCGCCAGGTGCGGGGCCATTTCCCACTCCGACAGCGCCAGGCACGAGGGCGAGTCGGTCAGCCGGGCCGACACGCGCACCGCCTCCACCTGGTCGCCCAGCAGCGACTTGATCCGCTCCAGCAGCGGCGCGGCGGCCTGCGCGGCCTCCTCCTGCTTCGCCTTCTCCGCCTCGTCCAGCGGCAGCTCGCCCTTGGCGATGTGCTTGAGCGGCTTGCCGTCGTATTCGCGCAGGTGGCCGAGCATCCATTCGTCGATGCGGTCGGACATCAGCAGCACCTCGATGTCGCGCGCGCGGAAGCCCTCCAGCTGCGGGCTGCCCACCGCCGCCCGGTAGCCGTCGGCGGTGACGTACCAGATCGCGTCCTGGCCTTCGACCATGCGCGCGACGTAGTCGTCCAGCGACACCGTGCGCGCCTCGCCCTCGCCCTTGGTGGACGCGAACCGCAGCAGCCTGGCGATGCGCTCGCGGTTGCCGTGGTCCTCGACGATGCCCTCCTTGAGCGTGTTGCCGAAGGCCTTGAGGAAGGCGGCGAACTTCTCCGGCTCGTCGCGCGAGAGCTTCTCGATCAGGTCCAGCACCCGCTTCACGCAGGCGCCCCTGATGCGCTCGAGCTGCCGGTTGTGCTGCAGGAGTTCGCGGCTGACGTTGAGCGGCAGGTCGTCGGCATCGACCACGCCGCGCACGAAGCGCAGGTAGTTGGGCAGCAGCTCCTCGGCCGCGTCCATGATGAAGACGCGCTTGATGTAGAGCTTGAGCCCCTTGCGCTCGTCGCGCCCGCCCATCATCAGGTCGAACGGCGGCTGCGAGGGAATGTAGAGCAGGGTGGTGAAGCTCTGGCTGCCCTCGACGCGGTTGTGCGACCAGGCCGCGGCGTCGTTGAAGTCGTGGCCCAGGGACTTGTAGAAGTTCTGGTATTCCTCGTCGCCGATCTCCGACTTCGGGCGGGTCCACAGCGCGGAGGCGTCGTTGGCGGTTTCCCACTCCTGCGCGGCGTCGGCCTTGGCGTCGGCCCCGGCCTCTTCGTCGTCAGCGGCCGGCGTCGCCTCCTTCGGCATCCGGATCGGGAAGGCGACGTGGTCGGAATACTTGCGCACCAGCGAACGCAGCTTCCAGCCGTCGAGGAATTCGTCCTCGCCTTCCTTCAGGTGCAGGGTCACGGTGGTGCCGCGGTTGGCGACGTCGGCCGTTTCCAGCGTGTACTCGCCGCGGCCGTCGCTGTCCCAGCGCACGCCCGCTTCGGCCGGCTCGCCGGCGCGGCGGGTGAGCACGGTCACCCGGTCGGCGACCACGAAGGCCGAGTAGAAGCCCACGCCGAACTGGCCGATCAGGCGCGCGTCGGCCTGCTGCTCGCTGCCCAGCGCCTCCAGGAAGCGGCGCGTGCCGGAGCTGGCGATGCTGCCGATGTTGGCCACCACCTCGTCGCGGGTCATGCCGATGCCGGTGTCGCGGATGGTGACCGTGCGCGCGTCCCTGTCCCAGCTCACGTCGATGCGCAGCTCGGCCTCCCCGGCCAGCAGGTCGGGCGCGGCGATGGATTCGAAACGCAGCTTGTCGCAGGCGTCGGAGGCGTTGGAGATCAGCTCGCGCAGGAAGATTTCCTTGTGCGAATACAGCGAATGCGTGACCAGGTGCAGGACCTGGGCGACTTCGGCTTCGAACTTGCGCGTCTCGGCGGCGGTGGTCATGGAGGGCTCCCTTGCTTGGCCATGGCAGGCGCCGGATATGCGTGCGGCCGCGGCGATTTCAAGCGCGGCGCAGCGAAGTGCCGGCCTTGCGCGGGCCGCTGGCCGGAAGCTATCGTCGGCCCATGCCCGAATCGACCGCCCGGCCCACCGTCCGCTGCAAGGCCAGGCTGCTGCGCCCGGCCGAACCGGCCAACGCCGCCTGGACCTTCCTGGTGCTGCCGGCGGCGGCCAGCGCGAAGCTGCCCACGCGCAGCATGGTCAGCGTCGAGGGCGAACTGGCCGGCCAGCCGTTCCAGGCCACGCTGGAGCCGGACGGCCACGGCAGCCACTGGCTGAAGGTCGAACGCGCCCTGCGCGTGGCGGCCGGCGCGGCGGCAGGCGACACGGTGCCGCTGGTGCTCACGCCCGTGGCCCGGGAGCCCGAACCGAAGCTGCCGGCGGACCTGCGCAAGGCGCTGTCCGACAGCCCGGCCGCGCGCGCGACCTGGGACGACATCACCGCGGTCGCGCGCCGCGACTGGATCCACTGGATCACCTCGGGCAAGAAATCCGAAACCCGGGTCAGGCGCATCGCCACGGCCTGCGACAAGCTCGCCTCCGGCCAGCGCCGCGCCTGCTGCTTCGACCGCTCGGGGATGTACAGCGGTTCGCTGGCGGCGCCGGTAGCGGCGGAATAGGGATCAACTGCGGGGTTGCCGTGGCCACGCTGTTGCTTCCGTAAGCTCCCCCCGATCTCGTACATCCCAAAAGTAGAGCTTTCTGGCATCTTTTCAGTCAGGAGGTTCCATGAAGAAGTCGAAGTTCAGCGAGACCCAGATCGTCTCGATCCTCAAGCAGGGTGACGCCGGCATCCGGTCAAGGACCTGTGCCGCCAGGCCGGGATCAGCCCGGCAACCTACTACCAGTGGAAGTCGAAGTACGGCGGCATGGACGCGTCCGACCTGAAGCGGGTCAAGGAGTTAGAGGCCGAGAACGCACGGCTCAAACGGATGTACGCCGAGCTGGCGCTGGACAACGCGGCGATGAAGGACCTGATTGCAAAAAAACTGTAGGGCCGGCGCAGAAACGCGAGGCCGTGCGATACCTCGTCGAGGTTCACGCACGGCCGCTGCGCCGGTCATGCGATTGCGTCGGCCTGTCGCGTTCGGCCTGGTACGCCCCGCCGCTGGACTGGACGGTGCGCGATGCCGAGGTCATCGGCGCGTTGGCCCGGCTGGTCGAGGCCAAGCCCAGCCGCGGCATCGGCAAGTGCTGCCAGATCCTGGAACGAAGCCATCCGCATTGGAACCACAAACGCATCTATCGGGTGTACTGCGCCATGAAGCTCAACCTTCGCCGCGCGGCCAGCCGCCGGCTCCCCAAACGCGAGCGCGTGCCGTTGTACGTGCCCGAATGCCCCGATCGCGTCTGGTCGGCCGACTTCATGCTCGACGCCCTGGCATGTGGCCGGTCGTTCCGGACCTTCAACCTGCTGGAAGACTTCAACCGCGAGGCGATCCACATCGAAGTCGATACGTCGATCACCTCGGCACGGCTGGTGCGGATCTTCGAGCGCATCGCCCAGGAGCGCCCGCTGCCGCAGGTCCTGCGCACCGACAACGGGCCGGAGTTCCTCGGCGAGGCCTTCGTCCAATGGGCCAAGGCCCACGGCATGGCGATCCAGAACATCCAGCCGGGCAAGCCGAACCAGAACGCCTACATCGAGCGGTTCAACCGGACCTACCGGGAAGAGGTGCTGGACCAGCATCTGTTCGCGCGGCTTGAGGACGCGCGCGAAGCGACCTGGCAGTTCCTGATCGACTACAACGAGCACCGACCCCACAACGCCCTCGGCGGCATGACGCCGGCCGAGTACCGCAACCACCACGCCTGGATCTCTACTTCTGCAGTGTCCGCTTGACGGGGGAGCTTACGCCCCGCACCACAGTGATCTCGGTCAGCTAGAGCGTTATGAAATTTGAGGGATTGTCGTCGCGCGAAGCCTTCTTGCTTCCGGCGACTTGACCACGTGCAGGTCAACGCCTTCTTTTTTGCTACTTCGGCAGGCTCTTTGCACGTTGTAGCTTTGATCCACAAACGTCAGCATCACCGTTTCGCCTGTCATATGCTGCGCTTCCGGCGCCAGCGAACACGCCTGCACGCGTTCATGCACATCAGGGCCGCCGATCACGCATTGACGGTCGGCTGACTGATTACTGCGCCCGCCTGATGTGCCAGCTGGAAATGCTTGGCCGCGGATGCACCCTGCTGGGACACTGTCGCCACGCTCTACGCTCGGATGCCGCTGACCATCAGATCGACCAGACTTCGGATTACTCGGCAATCACTGCACTCCCAGGACTGGAGCTGGATTGGACCTCAGTCGAAGCGATGATCGATATTCTCAACCAGCCCACGAGGGAGCCGGATTCGGACCCGGCGCCGATGGATTCGGATGGGATCGAGATCTTTGCGGCCAGATCAGGCCTGAACCGGCTTTGCTCCCGTTGCAAGATCGGCTTCATCCACAAACAAGAATCCAGTGACTGCGAGGCGGGCGCGGTTGTTGTCGCGGCTGAAGCCGCTCTGTAAGGGCGACGCGGGCGGTGGAAGCACGCATGGAGGCGCCGCGTCAGGCGGTGGGCTGTCCGGTGTGCGGGGTGTGGATCAGCGCGGCAAGGTCGAAGCCCTGCTGGCGGGCGACGGCGCAGTAGTGGTTGCGGGTCACCTCGTCGAGCGCGGGTTCGCGCGCCAGCAGCCACAGGTACCTGCGGTCGGGGCTGCCGACCAGGGCGATGGTGTAGGCAGGGTCGAGCGCGATGATCCAGTAGTCGCCCCTGGTGAATGGAATCCAGCGCAGGCCCTCGGGCAGGAAGGTGACCTCCAGCCTGCTGGCGCTGTCGTCGACGGCCGTGGCGCGGCCCACCGACTCTTCCACCTTGCCGTTGTGGCGCATGCGGTTGCGCACCTCGACCGAACCGTCGGACTCGAGCGTGTAGGTGGCCGAAACGTCGGTCGCGTCCTCGGGCTCGTGGCGCATCGGCAGGCGCGCGATCTCGTACCAGGTGCCCATGTAGCGGGCGATCTCGACCCTGGGGACGGTGTGCAGCTCGGCGTGCCCGGACATGGCGACTCCTCGAAGGACGGACGGGCCCGCAGGTATAGGCACGCGCAGGTGAAGCGCCCGTCGTGCCACGCCCCGCGCCATCGCGCGCGGTTCAGCCCTGCCCTGGTGGTCCGGCCCGGTCGTGCGCCGTCGTCGGATCCGGCCCGCCGCCGGCGACGGGTTCGCCCTGCCCGTCCTCGGCGCCGGGCGACGTGGTGTCGGCGGCGTCCGGACCCGGCGCGGCGGACGACTGCGGTGGCGCGTGGTCCTCGCGCGCCAGGTCCGCGCGCAGTCGCGGCAGCGCGTGCGGATGGCAGCGCTCGAGATAATCGATCATGCGCTCGCGCACCACGCAGCGCAGGTCGAACAGCTCGCCCGAGTTGCGCGCGCTCACCAGCAGGCGCACCTGGATGGTGTGCTCGGCGGTCTCGGTGACCTGGGCGATGCACACCCGCCCGTCCCAGCGCGCGTCGTCCTCGCAGATGCGCTGCAGCTCCGCACGCACCTCGGCCATCGGCGTGCGGTAGTCCAGCCACAGGAAGGCGGTGCCCAGCAGCTGCGCGCTGGTGCGGGTCCAGTTCTGGAACGGGTTTTCGATGAACCACTGCAGCGGCACCACCAGGCGCCGCTCGTCCCACACCCGCACCACCACGTAGGTGCTGGTGATCTCCTCGATCCGGCCCCATTCGCCCTCCACGATCACCACGTCGTCGAGCCGGATCGGCTGCGCCAGCGCGATCTGCAGGCCGGCGATGAGGTTGCCGAACACCGGCCTGGCGGCGATGCCCGCGACCAGGCCGATGATGCCGGCCGAGGCCAGCAGGGTGGCGCCGATCTGGCGGATCGCGGGGAAGGTCATCAGCGCCAGCGCCACGCCGACCAGGATGATCGCGCCCTGGATCACGCGCGCAATCACCCGGGTCTGGGTCTGCACGCGCCGCGCGCCGAGGTTGTCCTCGACATCGACCGGATGATCGCGCAGGATCCGCGCCTCCAGCGCATCCACCGCCCGCACCGCCAGCCACACCGCGCACAGCAGCACGCCGATGCCGAGCCAGTGCTGCAGCTGGTCGATGGCCTGCGCCGACAGCGGGGTCGCGCGCACCGCGATCGCCAGGAACAGCAGCGGCAGGGCAAGCGCGGCCGGCACCGCGATCACCCGCACCACCCGCGCGACGGTATGGGTCCGGGCGCGTTCGGAGGCGCGGCGCGCGATCGACAGCAGCACGTGGCGCACCAGCAGGCCCAGCAGCAGCGCCACCAGCAGCGGCCACGCGACCGCGATGGCCTGTTGCCAGTCGGGCATTGCGCAGGAACTCCGGTCACGGGAGTGCGGGAGGATCGCATGCGCGATGTTCATGTCGCGTCGAACCCGCGCGGATCGAATCGCAACGCGCGTTGCGCTAGGGTTGCAATCCCTGTCCCGTGGAGACCATCCAGTGCGCAGCGCGATGCACGACAGTTTCGGCGATCCCTCGCAGGTACTCGCCTGCACCGATGCTCCGGTGCCCGAACCCGGGCCCGGCCAGGTGCGCGTGCGCATGGTCCTGGCGCCGATCCACAACCACGACCTGCTCACCGTGCGCGGCCTGTACGGCTGGAAACCGGAACTGCCGGCGATCGGCGGCAGCGAGGGCATGGGCGTGGTCGATGCGCTTGGCGAGGGCGTGGAAGGAATCGCCGTTGGCCAGCGCGTGGCCGCGGCCTCCGGGCGCGGCACCTGGGCGGAGTATTTCGTGGCGCCGGTGCGCATGCTGGTGCCGGTGCCGGAGGCGATCGGCGACGAGATCGCGGCGCAGCTGGTGGCGATGCCGCTGAGCGCGCTGATGCTGCTCGAATCGCTCGACCTGCAGCCCGGGCAGTGGATCGTGCAGAACGCGGCCAACGGCGCGGTCGGCAAGAGCCTGGCGATGCTGGCCGCCGCGCGCGGCGTGCGCGTGCTCAGCCTGGTGCGGCGCCAGGCGGGCGTGCAGGAAATGGCGACGCTCGGCATCGACGATGCGCTGTGCACCGCCGGCGACGGCTGGCAGGACGCGGCGAAGGCGCTGCTCGGCGACGACGGCGCGCGGGCGGCGGTGGACTCGGTCGGCGGCCGCGCCAGCGCCGAGTTGCTGCGCCTGCTCGGCGAAGGCGGCGTGCTGGTGTCGTTCGGCTCGATGAGCGGGGAGCCGATGGCGATTCCTTCCGGCGAGATGATCTTCCGTGATCTGACCGTGACCGGATTCTGGGGCAGCAAGACCAGCCGCGAGATGGCGCCCGAGGCGAAACAGCGGCTGTTCGCGGAACTGCTGCGCCGCGCCGGCAGCGGCGAACTGCGGCTGCCGGTGGACGCGGTGTTCGACCTGGAGCAGGCCGCGCAGGCGGCCGCGGCCAGCCAGCGCGCCGGTCGCGGCGGCAAGGTGCTGCTGCGCGCCTGAGCCGCGCGACCGCGGGCGCATCCGCAGGCGCCGCGCCGGGCAGACGCTAGTCGGCGGTCACCGTTTCCAGGATGCGCTTGCCGGCAGCGATGTCGCCGGCCCGGTCGACGTCGGTCGACCCGGTTTCAGCGGCGTGCACGCCGCCGCAGCGCGCGGCCATCAGCGGGCAGTGTTCGGACATGTAGTCGATGTCCAGGTTCAGCCGTTCAAGCAGGAAGTCGACGAACGCGCGCACCTTGGGCGACTGTCCGTGGCCGCGCGGGAACACGGCGTTGAACTCGTACTCGGGCCCGGCCCAGCCGGCCAGCACACGCCGCACCTTGCCCAGCTCCACCGCCGGCTTGACCATCACGTCGGCGCCGATCACCAGGCCCTCGCCGCACAGCAGCGCGCCCTTGAGCGCGGCGGGGTCGTTGGCGACCAGGATCGGGTTGATCGGGAACTGCTGCAGGCCGCTGCCGTCATCGAGCGGCCACGCGTAGCCGCTGCCGTGGCGATGCTTGTGCATGGCCAGGGTGCGGTGATACTGCAGCTCGTCCGGATGCAGCGGTTCGCCGTGGCGTTCGACATAGCTGCTGGCCGCGAACACCTGGGTGCGGATGGTGCCGAGCCGGCGCGCAACGAGGCTCGAGTCGGGCAGCGGGCCCAGTCGCAGCGCGACGTCGATCTCGGTGGCGATCAGGTCGACCGGCTCGTTGGACAGGGTCATGTCCACCCGCACTTCCGGATGGCGCATGTGGAACTCGCCCAGCAGCGGCGCGATCTTGTCGATGCCGATCGAGTACGGCGCGGTGAAGCGCAGCCAGCCGCGCGGACCGGCCTGCAGCTGGCCGACCGCGCTCTCGGCTTCGCTCAGGTCGCGCGCGATGCGCTGCGAATGTTCGAAGTACACGTTGCCGGCCTCGGTCAGGCCGAGCTTGCGCGTGGTGCGGTGGAGCAGCTGCGCGCCCAGGCGCGACTCGAGCTCCTGCACCTTGCGGCTGACCGTGGTCTTGGGAAGACGCAGCGATTTGGCTGCGCCGACGAAACTGCCGTGCTCGACCACCTTGACGAAGATCAGGGTGTCGTTGAGATCGTGAGACATGGCTGGGGTCCTGTCGGGGGAAGGGAACTGCTGATTGGCCCACCTGCTGGACAATTATTCCCTTGATTGGGGACTAATCAAGTCCTCATTCGAAGCGCAGGATGTGCGCCATCCCCCCCGATGGACCGCCGCCATGCGTGCATCGCCGCGCCGCCACCTGTCCCACGCCAGCCTCGTCACGCTGCTGGCCGTGGACCTGCTCGCCCTCAGCGCTCTCGTGATCGATCAATGGGTTGCGATTGAATCCGGCTGGGCCTGGCTGCTGGCCGTGGCGCTCACGCTGGCCCTGCTGCCGGCCCTGCTGGGGCTGGTCGACCGGGTGTTCGCGATGGCCGGACTGGCCCGGAATATCCCGGTCGCGGGAGGAACATTCCCGTGAGCGGGATAATCGATTCCGGGACAATGCCCCGCGTCCTGGTCGTGCTGGGCGCCGACGGCACCGTCGGCCGCGGCGCGGTGGAGGCCGCGCTCGACGCCGGGCGCGCGGTGGTCGCGGTCGGCCTGGACGAGGCCGCGCGGCTCGCGCTGCTGCAGCGTCATCCGCAGGCGCGGCTGGCCGCGCTTGCCGACACGGTCTCCAGCGATGCCGACGCCGCCGCGCTGGCCGCGCGCCTGCGCGTGCCGGGCGTGGCCATCGACGGCGTGGTCGCCAGCCTCGTCGGCAGCCATCCCTGCGGACGCCTGGCCGACGGGCCGGCCGAAGTGCTGCAGCGCGCGCTCGACCAGGACCTGCTGCCGCACCTGTTCGCCGCGCGCCACCTGCTGCCGCTGCTGGCGCACGACAGCGCCGGCTACGTGCTGGTGGGCGGCCCCGGCGGACGCTACCCCTGGGCCGGGTACGGCCACTGCTCGATCGCCGCCGCGGCGCTGCGGATGATGGCGCGCGTGCTGCACGACGAGGCCGGGCGCGAAGGCCGGCGCGTGCAGCTGCTGGCGATGGATGCCCCGGTCGCATCCGATCCCGCGCTCGCGCTGGCGCTGGGGCGGCGCGCGCTCGCCATGCTCGATGCAGCGCGCGGCGGCGGCTGCCGGCCCATCGTCGACTACGCCGCGCCGATGACCTCCGGGGTCATCGCCAGCGCCCCCGTGCCTGCATCAAGGTCGCTGCACCCGCCCCCGTCGCAGCGCGCGGCCGGCTCCCCATCGCTGGTGCCCGCGCGCGACCTGCGCGCCGCGCGCGCGCTGCTCGACGCGATCGCCTTTCCCACCTCCCCCGGAAGCCTCCACGATGAACACTGCTGACCGACACCAGACCCCCTCCCGCACCCGGCGCGCCGCGCGCCTGCTGCCGGTACTGCTGGCCGCGGCGATCGCCGCCGCCTGCAGCTCCAACGCCTCGCCCGGCGACGCCGCGCCGCCGCCGCCCGAAGTGAGCGTGGCCGACGTGGTGGAGCGCAGCGTGCGCCAGTGGGACGACTTCACCGGCCGCATCACCGCGGTCGAGACGGTGGAGCTGCGCCCGCGCGTGAGCGGCTACGTGCAGCGCGTGGCCTACGAGGAAGGGCAGCTGCTGGCGAAGGGCGACCTGCTGTTCGAGATCGACCCGCGCCCCTACCGCGCCGCGCTCGACCGCGCCGAGGCCGAACTGGAGCGCGCACGCAGCGAGGCGCGGCTGGCCAGCGCGCAGACCGTGCGCGCCAAGGCGCTGGTAGAAGCGCGCGCGATCTCGCGCGAGGAGTTCGAGACCCGCAGCGCCGCCACCGCCCAGGGCAATGCCGCGGTGCGCGCGGCCGAGGCCGCGGTCGCCGCCGCGCGCCTGGACCTGCAGTTCACCAAGGTGCGCTCGCCCATCGACGGCCGCGCCGGGCGCGCGATGGTGACCACCGGCAACCTCGCCCAGGCCGACGCAACCCTGCTCACCACGGTGGTGTCGCAGGACCCGGTGCACGTGTACTTCGAGGCCGACGAGCAGACCTGGCTGCGCTACAGCCGCGCCGCGGGCGACGGCGGGCGCGGCGGCGACGACCGCGCGGTGCGCGTCGGGCTGGCCGGCGAGGACGGCCATCCGCATGCGGGCACGGTCGATTTCATCGACAACCGCGTCGACCCGGATACCGGCACGATCCGCGCGCGCGCGGTGCTGCGCAATCCGGACGGGCTGTTCACGCCGGGGCTGTTCGCGCGGGTGCAGCTGGAGGCCGGCGCCGGGTTCGAGGCGCTGCTGGTCGACGACAAGGCGGTGCTCACCGACCAGGACCGCAAGTACGTCTACGTGCTCGGCGAGGACAACACCGCGCAGCGCCGCGACGTGGTGCTCGGACGCATGGCCGATGGCCTGCGCGTGGTGCAGTCGGGCCTGGAGCCAACCGACACGGTAATCGTCAATGGCCTGCAGAAGGTGTTCATGCCGGGCATGCCGGTGGCACCGACGCGGGTGGCGATGGAGTCGCCGGATGGCGCGCCTGACGCCGTGGCCAGCGTGCAGTAACGAACTCCGCACTGAAGCCCTCCCTTTCAAGGGCGAGCACTGAAAGCCCTCCCCTTCAAGGGGAGGGTTGGGTGGGGATGGTTCTGGCGCAAGCGGCCGGACGCGAGCTGCACGGCAACACCATCCCCACCCCGGCCCTCCCCTTGAAGGGGAGGGAGAACAGCGGCGGCCCTCCCTTTGGGAGAGCGGCGGCGCTTCACGCGACAGCTCCTGGGCCTCCCCCGGCCCATCCGGCTGGCGGTCTTCCCGTTTCCCTCCCCCCGGGGAAGACCGCCGGACCGGAGTTTTCCACCCAGGCCGCGCACGCGCGGCGACCGCGGCCAGTGCCGCAAGGACACACTCCAATGGAATTCTCCCGCTTCTTCATCGACCGCCCGATCTTCGCCGCCGTGCTGTCGATCGTGATCTTCGCCGCCGGCCTGATCTCGATTCCGCTGCTGCCGATCGGCGAGTATCCCGAGGTGGTGCCACCGTCGGTGGTGGTGCGCACCGTGTACCCGGGCGCCAACCCCAAGGTGATTTCCGAAACCGTGGCCACGCCGCTGGAGGAAGCGATCACCGGCGTCGAGGACCTGATGTACGTCAAGTCCGTCGCCGGCTCCGACGGCGTGCTGCAGCTCACCGCCACCTTCAAGCCCGGCACCGATCCGGACGAGGCCACGGTCAAGGTGCAGAACCGCGTGGCGCAGGCGCTGGCGCGGCTGCCCGAGGACGTGCGCCGCCAGGGCGTGACCACGCAAAAGCAGTCGCCGGTGTTCCTGATGGTGGTGCACCTGACTTCGGAAGACGGCCGCTACGATTCGCTGTACCTGCGCAACTACATGCGCCTGCACGTGCGCGACGAACTCTCGCGCATCGACGGCGTGGGCGACGCGCAGCTGTTCGGCGGCGGCGACTACGCGATGCGGATCTGGCTCGACCCCGACCGCGTGGCCTCGCGCGGGCTCACCGCCGGCGACGTGCTGCGCGCGGTGCGCGAGCAGAACGTACAGGTCTCGGCCGGCCAGCTCGGCGCCGAGCCGATCGCCAACGGCAGCGACTTCCTGCTGCCGATCAACGCGCGCGGGCGCCTGGAAAGCGTCGAGGAGTTCGGCGACATCGTGCTCGAGGCCGGCAGCGACGGCGGGATCGTGCGCCTGCGCGACGTGGCCCGGATCGAGCTGGCCGCGGGCGACTACACCCTGCGCGCGCGCCTGGACGGCAGGAACGCCGCCGCCATCGGTATCTTCCAGGCGCCCGGCGCCAACGCGCTGGAGATCCGCGACGCGGTGGTGGCGAAGATGGATGCGCTGCGGCCGGCCCTGCCGCCGGGCGTGGAGATCCAGTCGGTCTACGACACCACGATCTTCGTGCGCGATTCGATCCGCTCGGTGATCACCACCCTGCTCGAAGCGACCCTGCTGGTGGTGCTGGTGGTGATCCTGTTCCTGCAGACCTGGCGCGCCTCGATCATCCCGCTGCTGGCGGTGCCGGTGTCGGTGGTCGGCACGTTCGCGGTGCTCTACCTGCTGGGCTATTCGATCAACACCCTGACCCTGTTCGGCCTGGTGCTGGCGATCGGGATCGTGGTGGACGACGCGATCGTGGTGGTGGAGAACGTCGAGCGCCACATCGAGGCCGGCGCGACGCCGCTCGAAGCCGCGCACCTGGCCATGCGCGAGGTGTCGGGGCCGATCATCGCGATCGCGCTGGTGCTGTGCGCGGTGTTCGTGCCGATGGCTTTCCTGGATGGCGTGACCGGTCAGTTCTACAAGCAGTTCGCGGTGACCATCGCGATCTCGACGGTGATCTCGGCGATCAACTCGCTGACGCTCTCGCCGGCGCTGGCGGCCAAGCTGCTCAAGCCGCACGGTGCAGAGAAGGATGCGCCGTCGCGGGTCATCGACCGGCTGTTCGGCTGGGTGTTCCGGCCCTTCAACCGCTTCTTCAACCGCAGCTCGCAGCGCTATGAAGGAGCGGTCGCGCGCGCGCTGGGACGGCGCGGCGCGGTGTTCCTGGTCTACCTGGTGCTGCTGGCGGGCGCGGCGGTGATGTTCAAGGCGGTGCCGGCCGGCTTCATTCCGGTGCAGGACAAGATGTACCTGATCGCGGGCGTGAAGATGCCCGAAGGCGCCTCGATCGAGCGCACCGACGCCGTGCTCAAGAGGATGGCGGCGATGGCGATGGAGGTCGACGGCATCGCGCACGAGGTCGCGTTCCCGGGCCTGAACCCGCTGCAGTTCACCAATACGCCCAACAACGGCGTGGTGTTCTTCCCGCTCGAACCGTTCTCGGAGCGCTCGCGCAGCGCGGAGGAAATCAACGCCGAGCTCAACGCGAAGTTCGCGTCGATCCAGGAAGGCTTCACCTTCGCCTTCATGCCGCCGCCGATCCAGGGGCTGGGCAATGGTTCGGGCTGGTCGCTGTTCGTCGAGGACCGCACCCGCCTGGGCTACGGCGCGCTGCAGGACGCGGTGCAGGCCTTCCAGGGCGCGGCCGCGCAGACGCCGGGGCTGGGCTTCCCGATCACCAGCTACCAGGCCAACGTGCCGCAGCTCGACGCCGAGGTCGACCGGGTCAAGGCCAAGGCCCAGGGCGTGCCGCTGACCGGGCTGTTCGAGACCCTGCAGACCTACCTCGGCTCGGCCTACGTCAACGACTTCAACATGTTCGGCCGCACCTGGCAGGTGATCGCGCAGGCCGACGGCGAGTTCCGCGACCAGGTCGAGGACATCGCCAGCCTGCGCACCCGCAACGCCGCCGGCGACATGGTGCCGATCGGCTCGATGGTGGACATCCAGCAGAGCTACGGGCCCGATCCGGTGATCCGCTTCAACGGCTACCCCGCGGCCGACCTGCTGGGCGAGGCCGACCCGCGCGTGCTGTCCTCGGGCGAGGCGATGGCAACGGTGGCCGGGCTGGCGCAGCAGGTGCTGCCGGCCGGCATGGGCATCGGCTGGAGCGACCTGAGCTTCCAGCAGGCCAGCCAGGGCGATGCGGCGCTGGTGATCTTCCCGCTGGCGGTGCTGCTGGCCTTCCTGGTGCTGGCGGCGCTGTACGAGAGCTGGACCCTGCCGCTGGCGGTGATCCTGATCGTGCCGATGACGATGCTCTCGGCGCTCATCGGGGTGTGGCTGACCGGCGGCGACAACAACGTGTTCGTGCAGGTGGGCCTGGTGGTGCTGATGGGGCTGGCGTGCAAGAACGCGATCCTGATCGTGGAGTTCGCGCGCGAGCTCGAGCTGCAGGGCAAGGGAATAGTGGAGGCCGCGCTGGAAGCCTGCCGCCTGCGCCTGCGCCCGATCGTGATGACCTCGGTCGCCTTCATCGCCGGCACCGTGCCGCTGGTGTTCTCGAGCGGCGCGGGCGCGGAGGTGCGCTCGGTCACCGGCATCACCGTGTTCGCCGGGATGCTCGGCGTGACCGCCTTCGGCCTGTTCCTCACCCCGGTGTTCTACGTCGCGCTGCGCAAGCTGGCCAATGCGCCGCTGGTCTCGCATGCGCCGGCGCAGCAGCCGGCGCGGGTCGACGCATGAGCATGTGACGTCCGGAACCGGCCGGCGGGCACGCCGCCGGTTCCACATCCTTCCCCCGGCGCGGTCCGTCCGCGCCTCATCCCTCATCAAGGAGTTCCCCCATGAACACATCCACCCGCGTCGCCCTGGTCACCGGCGCCACCCGCGGCATCGGCCTGGAAACCGTGCGCCAGCTGGCCGAGGCCGGCGTCCACACCCTGTTGGCCGGCCGCGACCGCGGCCGTGCGGTCGAGGCCGCGCTCGCGCTGCAATCCGGTGGCCTGCCGGTCGAGGCGATCGTGCTGGACGTCACCGATCCGGCCAGCATCGCCAGCGCCGCAGCCGAGGTCGAACGCCGCCACGGCCGGCTCGACATCCTGGTCAACAACGCCGGCATCCTGGTCGATGACCCCGCGCGCGGCGCGTCCGGGCAGTCGATCGAGACCTGGCGTACCACGTTCGAGACCAACGTCTTCGGCCTGGTCGCGGTTACCCAGGCCTTCCTGCCGCTGCTGCGCAAATCCGATGGCGGCCGCATCGTCAACGTCTCCAGCCTGCTCGGTTCGCTGGCCGAGCACCAGAACCCGGCATCGTTCATCTACGGCTACAAGGGCGTGCCCTCGTACAACGTGTCCAAGAGTGCGGTGAACGCGTGGACCGTCCATCTGGCGCACGAGCTCGCCGACACCGGCATCAAGGTCAACACGATTCATCCGGGCTACGTGAAAACCGACATGAACAAGGCCGGCGACCAGCAGAACGGCGAACTGGACGTGCCCGACGGCGCGCGCACCAGCGTGCGCTTGGCGCTGATCGACGACACCGGCCCCACGGGCGGCTTTTTCTACCTGGAGGACTCGCTGCCATGGTGACCCGACTTGCGATCGCGGCGCTGGCTGCGGCGCTGCTGTCCGCCTGCGCGGTCGGCCCCGACCACGTGCGGCCGCACATGGCCGTGCCCGAGCGTTTCGGTGCGTCCGACGTGGCGACGGCGCAGGACGCCGCGCCCGCGCAGGCGTCGTTCGACGACGCCTTCCTGCAGGGCCTGGGCGATCCGCTGCTGGCGCAGCTGGTGGACGAGGCGCTGCACGCCAACCACGACCTGCGCATCGCGCTCTCGCGCCTGGATCGCGCCCGCGCGCTGCTGCGCGAAACGCGGTTCGACGCCCTGCCCACCGTCACCGCGCAGGGCGAGGCGGCGGATGTGCGCTCCAGCGCCGACCAGTTGCCCGGCGTACCGCGCGCCGCGCGCGACGGCGAGCAGTGGAGCGCGGGCATTTCCGCCGGCTGGGAGCTGGATCTGTTCGGCCGCGTGCGCCGCGGCATCGAGGCCGGGCGCGCCGGCGCCGGCGCCAGCGCGGCCGACCTGCGCGCGATCCAGGTGGCCGTGGCCGGCGAGGTCGCGCGCAGCTACGTCGGCCTGCGCGGCACCCAGGAGCGGCTGCGCGTGGCCCGCGCCAACCGCGACAACCAGCAGCGCACGCTGGAGCTGGTGAACGCGCGCCTCGATGCCGGCGCCGGCACCGAGTTCGACACCGCCCGCGCCCGCGCCCAGCTGGAAACCACCGCGGCGCGGGTACCGGCGCTGGAATCGCAGGAGCGCGTGGCCATGCACCGTTTGGCTGTGCTCACCGGGCGCGACCCGACCGCGCTGCTCGACATCCTGTCGCCGGCGACGCCGCTGCCGGCGCTGCCGCCGCGCATCGACCCCGGCACTCCGGGCGGGCTACTGCGCGCGCGGCCCGACGTCGCCGCAGCCGAAGCGCGCCTGCACGCGGCCACCGCGCGCATCGGCGTGGCCACCGCCGACCTGTTCCCGCGCTTCACCCTGGGCGGGCTGATCGGCAGCCAGGCGATCGACAGCGGCGCGCTGTTCGAACGCGACAGCGAGACGCGCATCGTCGCCCTGGGCATCGACTGGTCGTTCCTCGACGTGGGCCGCGTCCGCGCGCGCATCGCCGCCGCCGACGCGGAAGCCGAGGGCGAACTCGCGCGCTGGCAGCAGACCGTGCTGCTGGCACTGGAGGACACCGAGAACGCCCTGGTCCGCCACGCCCGCGCGCGCAGCGAGGACGCGCACCTCGAACGCGCCGCGACCGACGCCGCCCGTGCCGCGCAGCTGGCGCGGACGCGCTTCGAGGCAGGCGCCTCGGGCCTGCTCGAAGTGCTCGACGCCGAACGCGTCCAGCTGCAGGCCCAGGACGCCTTCGCCGACGGCCGCACCCGCAGCGTCGCCAGCGCCGTCGCGCTGTACCAGGCCCTGGCCGGCGGCTGGCCGCAGATCGTGCCCGAGCGCGAGCGCATCGCCGGCAGGCGTTGACCGAACCGGTGCCGCATCCCGCCCTGCCCCTGTAGACGCGGCTTCAACCGCGACCGGGTGATCGGGTTCGCCGCTTCCGCAGATCCGGTCGCGGCTGAAGCCGCTCCTACAGGGCAAGGCGGGGAACCAGGCGCGTGCGGACGCTGCCCGCAGCCCACGCGCTACCATGTACGGCCCCGTTCGGCGATCCCGAGGAACTGCCCGTGAACCACGACGACGACGCGCGCAACGGCGTTCCGCGCGCGCAGGCTGAAGACGCGGTGCGCACCCTGTTGCGCTGGGCCGGCGAGGACCCGGCGCGCGAGGGCCTGCTCGACACGCCGCGGCGCGTGGTCAACGCCTACACGGAATGGTTCAGCGGCTACGGCCTGGACCCGGACGAGTACATGGCGCGCACCTTCAAGGAGGTCGCCGGCTACGACGAGATGATCGTGCTGCGCGACATCGAGTTCGAAAGCCACTGCGAGCACCACATGGCGCCGATCATCGGCCGCGTGCACGTGGGCTACCTGCCCGACGGCAAGGTGGTGGGGATCAGCAAGCTGGCGCGCGTGGTCGAGGCCTATGCCCGCCGCTTCCAGGTGCAGGAGAAGATGACCGCGCAGATCGCCGGCTGCATCCAGCGCGCGCTGGCGCCGCACGGCGTGGGCGTGGTGGTCGACGGCAGCCACGAGTGCATGACCACCCGCGGCGTGCACAAGCGCGGCGTGAGCATGGTCACCTCGACCATGCTCGGCAGCTTCCGCGAGGACGCGCGCACCCGCGCCGAGTTCCTGCGCTTCATCGAGACCGGCGGCGGCCGCCGCTGACGGACGCGGCGATGCAGGCCTGTCCCTGCGGCAGCGGGCGCGGCTACGGCGACTGCTGCGAACCGCTGCACGTCGGCGCGCCCGCTGCGGATGCCGAAGCGCTGATGCGCTCGCGCTACAGCGCCTACGTGCGCGAGGACGCGGACTACCTGCTGCGAAGCTGGCACCCGTCGACCCGGCCGGCGACCCTGGCCTTCGACGAACCGTCGGCGCAGCGGCCCGTCTGGCTCGGGCTGGATGTGAAATCGCACGCGCCCACCGGCGCGGACAGCGCCGAAGTCGTGTTCGTCGCCAGGTACCGCATCGGCAGCGGCAGCGTGGTGCGCATGCGCGAGCACAGCCGGTTCGTGCGCGAAGACGGGCACTGGTTCTATCTCGACGCGCTTTGAGCCACACCCGCATTCTTTGTAGGAGCGGCTTCAGCCGCGAACCCAGCGGCAACCAGGATGCGTCGCACGCGCACTTCAGGCGCGGCCTGAGCCATGGGCGCGTTCGCGGCTGAAGCCGCTCCTACAGGGGATCAGGCCCCCTGCCACGGGCGAGCCGCAGCGCAGGGGCGTGTCGCGCAATGATGTCCAGGCCTGGGGCGCAAAGGCCATCCCGGACGCAGCGACATGGCAGTCCGGGGTGTGAGGCTGTCATCCCGAGCGTAGCGACGTGGAAGTCCGGGCTGTGAGGCTGTCATCCCGAGCGTAGCGAGGGATCTGCTTTCCGCGCAGGAAGCGCAGATCCCTCGCTACGCTCGGGATGACAGCGGTTCGCTGTCGGGATGAATATGCCGCAACGCGGCACCGTCGGTGACGGAACGCCGGCATCCGCGACGCTATCCTGCGCGCAACCGCCGCCGGATGCCCGTGATGCCCCGTTTTGCCGCCTTCGCCCTGCTCTGCGCCATGTCCGCCCTGGCCTTCGCCGCATCGCCATCCGAGGACGCGGTGCAGGCAAAGACGCCGGCTGCCATCGATGATCCCGAGTTCAGCACCTGCGTTGCCAACCGCCTGCGCCCGCAGGCGATCGCGCGCGGGATTCCCGGCGCCGACTTCGACCGCTACATGGCCGGCATCTCGCCCGACCGCAGCGTGCTCGACCTGCTCAACGCGCAGCCCGAGTTCACCACGGCGATCTGGGACTACCTCGCCGGCCTGGTCGACGACGAGCGCGTCGCCGACGGCAGGGCGATGCTGGAGACGCACCGGGAGCTGCTGGCCAGGGTGTCGGCGCAGTACGGCGTGGACGCGGAGACGATCGTCGCGGTCTGGGGCGTGGAGAGCGACTACGGCCGCATCCACGGCAAGCGGCCGCTGCTGCAGTCGCTGTCGGTGCTGTCGTGCCTCGGGCGGCGGCAGGAGTTCTTCCGCGGCGAGTTCCTGGCCACGCTCAAGCTGCTGCACGATGGCGATCTGCGCGACCCGGGCATCACCGGCTCCTGGGCCGGCGCCTTCGGCCATACCCAGTTCATGCCCACGACCTACGCGCGGATCGCGGTCGACGGCGACGGCGACGGCCGCCGCGACCTGGTCAACAGCGTCCCCGATGCGCTGGCCTCGACTGCCAACTACCTCAAGCGCAGCGGCTGGCGAACCGGGCGGCCGTGGGGCTTTGAAGTGAAGCTGCCCGCGGGCTTCGATGCCTCGCTGGCCGGACGCACCAGCCGGCGCCCGCTGTCGGACTGGGTGGCGCGGGGAGTCAGGCGCGTGGACGGCAGCCCGATCGCGGTGTCGGATGCGCGCAGCGCGGTACTGCTGCCGGCCGGGAAGTCCGGCCCGGCGTTCCTGGTGTTCCGCAACTACGACGCGATCTATTCCTACAACGCGGCCGAAAGCTACGCGCTGGCGATCGCGACCCTGGCCGACCGCCTGCGCGGCGGCAGCGGCCTGGACACGCCGTGGCCAACCGACGACCCGGGCCTGTCGCGGGTGCAGCGGCGCGAGCTGCAGGAGCTGCTGCTTGCGCGCGGGCACGCGATCGGCGAGGTCGACGGCATGATTGGCAGCAACACCCGGCGCGCGATCCGCGACGAACAGCAGCGGCTGGGGCTGACGCCGGCGGACGGCCGCGCCGGGCAGCGCATCCTGGAGGCGCTGCGGGCAGGGCGCTGAGCGCGATCCGGCTTCCCGCTCCTGCCTTTCGCTCCTGCCTTTCGCTCCCGCTTCCCGCTTCTGCTTCCCACTCCTGCCTTTCGCTTCCGTTTTTCGCTTCTGCTCCTCCCTCCGCGCAGCGGGGGGAGGCTGGGAGGGGGCGTCTTCAGTTCGTCGCGCATCCAGTCGTGCGCTGCGCGCGCGCGCCCATCCCGACCTTCCCCCGCGAGCGGGGGAAGGAGCAAGGGCACCGCGCACCCCACCGATCACCAGTACCGGCCACCAGCCACCAACGCCCCACGACGCTCCACGCCATAATGCGCCCCCCTCCCCCCGGCTGCCCCACGTGAGCGAACCCGCGACGTCCCCGCGCAAGGCCGCGCTGGTGTTCATTTTCCTGGTCGTGCTGATCGACGTGCTGGCGTTCGGGCTGATCATTCCCGTGCTGCCGCACCTGGTCGAGGAGTTCACCGGCAGTACCGCGCGCGCGGCGCTGTGGATCGGGGTGTTCGGCACCGTGTTCGCGGCAATCCAGTTCATCAGCGCGCCAATCCAGGGCGCGCTCTCGGACCGCTACGGCAGGCGTCCGGTGATCCTGCTCTCGTGCCTGGGCCTGGGCGTGGATTTCGTGATCATGGCGCTGGCGCCAACGCTGTGGTGGCTGCTGCTGGCACGGGTGTTCTCGGGCGTGTTCTCGGCCAGCTTCACCACCGCGAATGCCTATGTCGCCGACATCATCGCGCCCGACCAGCGCGCGAAGAGCTACGGCATGATCGGCGCGGCGTTCGGGGTCGGCTTCACCATCGGCCCGGTGCTCGGCGGCTGGCTGGGCGAGTTCGACCTGCGGCTGCCGTTCTGGTTCGCCGCCGGGCTTGCGCTGCTGAACTTCGGCTACGGGCTGTTCGTGCTGCCCGAGTCGCTGCCGCCGGAGTCGCGCGCGCAGCGCTTCGACTGGACCGCGATCCGCCCGCACGCGGCCATCGTGCTGCTGGCGCGGTATCCGGCGATCATCGGCCTGGCGATGGTGGTGTTCATCGCCAACCTCGCCCACTACGTGTATCCGAGCGTGTTCGTGCTGTTCGCCGACGTGCGCTACGGCTGGGGACCCTGGCAGGTGGGCTGGGTGCTGTTCCTGGTGGGCGTGTGCAGCGTGATCGTCAACGTGGCGGTGGTCGGGCGCGCGGTGAAGGCGATGGGCGAGCGCCGCGCGCTGATGTTCGGCCTGGCCTGCGGCGTGGCCGGGTTCGTGGTCTACGCGTTCGCGCCGCGCGGCTGGATCTTCCTGCTCGGGCTGCCGGTCAGCGCGCTGTGGGCGATGGCTTCGCCGGCCTGCCAGGCGCTGATCACGCGCCAGGTCGATGCCGACATGCAGGGCCGCATCCAGGGCGCCCTGATGAGCCTGGTGTCGGTGGCGGGGATCATTGCGCCGATCTCGTTCGCCAGCGTGTTCGGCCTGTTCATCGGCGAACGCGCGCCGGTGGCGTTCCCGGGCGCGCCGTGGCTGCTGGCGGCGTTGCTGCTGGCGGTGGCGGTGCTCATCGCATGGCGCCATGCGCCGAAGACGGCCCTCGGCGCCAGGGCCGGATGAACGGCAACCGGGCGGCGTGGCCGGCGCCGATTGTCGGCGCCGCCGTCCGGCGCGAGGATCGCAATCCCCACCGACCCGGGAGACGGGCATGAAGAAGACGATGGCGCTGCTGATGCTTGCGGCGATGGCGGGCGGATGCGCCAGCTACGGATACGCCGACACCAACGCGGCGGTGGATGCCGATCCGGCCTGCGCCAGCCGGCCGGACCGGCCCGGAGAGCCGGTGTCGATCAGCTGCCAGCGCAAGGCGGAGGCAAGCTGGAGCAGCCGCCGCGACAGCACCCCGGTGGATTTCAGCCGCAGGCCGAAGGACGACTGATCGCGGCGGCGCCAACCGCCGCTCAGCCGCAGCTGAGCTGTTCGATCACGCCGGCCTCGTCGGTGAGGATGTTCAGCCGGTCCTCGCGGAAGTCCATGGTGGCCGCATCGGTGGGACCGAGCACGCGCACGCTGGCCGAACCGCTGTCGGCGGTGGCGCGGGAGACCACGGCCTCGCTTGCTTCCTCGCCGACCAGCGACTGTACGGCGTCGGCGTTGCAGGTCATCTGCGGCTCCTCGGCTTCGCCGGCGATTCCGTCGGCCGGCGCGGGGGTCGGGTCGACATCGGCCGGGGCGTCGGCCGGCGCCGGCAGCGTTTCCGGTGCGCTGGCCGGGCCGCTGCAGGCGGCCAGGCCCAGCGCCAACGCCGCGACCAGCAGGGCGGCACGCGGGGCAGGGGTGCGGACAGTGTCGACCATGATCCGGCTCTCCTCTGGCGGGCACTCCAACATACCGGGCCGGGTGTAAACGGCGGTGCTGCGATGTGGCGCCGGGGGCTGCCGGTTGGCGACGGTTCAGGCCACGGCGCCGCGCTTGGCCGCCGGCAGCGCGCGCCGGAGCAGCGGATTGAAGCCGGCCGCAAGCAGGCCGAAGCCGGCCTCGGTTGGATGGATCTCGTCGTACCAGAAATCCCGGCTCCCGCGCGCTCCGATGGCGGTGAAATCGGCGTAGGAGAAAAGCCGCGGCCAGTCCGCGCGGGTCGGCGCCAGCACCCGGTCGCGCAGGCCTTCGACCAGCAGCCGCGCGGCGAAGCGCGCGGTTTCGGCCTTGCTGCCCAGCACCGGCCGCATCACCGGCCACAGCCACGGCCCGGTCGTGCCCATCACCAGTGCCGCCAGGCCGAGGTTGCGCACGGTGAGCGCGCCGGGTTTGCCGATCGCGTGCCGGGACGGCGGCGCATAGCCGTGGGCGACCACGCGCAAGCCGCCGCCAACGGTCGCCATCGCCTCCATCAGCACCGCGTAGCGCGCGCGCAGGCGCTCGAAGGTGCCGTGCGCGACCACCGCCTCGAACGCGCCGTCGGCGTCCATGCGCGCGCGTCCGGCGAAGACCGCGGCCAGGCGTTCGCCCAGGCAGTCGTTGCCGCCGATGCTCAGGCACAGCAGGTCGAAGCCGCGCGAGGCGAAGCGCTCGGCGTTGTTGCGGCAGGCGGCCGGGGTCAGCATCCGGGCGGCGGTCACGCCGGGCGCGCCGAGGCGGATCGACATGCCGTCGATGCGGGCGAAGCTGTGCCAGGCCAGGTTGCGGTACAGCGGCGTGCTGAACCACGAATCGCCCCAGTAGGCGATCAGCGGGCGCCGCTCCAGCCACGCCTCCCAGTCGCGGCGCCGGCGCGAGCGCGGCGTGCCGCTGGCCGCATTGAGCTGGCCCCAGTTGTCGTAGATGCGCCTGATCGCCATCGCCGCCTCCTGGCGCGAGTCTGCTGCGCGCGCGACCGGTCCGCAATCGGGCGCACGGCGCGTTTGCACTACAGTGAGCGCCGGGGGATCGGCCAACGCACAGGGAGGATGCCGTGCGCCTGAAGGACGTGGTACCCGCGATCAGGGCCCGCTGGGGCAGGACGACGGAGCAGGTCCCCGATATCGACGCGGTCCGCGGCGCGGAATTCCGCACCATCTTCGGCGACATGCGGATCGGCGATCCGGACCGGGTCGAGAGCTGGGGGCTGGCGCTGTCCGGCGGCGGCATCCGCAGCGCCACCTTCGGCCTGGGCGTGCTGCAGGCGCTGGCGCGCAACCGCCTGCTGGACTGCTTCCACTACCAGTCCACGGTCTCGGGCGGCGGCTACATCGGCGCGTTCCTGCAGGCAATGATCCGCCGCCACGGCTTCCAGCGTGCGTTCGCGGTGCTGGCGCCCGGCGAGGGGCGCGACGACGACGACGATGCCCACGCCGCATCGGGTTCCCGCCCGCTGCGCCACCTGCGCGAGTACAGCAATTACCTGGCGCCGCGCAAATCGCCGTTCTCCGGCGACACCCTGGGCATGCTCGGCACCTACGTGCGCAACGTGCTGCTGGTGCAGGTGCAGCTGTACGCGCTGATCCTGGCGCTGTGCCTGCTGCCGCTGGTGCTCTACGCCGGCGCCGACGATCTCACCCGGCGCAACCCGACCCTGCTGCTGTCGCTGGCGGGGCTGACCGGAATGCTCGCGGTGGTGCTGCTGGCCTACGTGAGCACCTGGGCCAACCGTCGCCCGCAATCCACGGGCGAAGTGCAGCCACCGCCGCGACGGGTGGTGGTGGCGGCGCTGGCGACGATCCTGGCGCTGGCACTGGCCTCGATGCTCGGCGCGCTGGGCCTGGCGCGCTACGAGCGGCTGCCGGGACTGTTCGCCGGCGCGATCGGCTGGCTGCCGACGCGCTGGACCGCCAACGGCGCCGATCTGGGCATCGTCACGGCGGCGCTGTACCTGGTCGTCTGGCATGCCTGGCTGGTGCTCGATCCCTGGTATTCGAAGCTGGTGGCGATGGGCGACGCGCCGCTGCAGCCGCTGCGGCGGCATCCCTGGCGGTTCGTGCTGGGCACGCTCGGCGCGGCCACGTTCGCGGGCGTGGCGATCGTGCTGCTGCGCGGCTGGCTGGCCGGATGGGTCGCGGCCACCGGCCTGTGGCACGTGCTGGTGGCCGGGCCGCTGCTGGTGGTGCTGGCGGTGGTGCTGACCGCGATCGTGCACCTGGGCCTGGCCGGCCCCGCGATGAGCGACCTGCAGCGCGAGATCTGGGCGCGGGTGGGCGGCAAGACCTGTGCGGCGGTCGCGCTCGGCATGACCGTGTCGCTGGCGCTGACGATCTACGGCCCCTGGCTGCTGCGCCTGGGCGCCGACCAGGGCGTACAGGCGCTGTCGGCGGCCGGCTGGGCCGGGGCGTTTGCCTGGCTGGCGAGTACCGGCGTCGGCCTGCTGGCCGCGCACGGCGCGCGCGTGGCCCGCAGCGGTTCGAAGCGCTCGCGCGCGCTCGACGTGGTGGCGCGGCTGGCGCCGTGGGTGTTCGTGTTCGGGCTGCTGGTGGCGCTGAGCCTGGCCGGCCACGTGCTGCTGAAGGTGGCTGGGCCGGCGCTGGAACGCCTGTATGGCGCGACCCCCGAGCCGCCGGCGCTGCCCGCCGGCAGGACCCTGGGCAACTACCTCGAAGCGCTGCACGCCACCGTGGTCGCCTACCCCAACGCCCTGCCGCTGCTGGTGGTGGCGGCGCTGGCGCTGTGGCTGCTGTTCGGCTGGGCGGTGAACGTCAACGAGTTCAGCCTCAACGCCTTCTACCGCAATCGCCTGGTGCGCTGCTACCTCGGGGCCAGCAACCGCGAGCGCAATCCGGAGCCGACCACCAACTTCGACCTGCAGGACGACCTGCTGCTGGCCGACCTGGTGGAGGTGCAGCGATACGACGGCGGCCGCCCGCTGTATCCGCTGATCGGCACCGCGCTCAACCTGGTCGCGGCCAAGCAGCTCGACTGGCAGGACCGCAAGGCCGCCTCGTTCTGCCTCAGCCCCGGCTGGTGCGGCTACCTGCCGCCGGATTCGCGCGCAGGCGACGCGCCGGTCGGCGACCGCGCCGCGGCCACCGCCGGAACCGCCAAGGCCTGCGACCCGCCGCACGGCAACTCGCTGGCCGCCTCGCTGACCCTCGGCGGCGCGATCGCGATCTCGGGCGCGGCGGTCAATCCCAACATGGGCTACCACAGCTCGCCGGCCGTGACCTTCCTGCTCACCCTGTTCGACGCGCGGCTGGGCTGGTGGCTGCCCAACCCGCGCCATCCCGAACGCCCGCGCGCCGACGACGCGCCGTTCTTCGGCCGCTGGCTGCTGGCCGAGCTGCTCGGCCGCACCCACGCGGGAGGCAAGTTCGTGCACCTGTCCGACGGCGGCCACTTCGAGAACCTCGGCCTGTACGAACTGGTGCGCCGCCGCTGCCGCTTCATCCTGTGCGTGGACGCGGCCGCGGACGGCGCGCGCGCGTTCGCCGACCTGGGCAACGCGGTGCACAAGTGCCGGGTCGACTTCGGCGCCGACATCGACATCGACGTGGCCGCACTGGCCCCGCGCGAGGATGGCCTGGCCGAGCGCAGCTGCGCGATGGGACGCATCGTCTACGCCGACGGCAGCACCGGCACCCTGCTCTACCTCAAGCCCACCCTCACCGGCGAGGAGCCGGCCGACGTGCTGCACTATGCGCGCAGCCATCCGTGCTTCCCGCACGAGCCCACCTCGGACCAGTACTTCGACGAGGCCCAGTTCGAAAGCTATCGCCGGCTCGGCGAGGACATCGCCCGGCGCGCGCTGGAGCCGGCGCTCGAACGCATCGGGGCCGTCCGGGGCATGCCCAACCACGGCAAGGCCGGGCTGGTCGACTCGGTGCTCAAGGGCAAGCTGCTGATCGCCCTGCGCGAGCGCTGGGTGGCGCCGCTGCCGCGCATCGACGATCGCTTCGCGACCCACGCCGAGGCCCTCGCCCGGCTGCTGGACCAGTTGCGCGAATCGCCCGCGCTGGCGGTGCTCGACGCCCAGTTCCACCCCGCCTGGACCGACCTGGTGCAGGCGCCCCCGCGCACGCCGGGCGCGGCGCCGCCCTCGCCGCTGGAGCGGCGCACGCGGCTGCCCGCGCCAGCCGACTTCCGCGCCTGCTTCTACTTCTGCCAGGAGCTGATCCGGCTGATGGAGTCGGTCTACCACGACCTCGACCTGGAACACGCCTGGGACCATCCCGACAACCGCGGCTGGGTCAACGCCTTCCGCCACTGGAGCTGGGCGCCGATGTTCCGCATCGCCTGGGTGGTGGGCGCGCCCACCTTCGGTGCGCGCTTCGTCGCCTTCTGCCAGCAGCGCCTGGGCCTGCCGTGGCTGGACGGCGACCACGACGTGCTGCGCATCGACCCCTACCGCGTGCCCGAGGGAGGCGACTGGAAGGGGCTGTGCCGCACGCTGCTGGCCAGCGGCACGATCAACCACGTCGAGCATTCGATCCTGGTCTCGGAGCCGCTGGATCCGCCGCCGCACGCGCCGAAGCGGGGCCAGCGCGAACCGGCGCCGTCGCCGGACCAGCTGTACGCGCTGCGCCTGCGCTGGTCGTCGGTGCTGGCCGGGACCGACAGCAGCATTCCCGACACCACGCTTGCGGTGGCGGTGATGTCCGGCGGCACGCTGCGCCTGCTGCGGGTCCAGGACCACGTGCGCCGGCTCGGGCTTGCGACCGGGTTCATGCGCCGGCTGATCAACACCCACGCGGCGACCTCGGTCGACATCCGCGACGGTCACTACGGCCTCGGCGGCATCTGCCGCAGGCGCCACGCCGACCGGCTCCAGGCCTGGCTGCAGCGCACCCTCGACCTGGCCCGCCACCGCCATCGCATGGCCAACGAAGCCAGTCTCGCCAGGCGCAACCGACGCGCACGCAACGCGCCCGGCGACGATCGCGCCTGAGGCCGCGGCTACGGCCAGCGCGCGCCGACCGTGACCATCCGCACGCTCGCGCCACGGCGGCGGCGGTCTAGCGTGTGCGCGACCATTCCCGGAATCCGCACGATGCGCCTGGCCGTCCTGTCCCTGCTGCTGCTCCTGCCGCTGTCCGTCCGCGCCGATGCAACCCCCGCGACGGACGAGGTCGCCGCGTTCGCCGCGCGCGCCCTGGCCGACAACTGCGAGCCCGACGCACCGGGCATGGCGGTGCTGCTGGCCCGCGGCGACGAGGTGCTCTATCGCGGCGCCTGCGGCCGGGCCAGCCTGGAGCTGCACGTGCCGCTGTCGCCCGATCACGTGTTCCGCATCGGCTCGGTGACCAAGCAGTTCGCCGCGGCCGCGGTGCTGAAGCTGGCCGAGGACGGGCGTCTGTCGCTGGACGATCCGCTCACCCGCTTCCTCCCCGACTATCCCGGCGGCGAAGCGATCACCGTGCGCATGCTGCTCGACCACACCTCCGGCGTCCGCAGCTACACCGACATCCCCAGGGTGATGGGCGAAGGCCTGATCATGCGGGACCTGGACACCGCCGGGCTGGTGGACAGCTTCAAGGACGAGAAGCCCGACTTCGCGCCCGGCGAGGGCTGGCGCTACAACAACTCCGGCTACGTGCTGGTGGGCGCGGTGATCGAGGCCGCCAGCGGGATGCCCTGGCACGCCTACCTCGACCAGGCGTTCTTCGCGCCGCTGGGCATGCGCCACACCGGCTACGGCAACCAGGCCGAGGCGGTGATCCCCGGCCACGTCAGCGGCTACACGCGCAACGGCGAGCGCTGGGCGCAGGCGCGCCACCTGAGCATGACCCAGCCGCACGCGGCCGGCGCGCTGGTGTCCACGGTGGACGACCTGCTGCGCTGGAACCGCGCGCTGCACGAGGGCAAGGTGCTGCGCGATGCCAGCTACCGCGCGATGACCACGCCCGCCGGCAAGGCGGCCGGACACGACTACGGCTTCGGCATCGCCGTCGGCAGCCTGCGCGGGCAGCGCAAGCTCGAGCACGGCGGCGGCATCTTCGGCTTCAGCAGCGCGCTGACCTATCTGCCCGACGACGGGCTGACCGTGGCGGTGCTGTACAACGCCGATGGCGCCCGGCCCGGCATGCTCGGCACCGGACGCCTCGCCCAGCTGCTGGCGGCGCAGGCCATCGGCCAGCCCTACCCGGACAAGACCCCGATCGAGGTGGACGAGGCGACCCTGCGCCAGTACGAAGGCGTCTACCGCATCGATGCCGGCGACGTCCGCGTGCTGCGCGTCTCCGACGGTCGCCTGACCTCGCAGCGTACCGACGGCCCCACGTACGTGCTGCTGCCGGTGGGCCGGGACAGCTTCGCGTTCGAGGAAGGCTTCTCGCGGATGGAGTTCGAGCGCGACGCGCAGGGCGCTGTCGCCGCGATGCGCTACTTCCCCGAGGACGAAGGCGACGGCGAAGTGGTGGCGCGCAGCGACGAACCGCTGCCGCCCGGCCGCAAGGCCATCGCGCTGCCGCGCGAGGCGCTGGAGCGCATCGTCGGCACCTACACCGGCAGCGGCATGACCCTGACCGTGCTGCTCGACGGCGACACGCCGCGCGCCCAGCTGGCCGGGCAGCCGGCGTTCGAGATCTTCGCCGAATCGGAATCGAAGTTCTTCCTCAAGGTGGTCGAGGCCACGCTCGAATTCGCGCCGGAACCGGGCGAGGCCGCGCAGGTCACGCTGCGGCAGGGCGGGCAGGCGCTGGTGTTTGAACGAGCGCGGTAGGCGGTTGCAACACGGCTCGATCGCTCTTTTCCGGTCTTGTGCTCCCTCCCCCGCTTGCGGGGGAGGGTTGGGGCGGGGGCCAGCGGTGGCGCGATCTTCCCGCGCGCTTCGCGCGGGCCCCCATCCCGGCCTTCCCCCGCAAGCGGGGGAAGGGGCAGATCTGGCTCGTGCGCGAAGTCCAGCGCCCTACGCCGCCTGCACGATCCTCAGCGGGTTGTCCCACTCGCGCAGCAGCTCCGCCTCGCGTGCCTTCGCGGCCTGCAGGTGGGCTTCCTTGACGTGGCCGTAGCCGCGGATCTGCTCGGGAATGCCGGCGATCTCGGCGGCAAGGTCGACGTTGCCGGCGTCCAGCTTCTCCAGCAGCCCGCCCACCGTGCGCTCGTAGTCCTCGATCAGCTGCCGCTCCATGCGCCGCTCGGCGGTGCGGCCGAACACGTCGAACGGTCCGCCGCGCAGCCCGCGCAGCTTCGCCAGCAGGCCGAAGGCCTTGAACACCCATGGCCCGTATTCGCGCTTGACCAGCTCGCCGTTTGCGTTGGTCTTGGCCAGCAGCGGCGGCGCGAGGTGGAAGTGCAGCGTGTAATCGCCGTCGAACTGCTGCTCGACCCGCCGCCGGAACTCGCCGCTGGTATACAGGCGCGCCACTTCGTACTCGTCCTTGTAGGCCATCAGCTTGAAGAAGTAGCGCGCGACCGCTTCCGACAGGTCGTTCGAGCCCGGCGCGCCGACCCGCTCGGCCTCGCGCACGCGGGCAACCAGGTCCGAGTAGCGCCTTGCGTACTTCGCGTCCTGGTAGTCGGTGAGGAACTCGACCCGGCGCGCGATCAGCTCGTCCAGCGAGCGCGACAGGCGCAGGTCGTCCAGCGGCAGGAAGGCGACCGCATCGGTGCCGGCATGCGCGGGCACGCGGCGCAGCTGTTCCTCGGCGTGCGGTGAGCGCGGCGCGGAAGTCGCGCCCCATTCGGTGCTCTCCCATTCGCCCGGCGGCAGCGGGGCCAGCGCGCGCGGCGTGGATTCGGCCGCGGTCGGCGCGTTGCGCACCACGCCGGCGGCCTCGTACACCGCCTCCGGGTCGATTGCCGCCAGCCGGCCCCAGGCAAACGCGGTCCGGTTCATCTCCACCGCCGCGCCGTTGAGTTCGACCGCGCGCATCAGCGCGTCCATCGACAGCGGCACCAGGCCGCGCTGCCAGGCGTAGCCGAGCATGAACAGGTTCGAGGCGATCGCGTCGCCCATCAGCGCGGTCGCAAGTTCGGTCGCGTCGATCTGCATCGGCGCCTGGCCGCCCATGGCCTGGGTCACGGCCTGCACGATGTCGGCCGCGGGGAACTCCATGTCCGGGCGCGTGGTGAAGGTGCCCGGCATCGCCTCCCAGGTGTTGAGCACCACCTGCGAACGGCCGGCGCGCACCTTCGACAGCGCCCAGTAGTCGTTGACCACGACCATGTCGCAGCCCAGCACCAGGTCCGCCTCGCCGGCGGCGATGCGCACCGCGTGGATGTCTTCGGGCGAACGCGCGATGCGGATGTGGGTGGTGACCGCGCCGCCCTTCTGCGCCAGCCCGGTCTGGTCGAGCACGGTCGAGCCGCGGCCCTCCAGGTGCCCGGCCATGCCCAGCAGCGCGCCGATGGTCACCACGCCGGTGCCGCCCACGCCGGTGATCAGGATGTTCCAGGGCTGCGACAGGTCGCTGGCGAAGGCCGGCGGCGGCAGGCTGGCCAGGCGCGCGGCGGTGGCCGCCTTGTCGCCCCTGCGCGGATGGCCGCCGTGCACGGTGACGAAGCTGGGGCAGAAGCCCTCGACGCAGGAATAGTCCTTGTTGCAGTTGCTCTGGTCGATCTCGCGCTTGCGCCCGAACTCGGTGTCGCGCGGCAGCACCGACACGCAGAAGCTCTTCTTCCCGCAGTCGCCGCAGCCCTCGCAGACCAGGGTGTTCACGAACACGCGCTTCTGCGGGTCCACCATCTTGCCGCGCTTGCGGCGGCGGCGTTTCTCGGTGGCGCAGGTCTGGTCGAAGATCAGCACGCTCGTGCCCTTCACTTCGCGCAGGCGCTTTTGCACCGCCTCGAGCTCGCGCCGGTCCTCGAACTCGGTGCCGGCGGGGAAGATCGAGCGGTCGCGCCACTTGCCGATGTCGTCGCTGACCAGGACGATCGTGTACACCCCCTCGCTGCGCACCTGGTGGGCGATCTGCGGCACGCTGAGGGTGCCGTCCACCGGCTGGCCGCCGGTCATGGCGACGGCGTCGTTGTAGAGGATCTTGTAGGTGATGTTGACCCCGGCCGCGACCGCCTGCCGGATCGCCAGCGAGCCGGAGTGGAAGTAGGTGCCGTCGCCGAGGTTCTGGAACACGTGCGGGGTATCGGTGAACGCCGCCTGCCCGCACCAGGTGACGCCTTCGCCGCCCATCTGGGTGAAGGTGTCGGTGTTGCGGTCCATCCAGGTGACCATGTAATGGCAACCGATGCCGGCCAGGCCGCGCGAACCGTCCGGCACCACCGTCGAGGTGTTGTGCGGACAGCCCGAGCAGTAGTGCGGCACGCGCGGGAACTGCGCGCGCGGCAGCGCCAGCTCGCCTTCCTTGAGCTCCATCCAGCGCAGCACGTCGCGGATGTGCTGGGTGTCGCGGCTGCCCTCGGGCACGAACTTCATCAGCCGCCGCGCGATCACGCCGGCGATGGTGGCCGGGGTCAGCTCGCCGGTGCTGGGCAGGATCCACTGGCCCTGCTCGTCGTACTTGCCGACGATGGACGGGCGGTCGCCGTCGAAGTTGTAGAACAGCTCCTTCATCTGGCTCTCGATGAAGGCGTGCTTCTCCTCCACCACCAGGATGTCGCGCAGGCCGCGGGCAAACGCCCGGATGCCCAGCGGCTCGAGCGGCCAGGTCATGCCGATCTTGTACACGCGGATGCCCAGCTCGCGGCAGCGATCGGCATCCAGGCCCAGGTACTCCAGCGCCTGCAGCACGTCCAGGTAGCTCTTGCCGGTGGTGACGATGCCGAAGCGCGCGTCGGGCGCGTCGAGCACCATGCGGTCGATGCGGTTGGCGCGGGCGAAGGCCTGTGCGGCCTTGACCGCGTAGCGGTGCAGGCGCATTTCCTGGTCGAGCGGCGGATCGGGCCAGCGGATGCTGAGCCCGCCCGGCGGCAGTTCGAAATCCTCCGGCGTGACGATCGACAGCGCCAGCGGGTTCACGTCCACCGAGGCCGAGGATTCGACGGTTTCGGCGATGGTTTTGAAGCCGACCCAGCGGCCGGTGTAGCGGCTCATCGCCCAGCCCACCAGGCCCATGTCGAGGATGTCCTGGACCCCGGCCGGATTGAGGATCGGCATCATCGCGCTGGTGAACTCGCCCTCGCTGCCGTGCGGCAGGGTCGAGGAGCGGCAGGCGTGGTCGTCGGCGGCCAGCGCCAGCACGCCGCCGTGCTTCCAGGTGCCAGCCGCATTGCCGTGCTTGAACACGTCGCCGCTGCGGTCCACGCCCGGTCCCTTGCCGTACCACATGGCGTACACGCCATCGACGGTCGCGCCCGGGAACAGGTTGGTCTGCTGCGTGCCCCAGACCATGGTCGCGCCCAGGTCCTCGTTGAGGCCGGGCTGGAACTTCACGTTGGCCTCGGCGAGATATTTCTTCGCCCGCCACAGCTCCAGGTCGAAGCCGCCCAGGGGCGAGCCGCGGTAGCCGGAAATGAAGCCGCCGGTATTCAGGCCCGCGGCCTGGTCGCGCAGCCGCTGCATCAGCGGCAGGCGCACCAGGGCCTGCACGCCGGACAGGTAGATGCGCCCATGGGTGCGGATGTACTTGTGGTCGAGCGTGTAGTCCGGGTCGGTGACGCCCCGGGTGAGGCCGGTGTGGGCGGAAGCGGGGGAGGAGAGTTCGGCGGTGCTGGTCATGGAGGCTCGCTTGGCCGGCGGCACGGGGGACACCACCGGCCCGGTCTGATCGTGTCAAGTGTAACAGTGGCGCCCCGGCATCCTCCCGGTTTGCGCGGGCCCCTGCGTGGGTATACAACAAAGGTCCACGGAGGCTGGACCGGCGCAGGCCGGCGCAGCAAGGGGGGGGCGATGTCACTCGATGTACAGGCGAGTGTGCAGGACCGCGGGGTTTGGGCAAGGCGGCACAACCAGGCGCTGGTGTCGCTGGCGCGCCGCGTGTGGCAGGACGACTGCACGCTCGAGCGCGCCCTCGCCCTGATCTGCGAAACGGCGGCCGAGACTCTTGAGGTCGAGCGGGTCAACGTCTGGTGGCACGATGCCGGAGCCGGGCTGCTGACCTGCCAGCACCATTACCAGCGCAGCGGCGCGCGCCACTCGCGGCCTTGCGACCTCACCCTGCACGTGGGCGGCGATTACGCCGAGGCGATGGGCGAAGTCCGGGTGATCAACATCGCCAGCATCGAGCGCAACGGCGGCGGCAGCGGCCTGGGCGACTACCTGCACCGCCACGGCATCGGCTCGCTGCTCGACGCCCCGGTGCGCTCGGCCGGCGAACTGCTCGGGGTGATCTGCCACGAGCACGTCGGCCCGTCGCGGGCCTGGACGCCCGAGGACCAGGCCTTTGCCGGCAGCATCGGCGACTACGTGGCGATGGCCTGCGAGATCGACCGCCGGCGCCGCCTCGAAGGCCGCGTGCGCCACCTCGAACTGTTCGATCCGCACACCAACCTGCCCAACCGCGACCACCTGCTGGAAGTGGTGCACGCGGCGCTGCGGCCGATGCACGGCGGCGACAGCGGACTGATCGCGATCCACCTGCACCTGGACGCCTCGCCGCACGAGGGCGACGCCGGCCACGAGCTGCTGGTGGCCGCCGCGGCCAGGCTGCGCGACGAACTCGACGGCAACGCCACCCTGGCCCGCGTGCGCGGCAACGCCTTCGCCGTGCTGCCGCACCGCCACCTGCGCGAGACCGACGCACTCGACCTGGCCGAACGCTGCATCGAACTGGTCCAGGCCCAGTTCGACGCGAGCGGCACCGCCACCATCGTCACCGCCGGCATCGCGTTCGCGCGCGACCTCGCCACGCCGTCGGCCGACAACCTGCTGCGCAATGCCGAAACCGCCAGCCACCAGGCCCGCAACGCACGCCTGAACCGCTGCGAGATCTTCAGCGCCGAGCAGCATCGAAGCCTGGTCGCGCGGCTGCGCCTGGAGCGCGTGGTGCGCGATGCGTTCGAGGGCGGCGACCTGCGGGTGCACTTCCAGCCCGAAGTCGAACTGTCCAGCGGCCGCTGGCTCGCGGCCGAAGCGCTGCTGCGCTGGCGCGACGGCGAGGGCCGCTGCCGCACGGCCTGCGAGTTCATCGACGTGATCGAAGGCTGCGGCCTGATCCTGCCGATCGGCCGCTGGGTCCTGCACGAAGCCTGCGGCCAGGCGATGCACTGGCCGGCGCCGCCGGGCGGCGTCGCGCCGCAGCTGCGGGTGAACCTGTCCGCGCGCCAGTTCGCCCAGGCCAGCCTGGTCGACGACATCCAGGGCGCACTCGCGGCCACCGGCCTGCCTGCGGCGCGCCTGTGCGTGGAGCTGACCGAAAGCGCGCTGCTGCCGGACATCGAGGTCGCCATACAGACGCTCACGCGCCTGCGCGAACTCGGCATCTGCATCGCGCTCGACGACTTCGGCACCGGCTACTCGTCCCTGTCCTATCTCAAGCGCCTGCCGATCGACGTGCTCAAACTCGACCGCAGCTTCATCGCCGGCCTGCCCGACGACCCCTACGACCTGGCCATCGTCCAGGCCATCGCCGGCCTGGCGCGGGCCACCGGCCTTGGCGTCGTCGCCGAAGGCGTGGAAACCCAGGCCCAGGCGAGCGCACTGCGCGACTGCGGCGTGGAGCGCGCCCAGGGCTTTCTGTTCGCCAGGCCGATGGACCATGAGCGGGTGCTGGAGGGCTTTCGCGGCAACGCATCGTGATTGTCGATGCGGCGCGAGGCGCGGGCAGGCTTCGCCCCTTGTCCCGGCAGGAGCAGGCCCATGGACGCCGGACTGGAACGTTCGTCGAGGCGCAGGACGGCGTGCATGAGCGCGCACTCCCGGAGATCCGCACGGATAACCACACGTACGCACTGGATGTGGTTCCTGTTCCCGCAGCTCCAGGCCCCGCCGAGGCGGGCCTTGTGCTTCATTGGCGATCGGGAAGTAAACCTGAAGACTCATATCGCCGCCTCCCCGGCGATGGCGGTACGTTCGCGTTTCCACACACCGAACGGACGCCATGCGACGAGGAGACGACCATGCCACTGTATGCGGCTTGCGACTTGCATTCCAA
>JAEWGI010000015.1 GCA_023388355.1 Pseudomonadota bacterium
CGCGGCAGCCGCGCCAGTCGCGGCGCGTGCAGGCAGGCGTGGTCGACGGTGCGCACCGAGGCCAGCGCCTCGGCGTCGCCCTCGTCCAGCAGGCCGGCGGACTGGCGCTGCAGTTCCGCGGCGCGGGCCAGCGCGGCATCGGCCTGCGGCCAGCGCGCGCGCAGCAGCGGCATCACCCGTTGGCGCAGGTAGTTGCGGTCGTGCGCGTCGCTGGCGTTGGACGGGTCCTCGATCCAGTCCAGGCCGCGGTCGCGGGCGTAGTCGAGCAGCGCCTGGCGCGGCTGCTCCAGCAGCGGCCGCCACAGCCAGCCGCATCCGAACCGTCGCCAGGGCCGCATCGCGCCCAGCCCGTCGCTGCCGGAGGCGCGCAGCGCGCGCAGCAGGAAGGTTTCGGCCTGGTCGTCCAGGTGGTGCGCGAGCACCAGCACCTCGCCGTCGCGCAGCGCGGACGCGAAGGCCGCGTGGCGCGCGGCCCGTGCCGCCGCTTCCAGCCCGTTGCCGCTGTCGCGCGCGACCTCGACCCGGACCACGTCGAGCGCGACGTCCAGGTCGCGACAGCTGGCGGCGCAGTGCCGCGCCCACGCGTCGGCGTGGGGATGCAGCCCGTGGTGGACGTGGATCGCGCGCAGCCCGCGCTGGCGAACGCCGGCGTCGGCGGCCAGCAGCTGCAGCAGCGCGCCGGAGTCCAGGCCGCCGCTGTAGCCCAGCAACAGGGGCCGTTCGAGCGGCGGTGGCGACAGGACGATGTTGGCGTTGCCTGGCATGCTGCGTTCGGGACGGCCCGCCGCCTGCGCCTGCTCAGGCGCCTTGCGGGGCCGCGGCGACGGCGGGTTTGCGGGCGATCAGCGCGATCGAATCGTGGCGGGTGTCGTGGTCGATGCGGGTGCCGTCGAGGTCCCAGGCCTCGACCCCGGCGGCAAAGCCCGCGTCCGCCAGCTGCCGGCGCTGCTGCTCCAGGGTCACGTAGTACAGCATCGTGCCGTAGTCGTGGCAGACGTCGTTGATCACGGCGTAGTCCTCGGCGTGCACCTCGAGCGGGCGGAAGCGGCGGCGGTTGCGCAGGCGGGTCACGGTGTCGCGCGCAAACCGCGCCGCGCGTACCAGCAGGCGCAGCGGATGCGGCGACCAGTGCAGCGTCGGGAAGCGGAAGCCGCGGCGGTACCCGGGGGAGTTGCGGTTGTGGGTGGAGAACACGAACGCGCCGCCGGGCTGCAGCACGCGATGGACCTCGCGCAGGATCCGCAGCCGGTCCTCGTGCGAGACCATGCCGATGCCGTTGCAGCTGAACACCGCCAGGAACACCGAGCCGTCCGCCACCAGCTCCATGGCGCGCGCGTCGGCGTGCTCGAAGCGCACGCCGGGGAAGCGGCCGCGGCAGGCGGCGACCATGTCCGCGCTGTAGTCGATGCCGGTGTAGTCGTCGCTGATCTGGCGCAGGGCCTCGACCGTGCGCCCGCCGCCCACGCCGATGTCGAGGATCGGCCTGCCCTGGGCCTCGCCGGCGATGCGGTCGAAACAGGCCTGCTCGGCGGGGCTGAGCCCCCACGGGCGCGCATAGTGCGCAACCACCGACGCGTCGGTCATCGTGCGCATGTTGATGCTGTCGACCGATACGACCACGATCCCCCCCCCTGTTGCAGCGCCCCCGCGCGCCTGCCGTCGTTGCCGATCGGTCAGGCGGCCTCGTAGGCACCATAGCCGCGCAGGCGGCGGTAGCGTTGCGCGACCAGTTCGTCGAGCGGCAGCGACTGCAGCGCGTCGAGTTCGTTGAGCAGCAGGCTCTTGAGCCGGATCGCGGTCTGGCGCGGGTTGCGGTGCGCGCCGCCGATCGGCTCGCGCATCACCTTGTCGACCAGCTTCAGCTCGCGCAGGCGGCGCGCGGTCAGGCCGAGCTGTTCGGCCGCGTCGCGCGCCTTGCCCGCGTCCTTCCACAGGATCGAGGCGCAGCCTTCGGGCGAGATCACCGAGTAGGTGCTGTATTCGAGCATGACCGTGCGGTCGCCCACGCCGATCGCCAGTGCGCCGCCGGAGCCGCCTTCGCCGATCACCGTGCACACGATCGGGGTGCGCAGTCCGGCCATTTCCATCAGGTTGCGGGCGATGGCCTCGGACTGGCCGCGCTCCTCGGCGCCGATGCCCGGATACGCGCCGGGGGTATCGATGAAGGTCAGCAGCGGCAGGCCGAAGCGCTCGGCCAGCTTCATCAGCCGCAGTGCCTTGCGGTAGCCCTCGGGGCGCGGCATGCCGAAGTTGCGGCGGACCTTGGATTTCGTGTCGCGGCCCTTCTGGTGGCCGATGATCACCACCGGCCGGCCGCCGATGCGGCCCAGGCCGCCGACGATGGCCGGATCGTCGGCATAGGCGCGGTCGCCGGCCAGCTCCTCGAACTCGTCGCAGATCACCCGGATGTAGTCCAGGGTGTAGGGACGCATCGGGTGGCGCGCCAGCTGCGAGACCTGCCAGGGACTGAGGTCGCGGAAGATGTGCGCGGTGCGCTTGCGCAGCTTGTCCTGCAGCGCGTTGATCTCGGCGTCGATGTTCACCGCCGGGCCGTTGCTGGCCTGGCGCAGCTCGTGGATCTTGCCCTCAAGGTCCGCGATCGGCTGTTCGAAGTCGAGGTAGTTCGGATTCATGCTCGGATGCTGCTGTGCAATCCGCGCAGTCTAGCCGACCGGGCCCGGTTCGACCGTACGAGGGCGTCCGGCGCGCCCGGGCGGGTCCGAAAACGGCTCAGTTCGCGGCCAGCCAGGGGCGCGACAGCGACAGCCGCACGTCCTGCACCCCCGGCAGCGAGCGCAGCGTCGAGGGCAGGTCGGCGGCGATGCGCACGCCGTGGCCCCCGTTCACGTCGAGCTTGCCGGCCGATCCCGAGGCCAGCAGCAGCTCGTAGCGCACCGGCGTGCTGCCCGGGCGGTGTTGCGCGAACAGCGAGTCCACCCGCTCCATCGCGCCCGGCACGCGCAGGTCCAGCCGCAGCGCCAGGCCGCGCGCGTGCTGCTGGCAGACCTGCTCGAAGTCCCAGCAGCGCCGCGCGCGCAGCGAGAAGCCGCCGCTGAACTCGTCCTCGCGCAGCCCGCCTTCGATCACCAGGATGCGGTCGCGGGTGAGCAGGGCGGCGTTGGCGAAGTATTCCTCGGCGAAGAACGCACACTCCAGGCGTCCGCGCCCGTCCTCGATCTGGACGAAGGCCTGCGAATCGCCGCGCTTGCGCACCGACACCACCTGGCCGGCGACGACCACGGTGGTCTCCGGGCGCCAGCTGCGCGATCCGGACTCCGGGCGCGCCGCCCACAGCTGGTCCAGCTGGCCCAGGTCGTGGCCGACCAGGCCGCGCAGCTCCTCGCGGCAGGGGTCGAGCGGATGGCCGCTCAGGTAGTGGCCGAGGGTGTCGCGCTCGCCGTCGAGCTTCTGCCTGAGCGGCCACTCGGGGCAGGTGGGCAGGTCGATGTGGATGTCGGGTGCGCCGGCGGGACCGGTGGATGCACCCGCTCCGAACATGTCGACGATGCCCGCATCGCGGTTCCTCGCGATCTGCTCGGTGGCCTTGAGCACCTCCGGCAGCTGCAGCATCAGCGAGGCGCGGTTGGGCGCCAGCGCATCCAGCGCGCCGGCGTGGATCAGCGCTTCGAGCGTGCGCCGGTTGAGCCTGCCGGTGTCGATGCGCCTGGCGAAGTCGAACAGGTCGCCGTAGCCGCCGCCCGCGCGCGCTTCCACCACCGACTCGCAGGCGCCGCGGCCGACGCCCTTCACCGCGCCCAGGCCGTAGCGGATGGTGCGTTCATCGATCGCCTCGAACATGTAGCCCGACGCGTTGACGTCCGGCGGCAGCACGGTCAGCCCGATCGCCCGCGCCTCGTCGAGGAAGCCGACCACCTTGTCGGTGCTGTCCATGTCGCTGGACAGCACCGCGGCCATGAACTCGGCCGGATAGTGCACCTTCAGCCAGGCGGTCTGGTAGGCCACCAGCGAATAGGCGGCGGCGTGCGACTTGTTGAAGCCGTAGCCGGCGAACTTCTCCATCAGGTCGAAGACCGGGCCGGACACGCGCGGCTCGATGCCGTGGTGCTCGAGCGCGCCGGCCTCGAACTTGGCCCGCTCCCTGGCCATTTCCTCGACCTTCTTCTTGCCCATCGCGCGGCGCAGCAGGTCGGCGCCGCCCAGCGAATAGCCCGCCAGCACCTGCGCGGTCTGCATCACCTGTTCCTGGTACACGAACACGCCGTAGGTCGGCGCCAGCACCGGTTCCAGCAGCGGATGCGGGTATTCCACCTCGGCGCGTCCGTGCTTGCGCTCGATGAAGTCCGGGATCAGGTCCATCGGCCCCGGGCGGAACAGCGAGTTCAGCGCGATCAGGTCCTCGAAGCGGTCCGGCCGCGCGCGCTTGAGCAGCTCGCGCATGCCGCGCGATTCGAACTGGAACACCGCGACCGTGTCGCCGCGCGCGAACAGTTCGTAGGTGGATCTGTCGTCGAGGGGGAGGGCGGTGATGTCGAGGGGGGGGCGGGTCCCGGGTCCCGCATCCCGGCCGTTGATCGCCTTCACCGCCCAGTCGATGATCGTCAGCGTACGCAGGCCGAGGAAGTCGAACTTCACCAGGCCGATGGATTCCACGTCGCCCATGTCGAACTGGGTCACCGGGTTCCTGCCGCGCCCCTCGCTGTCGTGTTCGGCGAACAGCGGGCAGAAGTCCGACAGCGGCGACGGCGCGATCACCACGCCGCCGGCGTGCTTGCCCGCGTTGCGGGTCAGGTCCTCCAGCTGCAGCGCCAGATCGACCAGGTCGCGCACGTCGTCCTCGGCCTCGTAGCGCTGCACGAACTCGGCCACCGCGCGCGAGGGATCCTTGCGCGCCGCCTCGCTCCTGCCCAGCACGTCGTCCAGCGACAGCGGATCGGCCGGCTGCAGCGGGATCAGTTTCGCCAGTCCGTCGACCAGGCCGTACGGATAGCCGAGCACGCGCCCGGCATCGCGCAGCACCGCCTTCGCGGCCATCGTGCCGTAGGTGATGATCTGGCTGACGCGGTCGCGGCCGTACTTGCCGGCGACGTAGTCGATCACCTCGTCGCGGCGGTTCATGCAGAAGTCGATGTCGAAGTCCGGCATCGACACGCGTTCGGGGTTGAGGAAGCGCTCGAACAGCAGGTCGTAGGGCAGCGGGTCCAGGTCGGTGATGCCCAGCGCCCAGGCCACCAGCGAGCCCGCACCGGAGCCGCGGCCGGGGCCGACCGGGATGTCGTGCCGCTTGGCCCAGTTGATGAAGTCCGCGACGATCAGGAAGTAGCCGGGAAACCCCATCGAGACGATGACGTCCAGCTCGCGTTCCAGCCGTGCCTCGTAGTCGGCGCGATCGTGGCCCGGCGCCAGCTGGTGGCGCGCCAGGCGGGCGGCGAGGCCGTCGCGCGCTTCCTTGCGGATCCAGCTGTCGAGGGTCTCGTCGGCCGGCACCGGATAGGCCGGCAGGTGGTACTTGCCCAGGCGCAGTTCGAGGTTGCAGCGCTGGGCCAGGGCGATGGTGTTGTCGATCGCGTCGGGCGCATCGGCGAACAGCTCCGCCATCGCCCCGCTGGACTTGAGGTACTGCTCGCGGGCGTAGTCCTTCGGCCGCCTGGGATCGTCCAGCACCCGGCCCGAGGCGATGCAGACCCGGGCCTCGTGGGCCTCGAAGCCATCGGCGTCGAGGAAGCGCGCGTCGTTGCTCGCCACCACCGGAATCGCGCGCGCGCCGGAGGCCTGCAGGGCGAAGGCATTGAACGCGTCCTCGCCATCCAGCCCGCAGCGGGTGAGTTCGAGGAAGCAGCGGTCGCCCCAGGTGCGCTGCAGATCGGCCACGGCGGCGCTGGCGAGGTCGTCGCGGCCGCCGGCCAGCAGCTGGCCGGCGCGGCCGTGGCGGCCGGCCAGGGCGAACAGGCCGGCGTTCTCCGCGGCCAGCCAGTCGGGCCTGAGCACCACCCCGTCATGGCGGTGGCCCTGCATCCAGGCCCGGGTGAGCAGGCGCGACAGCGACAGGTAGCCGGCGTGGTCGCGGCACAGCAGGGTCAGCAGGGCGGGTGGCTCGTCGCCTTCGGCCACCAGCACGTCGGCGCCGGCGATCGGCTTGAGTCCCGCGGCCTCGGCGGCGCGGTAGAACTTCACCAGCGCGAACAGGTTGTTGCGGTCGGTGACCGACACCGAAGGCTGGCCCAGCTCGGCGCAGCGGCGCACGAGATCCGGAATCCGGATCGTCGAATCGGCCAGCGAATACTCGCTGTGGACGTGGAGGTGGACGAAACGGGACATCTTGGCCACGGCAGGCAGGCCCGGAGCAGGGTAGGTGCCGGGACGTGCCCGGACAAGGCTTGACAGCCCGCCGGCCGGGCGCGGACGGGGAGGACGCCTGCGCGGCACGGGATTTGCCTTCGCGCGCGCTTGCCTGCACTCTTGGTAGCGCTACCACGCCAACGTGGCGCCAATGCCCGCACAGACGGGCCCGGCAGGCACCCGGGGAGGATCATGCAGGACGAACGCGGCAAGACACGGCCTGGCGCATTGACGCTGCGCGAAAAGGCGGGCTACGGCTTGGGCGACTTCGGTTTCAACCTGTACTGGGCCAACATTTCGGCCTTCCTGCTGATCTTCTACACCGACGTGATGGGCCTGGCCGCGGCGGCGGTGGGCACCATGATGCTGGTGACCAAGCTGGTCGACGCGATCACCGACCCGCTGATGGGCGCGCTGGCCGACCGCACCCGCACGCGCTGGGGCCGCTTCCGTCCCTACCTGCTGTTCGGCGCGCTGCCGATGGCCGCGACCGGGGTGCTGACCTGGACCGTGCCCGACCTCGATCCCGACGGCCGCCTGCTCTGGGCCTATGCCACCTTCAGCCTGATGATGCTGACCTATACGGCGCTGTCGATGCCGTATTCGGCGCTGTCGGGGGTGATGACCGCCGATACCCAGCAGCGCACCACCCTGATCAGCTTCCGTTTCATCGCCGCGTTCGCCGGCACCACCCTGGTCAACTGGCTCACCCTGGACCTGGTGCAGTGGCTGGGCCGCGGCGACGAGGCGCTGGGCTGGCAGCTCACCCTGGGCCTGTACGGCGTGATCGCCGCGGCCACCTTCGCCACCGTGTTCCTGACCACGCGCGAGCGCATCGAGCCGCCGCCGCAGCAGCGCAGCGCGATCCGCCAGGACATTTCCGACCTGCTGCACAACAAGCCCTGGCTGGTGCTGTTCGTGCTGGCGCTGGTGATCATGGTGACGATCGTGATGCGCAGCGGCTCGCTGGTGTACTTCCTCAAGTACACCGTCGGCCGGCCGGACCTGACCGGGCTGTTCCTGGGCATGTATTCGGTGGCGCTGGCCATAGGCGCCGCGTGCACCCCGCTGCTCACGCGCCTGATGGACAAGCGCTCGCTGCTGATGTGCCTGATGGCCGGCGTGGGCGTGCTGAGCTGCGCGATGTACTTCGTTCCGGCCGATTCGATCTGGGGCCTGTTCGCGATCAATACCGCGATCGGCCTGCTGCTGGGGCCGAAGTCGCCGCTGGCGTTCTCGATGTACGCCGACTGCGCCGACTACACCGAGTGGAAGACCGGCCGCCGCGCCACCGCGATGACCTTCGCCGCGGCCACCTTCTCGCAGAAGCTGGGCGGTGCGCTGGCGTCGGCCGTGATCGCGTGGGTGCTGGCGTGGCTGGGCTACGTGGCCAACGAGGCGCAGACGGACGCCTCGCAGCAGGGGATCGCGATGCTGCTGACGGTATTCCCCGGCGTGGTGGCGCTGCTGGCCGCATGGCTGGTCAGCGCCTATCCGCTGAACGACGTCGCCCTGGCCCAGGTGCAGGACGAACTGCAGGCGCGCCGGAACGCGACCGCATGAGTGCGGCGCCCTGCAGTTTCGAGGACGGCGGCCGCCGCTGCGTCCTCCACAGCCCGCTGGCGATGCCCAATGCGTCCACCTTCCTGTGGAACCGGCGCATGCTGCTGCAGCTGGGCTGCCGCGGCTATGCCACCGCGCAGTTCATGCAGCCGGAGCCCGCGAAGTATGCGCACGGGCCGATGCTGGAGGCGAAGACCTTCATGCAGCCCGAGCAGCCGACCTATGCGCACCATCCGGGCCGCTTCTGCTACCTGAAGGACGAGGACGGCGGGCTGCTGTTCTCCGCGCCGCATGCGCCGGTGAACCGGAATCCGGACGCGTTCGCGTTCTCGGTCGGGGCTGGCGACGTGGCCTGGACGGTGCGCTGCGACGGGATCGAGCTGGAGATGTCGGTGACGCTGCCGGCCGAGGACGTGGCCGAGCTGTGGACGATCACGGTGCGCAATCTGTCGGGACGCGCGCGGCGGCTGTCGCTGTATCCCTACTTCCCGGTCGGCTACATGTCGTGGATGAACCAGTGCGGCGGCTACCGGCCCGACCTGGGCGGGATCGTGTGCGGCAGCGTCACGCCCTACCAGAAGGTCGACGACTGGTTCCGCCAGCGCGATTTCCTCGACCGCACCGTGCTGCTGCACGATCGCGCGCCCGCGGCCTGGGAGGCCAACCAGGCCGGTTTCGAAGGCGAGGGTGGGCTGTCCGCGCCGGACGCGATCACCGGCCGCGAGCGCCTGGCCGGCGGCGACGCGCTGTACGAAACGCCGACCGCGGTGCTGCAGTACCCGCTGGAGCTGGCGCCCGGCGCGCAGGACAGTTTCCACTTCGTGTTCGCGCCGGCGCATGACGACGCCGGCGTCGCCGCGCTGCGCGCGCGCTACCTCGGCCCCGGCGGCTTCGACGAGGCCGCCGCCGCGCACGCCGCGCGCCTGGCCGAGGGACAGGGCTGCATCGAGGTCGAAACGCCCGACCCCTGGTTCGACGCCTTCGTCAACCACTGGCTGCCGCGCCAGGTCTTCTACCACGGCGACTCCAACCGCCTGACCACCGATCCGCAGACCCGCAACTACCTGCAGGACCACATGGGCATGGCCTTCATCCGCCCGCAGGCGGCGCGCGCGGCCCTGCTGCACGCGCTGTCGCAGCAGGAGTCCGGCGGGGCGATGCCGGACGGCATCCTGCTGGTGGAAGGCGCGCAGCTCAAGTACATCAACCAGGTGCCGCATACCGACCACTGCGTATGGCTGCCGGTGTTCCTGCAGGCCTATCTCGACGAAACCGGCGATGCGCCGGTGCTCGACGTCGAAGTCCTCGACCGCGAAGGCACGCGGCTGACGGTGGCCGAGCGCATCGACCTGTCCATGCGCTGGCTGCTGGACCAGCGCGACGGGCGCGGCCTGAGCTACATCGCCCAGGGCGACTGGTGCGACCCGATGAACATGGTCGGCTGGAAGGGGCGCGGAGTCTCGGGCTGGCTCTCGCTGGCTTCGGCGCACGCGCTGCGGCTGTGGGCGGGGATCTGCGAACGCGCCGGCCGCGATGCGCAGGCGGGCGAATTCGCCGCGGGCGCGGCGGCGTTCAACGCCGCGGTCAACGAGCGGCTCTGGGACGGCGACTGGTATGGCCGCGGGATCACCGATGACGGCGTGGCGTTCGGCGTGCGCGCCGACGGCGAGGGCCGCATCTACCTCAATCCGCAGAGCTGGGCGATGCTCAGCGGCGCGGCCGACGCCGACCGTCGCCGGCGCCTGATCGCGGCGGTGGAGGATGAGCTGGTCTCTCCCTGGGGCGTGGCCATGCTCGGCCCGCCGTACACCGGCATGCGCGAGGACGTGGGCCGGCTGACCCAGAAATTCCCGGGTTCGGCCGAGAACGGCGCGGTCTACAACCACGCCGCCGCGTTCTGGATGCACGCGCTGTACGAGGTGGGCGAATCCGACCGCGCCTGGCGCACGCTGCGGGCGATGCTGTCCGGTCCCGATGGCGACGACTGCGTCCAGCGCGGACAGCTGCCGGTGTTCGTGCCCAACTACTACCGTGGCGCCTGGCGCCTGCACCCGCGCACCGCCGGCCGCTCCAGCCAGCTGTTCAACACCGGCACCGCGGCCTGGATGTACCGCTGCACGGTGGAATCGCTGTTCGGCCTCCGAGGCGACGGCGACGGGCTGCGGGTCGCGCCGCAGCTGCCCTCGCACTGGCCGCGCGCACGCGCCCGGCGCCGCTTCCGCGGCGCGGTCTTCGATGTCGTGATCGAGCGCGAGCAGGGCCTGCAGCGGATGCAGGTCGAACTCGACGGCCAGGCGCTCGACGACGGGCGCATCGCGCAGGTGGAGCCGGGCCGGCAGTACCGGGTGCGGGTGCGGCTGCCGATCGACGGAACGGCGACGTGAGCCAGGTGCGGGTTGCGGTGGTGATGGGCGTGTCGGGCAGCGGCAAGACCACCCTGGCGCTGGCCCTGGCCGAGGCGTGGAGCGCCAGCTTCCTCGACGCCGATGACTTCCACAGCGAGCAGGCGCGCGCGCACATGGCCAGCGGCCAGCCGCTGACCGACGATATGCGCCGGCCCTGGGTCGAGCGCATCGTCGCCGACCTGCGGCGGCGGGTGGAGGCCGGTGAGCGGGTGGCGCTGGCCTTCTCCGGGCTGCGCCGCCAGCACCGCGACATGCTGCGCGCGGCCGGCCTGCCGCTGCGGTTCCTGTTCCTGCGCGGCGAGCGCGAGCTGATCGCCGGGCGCATGCGCGCGCGCAGCGGCCACTACATGCCGGTTTCGCTGCTCGACAGCCAGTTCGCCACGCTGGAGTCGCCGCAGGGCGAAGCCGACGTGCGTGCGATCGATATCGACGCGACGCCGGCGCAGCTGCTGGAACAGGCGCTCGACGCGCTGGATTGAACCCGGCCGCGCCGGCGCCGGACTTCGCTCAGAACAGGCCCAGCTGGGAGACGGGCGAGAAGCTGCGCCGGTGCTGCGGGCAGGGCCCGTGTTCGCGCAGCGCGGCGAGGTGCGCCTGCGAGGCATAGCCCTTGTGCAGGTGGAAGCCGTACTGCGGATAGCGCGCGTGCAGCTCCACCATCGCGCGATCGCGCGCCACCTTGGCCAGGATCGAGGCGGCCATGATCGCGGGCTCCAGGCCGTCGCCGCCGACCACTGCCTCGCCGTGGCAGGGCAGGTCGACCGGCAGGCGGTTGCCGTCGATGCGGGCGTGGGTGGCGGCCGGGTCCAGCGCGCACAGCGCGCGCCGCATCCCGGTCAGGCGCGCCTGCAGGATGTTGAGCGCGTCGATCTCGTCGACGTAGACGAACTCGATCCGCCAGGCGAGGGCGCGCGCCACGATCTGCGGATACAGCGCCTCGCGCCGGCGGGGGCTGAGCTTCTTCGAATCGTCCAGGCCCTCGACCGGGCGGCGTGGATGCAGGATCACGGCAGCCACCACCACCGGCCCGGCCAGCGGTCCGCAGCCGGCCTCGTCGACCCCGGCCACGCGCCGCCTCATGGCGGCGCCTGCAGCAGCGCGGTGACCGCGTCTGCGGCCGAGGCCGAGGCGTCGCGGCGCAGCGCCAGGTGCAGGTCGCGGTAGACCGGCTCCAGCGCCGCGACCGCGGCGGGATCGGAGAACCACTGCAGCACCGCGACCGCAAGGCGCTCGGGCGTGCAGTCGTCCTGCATCAGTTCCGGGGCGATGGTCTGCCCGGCCAGCACGTTGGGCAGGGCGTAGCGGTCGACCTTGAGCAGGCCGAGCGCGCGCACGATGCGATGCGTGCCGGGCGCGATCCGGTAGCCGACCACCATCGGCCGCTTGGCCAGCATCGCTTCGAGTGTGGCGGTGCCCGAGGCCAGCAGCACCACGTCGGCGGCGGTCATCGTCTCGCGCGCGCGGCCCTCGAACAGGCGCACGCTGCCCTCGGGCAGCGGTGCGGCCGCCAGCAGGGCGCGCAGCGCCTCGCCGCAGGCGGGGGTAGCGGCGGGGACCACGATGCGCAGCCCCGGCACCTGCGCGGCGACGCGGCCGGCGGCCTCCAGGAAGATCGCCCCCAGGCGCTCGATCTCGCCCAGGCGCGAGCCCGGCAGCACCGCCAGCACCGGGCCGTCCTCGTCCAGTCCCAGCTCGGCGCGCGCACGGCGGCGGTCGGGATTGAGCGGCATGGCGTCGGCCATGGGATGGCCGACGAAGCGTGCGTCGACGCCGTGACGGGCGTAGATCGGCGGCTCCATCGGGAACAGGCACAGCACCCGGTCGGCGCTGCGCCCGATCTTCGCCGCCCGGCCCTGGCGCCAGGCCCAGACCGAGGGGCTGACGTAATGCACGGTGCGCAGGCCGCGGCGCTTGAGCGCGCGCTCCAGGCCCAGGTTGAAGTCGGGCGCATCGATGCCGATGAACACGTCCGGCCGCCAGTCGAGCAGCCGCTGGCGCAGCGCGCGGCGCAGGCGCAGCAGCCGCGGCAGGTGGCGCAGCACCTCGCTCAGCCCCATCACCGCCAGTTCCGAGGCGTCGTGCCAGGTCTCCACCCCGGCCGCCCGCATCGCCGCTCCGCCAACGCCGGCGAACTCGGCGTCGGGATAGCGCAGCCGCAGCGCGTCCACCAGCCCGGCGCCGAGCAGGTCGCCGGAGGCTTCGCCGGCGACGAGCCCCACGCGCAGCGCGGAGCCCGTCGGGTGATTGGTGATTGGTGATTGGTGATTGGAAAAAGCGGCCACGTCCCGCGTTCCAGAGGCCTGCCCTTGCTCTTTGCCAATCACAAATCACCAATCCCCAATCACGGCTTCACCGCAACAGCGGCCGTTCGCCGCCCTCGATGAATTCCAGCATCGCGCGCACGTCCTCGCTTCCCGCGGCGGCGATCTCGGCCAGTTCGGCGCGCGCCTCGTCGAGCCTGGCGTCGCCCATGTACAGCGCGCGGTAGGCGCGGCGGATGGCGGTGATGCGCGTGGCGTCGAAGCCGCGCCGCTTGAGGCCCTCGGCGTTGATGCCGCGCGGTCGCGCGTACTTGTCCTGGGCCACCATCAGGAACGGCGGTACGTCGCCGTTGACGAACGCGCCCATGCCGATGAACGCATGCGCGCCGACCCGGCAGAACTGGTGCACGCCGGCGAAGCCGCTGAGGATCACGTGGTCGTCGACCCGGACGTGGCCGGCCAGGGTGGCGTTGTTGGAGAACACGCAGTGGTTGGCGACCACGCAGTCGTGGGCGACGTGGGTATAGGCCAGGAACCAGTTGTCGCTGCCGATCCGGGTCACGCCGCCGCCGTCGCCGGTGCCGCGGTTGAGGGTGACGAATTCGCGCACCAGGTTGCGGTCGCCGATCTCCAGCGCCACCGGCTCGCCGCGGTACTTCTTGTCCTGCGGGTCGCCGCCGATCGCGGCGTGGCCGACGATGCGGTTCTCGCGCCCGATCCGGGTCGGGCCATGCACGCTGCAGTGCGGGCCGATGGTGGAGCCGTCGCCGATCTCGACCCCGGGACCGATCCAGGTGAACGCACCCACCGACACCCCTTCGCCGAGCCGCGCCGACGGATCGACGACCGCGGTGGGATGGATGCCGACGGTCATGTCAGGCGCGCACCTCGGCGCAGAGGATCTCGGCGCAGGCCACCTGCTCGCCGTCCACGCGCGCCAGGCCGCCGTAGAGGGTCATGTTGCGGATCTCGCGCTTGAGTTCGACCTCCAGGTCGAGCCGGTCGCCGGGCACCACCATGCGCGAGAATTTCGCGTTGTCGACCTTCACCAGGTACGACAGCCGGCCCTCGAGCCCGCCGCCGTGGGTGAGCTGGGACAGGATGCCGCCGGCCTGCGCCAGCGCTTCGATCACCAGCACCCCCGGCATCACCGGACGGTTCGGGAAATGACCGGTGAAGAACGGCTCGTTGCCGGTGACGTTCTTGTAGCAGAGCACGCGCTTGCCCGGCTCGGCCTCCACCACCCGGTCGACCAGCAGGAACGGGTAGCGGTGCGGCAGCAGTTCGCGGATGCCGACACTGTCGATGGGAAGCGTGACCTGCTGTTTCATTCTTTTTCCTTGGGCGACGTTCCCACGCGCCTGGCGATTGAGTCGAGCTGCTTGAAGCGGACCGCGTTGCGGCGCCAGCTGCGGCTGTCCATCAGCGGGGTTCCGGAAGAATACTCCCCGGGCTCCCGGATCGAGTGCGTCACCAGGGTCATCGCGGTGACCAGCACCCGGTCGCAGATCTCCAGGTGGCCGGCGATCCCCGCCGCGCCGCCGATCATGCAGTATCGCCCGATCGTGGTGCTGCCAGCCACGGCCACGCAGCCGGCCATCGCGGTGTGGGCGCCGATGCGCACGTTGTGCGCGACCTGGATCTGGTTGTCCAGGCGCACGTCGTGCTCGAGCACGGTGTCCTCGATCGCGCCGCGGTCGATGGTGGTGTTGGCGCCGATCTCGCAGTCGTCGCCCACGTCCACCCCGCCTAGCTGCGGCACCTTGATCCAGTGCGGCTCGTCGCCGCCGCGGTCGAGCGCCAGGCCGAAGCCGTCGGCGCCCAGCACTGCGCCCGGGTGCACCAGCACGCGCCGGCCGAGCCGTACCCGCCGCACCAGGGTCACGTTCGCCACGAGGGTGCTGCCGGCGCCGACCTCGCAGTCCTCACCGATCACGCAACCCGGACCGATGCGGACGCCGGCTGCGATCCTGCTGCCCGCGCCCACGCACGCCAGCGGCCCGATCGAGGCGTCGGGATCGACGACGGCGTCGGCGTGCACGACCGCGCGTGGATCCACGCCCGGCTCATGCGCCCGGACCGGCTCGAACAGGGCGGCGATGCGGGCGAAGGCCACGTACGGATCGTCGGCCAGCAGCATGTCGCCGGCATAGCCGTCGGCGTCGCGTTCGCGCAGCACCACCAGGCCGGCGCGCGTCGCGGCCAGCTGGCCGCGGTAGCGCGGGTTGGCCAGAAACGACAGCGTGCCCGGGCCGGCGCCGGCCAGGGTGGCGACGCCCTCGATGGCGCGGGCGGGATCGCCGCGCAGCGTCAGATCGAAACGCTCGGCGAGTTCTCCTGCGCTGACCTGGACTGTCCGGCGCGGCATCGACCGAAAGGCCGCTAGAACGCGCCGCCGAAGGTGAACTGCAGGCGCTCGAGTTCGTCGCCGTGCTGGATCACCTGGCCGTTCTCGCCGCGCACCTCGTCCTGGGTGCGCAGCGGGTAGGCGTAGCTGATCGAGATCGGCCCCACCGGCGCGCGCCACATCAGCGCGACGCCGGCCGAGGCGCGCAGCTCGCCGCTGTCGAAATCGTCGGTGCTGCGGAACACGTTGCCGAAGTCGACGAAGGCCGAGATCCGCGCTGCGGGCGACTTGATCAGCTGCGGGAAGAACATCTCCACCGAGCCGACGGTCTTGAGCGAACCGCCCATCGGCTGCAGGTAGCCGCTGTTGAACGCGGCCTCGCGCGGACCCAGGGTGTTGTCGCGGAAGCCGCGTACCGAGCGCGCGCCACCGGCGTAGAAGTTCTCGAAGAACGGCAGCCCGCTCGCGGTCAGGGTATGGCTGTAGACCGAGCCCTCGCCACAGGCGCCGCCGCCGGCGGTGGACGCCGGGTCGGCAGCGGGGGCGCCGGGCGGCGGCAGCGGCGGCGAGCCCTGGCGACGGCAGAACACCCGGGAGATGTCGTCGCCATAGCTGTCGCCATAGCCGAGTTCGAAGCGGGTGTTGAGCACCAGCGCGCGATGGAGGTACCAGTACTTGGAGAATTCGTAGTTGAGCTTGTAGTACTCGACCGTCGAGCCGGGCAGGGTGGTTTCCAGCGACACGCGCTGCAGCGTGCCGCGGGTGGGCTGCAGGAAGTCGTTGCGTGAATCGCGCGCCCACGCCAGCTCCCCGCGCCAGGAGTGGAAGGTGCGCTGGCCGACCGCGTCGATGTAGTCGACGATCGACTGCGGCGAGGACCCGCGGAAGGCGAAGATCTGGTTGCGGTCGATGCCGAACAGCGCCGAGATCGTGTCCGACTCGGTGATCGGCAGGCCCAGGAACACCTGGCCGGCGGCGTTGGTCGAGGAGAACTGCGCGGTGTTGAACTCGGAGTTGTCGAACTCGCGCCACCACAGGTTGTAGCCCAGCGACAGACCGTCGTCGGTGAAGTAGGGGTTCGTGAACGAGAACGAGTAGCGCTGCAGGTACACGTTGCGCTGCGCCTCGACCGAGACCCGGTTGCCGCTGCCGAGGAAGTTGTTCTGCGACAGCTGCACCGATGTCGTCAGGCCGGCCAGCTGCGAGTAGCCGACGCCGAACACGAAGCTGCCGGAGGTGGTTTCGGTGACGCTGAACACCACGTCGACCTCGTCATTGGTGCCCGGCACGGGCGCGGTCTCGACGTTGACGCTGCCCGATTCGAAGTAACCCAGCCGCTGCAGGCGGACCTTGGAGCGGTCGATCGCCGCCTGCGAGTACCACGCGCCCTCGAACTGGCGCATCTCGCGCCGCATCACCTCGTCGGCGGTGCGGGTGTTGCCGCGGAACACGATCCTGCGCACGTTCACGCGCGGGCCCGGCACCACCTGCAGCTTGATGCCGACGGTGCGCTTTTCGCGGTCGATCTCGGGGATGGTGTTGACCTGGGCGAAGGCGTAGCCGATGTTGCCGAGCGTGGCCGTGATCGCGTCGGAGGACAGCTCCAGCAGCGCGCGCGAGAAGACCGAGCCCTCCTGCACCACCACCAGGCGCTCGAGCTCCTCCTTGGGCAGCACCGTGTCGCCGGTGAGCTCGACCGAGGACACGGTGTAGATCTGGCCCTCGGTCAGGCCGGCGGTGATGAACATGTCGCGCTTGTCGGGACTGATCGACACCTGGGTGCTGTCGATGCTGAAATCCACGTAGCCGCGGTCGAGGTAGAAGTTGTGCAGCTTCTCCAGGTCGCCGGAGAGCTTTTCCTTGGAATACTGGTCGTCGCGGCGGTACCAGCTGAGCCAGTTGCTCTCGCCCGACTCCCAGGAGTCGGTCAGGTCTTCCTGTTCGAAAAGCTCGTTGCCGATGAGGTTGATGTGGCGGATCTTGGCCGCCTTGCCTTCCTCGATCGCGATGGTCACGTCGACCCGGTTGCGGTCCAGGCGCGAGACCGTCGGATCGATCTCGACGTTGTACTTGCCGCGGTTGTTGTACTGGCGGGTGAGCTCCTGGGTCACGCGGTCCAGGGCCAGCCGGTCGAAGGTCTCGCCCTCGGCCAGGCCGATGTCGGTCAGGCCGCGGGTCAGGTCCTCGGTCTTGATGTCCTTGTTGCCGGTCAGGGTCAGCTTGTTGATCGCGGGTCGTTCGACGACGGTGACCACCAGGATGTTGCCCTGGCGTCCGACCTGGATGTCCTCGAAGAAGCCGGTGCGGTAGAGCGCGCGCACCGCCTCCCCGATCCGGGTCTGGTTGATCGTGTCGCCGCGCTCGATCGGCAGGTAGGTGAACACGGTGCCGGCGCCGATGCGCTGCAGGCCGTCGACGCGGATGTCGCTGACGGTGAAGCTGCCCGGGGCGCCGGCCACCGGGGCCGCGAGTCCGGCCGGGTCGGCCGCCTGCTGGGCCCAGGCGGGCGCGAGGGCGGTCGCGAGGGCAAGTGCGAGCAGGTGGCGGGCAGGAGTACGCGTCATCGATCGGTCCGGATTGGGTAAGAGCTCCACTGCTGACGCAATGGCGGTGAAAGGCGGGGCATCAGCGCACCAGCTGCAGGATGTCGTTGTAGAACGCCAGGCCCATCAAGCTAGCCAACAGCACCAGGCCGACATACTGCCCGGCGGCCATCGCACGTTCGCTTAACGGACTGCCTTTGACCAACTCGATAAGGTAATACAACAGGTGCCCCCCGTCCAAGAGCGGGATCGGCAGCAGGTTGAGGATGGCGATGCTCAGCGACAGCAGGGCGAGGATGGTCAGATACCAGGCCACGCCCTGGCTGGCGTAGGCGTTGGTGGCCCGGGCGATGGTCAGCGGCCCGGCCACGGTGTTTTCCAGCGCCAGCCGGCCGGCGAAGGCGCGCTGGATCATCCCCAGCAGTTGCCCGGTCAGATGACCCACCTCGCGCGCCGCGGCCGGGACCGCGGCCACCGGGCCATAGCGCTGCATGGCGTCCTTGGGCGGCAGTTCGATGCTGGCGGGGGCCTCGATTCCCAGCACCCAGCGCGTATTGCCGGCATCATCGGTCATTTCCCGCGGCTGCAGCGGGAACGCCATGCGTTCGCCGTCGCGGGTCACCTCGATCATCGCCTCGCCGCCACGTTCGCCCAGGGCCTGCAGCAGCGGGCCGAGCTCGGCGAAAGTTTCGACCGGACGGCCGTCGATGGCGGTGATCCGGTCGCCCTCGGCCAGGGTCCCCCAGGCCGCGCCGTCGGGCAGCACCCGGCCCACGGCGGCCGGCACGGTGAAGTGCCGCGGCACCAGGCCGATGCTGCGCAGCATCTGGCGCTGGTCGAAATCGGCCGGCAGGCTGGACAGGCGCAGCGCCACCTGGCGCGCGTTGCCTTGCGCGTCGGTCACCTGCAGCGGCACGTCGGCGCGGTCCAGCGCGGCGGGCAGCAGGGCCATCTGCAGCTCCATCCAGGTCGGGGTTTCGCGCTCGCCCACGGCCTCGACCCGGTCGCCGCTGCGCAGGCCGGACTCGGCCGCGATCCCGCCAGAAGGCCCGAGCACCGGCGCGTAGTCGGGGCGGCCGACCACGAACATCGCCCACAGCAGCACGAAGCACAGGGCCAGGTTCGCGGCGGGGCCGGCGGCGACGATCGCGATCCGCTTCCACACCGACTGGCGGTTGAAGGCCTGGCCGGCCTCGGCCGCGGGCACGTCGACCTCGCGCTCGTCGAGCATCTTGACGTAGCCGCCGAGCGGGATCGCCGCGATCCGGTACTCGGTGCCGTCCTTCGCGTGGCGCTTCCACAGCGCGCCGCCGAAGCCGATCGAGAATCGCAGCACCCGCACCCCGCAGCGCCGCGCGACCCAGAAATGGCCGAATTCGTGGATCGTCACCAGGATCCCGAGGCTGACGATCAGCCACCAGGCGGAGCCGAGGAACTCAGTCATGGCGGCGGCTCATTGGATGGCACCCGTGGCAATGGCCTGTTCGGCGTGGCGCCGGGCGCGGGCGTCGGTTTCGCCCAGCGCCTCCAGCGATTCGGCCGGCTCGACCGCGATCGCGGCGAGCGCGTCCTCGACCAGCGCGGCGATGGACAGGAAACCGATCCGGCCCTGAAGAAAGGCTGAAACCGCCACTTCGTTGGCGGCGTTGAGGGTGGCCGGCGCGGTGCCGCCCGCACGCAGCGCCTCGCGCGCCAGGCGCAGGCAGGGAAAGGTGTCGAGGTCGGGCGGGCCGAATTCCAGCGGTCCCTGCGCGGCCAGGTCCAGCGCGCCCACGCCCGAGGCCAGGCGCTGCGGCCAGCCCAGGCCCACCGCCAGCGCGGTGCGCATGTCCGGCAGCCCGAGCTGGGCCAGCACCGAGCCGTCGACGAATTCCACCAGCGAATGCACCAGGCTCTGCGGGTGCACCAGCACCGCCAGCCGGTCGTCGGCCAGGCCGAACAGGTGGTGGGCCTCGATCAGCTCCAGGCCCTTGTTCATCAGGGTGGCCGAATCGACCGAGATCTTGGGCCCCATCGACCATTTGGGATGGGCCACGGCCTGTGCCGGCGTGACATCGGCCAGCTCGCCCCGGCAGCGGCCGCGGAACGGCCCGCCGGAGGCGGTGAGGGTGACCTGGCGCACCTCCGCTCCCGCCCCGCGCCCGTGCAGGCACTGGAAGATGGCGTTGTGTTCGCTGTCGATCGGCACGATGGTGGCACCGGCGGCATGGGCGGCCTGCATCAGCAGCTCGCCGGCCAGCACCAGCGATTCCTTGTTCGCCAGCAGCAGGCGCTTGCCCGCGCGCGCGGCGGCCAGGGTCGATTCCAGACCGGCGGCGCCGACGATCGCCGCGACCACGCTGTCGCAGGCCTCGCCCGCGACCAGCTCCGCCAGCGCCGCGGCGCCGGCGTGGGCGCGGGTGGCGCTGCCGGCGGCGCGCAGGCCTTCGCGCAGCGTCTCCAGCGCAGCCTCGTCGCCGATCACCGCGTGCTCCGGGCGGTGCCGCGCGCACAGCGCCACCAGCGCGGCCACGTTGCCGCCGGCGGCAAGCACGCTGGCGTGCATCGACTGCGGGTGGCGGGCGATCACGTCCAGCGCCGAGGAGCCGATCGAGCCGGTGGCGCCGAGGACGGCAACGCGCTGCATCAGCCTGCGCTCCGGACCGCCGTGGCCCGCGCGATGCGGCCGGCGGCGAGTGTCGATGCAACTTCCCGGATCACGTCAGAATCCGAGCCAGAACTTGGCGACCGCGAACGCCGGCAGCGCGGCGAGCACGCTGTCGATCCGGTCGAGCACGCCGCCGTGGCCCGGGATCAGCGTGCCCGAATCCTTGGCCCCGACATGGCGCTTGAGCAGGCTTTCGAACAGGTCGCCGACCACCGAGAACAGCACCGTCGCCAGCGCCGCCAGCGCCACCAGCGGCAGCTGTGCGGGCGTGGCCCCGGCCAGCGGCGCCATCGCCAGCGCGACCACGATCCCCAGCGCGATCCCGCCGAGCAGGCCTTCGAAGGTCTTGTTGGGGCTGATCCGCGGCGCCATGCGCCTGGAGAACCATTTCCCGCCAAAGCGGCGACCGGCGAAATACGCGCCGGTATCGGTGGCCCATACGATCATCAGTGCGGTCAGCAGCCAGACGTGGCCCTGCGGCACCAGCCGCAGGCCGGTCGTGGTCGGGTCGCCGGCGTGGATCACCGCCAGCGCGCACCAGGCCGGCACCACCGCCAGGGTGCCGGCGGCGAGCTTGAACACGCGCGCGTGGGTGTCGTGGTCGGAGGCGAAGTCGTAGCGGCGCAGCCACAGCATCGCCACCAGCCACCAGACCACGCCGAACATGGTCACCAGCTTGAACAGCACCAGCGAGCCGCCGCTGCCGGTCGGCGAGGCCCAGACCAGCGCCGCCATCAGCAGCAGGTTGGCCAGCAGCAGCAGGGTGCGCTGCAGGGTGTCCTCGATGTCGGAGAGCCGGAACCACTCCCACAGCGCGGCCAGGAACAGGATCGCCGTCAGGGCGACCAGCCACGGCGTGGGCAGCAGCAGCACGGCGGCAATCGCCAGGGGCGCCATCAGCAGGGCGGTCAGGACGCGGGTGCGGGTCAAGGCTGGCTCCGTCGGGATGCGGGCACGCTGCCGGACACCTGCTCGCCGGTCAAGCCGAAGCGGCGTTCGCGGGCGGAAAACGCGCGCATCGCCTCGTGCAGGGTGGCCGCGTTCAGGTCCGGCCACAGCGTGGGAGTGAACCACAGCTCGGTGTAGGCCAGCTGCCACAGCAGGAAGTTGCTGATCCGGCAGTCGCCGCCGGTGCGGATGAACAGGTCCGGCGGCGGCAGGTCGGCCAGGGCCATGCGCGCGCCGACCGCGGCCTCGTCGATCTGCTCCGGGCGCAGGCGCCCGGCGGCCACGTCCTCGGCCAGCGCGCGCGCGGCCGCGGCGATGTCCTGGCGCCCGCCGTAGCTGGCGGCGATCGACAAGGTCAGGCGCGCGTTGCCCAGGGTGAGCGTTTCGGCCGCGTGCATGCGCGCGCGGATGTCGGCCGGGAAGGGCGAGCGGTCGCCGATGAAGCGTACTTCCACCCCGCGCCGGTGCAGCTCCTCGACCTCGCGGTCGAGCGCGGCCAGGAACAGCTTCATCAACGCGCCGACCTCTTCCTCGGGCCGGCCCCAGTTCTCGCTGGAGAACGCGAACAGGGTCAGCGCACGGATGCCCTGTTCGAGGCAGAAGTCGATGCAGACGTTGACCGCGCGGGCGCCGGCGCGATGCCCCAGCGCCCGCGGCCGCCGCCGCCGCGCGGCCCAGCGGCCGTTGCCGTCCATGATGATCGCGACGTGCCGCGGCACGTCGCGGTGATTGGTGATTGGTGATTGGTGATTCGCAGGAGCGGCGTCCAGCGAATCCGGGGTCTCAATCAACGAAGTGGCCTCTTCGGCTTTGGCTCTGACCAATCACGAATCACCAATCACCAATCACGGCCCTTCAGACCGCCATCAGTTCCTGTTCCTTGGCCTTGACCACCTCGTCCACGTCCTTGATCGCGCTGTCGGTGACCTTCTGGATCTCGTCCTCGAAGCGGTGCTCGTCGTCCTCGGAGATCTGCTTTTCCTTGAGCAGTTCCTTGGCCTGCTGGATCGCGTCGCGGCGGATGTTGCGGATCGCGACCTTGGCGTCCTCGCCCTCGCCGTGCACCACCTTGGTCAGGTCCCTGCGGCGCTCCTCGGTCAGGGCGGGAAGGTTGAGCCGGATGGTGGTGCCGGCGGTGTTCGGGGTCAGGCCCAGGTCCGAGGCCAGGATCGCCTTCTCGACCGCGCCCACGATCTGCTTCTCCCACGGCGTGATGGTGAGCGAGCGCGCATCGCTGACCACGACGCTGGCGACCTGCCCCAGCGGCGTGTCCGAGCCGTAGTAGTTGACCTTGATGTGGTCGACCAGGGCGCTGGTGGCACGCCCGGTCCGCACCTTCACCAGGGTGTGGCGCAGCGCATCGACGCTCTTGGCCATGCGCGTCTGGGCGTCCTTCTTGATCTCGTTGAGCATCGCCGGCTCCGGTCGTTGTGCGGGTGGAACCGCCGGATTATAGGCGCTGGCGGACCCGCAGGCCCGCAATCCGCTTCCGGTCCGCGGCCGCCCGCACTGCGGGAGCGGCTCGGGCTGCGACCGGCGACTGCGTATTCACCCCGTCCGGCAGCCCCGGACCGCCGCAGCGCAATCGCCCTCAGCCGCGTCCGCGCACCAGGGTGCCGATCGGCTCGCCCTGCAGGATGCGCAGCAGCACCCCGGGCTGGGACATGTCGAAGATGCGCAGGGGCAGTTCGCTGTCGCGGCACAGCGCGAACGCGGCGGTGTCCATCACCTGCAGGTTGCGGGAGATCACCTCGTCGTAGCCCAGGCTCTCGTAGCGCACCGCGTCGGCGTGCTTCTTCGGGTCCTTGTCGTAGACCCCGTCGACCTTGGTGGCCTTGAGCAGCAGGTCGGCGCCGATCTCGATCGCGCGCAGCGCGGCGCCCGAGTCGGTGGTGAAGAACGGATTGCCGGTGCCGGCGGCGAAGATCCCGATCCGGCCCTTCTCGAGGTGGCGGATCGCACGGCGGCGGATGTAGTCCTCGCACACGTCGTTGATCTTGATCGCGCTCATCACCCGGACCTTGCCGCCGAGCTTTTCCAGCGCATCCTGCATCGCCAGCGCGTTGATCACCGTGGCCAGCATGCCCATCTGGTCGCCGGTCACCCGATCCATCCCGGCCGCCGCCAGTCCCGCGCCGCGGAAGATGTTGCCGCCACCGATGACCACCCCGATCTCGGCCCCGGCCTGCTGCGTCTCGATGATCTCCCGGGCCAGCCGGCTGATGACCTTGGGGTCGATGCCGTAGTCCTCCTCGCCCATCAGCGCCTCGCCGGACAGCTTCAACAGGACGCGGCGGTAGGCGAGTTGCGACATTGGAAACTCCGTGGCGGGCGGTGTGAATTCTAGCCGATGCGGCCTGGGCGTTGCTGTCGCTGCTCCTGCTCCTTGCCCTGGTCGCGTGGGAAGCTCGGGATCGGGACGCCCGCGAAGCGCGCGATGGATGGCGGCGCGACCTGAAGCCGCCCTTCCCGACCTGCCGTTGCGCGGAGGGAGGAGCAGGGCCGGAGCGCCGCTTTGCTTCAGCTCCTTCCCCGCAAGCGGAGGAGGAGCCAGACAAAGCGGGGAGGAGCCGGCCAGGCGCGGCCGCCGCCGTCCCTGCCGCTTCCCCGGCTGGAGGAAGAAAGCAAAAGGCCGCGGGATTGCTCCCGCGGCCTCTGGTTCGAACGCCGGTGGCCGTGGCTCAGGCCAGGCCGGCCTGCTTCATCACTTCGGCGGCGTAGTCCTCGACCACCTTCTCGATGCCTTCGCCCACGGCCAGGCGCTGGAAGCCGACGACTTCGGCGCCGGCGGCCTTGAGCACGGCCTCGACGGTCTTGTCGGTGTCGAGCACGTAGGGCTGGCCGTACAGGCTGACCTCGTTGACGATCTTGGCGATCTTGCCGCCGATGATCTTCTCCAGGATCTCGGCCGGCTTGCCGCGGTCCTTGTCGGACATCTTCGCCAGCTCGATCTCCTTTTCCTTGGCGATGAAGTCGGCCGGGACGTCGGACTGCTTGTTGTGCGGCGGGTTCATCGCGGCGACATGCATCGCCAGGCCGCGCGCCAGATCGGCGTCGCCGCCCTTGAGCTCGACCAGCACGCCGATCCTGCCGCCGTGGACGTAGGCGGCCAGGTGGTTGTCGCTGTCGATGCGGGCCATGCGGCGCACCTGCACGTTCTCGCCGACCTTGGCGATCACGGCCGCGCGCGCTTCCTCGACGGTCTCGCCCGATGGCAGCTTCGCCGCCTTGAGCGCCTCGACGTCGGCGGCGCCGAGCGCGGCGCTGGCGACGGCTTCGGTGAAGGACGCGAAGTTCCCGTCCTTGGCCACGAAGTCGGTTTCGGAGTTGATCTCGACCAGCGCCGCCTTGCCGGCCGCCTGTGCGGCGGCGATGCGGCCCTCGGCGGCGACGCGGCTGGCCTTCTTGTCGGCCTTGGCCAGGCCCGACTTGCGCAGCGCCTCGGCGGCGGCGTCGATGTCGCCGTTGTTCTCGGTGAGCGCCTTCTTGCACTCCATCATGCCGGCGCCGGTACGCTCGCGCAGCTCCTTGACCATGGATGCGGTGATTTCCATCGGGGACCTCGAATTCGGAAGATATGGGCGGCGGGCGCGCGCCCGCTGCATGATTCATGGCGGCGGCGGAAGTCCGCCGGCCGCGATCGCAACCGCGCCAGGATGGCGCGGCCGCGTTGCCGGGCGATTACCCGGCGGCCGGGGCCTCGTCCGCCTTGGCTTCCGGGGCTTCCGCGGACTTCTTCGCCGGCGCGCGGCGCGCGGGCTTGGACTCGCCCTCGGCGAACTCCTCCTCGCGCACGTTGGCCGCGTTCGGCGCCGCGGCCTTGCCCTCGAGCACCGCATCGGCGGCGGCGCGCCCGTACAGCTGCACGGCGCGGATGGCGTCGTCGTTGCCCGGGATGGCGTAGTCGACCAGGGTCGGGTCGTAGTTGGTGTCGACCACCGCGATCACCGGGATGCCCAGCTTGCGCGCTTCCTTGACCGCGATGTCCTCGTGGCCGATGTCGATCACGAACAGCGCGTCGGGCAGGCGGTTGAGGTCCTTCAGGCCGCCCAGCGAGGCCAGCAGCTTCTCGCGCTCGCGGCGCAGGCCCAGCACTTCGTGCTTGACCAGTTTGTCGAAGGTGCCGTCGGTCTCGGCCGCTTCCAGCTCCTTCAGGCGCGAAACGGACTGCTTGACGGTGCGGAAGTTGGTCAGGGTGCCGCCCAGCCAGCGCTGGGTCATGTACGGCATGCCGCAGCGCTCGGCCTCTTCCTTGATCGAATCGCGCGCGCTGCGCTTGGTGCCCACGAACAGGATGATGCCGCGCTTCTGGGCGATGCCCGAGATGAAGTTCATCGCGTCGTTGAACAGCGGAACCGTCTTCTCGAGGTTGATGATGTGGATCTTGCCGCGGGCACCGAAGATGTACGGGGCCATCTTCGGGTTCCAGTAGCGCGTCTGGTGGCCGAAATGGACGCCGGCTTCCAGCATCTGGCGCATGGTGATCTGGGGCATTGGTGAAACTCCGGACAGGGAACCGGCGCCCGGGTCGTTGGGGCGCTGCGGCCTGCGCAGGGCAGGACGCGTGGTTCCGGGGTTGGGCCTCCCCGCCGCCTCCGTGGCCAGATCCCTCGCTTGATCCGTACCGGGGCCGTGGCCCCGGACTGCGAGGGACACCCCGGCACGGGTGTCTGCAGCGGGTGTGTATTCGCCTGCGTCGACGACGCGATGCCCGGCGTGGGCAGCTGGCCACCGGACTCCGGCGACACAGCCGGCGAATGATAGCCGCTGCGGCGGCCGGGGGCAAACCGGGCCGGATCGTCCAGATCCGGGGGCCGGGCGCCGGGCCGCGCCGCCGGGGCACCGCCGCGGCCTGCGCCGGCACGCCCGGCCGGCGTCGGCGATAATGCGGCCATGACCATCCAGACCAAGACACCGGACCAGATCGGGAAGATGCGCGTCGCCGGGCGGCTTGCGGCCGAGGTGCTGCAGGTCGTGTCCGAACACGTCCGCCCGGGCGTGAGCACCCTGGAGCTCGATCGCATCTGCCACGACCACATCGTCAACGTGCAGAAGGCCACCCCGGCCAACCTCGGCTACAAGGGCTATCCCAGGACCACCTGCATCTCGGCCAACAACGTCATCTGCCACGGCATCCCGAGCGAGGCCAAGGTGCTCAGGGACGGCGACATCATCAACATCGACGTCACCGTCATCAAGGACGGCTGGCACGGCGACACCAGCCGCATGTACTACGTGGGTACGCCGTCGGTAATGGCCAGGCGGCTGGTCGAGACCACGCGCGAGGCGCTGTTCCGTGGCATCCGCGCGGTGCGGCCGGGGGCGACCCTGGGCGACGTCGGCCATGCGATCCAGCAATACGCGGAGGGGCAGCGCTTCAGCGTGGTCCGCGAGTACTGTGGCCACGGCATCGGGCAGGTCTACCACGAGGACCCGCAGGTGCTGCACTACGGGCGGCAGGGCGAAGGACTGGTGCTGGCGCCGGGCATGACCTTCACCATCGAACCGATGATCAACGAGGGTGCGCGCCACACCCGCCTGCTGCCCGACGGCTGGACCGTGGTGACCAGGGACCGGAAGCTCTCCGCGCAGTGGGAGCACACCGTGGTGGTGACCGATGACGGGGTCGAGATCCTGACCCGGTTGCCCGGCGACGACAACGACCTTTGAACGTGACCGCGGCCTCCGACCACAGCGACGCGGCGTTGCGCCCGGAGGAGGACGCGGCCTGGGCGGCGGTCGCCGCCGAGTCTCTGCGCGCCCAGGACGCCGGCTTCGCCCAGCGCTTCGACGCCGACGGCGACATCGAGCGCCTGCTGCTGGCGCGGGTGATCGCGGTCGACGGCCTGGTGCGCCAGACCTGGTCGCGGACGATACCGGCCGACGCCGACCTGACCCTGTTCGCGATCGGCGGCTACGGGCGCGGCGAGCTGTTCCCGCGTTCGGACATCGACTTGCTGGTGGTGGTGGGCGAGCACGCCAGCGCGGACGACACCGCGGCGCTGTCGCGGCTGTTCGCGCTGCTGTGGGATGCCGGGCTGCCGGTGGGGCACGCGGTGCGCACGCTGGACGAATGCACGCGCGCCGCGGCCGAGGACATCACCGTGATGACCTCGCTGATCGAGGCGCGACCGCTGGTGGCGACGCCGGAGATGGCGGCGCGGCTCGAGGAGGCGGTGGCGGTAGACCGGGTCTGGCCGGCGGACGAATTCTTCGCCGCCAAGCGCGAGGAGCTGCGCCAGCGCCACGCCCGCTTCGGCGATACCGCCGACAACCTCGAACCCAATATCAAGGAAGGCCCGGGCGGGCTGCGCGACATCCACACCCTGCGCTGGATGGCGCGGCGGGTGTTCGGCACCCGCGACATCGAGTCGCTGATCCCGCTCGGTCACCTGGGCCTGGACGAATACGCCGCGCTCGAGCGCGAATGGCGGGTGCTGGCGCGGCTGCGCTACGGCCTGCACCTGGTGGCGCGCAAGCGCGAGGAGCGCCTGCGCTTCGACTACCAGAAGGCGCTGGCCGCGCGCCTGCAGCATGTCGAGGACGCCGACAACACCCGCATCGAGCGGATGATGCAGGAGTTCTATCGCAGCGCCGCGATCGTGCTGCGCATCGGCGAGCGCCTGCTGCAGCGCTACGAGGAGCAGATCGAGGGCGACGCGGAGGCGGTGCCGCTGGATGCGGAGTTCGCGATGAAGCGCGGCTATCTGGTGGCCCGCGACGAGTTCTGGCCCGGTGGCGACATGTCGCGCGTGTTCTGGCTGTTCGCGCTGTGGGCCGACCATCCCGGCGCCAAGGGCCTGCATTCGCGCACCGCGCGCGCGCTGGCCGAATCGCTGCACGCGCTGCCCGCCTACCAGGACGCGTCGGCCGAACTGCGCGAGGACTTCGTGGCCCTGCTGCGCGGCCCGGGTCCGGTGCGCTCGCTCGAGCGCATGGCCCGGCTGGGCGTGCTTGGCCGCTGGATCCCGGCGTTCGCGAAGGTGTCCGGGCGGATGCAGTTCGACCTGTTCCACGTGTACACGGTCGACCAGCACACGCTGGCGGTGCTGCGCAACCTGGCCTCGTTCTCCACCGGCATCCCCGACGAGCGCTTCTCGATGGCGCACGAGGTCTGGCCGCTGCTGCGCAAGCCCGAACTGCTGCTGGTCGCGGGGCTGTTCCACGACATCGCCAAGGGCCGCGGCGGCGACCATTCCGAGCTTGGCGCGGTCGACGCGCGCGCGTTCTGCGAGGCGCTCGGCTTCAGCGCCGGCGACACCGCGCTGGTGGAATGGCTGGTGCTCAAGCACCTGCTGATGTCGGTCACCGCGCAGAAGCAGGACATCTCCGACCCGGCGGTGATCCACCGCTTCGCGGTCGAGGTGGCCGAGCGCGAGCGCCTGGACTATCTCTACCTGCTGACCTGCGCCGACATCGCCGGCACTTCTCCGCAGCTGTGGAACGCGTGGAAGGACCGGCTGCTGGCGGACCTGCGCATCGCCACCCGCTACGCGCTGCGGCGCGGCCTGGAGCACCGCATCGGCGCAGCCGAGCGGATCGCCGAAACCCGCGACAAGGCCAGGGGCCTGCTCGTGGCCGAGGGCGTTGGGGGGATCGACGCGCTGTTCGCGCGCATGCCCGACGCCAGCTTCCTGCGCGCGCGCCCCGACCAGGTGGTGTGGCAGGCGCTGGCGCTGCGCGAGGCCGGCGTCGGCGCCACGGTGGCGCGCGCGCGGCGCGTGGCGGGTGCGGGCGAGGCGCTGGAAGTGTTCGTGCACGCGCCCGACCGCGACGGGCTGTTCGCGGCGATCGTGATCACCCTCGACCGCCTCGGTCTTGCGATCCAGCAGGCGCGGGCGCTCGATGGCCCGGTCGACACCATCTTCGACACCTTCCAGGTGCTGTCGGTGGACCAGCGCCAGGCGCCGGATACCGCCGCGATCGAGCGCAAGCTGGCCACCGTGCTCGCCGGTTCGCTCGACGTGCGGCCGGCGCGGCGCGCCCAGCCGCGCCACCTGCGCCACTTCCGGGTGGTGCCGCAGGTCGATTTCGACACCACCGCCGACGGCCAGCGCACCGTGATGAGCCTGGTCTGCACCGACCGCCCGGGCCTGCTGGCCGACATCGCGCAGGTATTGCGCCAGCAGCGCATGCGCGTCCACGACGCGCGCATCGCGACCTTCGGCGCGCGCGCCGAAGACGTGTTCCTGGTCAGCGACCGGCAGGACCGCGCGCTGGACGAACCCCAGTGCGTCGCCCTGCGCGACGCACTCCAACTTGGCATCGATGGAGAACACCAGGCATGACAGCAGCGGCAAGCGACACGCAGCGCACGATCGAGCAAGTGTGGGAGCGGCGCGCGGCGCTGTCGGCCGACGGGATCGAGGCGCTGCGGCCGGCGGTCGAACAGGCCATGGCCGGGCTGGAGTCGGGCGAGCTGCGCGTGGCCGAACCGAAGCCCGGGGGCGGCTGGCAGGTCAACGAATGGCTGAAGAAGGCGGTGCTGCTGTACTTCCGGGTCAACGACATGGCTCTGGTGGAGGCGCAGCCGGCGCCGTACTGGGACAAGGTCGAGGCCCGCTTCGCCGGCTTCGACGCCGAACGCTTCCGGGCCCTGGGCGTGCGCGTGGTTCCGGGCGCAGTCGCGCGCCGCGGCACCTACTTCGGCCGCGACGTGGTGCTGATGCCGAGCTTCGTCAACATCGGCGCCCACGTCGGCGAGGGCACGATGGTCGACACCTGGGCCACGGTGGGGTCCTGCGCGCAGATCGGCAGGCACGTCCACCTGTCCGGCGGCGCCGGCATCGGCGGCGTGCTCGAGCCGCTGCAGGCCAGCCCGACCATCATCGAGGACCATTGCTTCATCGGCGCGCGCTCGGAAGTCGTGGAAGGCGTGGTGGTCGGCCACCACAGCGTGATCGGCATGGGCGTGTTCATCGGCCAGTCCACCCGCATCTACAACCGCGCCACCGGCGAGGTCGGCTACGGCTACGTGCCGCCGGGCAGCGTGGTGGTGTCGGGCCAGCTGCCGGCGAAGGACGGTTCGCATTCGCTGTACTGCGCGGTGATCGTCAAGCAGGTGGACGAGAAGACCCGCAGCAAGACCAGCGTCAACGACCTGCTGCGCGGGCTGGCCGACTGAGCCGTCGCGCAAGCTCCTGCAGCCCACGGCCCTGAAGAGGATGGACGCGTGACCACCGTGTACGGACTGAAGAACTGCGATACCTGCCGCAAGGCCACGAAGTGGCTCGACCGCTTTGGCATCGCGCATACCTTCGTCGACTACCGCGAGCACAAGCCCAGCCCGGAAACCCTGGTCGAATGGGCTGGCAAGCTCGGCGGCTTTGCCGCGATGGTCAACAGGTCATCGACCACCTGGCGGCAGCTGCCCGAAAACCGCAAGGCCGCGGCCAGCGATGCGGAATGGAAGCTGCTGCTGCGCGAACATCCGCAGCTGATCCGGCGCCCGGTGGTGGTCACGGCGGACAACGAGATCAGCCAGGGCTTCACCGACAACGGCTTCAAGAAGCGCTTCGGCATCTGAAGCCACGCGGCCGCGGCGGCTTGTGATTTGCGCTGCGGTGGAGAATCCTGCCGCACATGACCTCAACCAGCGACGTCCTGCAACTGGCCAGCGATCTGATCGCGCGCCCCTCGGTCACCCCGGACGACGCCGGCTGCCAGGCGCTGCTCGGCGAACGCCTCGCCCGCGCCGGCTTCGCGCTCGAGCGCCTGCGCTTCGGCGAGGTCGACAACCTCTGGGCCACGCACGGCAGCGACGGTCCGCTGCTGGTCCTGCTCGGCCACACCGACGTGGTGCCGCCGGGGCCGCGCGAGGCCTGGGCCAGCGATCCGTTCGCGCCGACCGTGCGCGACGGCGTGCTCTACGGCCGCGGCGCGGCCGACATGAAGGGCAGCGTGGCCGCGTTCGTGGTGGCGCTGGAGCGCTTCGTGGCCGCGCATCCCGGCCATCCCGGCACCGTCGCCCTGCTGCTGACCTCGGACGAGGAGGGCGACGCCATCGACGGCGTGCGCCGGGTGGCGGAGGTCTTCCGCGGGCGCGGCACGCGGATCGACTGGTGCATCACCGGTGAGCCGTCCTCGACCGCGCGCCTGGGCGACCTGCTGCGCGTCGGCCGCCGCGGCAGCCTCTCGGGCACGCTCGCGGTACGCGGCGTGCAGGGCCACGTCGCCTATCCGGACAAGGCGCGCAACCCGATCCACCAGGCCGCGCCGGCGCTGGCGGAACTGGTGGCCAGGCGCTGGGACGAGGGCTACGACAGCTTCCCGCCCACCAGCCTGCAGATCAGCAACGTCAACGCCGGGACCGGCGCCGGCAATGTCATTCCGGGCGAGCTGCAGGTGCTGTTCAACCTGCGCTACAACCCGCACTGGGACGCGGCCGCGCTGGAGCGCGAGGTGGCCGCCACGCTCGACGGACACGGCCTGGAGTACGACCTGCGCTGGCACCGCAGCGGCGAACCGTTCCACACCCCCGAAGGCCGGCTGCGCTCGGCTGCGCGCGAAGTGCTGGCCGGGTTCGCCGGCGCGCCGCCCGAGGAAAGCACCGGCGGCGGCACCTCCGACGCGCGCTTCATCGCCCCGCTGGGCGCGCAATGCATCGAGGTCGGCCCGGTCAACGCCAGCATCCACCAGGTCGACGAACACGTGCGCGTGGGGGATCTCGAAGCGCTGCCCGACCTGTACCTGGCCCTGGTCGAACGCCTGCTGTCCACCCCCGATTCGCCGTAGGCGCGCCTACGGTGCCCGTCGGGGCCGGGGCTGCTCCCGCAGGCGCGCCTGGCGCTAGTCCGGCCCGGACCGCTCCACCGGACGCGCCTGGCGGTCGTGGCGCATCGCGCTGACCACCAGCATCAGCCCCAGCACCGCCGCCACCAGGAACATCAGCATCGCCAGCGCCGGGTAGCCCAGCAGCGTGGGGCCCGCGTCCAGCCGCATCAGCTGGGTCGACGACAGCAGCAGGGCCGCGATCACCACCGACGAGGCGATGCGGTTGGCGATCTTCTGCAGGTTCTCCATCAGCCGCGAATCGTCCAGCCCTGCCAGCCGCACCTGCATGCGGTTGCCGGCCATCAGCGACAGCATGTCCGAAAGCTTGCGCGGAGCCTCGCGCACCAGCTCCTGCAGCTCCATCGCCTCGGTCGCCAGGTTCGTCGGCGACAGCGCCTGGCGCAGGCGGTCGCGCAGCAGCGACTGCAGGTGGGCCTCGATCTGGCGACGCACGTCCATCTCCGGCGACAGCGCGTCGACCACCCGTTCGAGGTTGAGCAGGGTCTTGCCCAGCAGGCTGATCTCCGGCGGCGTGCGCAGGCCGCACTCGGTGGCGCGGCGCACCAGGTCCAGCACCATGCGACCCTCGGAGGCGCGCCGGGTGGCGCTGGCGTAGCGCGCGACCACCTGCGAGATCTCGCGCACGTAGGCGCTTTCGTCGAAGTCCTCCAGGCGGGTGCCGAGCGCGACCAGCTCGCGCGCCACGTCCTCGCCGCGGCCGTCGACCGCGGCGAACACCAGTTTCAGCAGCTTCTCGCGCTGGCGCGGCGGGATGGTGGCGACCATGCCCAGGTCGATCAGCGCGATGCGACCGTCCGGGCACAGCAGCACGTTGCCCGGGTGCGGATCGGCGTGGATGTCGCCATGCACGAACACCTGGTCGAGGTAGGCGTGCAGCAGCTCGGCGGTGGCGGGCGCGGTGTCCTGCTCGGTGCGGCGCAGGCCGCTGATGCGGGTGACGTTGATGCCGTCGATCCACTCCATCACCAGCAGCCGCGGGGTGACGTAATCCCACAGCGGCGCGGGCACGCGCAGGCGCTCGTAGCCGGCCAGGTGACGGCCGAAGCGCTCCAGGTTCTCGGCCTCGATACGGTAGTCGAGTTCGTCCAGGATCGCCTTGCGGAATTCGGCGATCCAGTCGGCCAGGCGCAGGCGGCGACCGGCCTCGGTGAGGCTGTCGGCGGTGCCGGCCAGGCGCGCGAGCACGTCCAGGTCGGTACGGACCGCGCCGGCCACGTCGGGGCGCTGGATCTTCAGCGCCACCACCCGGCCGTCGTGCAGCACCGCGCGATGCACCTGGGCCAGCGAGGCGGCGGCCATCGGCTGCGCGTCGATCTGCGCGAACAGCTTGCTGGCCCGCACCCCCAGTTCCTTTTCCAGCAGCACCTCGATGTCGCCGATCGGGGCGGGCTTGGCGTCGTCCTGGGTGCGCTCGAGCGCGGTGATCCAGGTCGCCGGCACCAGGTCCGGCCGGGTCGACAGCGCCTGGCCAAGCTTGACGAAGGCCGGGCCCATCGCCTCCAGGTCGGAAACGAAGCGTTCGGCCAGCCCGTCGTCGTCCGCCTGCGCCGGGTCTTCTTCGTGGACGTCGCCCAGGTCGAGCCCGGTGAGGATGCCGGCGCGACGATAGCGCGCGAGCATCGCGATCACCTGGGAAGTTCGGGACAGGCGCTGCATGGTCTCGCTCAAGATGGTCTCCCGGAAAGGCGTTGCCGGCGCGCAGCCGGCCCCCGGACGAGTATTCCGGCGCCCCGGTGACGGTTGTGTCTGCAACTGTTGCAAGGCCGTGCCGCGCCGCTGTACCGTCGCGCCATGGCAACGCAGTCCGTCAGCAACGCGAACGTTCGCAACCGCAACCGCGCGGCGAACAATCGTGTCCGCGCAGCGGGCTGCAGCCAGGCGTAGTTCCCCATACCACGCCATCCATGCAGGCCCGCATCGCAAGGTGCGGGCCTTTTCGTTTGCGTCCGGCCAGGCCGGTTCTTTCCAGGAGTCCGCGTTCCATGTGTTCGATCTTCGGCATCTTCGGGCTGCAGCCCGGCGACGACCTGCCGGCGCTGCGCCGCCAGTCGCTGGATCTGTCGCAGCGCCAGCGCCACCGCGGTCCCGACTGGAGCGGCGTATACCTGGACGGGGGCGCGATCCTCGTCCACGAGCGACTGGCCATCGTCGACCCGGCCGGTGGCGCGCAGCCGCTGCTCTCGAGCGACGGCCGGCTGGTGCTGGCGGTCAACGGCGAGATCTACAACCACCGCGAGCTCAAGGCCGGGCTGGCGGCGGACTACGCCTTCCAGACCGGCTCGGACTGCGAGGTGATCAACGCGCTGTACCTGGAGCATGAGCCGACCGCGTTCCTCAACCGCCTCAACGGCATCTTCGCCTTCGCGCTGTGGGACAAGGCCCGGAACCGGGCGATCATCGCCCGCGACCCGATCGGCGTGGTCCCGCTGTACTGGGGCCACGATCGCGAAGGCCGCCTGCGCGTGGCCTCGGAGATGAAGGCGCTGGTGGACGACTGCGCCGACGTCGCCCAGTTCCCGCCCGGGCACTGGTACGACACCGCGAGTGGCGAACTGGTGAAGTACTACGAGCGTCCATGGCGCGACTACGACGCGGTCGAAGGCGTCGAGGTCTCCCCGACGCAGCTGCGCGAAGCCTTCGAGGCCGCCGTGCACCGCCAGCTGATGACCGACGTGCCCTATGGCGTGCTGCTGTCGGGCGGGCTGGATTCGTCGCTGGTCGCGGCGGTCGCCGCGCGCTATGCCCGCCACCGCATCGAGGACGGCGACCGCAGCGAGGCGTGGTGGCCGCGACTGCATTCGTTCGCGATCGGACTGGAGGGATCGCCCGACCTGGCCGCGGCGCAGATCGCCGCCGACATGCTGGAGACCGTGCACCACGGCTTCGAATACACCTTCGAGGAAGGCCTGGACGCGCTCCCGGAGGTGATCCGCCACATCGAGACCTACGACGTCACCACGATCCGCGCCTCCACCCCGATGTTCCTGCTGGCGCGGCGGATCAAGGCGATGGGGGTGAAGATGGTGCTCTCGGGCGAAGGCAGCGACGAGGTGTTCGGTGGCTATCTGTATTTCCACAAGGCCCCGAACGCGCGCGAGTTCCACGAGGAGCTGGTGCGCAAGCTCGACGCGCTCAACAACTACGACTGCCTGCGCGCGAACAAGTCGATGATGGCCTGGGGCGTGGAGCCGCGGGTGCCGTTCCTCGACCGCGAATTCCTCGACGTGGCGATGCGCATGGATGCCGTGCACAAGATGGTGCACAAGGGCAGCGACGGCCCGCAGCGGATGGAGAAGGGCGCGCTGCGCCAGGCCTTCGAGGGCTACCTGCCCGAGCAGATCCTGTGGCGGCAGAAGGAGCAGTTCAGCGACGGCGTCGGCTACGGCTGGATCGACGGGCTCAAGGCCCACGCCGAGGCGCAGGTGAGCGATCGCGAGCTGGCCGCGGCCGTTCGGCGCTTCCCGCACAACCCGCCGCAGACCAAGGAAGCCTACCTGTACCGCAGCCTGTTCGAGCGCCACTTCCCCACGCCGGCGGCGGCCGAGACCGTGCCCGGAGGCAAGTCGATCGCCTGCTCCTCGCCGGCGGCGATCGCCTGGGATGCGAGTTTCGCGACGATGGCCGACCCGTCCGGCCGCGCGGTGGCGGGCGTGCACCTGGCGAGCTGACGCGCGGGCTCGCGTACTGGCGCGGCCGGTCGCCCTGCGGTCGCGGCCGCGCCGAGCTTGAACGGTTCCGGACCCGGCGCGCGCCGGTGGGCCGGTGCCCGGAAGGGGCGTGCAACAATGCGCGTTGCCCCGCCTTTCGCGCCCCCGCGCCGGTTGCCGATGTCCACCAAGCCGAGTCTGCTGCTCTCCCTGCTGTGCGCCGCAAGCCTGTCGGCCTGCGCCCAGGCCCCGTCGTCGGACGCGGAAGAGCCGGCGAACGAGGAGTCGCCCGCGCCCGGGCCGGCGATCGAGCAGGTCCAGACCACGCCGGGCACGCCCGAGGATCGCGCCAGGCAGGCGATCCTGTCGATCAGCCCCGAGATCCAGATCGACGCGATCGCGCCGGCACCGCTGGACGGGTTCAGCGAAGTGGTGGTGGGCGGCCAGGCGCTGTACGTCAGCGATGACGGCAAGTACCTGCTGCAGGGCAGCCTGTTCGACATCGAGGCCAAGCGCGACGTCAGCCAGTCGGGCGTGGCCGAGGTGCGGCGCCGCCTGCTGGCCGAAGTGCCCGCCAGCGAACGCATCGTGTTCGCGCCGGCCAATCCGAAGTACACCGTGTCCGTGTTCACCGACGTCGAATGCGGCTACTGCCGCAAGCTGCACGAGGAAATCGACGAGTACAACCGGCGTGGCATCGCGATCGAGTACCTGGCCTTCCCGCGCATGGGGCTGGACACCGCCGACTACGCCCTGATGGTGTCGGTGTGGTGTGCCCCCGACCGGCGCAAGGCGCTCACCGACGCCAAGGAAGGACGCCGGGTGCCGCCGCGCACCTGCGACAACCCGGTGGCCCGGCACTACGCCCTGGGCCAGCGGGTCGGCTTGGCCGGCACGCCGATGATCGTGACCGAAAGCGGCACCCAGATGCCGGGCTACCTGCCGCCGGACGCGCTGCTGTCGGCGCTGCGCCAGGCGGAAACCGCCGCGGCCGCCGCCGGCGGCTGATCCGGGCCGGGAGTTGGCGGGCAGCGCGACGCAAACGCCCTTACAATAGGCGGCCCGCTCCCAGCATCGTCCGGACATGATCGTCCTCGAGGGCCTTCCGGCCCTGTCGCCGTTCCGACGCGAACGGCTTGAGCTACGCCTGCAGTCGGTTGCGCCCGAAGTCCGGATCGCCGGCGCCTGGCACGTGTACTGGATCGAGCCCGAGTCCGGGTCCGCACCCGACCCCGAGGTGCTGCGACGCGTGCTCGAAGCCGGCGAGGAGCGCGCACCGGCGCAGGCCGGGGCGCTGACACGTTTCGTTTCACCGCGCCTGGGCACGATCTCGCCCTGGGCGAGCAAGGCCACCGACATCCTGCGCGGCGCCGACCAGCCGGTGCGGCGGGTGGAGCGCGGCACCCGGATCGACCTGCTCGGATGGCCGGAGGGCGGCGGCTCGGCGGTGGCGCTGGCCAAGCTGCTGCACGACCCGATGACCCAGTCGCTGCTGGGCTCGCACGAGGAGGCGGCGGGGCTGTTCGCGGTTCCACTCCGTGGCGAGGTCGAGCGGATCCCGCTCGCGGAGCTGGAAGCGGCCAACGCGCGCCTTGGCCTGGCGCTTGCCGGCGACGAGATCGACTACCTGCGCGAGCGCTACGCGGAGCTCGGCCGCGACCCGTCGGACGTCGAACTGATGATGTTCGCGCAGGCGAACTCCGAACACTGCCGGCACAAGATCTTCAACGCGTCGTGGACGGTGGACGGCGAGGACCAGCCGCGCTCGCTGTTCGCGATGATCCGCAACACCCACGCGCGCACGCCGCAGCACACGCTCTCGGCCTACAGCGACAACGCCGCGGTGGTGGAGGGCTACCCGGCCAGCCGCTTCCGCCCGGATCCGGCCAGCGGCGAATACCGCGGCGAGCCGGTGGCCGACAGCGCGTTCTGCATCAAGGTGGAAACCCACAACCATCCCACCGCGATTTCGCCGTTCTCGGGCGCCAGCACCGGTGCCGGCGGCGAGATCCGCGACGAAGGCGCGACCGGGCGCGGCGGCAGTCCCAAGGCCGGCCTGACCGGCTTCAGCGTCTCGCACCTGCGCATCCCCACGCTGCCGCAGCCCTGGGAGTCGCCGCGCGCGCTCAACCCGCGCATGGCCCCGGCGCTGGAGATCATGCTCGACGGCCCGCTTGGCGGCGCCGCGTTCAACAACGAATTCGGGCGCCCGAACCTGCTGGGCTATTTCCGCAGCTTCGAACTGCAGCACGAGGGTGAGCCTGCCCGCGCCTACGACAAGCCGATCATGCTGGCCGGTGGCCTCGGCGCGATGGACCGGCCGATGGTGGCCAAGCTCAGCCTCCGTCCCGGCGACGCGGTGGTGGTGCTGGGCGGCCCGGCGATGCTGATCGGCCTGGGTGGCGGCGCGGCGAGCTCGGTGGCCTCTGGCGAAAGCGCCGAGGACCTCGACTTCGCCTCGGTGCAGCGCGAAAACCCGGAGATGGAGCGTCGCTGCCAGGAGGTGATCGACCGCTGCGTCGCGATGGGCGCGGACAACCCGATCGTCTCGATCCACGACGTCGGCGCCGGCGGCCTTTCGAACGCGATCCCGGAACTGCTGCACGATTCGAACGTGGGCGGCGTGGTCGACCTCGACCGCGTGCCCAGCGACGACCCCTCGCTCTCGCCGATGCAGCTGTGGTGCAACGAATCGCAGGAGCGCTACGTGCTCGGCGTGCCGCAGGCGCGGCTGGCCGAGTTTGCCGCCCTGTGCGAGCGCGAGCGCTGCCCGTTCGCGGCGGTCGGGGTGGCGACGGAGGAGGAGCGGCTGACCGTCGGCTACGGTGTCCTTGAAGCAGACGACGACGAAGCCGACGTCGCCCCCGGCCCGGCGCAGCGCGCCGGGCGTTCGGACCCCCTGCGCGGCAGTGCCGCGCTGGAAGGCACCCCCGGCCCGGCGCAGCACGCCGGGCGTTCGGACCACCCGCGCGGCAGTGCCGCGCAAGCGGGTGGTCCTCACCCCATCGACTTGCCGATGGACGTCCTCTTCGGCAAGGCGCCGAAGATGCATCGTGATGCCGCGCGCCCGGCGCCGGTGCGCTGGCGGATGCTCAATGGCAACGTGGTCGACCTGCGCGAGGCGGGCCTGCGCGTGCTGGCGCATCCGACCGTCGCGTCCAAGCAGTTCCTGGTCACCATCGGCGATCGCGCGGTGGGCGGGCTGACGGCGCGCGACCAGCTGGTCGGACCCTGGCAGATGCCGGTCGCCGACTGCGCGCTGAGCCTGGCCGGCTACGAGGGCCTGGCCGGCGAAGCGATGGCGATCGGCGAGCGCACGCCGCTGGCGCTGATCGATTCGGCCGCGGCCGCGCGCATGGCCGTCGGCGAGGCGATCACCAATCTGTGCGCGGCGCCGGTGGAGGCGCTGGAGCGGGTCAAGCTGTCGGCCAACTGGATGGCCGCGGCCGGCCATCCGGGCGAGGACGCGAAGCTGTTCGACGCGGTGCGTGCGGTGGGCATGGAACTGTGCCCGGAGCTGGGCCTGAGCATCCCGGTCGGCAAGGACTCGCTGTCGATGCAGGTGCAATGGACGGGGACCGGGGACCGGGCAGGCGACGCGGACGCTGCCGCCGGGCCGCAGCTCCACAAATCCGTCTCGCCGGTCTCGCTGATCGTCACCGCGTTCGCGCCGGTGGCCGACGTGGGCCGGCAGCTGACGCCGCTGCTCGAGGGCGGGATCGACAGCGAGCTGTGGCTGATCGGGCTGGGTGCGGGCAAGCAGCGGCTGGGCGGTTCGATCCTGGCGCAGTGCTTCGACGCGTTCGGCGGCACCTGCCCGGACCTGGACGATCCGGCACGGCTGCGTGCGTTCTTCGAGCTGATCCGCGACGCGCGCGAGGCCGGGCTGCTGCGGGCCTACCACGATCGCTCCGACGGCGGCACCTTCGCCGCGCTGTGCGAGATGGCGTTCTGCTCGCATCGCGGCCTGGACATCGACCTGGACGGCTGGGGCGAGGACCGCGCCGAGGATGCGCTGCGCACGCTGTTCTCCGAGGAGCTCGGTGCGGTGGTGCAGATCGCCGACGAGGATCGCGCCGAATTCGCCGACCTGGTCGCGCGCCACGGCCTGATCGAATGCGCGCAGCGCATCGCCCGCCCCACCGCGGCCGGGCGGATCCGGGTGCTGCACGGCGAGCAGATGCTGGCGCAGTGGTCGTGGCAGGAACTGTTCGACGCCTGGTGGTCGGTCTCGCACGCGATGCAGCGGCTGCGCGACAACCCCGAATGCGCCGACGAGGAGCGCGCCGCCGTGCGCGAGTTCGACGCGCCGGGCCTGGCGCCAGTGCTGGCCTTCGATCCGGCCGAGGACGTGGCCGCGCCCTACGTGGCCACCGGTGCGCGGCCGCGGATCGCGATCCTGCGCGAGCAGGGCGTCAACAGCCAGGTGGAGATGGCGGCCGGATTCGACCGCGCCGGCTTCAGCGCGGTCGACGTGCACATGAGCGACCTGCTGGCCGGGCGCATCCGGCTCGACGGCTTCGCCGGCCTGGTGGCCTGTGGCGGCTTCAGCTACGGCGACGTGCTGGGCGCGGGTCGCGGTTGGGCCACTTCGATCCTGGAGCACGACGAACTCCGCGCGCAGTTCGGCGACTTCTTCGCGCGCACCGGCACGTTCTCGCTGGGCGTGTGCAACGGTTGCCAGATGCTCTCGCAACTGGGCGGGATCATTCCCGGGGCCGGCCATTGGCCGCGCTTCCTGCGCAACCGCAGCGAGCAGTACGAGAGCCGCCTGGGCATGCTTGAGGTGGCCGATTCACCGTCGCTGCTGCTGGCGGGCATGGCCGGTTCGCGGATCCCGGTGGTCGTCTCGCACGGCGAGGGACGGGCGGTGTTCGACAGCGAAGGCGATCGCGCCGCGTCGCAGGTCGCGCTGCGCTACGTCGAGGGCGACGGCGCGCCGGCCGCGCGCTATCCGGCCAATCCCAATGGCTCGATCGACGCGATCGCCGGCGTGACCAGCGACGACGGCCGGGTCACGATCCTGATGCCGCATCCCGAGCGCACCCTGCGCCGGGTCAACTTCAGCTGGGCGCCGGGCGACTGGCCGGACGCCTCGCCCTGGATGCGCATGTTCCGCAACGCCCGCGCCGCGCTCGGCTGAGCGCCAGCGCGGGCGCTCGTGGCCCGCGCACGCCCGTTTCGCGCTCGCCGCGTCGCCGCCCACGGCGGCGACCTGCCGGCGCCCGGCCTCCCGGCAGGGGACACGCCGGCCCCGACGCTGCTGTCGCGCCCGCTCCCGGGCGGCCGGGTGGCGTCCGCGAACCGCTGTTCCGATCCGCCACCGGTTGGCTGTCCGCGCAATGCTGCGCCGCGGCACCCCGCGCACCGGCGACCGCTGCCGCTTTCGCGATGATCCCGATCGTCGGCTAATTTCCGCGTGCTCAGACAGTTTCGCGGGAAACATGTGCCGGCCATGGCGAAATCGTTTCCAAGCGATTGAATTCAGGTCATTTTTTGTCTGAGCTGGTCAAATAGTGACACTTTCGGGCGTGATCGCTTGACGAAAATTGTCAGTTCCGGTGAGTATTCGGTCTCAGTCGCAAGCATTCGAGGAGCGTTCAGGGACGCGCTACCGCACCGCACAAGGAAGTCAGCAAACGCTCTCCCCGCGACGCACTGCGCCCCCCCGACGCCCCCAGCCGACCGATTCCGTGTGTGGACGCCCTGTGCGTCCGGGCGGCGCTTTTTCCGGCGAATTCCGCAGTACTCCACGTCAAGAAGGGGACTTTCGATGAACCGCATCTACACCAGGATCTGGAATCAGTCGACCGGCCAGGTCGCCGTGGCATCCGAGCTGACCAGGGCAAAGCGCAAGGGCAAGGGCGTGCGGCTGCTGCAGGTGGTGGTGGCCGTCGCCGCGATCACCGTAGCCGGGGGCGCGTTCGCGCACGGCCCGCATCCTGGCGCCAAGGGCAAGCACGGGCACAAGCCGCCGGCGCACGCCAAGGGACCCCCGGCCAAGCAGGTCGACGCCTGCGGTACCGCCGTGGCGACGGGGACCGCGGCGGTCGCCTGCGGCAACGGCGCCAGCGCAAGCGGCGCCGGCTCCACCGCGGTCGGCAACGCGGCGCGGGCCACCCACGCCAACTCCACCGCGCTGGGCAACAACGCCCGCGCGCTGCAGTCCAACGCCACCGCGGTGGGCTCCAACGCGCTCGCGTCCGGCACCGCCTCGACCGCGCTCGGCAGTTCCAGCCAGGCAATGGGCTTGCGCAGCACCGCAGCCGGGCAGGGCGCGCAGGCGCACGCCGAAGGTGCGGTGGCGATGGGCTTCAACGCCTATGTCGCACCGGCCGCCGCCGGCAGCGTGGCGCTGGGCTATGGCGCCCGGGCCACCGAGGCCGGCGTGTTCTCGGTGGGCAACGGCGGCGGCGCGGGCGCGCTCGGGCCGGCGACCCGCCGGATCACCAACGTCGCCGACGGGGTGGCCGCCAGCGATGCGGCCACCGTCGGCCAGGTCGAGGCGGTCGCGGCAGCGGTGGATGGCGTGACCGGACTGGCCGAACACACCGACCGCTACTTCCGGGCCGATGGCGCCGACGACGGTAGCGACGACGCCAGCGTGAGCGGCGAGGGCGCCATCGCGGCCGGCGCGGACGCGGTCGCCGACGGCGACGGCACGGCCGCCTTCGGGCGGGGCGCGCAGGCGACCGGCGACCTCGCCACGGCGGCGGGCGCGGAAAGCGTGGCCTCGGGCAACGAATCCACGGCGCTGGGCGCGCTGTCGTCGGCCTCTGGCCACTACGCCACGGCGGTGGGCGGTCGCGCCGA
>JAEWGI010000081.1 GCA_023388355.1 Pseudomonadota bacterium
GGGACGGTCCAGTTGGACCTCACTCACTTCCCACGGCGTGGATAAGCCCAGAATCTGGGCGTAAAGATCGACATCTCTCATCCACGAGAGGCTACGCTACCCACTCAAAGCGGTGAAGCGCCAAAAAATGAACTTGACCCCTTTTTTCCACTGTCCCCTTTGTTCGGCTACGCGCGTCAATAGCCACTTGCCTCCATTCGATCCACCAGATCATCCCATGCTTCCAAACGACCTTCCTCAGTGTCAAAGACCATTCGTTCAACGTGGTCATAGGTTGTATGGACGTCGAACATGTAGGTGTCAATGATCTTTGCCGATTCTGGATGAACCGCCTTTCCAAGCTCTGCGATCCATTCAAGCCGAGTGATGTGTGCAAAGCTAATTTGCTTGTCGCCAACAGCAAACATAGGAATCCTCTCTGATCGTCTTCCCGTGGTCATTAGTTCCGCTGCGGCGCCAGGCGCGACGCATCGAAGTGAACCTGATCCCCGCTTCCTGATCCGGACGCCCACCCCCCCTAGAAGGGGCCTGGAGTGACCTCGTTCCTGTCGGACGCCGTTCCTGTCGGTCCTTTAGACCTGTTTACTAAACTCCGTCGCCAGCGGGACAGGTCAAGTTCGCGTCTGGACCGAAGCTAACTCTTTGCCGGTACGTCACCCAGTATCCACCAGGAATCTCTAGCCTCGACTCGATCCAAAAAACCTGAGGCTTATACTTTTCGGGAAGATAGTTCGAAACAGTGACGTCCTTAGTTGCCCCCTTTTCCATGAGGATGATGTCGTAGACAAAAGAGTCGGCCCGCAGCAATATGTCCGTCGAACTATCAGAAGCAGGGGACTGCAACTTGACTTGGTACTCCGTCTCTCCGCTAACCAAATTCTCCAGCTGAACGTCCGCTATAACGCGGTCTCCCTGCCTATACACCTTGGTGATTCGCGTGGATGCCACGGCAGCATTTCTAAGGAGATCGTCATTAAGACGCTTATCGCCATTGGAGCTGAAGTCGACGCATCCAAGTCGAAAGGGTTGCTCTATCCGCGCAACTTCATTAGTGGTGGTTTGGGGGCTGGAAGACCGAAGCGCTTGAGCTTCCGCTTGCTCTTTTCCGAAGAAGTAGCCCGCGCCAGCTCCGATCGCTACGAACCCACTCAACAAGATCAACCCACCTATTGCGGCCAAGGGGTCGGATGAGTTTGCTTCCGACATATCTTTCGCGGACCTTCCAATGGCTTCACGCGAGGAAAGGCCAGTGATGTGGCCAGCGTCGAATCGCTGATTTCCCTCAGCAAGAATTAGCAGAGTCAACTGCTGCTTAGGTGCCAATCTGGGGATGCGTATCACCCTACCATCAGTAATCTCAATACTTGGGCTGGTTGCAGCTACGAGCTCGTAGCGCAGCCCGGGCATAAGGCCGAGCTCAATCTCTTCCTCAGCTCTCCGCCCAAGATTCGCTACGACAATTTCAACCGTTCCGCCATCGGAGATCTTTGAATGATGGAAAAGGTTTTGAACGACGTAGTAGAGACGCCTCTGATAAAAGACCCTGTTGGACAGCCAAAGCACGAACGCTGCGAATAGCGCCACGGCCAGCTGCTGCAGAAGTCCGCTCAAGCCTCCCCCTTAACACCCAACTGTGACTATCGACCACGAAGCTCATTGCTTGATGGTCTGAATTTGGTTGTCTACCCGCACTTGCTATACCCACAATTCAAACAAGTCGCACACCCATCCATGATCACCAGCGCCTTGGTGCTGCACTTGTGGCACATCGTGGCGCTCGGCGGGAAGCTGGTGCCGTCGCCGGTGACTTCGATGTCTTCGTCGTGGTGGGAGGACGTCGCGACGGAGCCGCCCCCATCCCGGCCTTCCCCCGCTGGGGCGGGGGAAGGAGCAGGGCCGTCGCTCACGTCACTGTTTTTTTTTGAGCGCGCTTCGTACTGCTTGCGCTTCTCGGCGATCAGGGCCTTCTGGGCGGCGCTCATCTGCGGGTCGTGGAGCATGCCGATGGACTTGAGGTGCTCTTCAACGATGCTGCCCAGTTCGGCCACCAGCGAGGGCATGTAGACGCCGCCGGCCTTGAAGTAGCCGCCCTTGGGGTCGAACACGGCCTTCATTTCCTCGACCAGGAAGGTCACGTCGCCGCCCTTGCGGAACACCGCGCTCATGATGCGGGTGAGCGCGACGATCCACTGGAAGTGCTCCATCGACTTGGAGTTGATGAAGATCTCGAACGGGCGGCGGTGCTCGTGCTCGTTGCCGGCGTTGAGCACGATGTCGTTGATGGTCACGTACATGGCGTGTTCCACCAGCGGGGATTTGATCTTGTAGGTGCTGCCGATCAGCACCTCGGGGCGCTCGATGCGCTCGTGCATCTGGATCACGTCGGCCGTCTTGGGCAGCGCGGCCTCGGCCTGCGCGCGCTCGACGGGAGCGCCGGCCACGGCCTTCTCCTTGTCCTCGGGGGTGACGACGGCGTAACCGGTGATTTTCCTGTCGATCTTGACGGCCATTGCGTGATCCTGGTGGTGCGGGGAACGATGTTCGGGGAGATTGCCCTGCCCCTTCCCGTGCGGGAGGGGGCAGGGCGTCGACTCACTTCCTGCTGGTCTTCTTTGCGGCCTTGCGCGCCGGTGCCTTCTTCGCGGGCGCCCTGCGGGCGGTGGCCTTCTTCGCTGGAGCCTTCTTCGCTGGAGCCTTCTTCGCCGAGGCCTTCTTTGCTGGAGCCTTCTTCGCCGGAGCCTTCTTCGAGGCGGTCTTCTTCTTCGCCGCGGTCCTGCCGGTCCTGGACTTCAGTGCCGCCACTTCCTGCTTGCCGGCGCTGCTGGCGTTGGCAAGCTTCTTCTTGGTCGCGGCCACGCGCTTGCCTACCGCCTTCTTCGCCTTGCCCGCGGTCTTGCTGACCGCCTTCTCGGCTTTCGCTGCCGTCTTCCTGGCCTGCTTGACCGCGCTGCCGGCCTTCTTCGCGACCGCCTTGCCAACGCCCTTGGCCGTCTCGACGACGGCTTCGGCGGCAGTGGTCAGGGTCCCGGAGACCCCGTTGCCGTTGCTCATGGTGTGTCCTCGTCTGGTTGCTTTTTTTCGGTAGTCGGGTTACGGGCAAGTGCCCGTGGGCGAAATGTAGCGCGAAGCGCGCGCTACGCAAGCAGTCCGCGAGGGCTTGCCTCCGCTCACCCCCTCTCCCGCGGGCGGGGGAGGGAGCGGCAGGCGGGTCGCGTCGGGTCCGGGCATCGGAACCCGCCGTGACCCTTGCCACGGCGCCAGCCGTCAAAACTTTCCGTAGTAGCCCTCTTTCAGCGCGTCGAACAGGTTGGCGGCGGTGTGGGTCTCGCCGTCGTACTCGATCTGTTCGTTGCCGCGGACCTCCAGCACGTTGCCGTCCTCGAGCTCGAAGCGATAGGTGGTGTTGGCCAGGTCGGTTTCCTTGACCAGCACGCCCTGGAAGGCGGCCGGGTTGAAGCGGAAGGTGGTGCAGCCCTTCAGGCCCTTCTCGTAGGCGTAGCGGTAGATGTCCTTGAAGTCCTCGTAGGGGTAGTCGGTGGGGACGTTCGCGGTCTTGGAGATGGACGAGTCCACCCACACCTGGGCGGCGGCCTGGACGTCGACGTGCTCCTTCGGGGTGATGTCGTCGGCGGCGATGAAGTAGTCGGGCAGCTTCGATTCGGCGTCCTCGGAGAAGGGCATCGCCTTCGGGTTGACCAGCTCGCGGTACGCGAGCAGCTCGTAGGACCAGACGTCGACCTTTTCCTTGGTCTTCCTGCCTTCGCGGATCACGTTGCGGCTGTAGTGGTGGGCGAAGGACGGCTCGATGCCGTTGGAGGCGTTGTTGGCCAGGCTCAGCGAGATGGTGCCGGTGGGCGCGATCGAGCTGTGGTGGGTGAAGCGCGCCCCGGTCTCGGCAAGCTGCTCGACCAGCTCGGGGGCCACTTCGGCGATCTTCTGCATGTAGCGGCTGTAGCGCGCGTGCAGCACCTTGCCTTCGATCTTCTGGCCCGCGCGCCAGCCGTCCTTCGCCATCTCCGGGCGCTTGCGCAGCATCGCGGCGGTCACTTCGAACTGCTCGTCCATGATCGGCGCCGGGCCCTTCTCCTGGGCCAGGGCCAGGCCGGTTTCCCAGCCGGCTACGGCCATCTCGCGGGCGATGCGGCCGGTGAACCCGCAGCTCTCGGGCGAGCCGTACTTCATCTTCAGCATGGTCACGGTGCTGCCAAGGCCGAGGAAGCCCATGCCGTGGCGGCGCTTGCGCATGATCTCGGCCTGCTGCTGCGGGAGCGGCAGGCCGTTGACCTCGACCACGTTGTCGAGCATGCGGGTGAACACGCGCACCACTTCGCGGTATTCCTCCCAGTCGAAGGAGGCCTTGTCGGTGAACGGGTCGCGCACGAACTTGGTCAGGTTGACCGAGCCCAGCAGGCAGGCGCCGTAGGCCGGCAGCGGCTGCTCGCCGCAGGGGTTGGTGGCGCGGATCGTTTCGCACCACCAGTTGTTGTTCATCTCGTTGACCTTGTCGATCAGGATGAATCCCGGCTCGGCGTAGTCGTAGGTGGACACCATGATCATGTCCCACAGGTGCCGGGCCTTGAGGTGGCCGTAGACCTTGCAGGCGACCATGCCGTCGTCGCGGGCGATGTAGCCGTCGGTGTGCGGCCAGTCGCGCCAGACCACGGCGTCGGCATCGGCCGGGGCCTGACCCGGACCTGCTCCGGGGCCGATGTCGCCGGCCTCCTTCTCGGAGATCGGGAACACCAGCGGCCAGTCGGCGTCGTCCTCCACCGCCTGCATGAAGCCGTCGGTGATCAGCAGCGAGAGGTTGAACTGGCGCAGGCGCCCGTCCTCGCGCTTGGCGCGGATGAAGTCGCGCACGTCCGGATGGGAAACGTCGAAGGTGCCCATCTGCGCGCCGCGGCGGCCGCCGGCCGACGAGACGGTGAAGCACATCTTGTCGTAGATATCCATGAACGACATCGGGCCGGAGGTGTAGGCGCCGGCGCCGGCCACGAACGCGCCGCGCGGGCGCAGGGTGGAGAACTCGTAGCCGATGCCGCAGCCGGCCTTGAGGGTCAGGCCGGCCTCGTGGACCTTGCCCAGGATGTCGTCCATCGAGTCGGTGATGGTGCCGCTGACGGTGCAGTTGATCGTGCTGGTGGCCGGCTTGTGCTCCAGCGCGCCGGCGTTGGAGGTGATGCGGCCGGCCGGGATCGCCCCGCGGCGCAGGGCCCACAGGAAGCGCTCGTTCCAGTAGGTGCGGGCCTCGGGCGTGGCCTCGGCGTCGGCAAGCGCGCGCGCGACGCGCTGGTAGGTGCCGTCGATGTCGGCATCCACCGGTGCGCCGTGCTTGGTCTTGAGCCGGTACTTCTTGTCCCAGATGTCCTGCGAGGCGGGCTGCATCGGGATCTCCCGTTCCACGTGCGTTTTCACTGCTTCCAGACGAACCGTGCTCATGCGTCTGTGGTCTCCTCGTTATGCCGGCCGGGGTACGTGCCGCGGCCTGTTGTCATGGTCGGTATCGCCGGCCCGCGACAGGCGGGACCGGAAAGCTGGTCGGTGGCGGTCACGCGGGCGCGTGATCGCCGGGAATCGGCAAGGTGGTGGTTTTCCAGCGCTGGAATGTCATGCGCGCGTCCCCTTTCGCCAAGGACCGGGAATCTGCCGCGTTTCGGGCCAAAACCCCATTGCTTGGGCCTGGTCCGACGGGCTGACCCCAACATCTTGTGGCGGGCCGGGCCAAGCTACGCGCCGGCATTTGCGAAGTCAACAGCCATTCGGGGGCTTGACGGACAAATCCGGCGGGACCCGCGCGAAGCCGCCGGAAAGTCCCTGTTCAGCTGAATCGGGCCGCCCCGGACCACACTTCGGGGAAGCCGGGTCTTGATGCACTGCGGCGTGGCCGATGCGCGGCCGCGGGCTTGCGGGCCCGGCGCGCGCACCCGTTATCGTGGTCCCCTCTCCCTTTGACCTGCCCGAACCGTCTCCCATGCGTCCAGCGCCCACCCTGCTAGTCCTTGCCGCCGCGGCCGCCTTCGGCGGATTCGCCGCCACCGCCATCCGCGACATGGTCCAGGCGCCCGCCAGCGCGGCCGGGCCGGCCGCGGCGCTGCCGGTGCCGGCCGTGGCCGCGCTGCCGACGGCGGTCGACGGCCAGCCGCTGCCCTCGCTGGCGCCGATGCTGCGCCGGGTCACGCCCTCGGTGGTGAGCGTGCAGGCGGCGCAGCGGCGCCAGGTGAGCCCTTTCGGCAACGATCCGTTCTTCCGCCGCATGTTCCCGGAGCTGTCGCAGGAGCGGATCGCGCGTTCGCTCGGTTCGGGGGTGATCGTGGATGCGGCCAATGGCTACGTGCTCACCAACCACCACGTGATCGAGAACGCCGACGAGGTTTCGGTGACGCTGGCGGATGGACGCACCCTGGAGGCCGAGTTCATCGGCTCCGACCCCGACACCGACGTGGCCCTGATGCGGATCGCGGCCGAGAACCTGACCGCGCTGCCGCTGGCCGGCACGCAGCTGGCGGTGGGCGATTTCGTGGTGGCGGTGGGCAACCCCTTCGGCGTGGGCCAGACCGTCACCTCGGGCATCGTCTCGGCGGTGGGGCGCAGCAACGTGCCGGGGGTGGGCTACCAGAACTTCATCCAGACCGACGCCTCGATCAACCCGGGCAATTCCGGCGGCGCCCTGGTCAACCTGCGCGGCGAGCTGGTGGGCATCAACACCGCCAGCTTCAATCCGCGCGGCAGCGCCGCGGGCAACATCGGCCTGGGGTTCGCGATCCCGGTGGAGCTGGCGCGCGGGGTGATGCAGCAGCTGGCCCGCACCGGCACCGTGCAGCGCGGCACCCTGGGCATCGACACCCAGGCGGTGGACGCGCGCCTGGCCGCGGGCCTGGGCATGGCCGAGGCGCGCGGGGTGGTGATCACGCGCCTGCACGGCGACTCCGCGGCGGCCGCGGCCGGGCTGCGCACGGGCGACGTGATCGTGGCGGCCGACGGCCAGCGGATGGACGACCCGGTCTCGCTGCGCAACTTCCAGGGCCTGCATCCGCTGGACGCGCCGGTCGCCCTGGAGGTGCTGCGCGACGGCAAGCCGCTGAAGTTCACCGCGCGCCTGCGCGCGCAGCCGCGCGACGGCGCCAGCTACGACGAACGCCTGGCCGGCGCCACCCTGTCCGACCTGCCCGAGGCGCTGCGCCGCCAGAACCCGAACGCACGCGGCGTGCTGGTGGAACAGGTCGAGGAGGGCAGCCGCGCGCACCGCAACGGCCTGCGCGAGGGCGACTACATCTTCGCCGCCAACGCAGGCGAGTTCCGCGACCTCGCCGGCTTCCGCGACAGCCTGTCGGATCATCCGCAGCAGCTGGTGCTGCGGATTTCACGCGGCCGAAGCGTTGGAAACCTGATCATGCAGTAGCCGGCGTGCGCGCACGCCCCGCCCCCCCGCGCCCCCTTCCAGGAGATCAAGATGAGCCCGAACTCGACAGACGCGATGAAGACCAACCTCGGCGAAGCCGGTGCCCACCTCAAGAACGCCGCCAGCGATGCCGGCAGCGCGATCAGGAACGCCGCGCAGGTGGCTGGCGACGAGCTGCGCATGGGGCGTTCGGCGGTCAAGTCCGATCTGGCCGACTCCGCGCTGGCCGGGATCGCGGCGCTGGAGGAGGGCGGTGGCGCGGCCAAGGAGCAGGTCGACGTGCTGATGGACAAGGGCCGCGACCTGATCGACAGCGCCGCCGACCTGATCCGCGAGCGCCCGATCGCCTCGTTCGGCGCCGCCTTCGCCGCCGGCTGGATCATCGCCAAGCTCGCCCGCAGCGGCGGAGACAGGTAAGCGCCCGCGACGTGACAGGGGACGCCCCACACGACGCCCCGCGCGACGGCGACGCCCCCGGCGACGACGCGCGCGGGCCGGGCCTGGAAGAGAGCCTGCGCGCGGTCGGCAGCGCCGGCCGCGAGGCGGTCGACGCCAGCCGCGGCACTGCGCGCGCGCTGCGGCGCCTGGTCCGGGCGGACTTCGCGCTGGCCCGCGGCGCCCTGGTCCGCGGGCTGGGCTGGGCGGTGGCGGCGCTGGTGTTCGGCGCATCGACCTGGCTGCTGTTCACCGCCACCCTGGTCGCGCTGCTGCAGCGCGCGGGGCTGTCGTGGCTGCAGTCGCTGGCGCTGGCCGCGCTGCTGAGCCTGGTGGCCACGGGGTTCGCGGCCTGGCGGGCGCTGCGCTATGTCGACCACATCGGCATGCACGCCACCCGCCGGCAGCTGGCCCGGCTGGGGCTGCTGCGCGGCGGCGATCGCGTGGACGACGACGGAGACGACGACGGCAACGGCCCCCCGCCCGACGCCGCCGCCGATGCCGCGCGCGCCGCGCAGGCGGCCACCGCGCGCCCGGCCGACGCGTCCACGGGAGGACCGTGATGGGTTTCCGGAAGCTGCGCGATGACGTGGCCAGGGCCGAACGGCGGGTGGAGACGCGCATGCTGCGCGCGCGCAGCAACTGGGGCGCGCTCGGCACCGCCTGGCGCCAGGCCTGGACCCCGCCGCGGCTCCTGGTGGCCGGGCTGGCCGGTGGCCTGCTGATCGCCTTCGCGCGCCCGCTGGGCAGGCTGGGCGGAATCGGCAAGCCGGGCGGCATCCCGGCCGCCCGCTGGATCCAGCTGGCGACCAGCCTGTCCGGGCTGGTCACCGCGCTGCGCGCACGGCATGCCGCCGAATCCGCGCAGGCGGCCGCCGACGATGCCGGCGAGGCGGCCGAGGACGCGGCCGACACCGTGGACGCGGCCACCGGCGTGGCGCCCGGCCCCGCGCCTTCGGCCGGCCCGGCACCGGAACCGGCGGTGGTGGGCTCGGTGTCCAACGCCCGCCGCCGGCCCGACCCGCCCTGGACGGACGAGCTGCGCCCGGCCGAAGCCGCGACCGAGGTGTCCGAGCGCTGACCCCGCGGACGCCGGGCATGGCCCGGCCATGCGAAAGGTTCTTCTCCCGGGTGAGGGGAGCGCTGAGCGCAGGGGCAAGTCCGCCCCCGAGCCTGGATGAATGCCGTGCCCTGTCGCCCGGGGCGCGGCTGCGGCCCTGCTCCTTCCCGCTTTTTGCTCCTTCCCCGCGTGCGGGGGAAGGTTGGCACAGGGCGGCGGGAAGGCGTGCCGACACGACTCCTTCCCCCGCCTGCGGGGGAAGGCCGGGATGGGGGCGCGCGCCGCAGGCGCGCGTGACGTGGCGCGGCAACCGGTTTGCCCCCACCCCAACCCTCCCCCGCACGCGGGGGAGGGAGCAACCCCCCCCGTTGCCACGAATGGACGTCCCCGCGAACGGGAGAAGAACCATATGAAAGTCCGGCATGGACGCCGCGTCCGCTTCCGAAGCGGACCCGGCAGGCAGCGCAGGCGTGAAACCGCGCCACGGTCATCACGGGAACGTGTTCCGGGACGATGCATGATCGGCCGCTGTTCCACGCGGTCCCGCCATGCCACATTCCGCTCCGCCCAACGCCGCCCCCGAGGCCACGCCGCCGCTGCGTCCAAGTGCCTCGACGGCCGTGCTGATCCTGGCCACGCTCGCCGTCGGCTACACCCTGTGGGCCGCGCAGGCGGTGCTGCTGCCGGTGCTGCTGGCGATGTTCTTCGCCCTGGTCGCGAGCCCGGTGCTGCGGCTGCTGCGACGGCTGTGGGTGCCGCGCTTCCTGGCCGCGCTGCTGCTGCTGTGCGGCGGCCTGGCCGCGACCGGCGGGCTGGCCTATCTGATGGCGCCCTCGGCGATCGCCTGGGCCAGCCAGGCCCCGCGCGAGATGCGCCAGCTCGCGCCCAAGCTGCGCGAGCTCACCCGACCGGTGCAGGAAGCCAACCAGGCGGCGGAGAACTTCGCCCGCGCCGCCGGCGGCCAGACCGGGCGCCAGCCGCAGCTGGTGCGCACCGAGGCCGATCCCTGGCGCCATCTCACCGCCACCCCGCGCATGCTGGCCTCGCTGCTGGCGGTGGTGCTGCTGACGTTCTTCTTCATGGTCTACGGCGAGAAGCTGCAGCGGCACGCGATCGCGCTGCTGCCCGGGCGCCAGCAGCAGAAGTTCACGGTCGAGATCCTGCAGTCGATGGAGCGGGAGGTCTCGCGCTACGTGCTCACCATCAGCCTGATCAATACCCTGGTCGGGCTGCTGTTCGCGTGCGTGCTGTACCTGATGCAGATCCCGCTGCCCGAGGCGCTGATGTGGGGCACGATGGTGGCGCTGCTCAACTTCGCGCCCTACGTGGGGCCGCTGATCGGCATGCTGGCGATGCTGCTGGTGGGCTTCCTGACCTTCGACGAGCTGTGGCAGTCGCTGCTGCCCGCGGCTGCGTACCTGGCGCTGCACACGGTCGAGGGCCAGCTGGTGACGCCGATCGTGCTCGGCCGCAGGATGGCGCTTTCGCCGCTGGTGCTGATCCTGGCGCTGATGCTGTTCGGCTGGATGTGGGGCCTGGTCGGCCTGCTGCTCGCGGTACCGCTGCTGGTGTGCGTGAAGATGGTGCTGGCGCGGGTGGAAGGCATGGAGGGCTGGGCGCGGCTGCTGGAATGATCGCGCCCGGCTGCCGGCATGCATCCGGCGCGGCGAGACTGCGGCGGGCACCGGTCCCGCCATCGGACCCCGGCCTACAATGGACCGGTGAACTCCAGCATCCGCGCCGTCACCCTCGACCTTGATGACACCCTGTGGCCGTTCGCGCCGATCGGGGCGCGCATCGAACAGGTCCTGCACGAGTGGATGCTCGCGCACAGCCCGGCCACGGCGGCGATGTTCCCGGTCGAGGCCATGCACGAGCTGCGCGAGCGCACGTATCGCGAGCATCCGCACCTGGCGCACGACCTGGGCGCGCTGCGCCGGCTGACGCTGGAGACCGCGCTGCGCGACAGCGCGGCCGATCCGTCGCTGCTCGACGCCGCCTGGGAGGCGTTCCACGCCGAGCGCAACCGGGTGGAGTTCTATCCCGACGCGCTCGACGCGCTCGAACGCATCGCCGCGCGGGTGCCGGTGGTGGCGCTGAGCAACGGCAATGCAGACCTCGTGCGCTGCGGCATCGAGCGCCACTTCGCCTTCCAGGTGCACGTGCACGAACACGGCGCGGGCAAGCCGGAGGCGAGCTTCTTCCTGGCCGCCTGCGAGCGGCTGCGCTGCGAGCCGGCGCAGGTGCTGCACGTGGGCGACCACGTCGATGCCGACGTGCGCGGCGCGGCGCTGGCGGGACTGCGCAGCTGCTGGATCAACCGGGTGCAGGCGCAGTGGCCGCACGACGACGTGGCGCCGGACCTGCATTTCGATTCGCTGGCCGGGCTGGCCGACTGGCTCGAGCAGGCCGTCGAACAGGGCTGAAGGCCCTGCGGCCGCTTCCGGACCATCCCGGGCGCGGCGGCGCAGCGCGAATCCGCCGATGGCCCGGTTCGCGATCGGGCGGGGGTGCGGGCACTGCCGCAGCTGCCGGACGGGGCTCCGGTCGGCGCGGCGTGGCGCGTCCGGCCGCCTGGACGGGCCCCGCGCTTGGGCAAGCGGCACCGGGTCGGTCACACTTGGCGCATGGACCAGACCGCACTTCCGCCGGGTTTCGCGCCCGCAAGCCACGACGCGCTCGCGCTGCACATCGTCGAACGTGCCCGCTTCCAGGACTGGCTGCAGGCGCAGCCACAGGCCGTGCAGGCATGGCTGTCGCAGCAGCGCTTCGACGCGGCCGCGGGCAGCTGTGCGCTGCTGCCGGGCGACGGCGGCGTGGCGGGCGCGGTGATCGGGATTGGCGAGCCGCTCGATCCGTATGCCTATGCGCATGCGCCGGCGGCGTTGCCGGAGGGCGCCTGGCGACCGGTCGAAGCGCTGGACGCGGCGGCTGCGCGCGCGCTGCAGATCGGCTGGGGCCTGGGCGCGTACCGGTTCACGCGCTACAAGGCTGGCGGCCGCGCGCCGGCGCGACTGTCGCTGCCGGCATTCGACGGTGAGGCCTGCGACGTGCTGGCCGCCTGCGTGCGGGTGCGCGACCTGGTCAACACGCCTTCGCAGGACATGGGGCCCGAACAGCTCGAAGCGATCACGCGGGACATCGCGGCCGCGCACGGCGCGCGCTTCGAGAGCATCGCCGGTGACGCGCTGGAGCAGGGGTTCCCGGCGATCCACGCCGTCGGCCGCGCCTCGCACCGCGCCCCGCGCCTGCTCAAGCTGGAGTGGGACGGCGGCAGTGAAGCCGCGCGCCCGCACCTGGTGCTGGTGGGCAAGGGCGTGTGCTTCGACACCGGCGGCCTGGACATCAAGCCGGCCGACGGCATGCGCAACATGAAGAAGGACATGGGCGGCGCCGCGCATGCGCTGGCCCTGGCCGGCCTGGTGATGGCACGCGGGCTGCCGGTAC
>JAEWGI010000037.1 GCA_023388355.1 Pseudomonadota bacterium
CGGGCGGGGATGGGGTTGGAAACGGCCTGCGGCATGGCGATACGGGTTCCGTGGTCAGGGCGTCGCCGGCAGCGCGGCGACTTCGGGGGTCTGGGAATGCTCGGGCACGAAGCCTGATGTCTCTGCAGCGGTCATGCGGGCAAGCCTTGTCGGCGCGCGAGCCACTGCCTGCTGGTCTGGCCCCACATCTCGCAGGCGGCGTCCTCGTTCGGCGGCGGCAGCCGGACCGGCCCGCGCAGGGTCGAGCCCAGGCGCGTAGCCACCTTCTGCGAAGCCGCGTTCTCCGGTGCGATGCAGTGGATGAAGTCGTCCCAGCCGAGGTTGGCCAGCGCCCAGTCGATGGCCGCCGGCAGTGCTTCGGTGGCGTAGCCCTTGCCCCAGGCATCGCGGTGGAGCATGTAGCCGATCTCGTTGCCCGGCCACCCGTCCGGCTTCCAGGGCCCGCTTTGCCCCAGCCAGAGGCCACTGTCACGGTCGATGATCGAGAACATGCCGAAGCCCTGGATCATCCAGGCGCCCGGCTGCTGCAGGAACTTGCGCCAGGCCGCGGCGCGCGGCTGGTGGCCGCCGATCCAGCGCGCCGCCTCTTCATCGGCCTGCAGTTCGGCGTAGCGCTCGAAGTCCCCGGCCTGCGGCAGGCGCAGGACCAGGCGTTCGGTTTCGATCCTGAGGTCGGCCAGGGACATGTGGCGCTCCGGCAGCAATACGGGCCGCGCCGGTGCGCGGCCGGATGGGCGCTCAGCCGCCGAAGGCGTTGATGCCGGTCAGTTCGCGGCCCACCACCAGCTGGTGCACGGTCTCGGTGCCCTCGTAGGTGATCACCGATTCGAGGTTGAGCGCGTGGCGGATCGGCGAATGCTCGGTGGTGATGCCGGCGCCGCCCAGCAGGTCGCGCGCCTCGCGCGCGATGTCGATGGCCATGCGGCAGTTGTTCCACTTCGCCAGCGACACCTGCGTCGGCTGCATCTTGCCGGCGTCCTTCAGGCGGCCGAGCTGGAGCGACAGCAGCTGCGCGGAGGTGATGCGGCGCGCCCAGTCGGCCATCTTGATCTGCGCACTCTGGGTCGCGGCCACCGGGCGGCCGAACAGGATGCGCTCCTTGCTGTACTCCAGCGCCTCGTCCAGGCAGGCGATGGCGGCGCCAATCGGACCCCAGGTGATGCCGTAGCGCGCCTGGGTCAGGCAGCCCAGCGGCCCCTTCAGGCCCTTCACGTTCGGCAGGCGGTTCGCCTCCGGCACGCGCACGCCGTCGAAGAACAGCGCGCTGGTCACCGAGGCGCGCAGGCTCATCTTGTGCTTCACGACCTGGGCCTTGAAGCCGGGGAAGTCCTTCTCGACCACGAAGCCCTGGATGCCGTCATCCGTCTGCGCCCACACGATGGCGATGTCGGCCAGGTTGCCGTTGGTGATCCACATCTTCGAGCCGTTGATCACCCAGTCGTCGCCGTCGCGTCTGGCGTGGGTCTTCATGTTGGCCGGGTCGGAGCCGCCGTGCGCCTCGGTCAGGCCGAAGCAGCCGATCACCTTGCCCGCGGCCATGTCCGGCAGCCAGCGCTGCTTCTGCTCCTCGCTGCCGTAGGCGAAGATCGGATACATGCACAGCGAGGACTGCACGCTGGCGAAGCTGCGCAGGCCCGAGTCGCCGCGCTCGAGCTCCTGGCAGATCAGGCCGTAGCTCACGTAGTTGAGTTCGGCGCCGCCGTACTGCGCCGGCAGCGTGGCGCCGAGCAGGCCGAGGCCGGCGATCTCGGGGATCAGCTCGGTCGGGAAGCGGCCCTCGTCGAAGCATTCGCCGATGATCGGCAGCACGCGTTCGTCGGTGAAGCGGGCAACGGTGTCCTGCACTGCGCGCTCCTCCTCGGACAGCAGCGAGCGGACGTCGTACAGATCGTAGGGATGCAGGGGCATTGGCGCGGCGCCGGGCGGAAAGGTTTCACATTGTACTGTCCGCGCGCGCCTTGTCCCGGGCAGTTGCTTGCGCCCTTTGCTCCGACGAATCCCTGCAGGAGCGGCTTCAGCCGCGACCGTCGCCTCCGGTAGGCGCGCATGCAGGCCACATCCATCCACGCGTATCGTTCGCGGCTGAAGCCGCTCCTACAGCAGGTGCCGGATGGCTTCGACGCGAACGGGCCGGCGAATGGCCGGCCCGTCGCGGGTGCTGCTGGATGGCGTACGTCAGCGCCGGTCGGGCGTGCCGGCCGTCGCCATGCGGCTCATGATCTGGCCGTCCAGCACCGGCAGGCGCTCGCCCGGATCCTCGTCCATGCGCACGGTGTTCTCGACGCCGTCGAAGCGATAGGTCACGTCGTAGGCCACGGTGCGGTCCTCGGTGCCCAGCGCGATCCGTTCGCCGGGCTTGTCGCCGGTGCGCATGGTGCCGGTGGTGCCGTCCGGATTGCGGTAGGTCACGTTCCAGGCCACGGTGCGCGAGGACTGCGAGCTGTCCTGCACGGTGTGGCACTGGCGGTCGACCCGCTCCACCACCCGGCCGCCGACGTGGTTGCGGTCGACGCGATGGCCGATCGCACCGCCGGCAGCGGCGCCGGCCGCGGTGGCCAGCTTGCGGCCGTTGCCGCCGCCGACCTGGTTGCCGACCAGGCCGCCGATGACGGCGCCGGCCACGGTACCACCGACGTTGCCGTCGCGCTCGGGCAGGCGCTCCTGCACCACCACGTCCTGGCAGACCTGTCGCGGCGAGGAAGAGGTAGTGGTCTCGCGTACCGGCTCGCTGCCGATGACGGTCGCATAGAGTTCGGTCTTCTCGGTGACCGGCGTCACCGCCACCACCGTGGCGTACTCAAGCCGGCCTTCCTCCTGCTGCACCAGATCGTCCGCAGCGTCCGGCGATTGATCGCGACTGTTGTGGTACGCACCGACGGCAACGCCGCCGACCAGCAGCGCGGCCAGTGCGACTGCGAGGGTATTGTGCTTGTTCACCGTGTCCTCCTGCGGGCGTGGCCCGTCTGCTTCGTGCAGGCCGATTGCATCATTCCGAAGCTGAACGCGACCCCGGAAAGTTCCCCGCAAGCTGACGGCGCAATGAATCGCCACTGCGGCCAGCGCGTGCTAGCGTGACCCGTGTCGCGAACCGCCGGAGTCCAGATGGCCAACCCGCTGCTGCTGCCGCTGCTCAACTGGGCCCGCGGGCTGCGCTACCCGACCCTGTTCAAGGTCACCGCGGTCGCGTTCGCGATCAGCATGCTGTGGCCATTCGATCCGCTGCCCTTCATCGACGAGATCGTGCTCGGCCTGGGCACCCTGCTGCTGGCCAACTGGAAGCGGCGCAAGGAGTCCCCGGACGCGCCGCTGCAAGGCCAGGCCCGGCGCGAACGCTGAGGCGCGAGCAGTACGGTGCCTGCGTCCGTGGACCTGATCGACAGCCACTGCCACCTGGACGTGCCGGAGTTCGATCGCGACCGCGACGAGGTGATCGTCCGCGCCCGCGCCGCCGGGGTCCGCGCGCAGGTGCTGCCCGCGGTGCAGGCCGATACCTGGCCGAAGCTGCGCGAGGTGTGCCGCAGCGGCCCGGGCCTGCACCCGGCCTACGGCCTGCATCCGGTGTATCTCGACGCGCACCGGCCCCGGCACCTGGACGCGCTGCGCGACTGGCTCGAACGCGAGCGGCCGGTGGCGGTGGGCGAATGCGGCCTCGACCATTACATCGAAGGCCTCGACCACGCCGCCCAGCAGGAATACTTCGACGGCCAGCTGCGGCTGGCGCGCGAGTTCGGGCTGCCGGTGATCGTGCACGCCAGGCGCGCGGTGGATGCGGTGATCGCCAGCCTGCGCCGGATCGGCGGCAACGGGTCGGGTCCGGGGCAGGGTCTGCGTGGCGTGGTCCACAGCTGGTCGGGCAGCGAGGAACAGGCGCGCCAGCTGTGGAAGCTCGGATTCCTGCTCGGCATCGGCGGGCCGGTGACCTACGAGCGCGCACGCCGCCTGCGCCGGCTGGTGGCGAAGATGCCGCTGGAATACCTGCTGCTGGAAACCGATGCTCCCGACCAGCCCGACGCCGGCATCCGCGGCCGCCGCAACGAACCCGCGCGCCTGGCCTGCGTGCTCGACGCCGTGGCCGCGCTGCGCGACGAGTCGCGCGAGGCGATCGCCAGCGCGACCTCGGCCAACGCCACGCGCCTGTTCGCGCTGCCGGCCTGAGCGGCCGCGCGGTTCAGGCCGCGCGCGGCTTGAGCAGCATCTCCAGCGCCTTGCCCGCGGCTGCGAACGCGAACGCGCCGGTGATGTGGGTGGCTGCTCCCAGCCCGGCGCCGCAGTCGAGCTTGAGCGCGGCGTCCGGCCCCAGCGCCGGCCGCGTGCCGCACACGCTGCCGTCGGCCTGCGGGTACTTCACGTTCTCCAGCGAGTACACCGCGGGCACGCCGAAATAGCGGTCGCGGTTCCTGGGAAAATTGAACTCGCCTCGCAGCTTCCTGCGGATCAGCGCCAGCATCGCGTCGTGTTCGGTGCGCGAGAGGTCGCGCACCCGCACCAGGGTCGGGTCGGTACGTCCGCCGGCCGCGCCCACGGTCAGCACCGGGCGCTTGCGCCGCCGGCACCAGGCGATCATCTCGACCTTGCTGCGGAAGCTGTCGCAGGCATCGAGCACCAGGTCGAAGCCGGGTTCGAGCAGCTCGTCGAGATTGCCCGGGGTGAGGAACGCCTGCACCACGTCGAGCGAGATCGCCGGGCTGATCGCGCGGCAGCGTTCGGCCATCGCATCGGCCTTGCCGCGCCCGTACTGGCCTGCCAGCGCCGGCAGCTGGCGGTTGGTATTGGACAGGCACAGGTCATCGGCATCGATCAGCGACAGGTGGCCGACGGCGCTGCGCGCGAGCGCTTCCACCAGCCACGATCCGACCCCGCCCAGGCCGACCACCGCCACCCGCCGCGCGCGCAGGCGCTCGACCGCGCCGCGGCCGTAGAGCCGGTCGATGCCGGCGAATCGCTCGTTCCAGACTGCATCCATCGCGCAAGTCTACCGGCGGGCCGCATGCTATCGTCGCCGCGCCCGCCACGGAGCCCAGCATGTCGACCACGCCACCGCCCCGCCCCGAATCCAGGCCTTCGCCCGGTCCCGGCGCCACGCCACCCACGCGCAAGCCGCCGTCCGCCGCCAGCCGCTATCTGTTCGTGTTCGGGCTCGGGCTGGTGCTGGGAATCGTGGCGGTGGTGATGCTGCTGCGCACGCTGGAGGCGCGCAAGACCTGGAGCGACCACTATCCGCATGCGCTGATGCACGTGCTGCAGGCGCAGACCGCGCAGCTGCGCGCGAACGCCGAGGCCAACCGCTGCAGCCCCACCGACACCCTGCCTCACCTGCAGTCGCTGCGCAGCCTGGGCAACGATTTCGAGCGCGCGTTCCCGGAACTGCGCGACGAGCAGCGTTTCGTCGCCCACGCCGCGCAGTTCCGCGGCACCCTGGATGCCGCGCTGGCCGCGCCGCCGCTGGGATGCGAGGGCGTGTCGAAGGCCGCGACCGAGGTCGGCGAAGCCTGCAAGGCCTGCCACCAGGACTATCGCTGAGCCGGACACCGCCCGTGCGCGGCTGAACCGCGACTGCACCGTCGCGGCGATGGCCGGCGCGGTTGCGCGAGGGTTGCCACGGCGTTCACCGCCGCGCGCCTAGTGTCCGATGCGCACCGCCGATGCGGCGGCCATCGACCACCAGACGCGAGGAGTCCCCCGATGAACATCCGCTTGCGCACCACCTGCGTTGCCGCCATCGCCAGCCTGGCGCTGGCCGGCTGCGCCAGCACGTCGCCCGGCTACGGTTCGGGCTACGGCAACACCTCGTCCGCTCCGTCCGGCTCGCGCTGCTACGACTGCGGCACGGTCACGGCGATCGAGAGCGGCGATCGCGGCACCAACATCGCCGGCCCGGTCCTCGGCGGCATCGTTGGCGCGGTTGCGGCCAAGGAGCTCGCAGGTCGCAACACCGACAGCGAGGGCCGGCGCAATGTCGCCGTCGCCGCCGGCGCCGCCGGTGGCGCAGTCGCGGGCAACGCGATCCAGAACCGGGTAGAAGCCAATCGCACCGGCTACACGATCCACGTCCGCATGGACGATGGCCGCACCACGACCGTGCACCAGGCAAACCTGGATGGCATTCGTGAAGGCTCGTATGTGCGGGTCCAGAATGGGCGTGCCTGGGCGTACTGAGTACTGGGTCCGCCAAGGAAGGTCTGAATACAACGGTCGTCGCCCCCGCGGGCAAACGTTTCCCCCGCATGGGCGGCGTCAAAGCCCTCCCCTTCAAGGGGAGGGTTGGGAGGGGATGGTGTGGATTCGCCGGCATTCCCTCGACGACAGGTGCTTACGCGTTGAACACCATCCCCACCCCGGCCCTCCCCTTGAAGGGGAGGGAGAAGAGCATTGCGGCTTCTCCGGACAGCAGTGCGAGTTCGCGGGGATGACGACAGTTGTTCAGATCTTCCCTGACGCCGCTCTGCCGGCGCGGCAGGTGTCCGTCACGCCGCCCCTCGCAGTGAAGCCGGCGCGCTGACAGAATGCGCGCATGGACGGCTCCCCGCCGTCGCGGGAGCTGTCGATGGACGCGCAGTCGATCTATTACGCCATCGCCATCGTGCTGGTGCTGGCCGGCCTGGCGGGAATCATCCTGCCGGCGATACCGGGGCTGCCGCTGGTGTTCGCAGGGATGCTGCTCGCGGCCTGGGCCGGCGGCTTCGAGCAGATCGGCGGATGGACGCTGCTGGTACTGGCGGTGCTGACCATGGTCTCGATCGGGGTCGATTTCCTGGCCTCGGCTGCCGGCGCCAAACGCGTGGGCGCCAGCCGGCTGGCGGTGGGCGGCGCGCTTGCCGGCACCGTGATCGGCCTGTTCTTCGGCCTGGTGGGCGTGTTCGTGGGGCCGTTCGTGGGGGCGGTGGTCGGCGAGCTGGTGGCGCGGCGCGGGATCGGCCAGCGCGAGCTCGGCCAGGCCACCAAGGTCGGCATCGGCACCTGGTTCGGCATCTTCATCGGCATCGTGCTCAAGCTCACCCTGGCGTTCGCGATGATCGGCATCTTCGCGCTGGCCTGGTGGACCGATTGACGCCGCCTGCCCGCCCTGTGGCTAGACTGCGGTTTTCCCGGCACCCTGACCGCATGCCCGCAATGCCGCGCCCCACCGTGCGCAGGTTCGCCTTCCTGCTCCCGCTCCTGCTGCTGTTCGCGGTGGGGCTGCCGGCCGCGCCGGCCGCGGCGATGCAGGCGGAAGCCGCGCCGACGACGACGCAGCCGGTCCCCGCACCCGGGACCGCGGACGATCCTTCGCAGGACCTCGCCCAGCCGCCGCCGGCGCCCGGGACCGACCTGCGCGGCCGCTTCGACGTCGCCTTCGACAAGCTGTCCGCGGGCCTGACCGCCTTCATCGCCTGGCTGCCGCTGCTGGCGGTTGCGCTGCTGATCGTCGTGTTCTCCACCTGGCTCGCCGGCTTCGTCTCGCGCCGCCTGCACCTGCTGCGGCTGCGCACCGACAACCCCTACATGAACGGGCTGATCCGCACCGTGCTGCGGGCGGTGATCATCCTGTTCGGCGTGGTCGTGGCCCTCAACCTGCTCAACGCCACCGCCCTGGTGACGGCGGTGCTGGGCTCGGCCGGCGTTGTCGGCCTGGTGCTGGGCTTCGCCTTCAAGGACATCGCCGAGAACTACGTCGCCGGGATCCTGCTGAGCCTGCGCCAGCCCTTCGCGCCCGGCGACCTGGTGGTGATCGACGGCAACGAGGGCAAGGTCGTGTCGCTGCATTCGCGCACCACCGTGCTGATGACGCTGGAGGGCAACGAACTCCGGCTGCCCAATGCGCTGGTGTTCAAGGCGATCATCCTCAACTACTCGCGCAACCCCAACCGCCGCTTCGACTTCACCATTCCCATCGACCTGGCCCAGTCGATCCGCACCGCCCAGTCGCTGGCGCTGGAGCAGATCTGCGGGGTCGAGGGCCTGCTGCAGGATCCGGGCCCGTCCTGGACCGTGCACGAATACAGTGCCGGCGGCGTCGTGCTGCGCTTTTTCGGCTGGGTGGACCAGCGCGAGAGCGACCTGGGCAAGGTCCGCAGCGAGGCGATCAGGCGGGTCAAGGCCGCCTACGCACAAGCCGGGATCGAACCACCGCGCACCGTCTACCACGTGTACACGACGCGCGAGGATGTGCAGGGCGGGCCGCGGGTGGACCAGGAGCCGGTGCACGACGCGGATGCGGACACTTCGGTCAACCGCGACATCGACGAGCAGCTCGCCCAGGCCCAGCAGGCCGCCGAAGCCGACACCAACCTCCTCGAACCGGGATCCGAACCGCGATGAGCCCGATCCCCTTGCGCACGGCGGCGCTGCTCGCGCTGGCATCGGCCGCAACGCCGCTGCTGGCGCAGGACGGCGTCGAGTCGACGCTCGCCAGTTGCGCAGCGATCGAGGCCGCCGCGCCGCGCCTGGCCTGCTACGACGACCTCGCCCGCCGCAGTTCGCCCGGACCCCGCGAGGCCGACCTGGCCGCCGCCAGGGCGCGCCGGGCGATCCAGGACGGCGCGCCGGATGGCCTGGCGGGCGATCCCGAGGCCGGCCGCGGGCGTACCGACGAACTGTTCGTGCACGACGAATCGATCGGCCGCGCGCTGGCCAACGCCGGCCGCGGCTCGCTGCTCGACAGCCGCTGGGAGCTGGCGCGCGACTCCAAGCTCGGGATCTTCAATTTCCGGGTCCACAAGCCGGTCTACCTGATGCCGGCGTTCTGGACCTCGAGCGTCAACGACATGCCCTCCTCGGGCAATCCGGAAAACACCGTGCACGAGCCGATGGGCCTGGACGCGCTCGAGACCAAGTTCCAGGTCAGCTTCAAGACCAAGGCGGTGGAGAACCTGTTCGGCGACAACGGCGACGTCTGGATGGGCTATACCCAGTCCTCGCGCTGGCAGGTCTACAACGCCGACCAGTCGCGTCCGTTCCGCGAGACCAACTACGAGCCCGAGGTGTTGCTGGTGTTCCGCAACGCCTACAGCCTCGGGGGCTGGAACGGGCGCATGGCCGCCGTCGGCATCAACCACCAGTCCAACGGGCGCAGCGATCCGCTTTCGCGCAGCTGGAACCGGATCATGTTCAACATCGGCCTGGACCGCGACCGCTGGGCGCTGATGCTGCGCCCGTGGATCCGGGTGCCCGACGGCAGCGACGACGACAACCCCGGCATCGAGGACTACATCGGCCGCGGCGATGCCACCCTCACCCACGTGCGCGGGCGCAACGAGTATTCGCTGATGCTGCGCCACTCGCTGCGCGGTGGCGACCGCTCGCACGGCGCGGTGCAGTTCGACTGGGGGTTCCCGATCCACCAGTCGCTGCCCATGCGTGGCCGGCTGCAGCTGTTCCACGGCTACGGCGAGAGCATGATCGACTACAACCACAAGGCCACCTACATCGGCCTGGGCGTCTCGCTGCAGGAGTGGTTCGACCCGCGCTGGGGCGGATGAGCGCGGTGCCGCGTTCGCCGGGCCGCATTGCCGGATCCGCTCCTGCAACAGCCATGGCGCCGGTTTTCACACGATGCACGCAGGTTGCCGCGCACAGTGCGCCGCGTCTCCATGCCACCGCGGCCGTCGAGCGAGCGAAATGATCTGGACCATCGTCGTGACGATCGCGCTGACAGTCCTGGCCATGATGCTGGCGATGAACTTCGTCACGCCGGAGAAGAAGATCGACCGCAAGGTCGTGCACCGGCACGCGATCGCCGACCCCCAGTTCCGGCGCGAGATGTCGGTGCTGCTCGGGCCTTCGATCCTGGCGGGAAACCGGGTGCAGGCGTTCCAGAACGGCGACGGGATCTTCCCGGCGATGCTGGCGGCGATCGCCGGGGCGCAGCGCACGGTCAACCTCGAAACCTACATCTACTGGTCGGGCGAGATCGGCCGGACTTTCGCCGATGCGCTGTCCGGTCGCGCCCGCGCCGGCGTGGCCGTGCACCTGACCATCGACTGGGCCGGCAGCCTGCAGATGGACGAGGCGCTGCTGGATGCGATGCAGGATGCCGGGGTGCGCGTGGAGCGCTACCGTCCGCTGCGCTGGTACAACCTCGGGCGCATGAACAACCGCACCCACCGCAAGCTGCTGGTGGTCGACGGCCGGATCGGGTTCACCGGCGGGGTCGGGATCGCCGACCAGTGGACCGGCCACGCCCAGGATCCCGAGCACTGGCGCGAAAGCCATTTCCGCATCGAGGGGCCGGTGGTGGCCCAGATGCAGTCGGCGTTCAACGACAACTGGATCAAGACCACCGGCGAACTGCTCAACGGCCCGGAATATTTTCCGGAGCTGGAGCGAGCCGGCGACGTGGACGCGCACCTGTTCATCGCCTCTCCCGCGGGCGGCAGCGAGAGCATGCACCTGATGTACCTGTCCGCGGTCGCGGCCGCGACCCGCAGCATCGACCTGTGTGCAGCCTACTTCGTGCCCGACCGCCTGATCGCCGACGCCCTGCTGGCCGCCTGCCGGCGCGGGGTGCGCGTGCGGGTGCTGCTGCCGGGCGCGCACATCGATTCGGAAACGGTGCGGCTCACCTCGCGCGCCTCGTGGGGACCGCTGCTCGAGGGCGGGGTCGAGATCCACGAATACAGGCCGACCATGATCCACGTGAAGCTGCTGGTGGTGGACGGCGAGATGGTCTCGGTCGGCTCGACCAACTTCGACATCCGCTCGTTCCGGCTCAACGACGAGGCCAGCCTCAACGTCTACGACCGCGACTTCGCCGCGGCCATGACCGCGGTGTTCGAGGAAGACATGCGCCAGGCCAGTCCGTACACGCTGGCGATGTGGGCCAACCGCCGGCTGTCGGAGCGCTTTGCAGAAGCCGTGGTGCGCCCGCTGCGCTCGCAGCTGTGAGCGCGGCGCGCTCAGGTCCAGTCGGCCAGACCTTCGCGCCGGTAGACCTCGGCGAACGAGGGCAGCGCCTTCATCGACGCCGCGTGCGCGGCCAGCGCCGGCCAGCGGTCGGCGGGCCGCGGCAGGTTGCGCGACCAGCGCATCAGCATGGTGAGCACGAAGTCGGCCGCGCTGCGACGCCCGCCGGCCAGCCAGGGCCCGTTCGCCGCCAGGTGCGCGTCCACCTGCTCCCAGGCGGACGTGATCTCCTCCAGTGCGCGCGCCTGCACCGCGGCCACCTGGCCCTCGCCCGCCGGCTCGTGCGGGTAGAACCAGCGCCGGTAGGCGGGCATCAGCGTACAGGCGCAGAACAGCATCCACCGGTAGTACGCGGCGCGTTCGGGCGTGCCCGCGGCGGGCGCCAGCCCCGCCTGCGGATGCGCGTCGACAAGGTGCATGGCGATGGCGGTCGATTCGGTCAGCACCTGGTCGTCGATCACCAGCGTCGGCACCCTGCCCTGCGGGTTGAGGGCGAGGTATTCGGGCGTCTTTTGCTGGCGCCTGTCGAAATCGAGCATGCGCAGCTCGTGGTCGACGTCGAGTTCGATCAGCAGCCAGTGGACGACGAAGGAAGCGCTGCTGGGCGAGCCGTAGAGGATGGTCGGCATGGCGGGTTCGGGGCGGGGACGGGTGGATTATCGCCGACGTGGGATCGGGGTGCTGCCGGCCCGATGCCGGCCATCCACCCGGCGCGCGACTCAGGGGAACGCGGGGTGTTGGGGTTCACTGCGTTCACCCCAACCTACCGGAGCGACGCCTACGGATCGGCGCATAGGTTGGGGTGAGCGCAGCGAACCCCAACGTACGCTGCGCAACGCCCCCGGCTGGACGGGGAAGATCGCACCTCAGGCGATCTCGACCACCGGAATCCTGCCGATGCGCGAACGCCACTCGCGCGGGCCGGTTTCGTGCACCGAGGTGCCGTTCGAATCCACCGCCACGGTCACCGGCATGTCGCGGACCTCGAATTCGTAGATCGCCTCCATGCCCAGGTCCTCGAAGCCGACGACCTTCGCCGCGCGGATCGCCTTGGACACCAGATAGGCCGAGCCGCCGACCGCCATCAGGTACACCGAGCGGTGTTTCCTGATCGCCTCCAGCGCCGCCGGGCCGCGCTCGGCCTTGCCGATCATGCCCAGCAGGCCGGTCTGTTCGAGCACCTGGTCGGTGAACTTGTCCATGCGCGTGGCCGTGGTCGGGCCGGCCGGGCCCACCACTTCGCCCGCGACCGGATCGACCGGGCCGACGTAGTAGATGAATCGCCCGGCGAGGTCGACCGGCAGCGCTTCGCCCCGGTTGAGCATGTCGACCATGCGCTTGTGCGCGGCGTCGCGGCCGGTGAGCATCCTGCCGCTGAGCAGCAGCACCTCGCCCGGCTGCCAGCTGGCCACGTCCTCGCGGGTCACCGCATCCAGGTCCACCCGGCGCGCGTTCTGCGGGCTGTAGGTCAGCTTCGGCCAGTCTTCCAGCGACGGAGGATCCAGCGCCACCGGGCCGCTGCCGTCGAGGGTGAAGTGGGCGTGGCGGGTGGCGGCGCAGTTGGGGATCATCGCCACCGGCAGGTTGGCCGCGTGGGTCGGATAGTCCCGGACCTTGATGTCGAGCACCGTGGTCAACCCGCCCAGGCCCTGGGCGCCGATGCCCAGCGCGTTGACCTTGTCGTAGATCTCCAGGCGCAGTTCCTCGGCGCGGCTGGACGGCCCGCGCGCGATCAGGTCCTGGATGTCGATCGGCTCCATCAGCGCCTCCTTGGCCAGCAGCATCGCCTTCTCGGCGGTGCCACCGATGCCGATGCCGAGCATGCCCGGCGGACACCAGCCGGCGCCCATGGTCGGCACGGTCCTGAGCACCCAGTCGACCACCGAATCGGACGGGTTGAGCATGGCGAACTTCGACTTCGCCTCCGAGCCGCCGCCCTTGGCCGCCACGGTCACCTCGACGTTATCGCCGGCGACGATCTTCATGTTGACCACGGCCGGGGTGTTGTCCTTCGTGTTCTGGCGCCTGCCCGCCGGATCGGCCAGCACCGAGGCGCGCAGCTTGTTGTCCGGATGGTTGTAGGCGCGGCGCACGCCCTCGTTGACCGCGTCCTCCAGCGAGCCGGTGAAGCCTTCCCAGCGCACGTCCATGCCGACTTCCAGGAAGACGGTGACGATGCCGGTGTCCTGGCAGATCGGGCGGTGCCCTTCGGCGCACATGCGCGAATTGATCAGGATCTGCGCCATCGCGTCCCTGGCCGCCGGCGATTCCTCGCGCTCGTAGGCGGCGGACAGGCTGCGGATGTAGTCGACCGGATGGTAGTAGCTGATGTACTGGAGGGCGTCGGCGATCGACTGGATCAGGTCGTCCTGCTTGATGACTGTCACGGGCGGCTCGGCGGCTTGCGGGAAAACGGCCATTTTAGCTGCGCGGAGCGCGATCGGCCCCGTCCCGCGAGCTACGGACGCGGATCGATGCTTTCCACCGGTGGTCGGAGAACCCCCGCCTTAAACCCTGCCCCACCCCTGCGCATCGGACTGGATATGCTGATGGCAACGATGAGCGCATCCCTGGACGAGACCTCCGCGGCCGAGATGGACCACGCCCTGGTGCGGGCCTCGGCCGGCGGCGACACGGCCGCATTCGAGGCCCTGTACCGGCGCCATGCGGGCCGGGTACACGGCGTGATCCTGCGCCTGGTCGGCCACCAGCACAGCCGCGCCGAGGACCTGACCCAGGAAGCCTTCGTGCGCGCCTGGCAGGCGCTGCCGGGGTTCCGCTTCGAGAGCGCCTTCACCACCTGGCTGCACCGGCTGGCGGCGAACACCGCGTTGATGGAACTGCGCAGCCGCCGCGGCGCACCGGCCATCGACGGCGGCGACGACGCACTCGACGACATCGGCACCGGCGACACCGCCGGCCACCGCACCGCCCTGTCGATGGACCTGCAGCAGGCCGTCGACAGCCTGCCGCCGCGGGCGCGTGCGGTGCTGGTGCTGTACGACATCGAGGGCTGGACCCACGACGAGATCGCCACCGCCCTGGACATGGCGGTCGGCAGCTCGAAGGCACAGCTGCACCGCGCGCGCAGACTGCTGCGCGCGAAGCTCGGAGACCGGACATGAGCGATACCCACGACCACGACCTGCCCGCCGCGCTGCGCATGCAGCTGCGCGCCCTGCGCACGCCGCAGCCGCCGCAGCGCGAACTCTGGCCGGACATCGCCGCGCGCCTGGCCGCGCAGCCTCCTCGCAGCGCCGCACCGCCGCCGCACCGACGCCTGCTGCCGGCGCTGGCCGTGGCCGCGACCCTGGCCGTGGCGGTGGGCCTGGGCTGGCAGCTGCGTCCGGCCAGCCCCGCCATCGATGCCGGAACCGATGCGCCGCCCCCCGCCGACGCCCCGCTGCTCGCCATCGCCGACGCGATGGGCCGCGAATACCGCGGCGCGCTGCGCGAAATGCCCGCGCCCGCACCGTCCAGCCCGGTCTATGCCAGCCTGCTCGAACTCGACGCCAGCGCCGCCGCGGTCGAGGATGCGCTGGCGCAGAACCCCGACTCGCTGTTCCTGCTGCAGCGCCTGCAGCACGTCCACGCCCGCCGCCTGGCGCTGACCCGGCAACTGGCCGGCGTCCCGGCCACCGCACGCTCCCTGGAGGATCTCTCGTGAAAACCCCGTCCCTGCCCGCCGTGCTGGTGGCCGTGCTCGCCGCGGCGCCGGCTTTCGCTGCCACTCCCATCGACGAAACCCGCGCCCTCGATCCGCGCGGCAGCATCGAGGTCTCCAACGTCAAGGGCCGGATCGAAGTGCGCGCCTGGGACCGGCCCGAAGTCCGCATCACCGGCAGCCTGGGCGACGGCGTCGAGCGCCTGCAGATCGAGGGCGACCGACGCAGCCTGGAGGTCAAGGTGCGCTATCCGCACAACAGCAGCGGCAGCGGACCCACCACCCTGGTCCTCGACGTGCCGCAGCTGGCGGAACTGGAAATCGACGGCGTGGCGGTGGACATCGACGTGCAGGGCGTGGCCGGCCGCTCGCTCGAGATCGACAGCGTGAGCGGCGACATCGTGGCCGTGGGCGCGCCGCGCGAAGCGAGTATCGAGAGCGTCAGCGGCAGCCTGCAGCTGAACCTCAACAGCCACAAGCTCGAACTCGAAAGCGTCAGCGGCAACATCGCGCTGCGCGGGCGCATCGGCGGCGAAATCGCGGCCGAAACCGTGTCCGGCGACATCCGCATCGACACCCGCGGCGAGCCGGTGCAGCGCCTGGACACCAGCAGCGTCTCGGGCAACGCCAGCTATACCGGCGGCCTGGCCGAGGGCGGCCGCATCGGCGCGGAATCGGTCAGCGGCAACATCCGCCTGGCGCTGCCGGCGGCGCTGTCGGCGAAGGTGCGCGGCGAAAGCTTCAGCGGCGACCTGCGCGCGCCGGGCGTGCGGATCGAGCGGCCGCGGTACGGGCCGGGATCGAGCTTCGAACACACCTGGGGCGGCGGCGCGGGCGAGATCCGCATGGAAACCTTCTCCGGCAACGCGGAGCTGGTGCTGGAGTAGCGCGCCGACCCTGCAGCTGGAGGCTGGAAGGAGCGGCTTCCGGCCGCATCGTGGCGGCTCCTGCCCCCACCCCAGCCCTCCCCCGCTGTCGCGGAGGAGGGAGCACGACACCATCGCCGGCACGAGGGGGAGCGCACCATCCGATGCAGGCGCGCTTGTGCGCCTCCCTCCGCACAGCGGGGGGAGGTCTGGAGGGGGGCGACTCCAGTCGCAACGCGCTGCCCTTGCCCCCACCCCGGCCCTCCCCCGCTGTCGCGGAGGAGGGAGCACGACGTCCTCAGCCGCTCCCGGGAGGGGGCGCGGCGGTCGAGCCGCGCAGCATCAGGCGGAAGTCCAGGGTCTGCTGGTGGGGCACTGCCACCGCGCCGATGATGGCGAGCAGGAGCTTGACCGCGCCGACGCCGATCTCGCGCATGGGCTGGCTGATGGTGGTCAGCGGCGGACTCAGGTAGCGCGACGAGGCCAGGTCGTCGAAGCCGACCACCGAGAAATCCTCCGGCACGCGGATGCCCAGGTCCCTGCACGCGGCCAGCACGCCCAGCGCCATCTGGTCGCTGAAACAGAACGCGGCGGTGGGCGCGGATGCCTGGCCCAGCAGCCTGGCTGCGGCCGCATGGCCGGATTCGACCGAAAAGTCCCCCGGCGCGACCGTCAGCTGGCGCAGGCGGCCGCGTGCCCTGGCCGCGGCCCTGGCCCCCTGCAGGCGCTGCTGGTGCAGCGGGTTGTCGAGCGGGCCGCCGACCACGGCGATGCGCTCGTGGCCGAGCGCATACAGATGCTCCATCGCCGTGCGCGCGGCCGCGGCGTTGTCGATGTGGACGCTGGGAATGCCCAGCGCCGGGTCGAATTCGCACCCGTTGACGACCGGCGCGGTGGCGCCGAGCTGGCGGACGATCTCGCGCGCGGTCGGCGGAAGCCGGTGCCCGAGGACGATCATGCCGTCGGCCTCGTTGCGCGGGAGCATCTGCGCGTAGCGCTCTTCGCGTTCGGGCTGGTGCTGGGTATCGCCGAGCAGGACCGCGTAGCCGGCCGCCTGCGCCGCTTCCTCCGCGCCCTTGAGGATCTGGGCGAAGAACGGATTGCCGATGTCCGGCACCGTGATCAGGATCTTGCCGCTGCGCTGGGTCTTGAGCGTCCTGGCCGCCGCGTTGGGGATATAGCCCAGCGCGATGGCCGCCAGCTCGATGCGCTTGCGCGTGGCCGGCAGCACCTTCTCCGGCCGTGACAGCGCGCGCGACACCGTGCCTGCCGAGACGCCGACGTATCTGGCGATGTCGTGGATGGTTGCCATGGGCGGCCCGGGAGCTTCCGATGCGGTGCACAACGCGTGCCCGGATCACTGCATGCTAGGATAATGCAATCGATTGCATCAAGACGGATCGGCATGCGAACACTCCAGGGTCCGGCGCTGTTCCTGGCGCAGTTCATCGGCGACACGCCCCCGTTCGACCGTCTCGACACGCTGGCCGGATGGGCCGCGGGGCTCGGCTATCACGGCGTGCAGGTGCCGACCGGCGCGCCGCACATCTTCGATCTCGCCCGGGCCGCGCAGAGCCAGGCCTACTGCGACGATGTCGCCGGCATGCTGAACCGGCACGGGATCCGGATCAGCGAACTGTCCACCCACCTGCAGGGACAGCTGGTGGCCGTGCATCCGGCCTACGACGCGCTGTTCGACGGATTCGCGCCGGAGGACAGGCGCGGCGATCCCGCGGCCCGGCAGGCCTGGGCGGTCGAACAGGTGACGCTGGCGGCAAAGGCCAGCCAGCGCCTGGGCCTCGGGGCGCACGCCACCTTTTCCGGCGCGCTGGCCTGGCCGTACCTCTATCCGTGGCCGCAGCGTCCGCCCGGCCTGGTGGACGAGGCGTTCGCCGAACTCGGCCGCCGCTGGCGTCCGATCCTCGACGCCTTCGACGCATGCGGCGTGGACCTGTGCTACGAGATCCATCCGGGCGAGGACCTGCACGACGGCGCCACCTTCGAGCGCTTCCTCGATGCGGTGGACCATCACCCGCGCGCGAAGATCCTCTACGACCCCAGCCACCTGCTGCTGCAGCAGATGGACTACCTGGGCTTCATCGACCGCTACCACGAGCGCATCGGCGCCTTCCACGTCAAGGACGCCGAGTACCGCGCCGATGCGCGCAGCGGCGTGTATGGCGGCTACCAGGACTGGATCGACCGCCCGGGCAGGTTCCGCTCGCCGGGCGACGGGCAGATCGACTTCAGGGCGATCTTCTCGAAGCTGGCCCAGTACGACTTCCCGGGCTGGGCGGTCGTGGAGTGGGAGTGCTGCCTGAAGCATCCCGAGGACGGCGCACGCGAGGGCGCGGCCTTCATCCGCGACCACTTGATCCGCGTGACCGAACACGCGTTCGACGACTTTGCCGGCAGCGGCGCCAGTCCGCAGGCGCTGCGCGGCATGCTGGGGCTTTGATCCACACCGCCTGATCCGGACACCGACCTGGGAGGGGAAGTGATGACGTTCACGATGTCGCGCCTTGGCGCGATGATGTTCCTGCAGTTCTTCATCTGGGGCGCGTGGTTCGTGACCCTGGGCACCTACCTGGTCAATGGCCCGCTGCAGGCGAGCGCAAGCCAGGTCGCCACGGCCTTCCTCAGCCAGTCCATCGGCGCGATCGTCGCGCCGTTCCTGGTCGGGCTGATCGCCGATCGCTACTTCGCCGCGCAGCGCATCCTGGCGCTGCTGCACCTGGCCGGCGCGGCGCTGATGTGGGGCGCGTCGACGGCCACCAGCTTCAACACCTTCTCCGGCTTCGTGTTCGGCTACATGCTGCTGTTCATGCCGACCCTGGCGCTCGCCACCAGCATCGCGATGCGGCACATGCAGTCGCCGGAGAAGCAGTTCCCGCCGGTGCGCGTGGCCGGCAGCATCGGCTGGATCGTCGCCGGCGTGCTGATCGGCTGGCTGGGCTGGGAGCAGACCCAGCGCCTGGACCTGACCTTCAGGATGGCGGCCATCGCCTCGGCGGTACTGGGCCTGTACGCGCTCACCCTGCCGCACACGCCGCCGCTTGCGCGCGATGGCAATGCGCGGCTGGGGGAGATACTGGGGCTGGACGCGGCGATGCACCTGCTCAAGTCGCGCGCCTACCTGGTGTTCTTCCTGGCCTCGATCGCGATCTGCATCCCGCTGTCGTTCTATTACAACTTCACCAACCCCTTCCTCAACGACGTCGGCGTGCGCGGCGCGGCCGGGCTGCAGTCGCTGGGCCAGGTGTCGGAAGTGCTGCTGATGCTGGCCATGCCGTTCCTGTTCGTGCGCCTGGGGGTGAAGGTCATGCTGGCGGTGGGCATGGCCGCCTGGGTGCTGCGCTACGTGATGTTCGCCTTCGGCGACGCCGAGGCCGGCTTCGCCCTGCTGGTGATCGGCATCGTGCTGCACGGCATCTGCTACGACTTCTTCTTCGTCACCGGCCAGATCTACACCGACGCCAACGCCGGCCCCGGTTTCCGCAGCAGCGCGCAGGGCTTCATCACCCTGGCCACCTATGGCGTGGGCATGCTGATCGGCACCTTCCTGTCCGGCGCGGTGGTGGAGCACTACACGACCGACGCGGGGCCGGACTGGCAGCAGATCTGGCTGTTCCCGGCCGGGGTGGCCTTCGTGGTGCTGGTGGCCTTCCTGTTCCTGTTCCGCGAAGAGCGGCCGGCGGCCACGGCCGCCGCCGCGCCGCGCTGAGGCCGCCGCGATGGGCACGCTTGGAGTCGCCATCGTCGGCACCGGGATGATCGGTGCGGTGCATCGACGCGCGGCGCTGCTGGCCGGCGCCGTGGTCCGCGGCGTGGCCGCATCCACGCCTGCGCGTGCGCGCGAAGTGGCGCAGGCCTGGGGCGTGGCCCGGGGCTATGGCGACATCGAGGACGTCATCGCCGATCCGCAGGTGCAGGTCGTACACGTGTGCACGCCCAACCACCTGCACCGGCCGATGGCGCAGGCGGCGCTGGAGGCAGGCAAGCACGTGGTCTGCGAAAAGCCGCTGGCCACCACCCTGGAAGACGCGCGCGCGCTTGCCGCGCGCGCCGCCTCCAGCGGGCAGGTCGCGACGGTGCCCTTCGTCTACCGCTACCACCCGGTGGTGCGCGAGGCGCGTGCGCGCATCGCCCAGGGCGAACTGGGGCCGCTGCGGCTGATCCACGGCAGCTACCTGCAGGACTGGCTGCTGGATCCGGCCAGCAACAACTGGCGGGTGGATCCTGCCCTGGGCGGGGCTTCGCGCGTGTTCGCCGACATCGGCTCGCACTGGTGCGACCTGGTCGAATGGGTTGGCGGCGAACGCTTCGCCGAGGTCAGCGCCGCCTTCGAGACCGTGATCGCCGAGCGTGGCGTGGCCGCCGGCAAGAGCTTCACCACGCCCGGGGCCGGCGGCGAGACCCGCGCGGTGTCCAGCGAGGACGTGGCCGCGGCGATGTTCAAGACCGGCAACGGCACGCTGGCGACGCTGACGGTCAGCCAGGTCTCGGCCGGCCGCCGCAACCGCCTGTGGTTCGAGATCGACGGGGCGAAAGCCAGCGTGGCCTTCGACCAGGAGGACTGCGAGCGGCTGTGGATGGGCTACCCGGACCAGCGCGAAGAGGTGTTCGTGCGCGGACCCGGCGCCGGCGGCGCCGAGCAGCGGCGGCTGTCGGTGCTGCCCGCCGGCCATGCCCAGGGCTACGCCAACTGCTTCGAGGCCTTCGTGGCCGACACCTACCGGGCAATCGCGCGCGAGCAACCGGAAGGATTGCCGACCTTCGAGGACGGCCTGCGCTCGGCGCTGATCGTCGATCGCGTCATCGCTTCGGCAAGGTCGCGTGCATGGACGCCGATCGCCTGAGTCACCGCGGCGCGTCGGGACCCGTGCCCGCCCGCGCCCGCTCCGCCCGCCTGCAGCGCCGCATGCGCGAGGCGGATTCCATCCGCCGTCATCCCGCTCCCCGGAGGACACCATGACCACCCGTACCCTGCGCTGGCTCGCGGCCGCCGCCCTCGCGCTCTGCACCGCCCTGCCCGCCTGGGCGCAACCGGACGCTGCCGCCGCCAGCCCCCTCGCCGTGCAGATGTACACGCTGCGCAACGCCGGCCCGCTCGAAGAACAGTTCAAGATCGTCCACGACGCGGGCATCCGCGCGGTCGAGATGGTCGGTACGCAGAACGTCCCGGCCGCGGAGCTGAAGCAGCTGCTGGCCAAGTATGCGATCAAGCCGATCGCCGCCCACGTGGCGCTGTCCGACCTGCGCGGCGACCTGGACGCGATGGCGGCATCCCACCGCGCCATCGGCAACACCATGCTGGTGGTGCCATGGCTGCAGGAGAACGAGCGGCCGGCCGACGCGGATGGCTGGCGCGCGCTGGGCCGCGAGCTGGGCGCCCTGGCCAAACGTCTGCAGCCGATGGGCATGCGGCTGGCCTACCACAACCACGAGTTCGAGCTGGTCGAGTTCGACGGCCGGACCGGGCTCGAGCTGCTGTTCGAAGCCGCGGGTCCCGCGCTCGCCGTCGAGCTGGACCTGGCCTGGGTGGCGCGTGCGGGCCACGATCCGGCGGCGTTCCTCGGCAGGTTCCCCGGGGGCGTGTTCGCCGTCCACGCCAAGGACAACGCGCCGGAGGGCGAGGCGCAGGACGAACAGGGCTTCACCGCCGTGGGCAAGGGCGTGCTCGACTGGCAGACGATCCTGCCTGCGGCCGCGGACGCGGGCGTGCAGTGGTACATCATCGAGCACGACCTTCCGCGCAACGCCGCGGCCGTCGTCCAGGCGGGCGCGGCCTACCTCCGCGAACACCTCGTCCCCGACAACCAGCTGAGCGCCCGGGAACGGGCCGACGGCTGGCAACTCCTGTTCGACGGCAGGGACCTGTCGCAGTGGCGCAACTTCAAGCACGACGGGCTGAGCGACAAGTGGGTCGTCGAGGATGGCGCCATCAAGCTGACCGGGGGTGGCGGCGGCGACATCCTCACGAAGGCCAAATACCAGGATTTCGACCTCAGGCTGGACTGGAAGATCTCGGAAGTCGGCAACAGCGGCATCTTCATCCTGGCGGACGAAACCGGCGAACACATCTACTCGCACGCGCCGGAAATCCAGATCCTGGACAACGAGCGCCATCCCGACAACAAGCTGGACACCCATCGGTCCGGCTCCCTGTACGACATGATCGCCTCGCCGGCGGCCTCGCACAGGATCGCCGGCGAGTGGAACCAGGTGCGCATCCTTCTGGACCAGGGCCAGCTGACCGTCTGGCAGAACGGGGTGCAGACGGCGTCGGTGAAAATCCATGGCCCGGAGTGGCGGCAGCTGGTGGCCACCAGCAAGTTCGCCAACTGGCCGGGATTTGCCGCCAACGGCAGTGGCCATATCGGCCTGCAGGATCACGGCGACGTGGTGTGGTTCAAGAATCTGAAGATCAAAGACCTGAGCCGATGAACGATTCCGCCCATGACGTGCTGGTTGTCGGCTCAGGCGCCGGCGGCGCCATGGCCGCCTACGAGTTGACCCGCCAGGGCCACAAGGTGCTGCTGCTGGAAGCGGGCCGCCACTACGACCCGCGGACGGAAACTCCGATGTTCCGGCCCAATGCCGACGCACCGTTGATGGGCGCTGGCACGCCGGACAAGGACTTCGGCTTCTACGACTCCACCGTCAACGGCGGCTGGCAGGTGCCGGACGAACCCTACACCACGGCCGAAGGCACCGAGTTCCTGTGGTGGCGCTCGCGCATGCTGGGCGGCCGCACCAACCACTGGGGCCGCTATTCGCTGCGTTTCAGCGAACATGATTTCAAGGCGAAAAGCCGGGATGGCCTCGGCGCCGACTGGCCGTTCGACTACGAGGAGATCGCACCCTGGTACGACAGGACCGAAGCCCTGATCGGCGTGTGCGGCACCAATACCGGCCTTGACGACATGCCGCCCTCGTCGGACGGGGTGCTGCAGCCGCCGCCCATGCCGCGGATCCCGGAGCTGCTGATCGCCGCCGCGGCGAAGAAGCACGGCATCGAGGCGGTTCCGATGCACCGCGCCGTGCTGACCCGGCCGCTGGATGACCGTGCCGCCTGTTTTTACGCCACGCCCTGCGGCTACGGCTGCTCGATCGGCGCCGCGTTCCAGACCACCACCTCGCTGCTGCCGATGGCGCAGGCCACCGGCAACCTGCGGATCATCACCGATGCCATGGTCAGGACCGTGACCACCGATGCCGGCGGCCAGGTCACCGGAGTGACCTACGTCGACAAGAAGACCGGCACCGAACGGCAACTGGGCGCGAAGGTGGTGGTGCTGGCCGCCAGCGCCTGCGAGTCGGCGCGCATCCTGCTCAACTCGAAAAGCGACAGCCACCCCAACGGGCTGGCCAATTCCAGCGGCCAGGTTGGCCGCAACCTGATGGATTCCACCGGCGCGAGCCTGTCGGCGCTGGTCCCGGCACTGATGAACCGGCCGCGCTACAACGAGGACGGCCACACCGCCAACCACCTGTTCATTCCGTGGTGGGGACACAAGGCCCAGGCCAACGGGGAACTGGATTTCCCGCGCGGCTACCACTTCGAACTCGGCGGACGCTTCGCCGAGCCGGGTGCCTACGTGAGCGGCGACCTGCAAGGCTACGGCACCGCGCTGAAACAGCAGGTGCGCGCGCAGTACGGCGCCTACGTGCACTTTGCGCTCCGTGGCGAGATGCTGCCGAACGAGCATTGCTACATGGACATCGACCCGAGCGTCACGGACAAGTGGGGCATCCCGGTGCCGCGTTTCCACTGGAAATGGTCCGAGCACGAACTCAAGCAGGTCGAGCACGGCCTCAAGACCGCCAAGGCCATCCTGGAGACCATGGGCGCAACGGTCGACGAATTGCCGCCTGCCGAAGAAGCCATCAAGAAGGGCGGCGAGATCATCCACGAGGTCGGCACCGCCCGGATGGGCGACTCGCCCGAGGACTCGGTGACCAACCAGTGGGGCCAGACCTGGGACTGCCCGAACCTGTTCGTGATGGACGGCGGCGTGTTCGCCTCCAACCCCCACAAGAACTGCACCCTGACCATCATGACGCTGGCGATGCGCAACAGCGCCTGGCTGGCCACCCAACTCGAGGCGGGGACGCTGTGATGCAGGAGCCACCGAAGGACCAGGGCATTGCTGCCCACGACGAGGGCGTCGCAGCTGCCTACGCGAACAGGTTGAGCCGGCGCGACTCGCTCAAGCTGCTGGCCGCACTGGCTGCAAGCGCCATGCTGCCCGCATTGTCGGCTTGTGATTCGACATCGACGGAAGATGCCGCCGCTGGCGTGGCGGACCATGGGCATTGGCCCGAGCTTGAGCTGCAGCCGGTGACGGCCAGGGGTTACGGCAAGGATCCGGACCTGATGACCCCGCCGGAAACGCCCTGGCCGCTGACGCTGACGCCGGCCCAGCTGTCGCTGCTGGCATTGCTGTCGGACATCATCGTGCCGGCGGAAGGCCAGTCGCCGTCGGCGTCCGCGGTGCAGGTGCCGACGGTGATCGATGAGTGGGTGAGTGCGCCCTATCCCGACCAGCAGCAGGACCGGCTGACCGTCCTGTCGGCCCTCGCCTGGCTCGACGACGAAGCCGCCCTGCGCTTTTCGCAGCGATTCACGGCGCTGGCCGCACCGCAGCAGCTGGCGATCGTCGACGACATCGCCCACGACACCGAACAAACCCCACGGCAGTTCCAGCGCATTGCCAAGGCATTCGCCCGGCTGCGCAACCTGGTACTGGCAGCCTACTTCTGCACGCCGGAAGGCATGGAAGATATCGGCTACCTGGGCAACGTAGCCATTGCCGGCGACTACCCCGGCCCGACGCCGGAGGCTTACCGCCACCTGGACACGGTGCTCGCGGAACTCGGGCTGGAGGAGTTCGCCTATCCGGTGGGCTAGTTGTCATCCCCGGCCACACGGGCAGCGCTCGCGACCGTACCTGGGTCATCGCACGCTGCCCGGGAATGGGCGCAGGGTTCCACGCGTCGCTACAGCTCCCGCACCCAGATGTTGCGGAAGCTGACCTCCGAATCGTGGTCCTGGAGGTAGATCGGGGCGCAGCCGTGCGGGGCGTAGGATGGCGCACCGCGGTATTCGGTGGTGCCCGCGATGACGGTGTCGTCCTGCACCAGCACGCCGTTGTGCAGCACGGTGATGCGCGCGGGAGAAAGCAGGCCGCCGCCTTCGGAGAAACGCGGCGCCTTCCAGATGATGTCGTAGGCCTGCCACTCGCCCGGCGCGCGCGAGGCGTTCACCAGCGGGATCGCCTGCTTGTAGATCGAAGCCGCCTGGCCATTGGGATAGGTGGCGTTGTCGTGGCTGTCGAGTACTTGCACCTCGTACAGCTCCTGCAGGAAAATGCCGCTGTTGCCGCGGTTCTGGCCATCGAAGCCGTCGGTCTGCGTGGGGCTGCGCCATTCGACGTGCAGCTGGATGTCGCAGAAACTCTGGCGGGTACGGATGCCCTTGCTGCCGGGCACCACGGTAAACGCGCCATCGGCCACCGCCCACGGGGCATCGCCCCCCGCTTCCGATTCCCACGCGGCCAGGCCGGTGCCGTCGAACAGCACCACCGCATCGGACGGCGCCGCGCCCGCCGGCGTGGCCACGACCGGCGGCACGGGAGTCCAGGCTTCGGTCTTCTCCGGGTCGGCCGACGGGTCATGGGCCAGCGCCGCGGCGCCTGCGAGCATGCCGCCGGCCAGCAGGACCGCGGCGTGGCGGCGGGGGCGGAAACGGTCGCGCATCATGACGTCGCCCAGGACCGCGTGCCCGGCTCGTAGTGCAGGTCGCCGTCGTAGTGCCCGGGCACCGGGTCGTAGCGCAGCACTTCCGTCGCCCCCACCTTCGAGGTGAAGAAGCTGAAGAGGACCAGCTGCTTGATCATCGTGAAATAGTGCACCCCTCCCCCGCTGCCGGAGCCGTCCGGGGCCACCCACGCCCGGCGCGCGCGTTCGCCGGCCTCACCGTCCAGCGTGGCCAGGAGCTGCATGCGGTCAGCGGGCGACAGCGCCAGGAAACGGCCGCCGGCGCGGCGTTCCAGGTCGGCCAGGCCGGCGCGGAAAGCCGCCTGGTCTCCGCGCGTGTAGCAGTCGGTGACGAACAGGGCCATGAATGCGCCCACCTCCGCGTCCTTCGCCCCGGGCGTGTCGGTGCGCGGGATGATGGTTTCGGCGATTTCGTCGAGCAGGGCCACCTCATCGGCGCTGAAGGCGCCCCCGCCCGGCTGGACGGGCGCCTGCCCGAGCACGAACGCGGGCATCCCCACCATCGCCACCCCGGTGGCGGACGCGATCAGTTTCAGCAGTTCACGACGTTCCATCACAGGTTCCCCGCCTTGAGCTCGCGCACCGCGTGGTCGGCGGCGCGCGCGGTCAGCGCCATGTAGGTCAGCGACGGGTTCACGCAGCTGGCCGAGGTCATGCAGGCACCGTCGGTCACGTACACGTTGGGCGCGTCCCAGACCTGGTTGTGGGCATTGAGCACCGAGGTCTTCGGGTCGCGGCCCATGCGCGCCGTGCCCATCTCGTGGATCGCCCGGCCGGGCGCGGGTTCGGCTTCGTAGGTCCGCACGTCGCGCACGCCCGCCGCCTCCAGCATCTCGGCCGCATCGGCGGCCATGTCCTTGCGCATGGCCCGTTCGTTGTCGCGGATCGACACGTCCATCGCCAGCACCGGCAGGCCCCACTTGTCCCTGGTGCCGTGGTCCAGGCGGATGGTGTTGTCGTGGTAGGGCAGCATCTCGCCGAAGGCGGTCATGCCGATGCTCCAGTCGCCGGGGACGCTCAGCGCATCCTTCAACCCGGCCCCGATCCCCAGCTCGGCCACGGCCCGCGACCACCCCTGCCGGCCTGCCCCGCCCTGGTAGCCGAAGCCCCGCAGGTAGTCGCGCCTGTCGTCGCCGACGTTGCGGAACCGGGGGATGTAGAAGCCGCAGGGGCGGCGCCCGGAGTAGTACTTGTCCTCGTAGCCGTCGACGACGCCCTGGGCGCCGGCCTCGAAGTGGTGGTCCATGACGTTGTGGCCCAGCTCGCCGGACGCCGAACCCAGCCCGCCTTCCCACACGTCGGTGGCCGAATTCATCAGCACCCAGGTCGAGTTGAAGCTCGATGCGTTGAGGAAGACGACGTTGGCCGTGTACTCGTAGGTCTGGCCGTTCTCCGCATCGATGATCTCGACCCCGCGGGCGCGCTTGCGATCCTTGTCGTACAGCACTTCCTTGACGATGGAGAACGGCCGCAGGGTGAGGTTGCCGGTCTTCATCGCCGCCGGCAGGGTGGCCGACTGGGTCGAGAAATAGGCACCGTAGGGGCAGCCCAGGATGCACTTGTTGCGGTACTGGCAGTTGGCCCTGCCCTGCTCCGGACGCGGCTCGGTGATGTTGGCGGTGCGCGAATGGATCATGTGGCGGCTGCCGCCGAACGCCTTGCGGATGCGCGCGGCCACGTCCTTCTCGACCACGTTGAGCGGCACCGGCGGCAGGAACTTGCCGTCCGGCAGCACGTCCAGGCCCTCCAGGGTGCCGGCGATGCCGGCAAACGTCTCCACGTGGTCGTACCAGGGCGCGAGGTCCTCGTAGCGGATCGGCCAGTCGATGGCGATGCCCTCGCGCGCGTTGGCCTCGAAGTCGAGCTGCGAGAAGCGGTAGCTCTGCCGGCCCCACAACAGCGAACGGCCGCCGACGTGGTAGCCGCGGAACCAGTCGAAGCGCTTGGTCTCGGTGTACGGGCAGTCTTTCTCGTCGGCCCACATCCCGTCGGTGCTCTCCGACAGGGGGTAGTCGCGGCGCAGGACCGGGTGCGCTTCCTTCATCGCCTGGGTGGGCACGTTGCGATGCGGGTAGTCCCAGGCCTCCTTGTGCGCGTTGACGTAGTCCTTGATGTGCTCGATGTTGCGGCCGCGCTCGAGCATCAGCACCTTGAGTCCCTTCTCGGCAAGTTCCTTGGCGGCCCAGCCGCCGCTGATGCCGGAGCCGACGACGATCGCGTCGTAATGATTGTTCGCCATGGGTGACTGCTTCCTGGAGGAATGCCGGTGGTTTACACGTCGCAGAGACGGATGGCCTCGCGCAGGGAGGCGACCGGGTCGGATGCCGAAGGCATGAATTCCTGGGCGAGGAATCCTTCGAAGCCGGTGTCGCGGATGGCACGGCAGATGGCCGGGTAGTTGAGTTCCTGGTCGTCGCCGATCTCGTGCCTGCCCGGTACGCCTGCGGTGTGGTAATGCACGAAGAACCGGTGGTTCCTGCGGATGGTGGCGATGATGTCGCCCTCCATGATCTGCATGTGGTAGATGTCGTAGAGCAGGCCGAAGTTCCCCGAACCGAGGCGCTCGCACAGCTCCACGCCCCAGGCGGAGCGGTCGCACAGGTAGTCGGGGTGGTCCACGCGCGAGTTCAGCAGCTCCATCACCAGCATGACGCCGCGCTTCTCGGCATGGGCAAGGATGCGCTTGAGGCCGGCGGCCGAATTGACCAGGCCCTGCTCCGGATCCATGCCGTTGCGGTTGCCGGAAAAGCAGATCAGGTTGCGGTAGCCGGCATCGGCCACCAGGTCGATGTGGCGGGTGTAGCGCGCCACCAGCTCGTCGTGGAAACGGGTGTCGGCAAAACCCTTCTCCAGCCCGAGTTCGGCGCCGTTGCACATCGAGCTGTGCACGCCGTGCGCCTTGAGCGTGGGCCAGTCGTCCGGGCCGACCAGGTCGATGGCGGAAAAGCCGATCCCCTTTACCGTCCGGCACAGCTCGGCGACCGGCATCTGTCCGAACGTCCAGCGCGCGACCGAATGCCTGATATTGGCCTTCAGCGGCTGCTCGGCGGCCGCCGCCGCGGGAACGAGCCCGGACGCGGCCAGGCCGATTCCGCCGACCATCGTGGCGCGCAGCGCGTCGCGCCTGGTGAATGCCTGGTTCAATTCAGCCCTCCTCGGGTGTGCCAACGCCGCCGCCGGGGCGTGCGGCCGCGGCCGACTGCGGGGCGGCCTGAAGATGCGATCGGTTCCGCTGGACCGTGGAAGATACGCCGTGCGGCATCCGGACCCGACTGCCGGCGGACAGGTTCCTGAATCGCGATGCCCGTGGCGCGCGCAGCGTCCTCAGCCCCGACATCGACCTGATCGAAGGGATCCCCATCCATCCACCGGCCTCCCAACCGGCACAGACATGCAAATCCGTACGGATGCAATCGATTGCACGATAACAACAGCGTGCCCGATTGCAAGACCCGCAGCCGCCCTCCGGCTCCGCGTGCCGGTCCGACCGCGACAAAAGCAGCATGGAGGTCCAGCGCCATCGCCTGTTAAAAGTGTGCTTCCGGCGGTCGCCGGAATCACCCCCCGCGCCACCGCCTTGCTTTTGATGTTCTGAACATCAAAATTGATCTGTTGTGATTGCATATACCACTTCAAGGGCGCATTGTTGGCTCATGGGCCGTCAGCTTCCATGATCACCGCCTCCCAGCTGCGTGCCGCGCGCGCCCTGCTGGGCATCGACCAGCGCCGCCTGGCGGAACTGGCCGGGGTGTCGCTGCCCACGATCCAGCGCATGGAGGCCAGCGCCGGCACGGTGCGCGGGGTGGTCGGCACGCTGATGAAGGTGATCGAGGCGCTGGAGGCCGCGGGCATCGAACTGATCGGCAGCGACCAGCCGGGCCAGGGGCGCGGCCGCGGCGTGCGGCTGAAGGACCCTGACGCCTGACCATGTCGCGCCTCGACCTCCGCCAGTACCTGCCGCAGTTCGAGCCCAAGCTGGTCACTGTGCTGCGCGAGGGCTACGGCCTGGCCACGCTGCGCGCCGATGCGGTGGCCGGCCTCACCGTGGCGATCGTCGCCCTCCCGCTGGCGATGGCGCTGGCGATCGCCTCCGGCGCCAGCCCGGAAACCGGACTGCATACCGCGATCGTCGCCGGCTTCCTGATCTCGGCCCTGGGCGGTTCGCGGGTCCAGATCGGCGGCCCGACCGCGGCCTTCATCCCGGTGGTGTTCGTGGTCATCCAGCAGCACGGCATGGGTGCGCTGATCCTGTGCACGCTGATGGCCGGGCTGATGCTGATCGCCGCCGGCCTGCTGCGCCTGGGCGCGCTGATGCGCTACATGCCGCAGCCGGTGATCACCGGCTTCACCACCGGCATCGCAGTCAGCATCTTCTCCAGCCAGGTCAAGGATGCGCTGGGCCTGGGCATGGGCGAGGTGCCGGCCGAATTCGTGGAGCGCTGGCAGGCCTATGCCGCGCATATCGGCAGCCTGCAGCCGGCGGCGCTGGCGCTGACCGCGGCGGGGCTGGGGCTGATCCTGGGCCTGCGGCGCTGGCGGCCGCGCTGGCCCGGGTTCCTGATCGCGCTGGCGGTGTGCACGCTCGCGGCCACCGCGCTGGCGCTGCCGGCCGAGACCATCGGCACCCGCTTCGGCGACCTGCCGGCCACGCTGCCGAGCTTCGAACTGCCGCACATCCCGTTCGAGCGCACCTTCGAACTGCTGCCGATCGCGCTGACCATCGCGTTCCTGGCCGGGGTCGAATCGCTGCTGTCGGCGGTGGTGGCCGACGGCATGACCGGCACCCGCCACCGCTCCAACGGCGAACTGGTCGCGCAGGGCGTGGCCAACGTCGGCTCGGCGCTGTTCGGCGGCCTGCCCGCCACCGGCGCGCTGGCACGCACCGCCACCAACGTGCGCTCGGGTGGGCGCACGCCGGTGGCCGGCATGCTGCACGCCGGCTTCCTGCTGCTGTTCATGCTGCTGCTGGCGCCGCTGATGCGTTACGTGCCGCTGGCCGCGCTGGCGGCCGTACTGCTGGTGGTGGCCTGGAACATGGCCGAGGTCGAGCAGTTCCGCAACACGCTGTCGGCGCCGTGGGGCGACCGCATCGTGCTGCTGGCGACCTTCCTGCTCACCGTGCTGTTCGATCTCACCGTCGCGATCCAGGTCGGCGTTGTGCTGGCCGCCTTCGTGTTCATGGTGCGCATGGCCGATGCGGTGGAGATGCGGACCGGGGGGCAGATGCCGGTGGACGAGGCCGCCGTCGTCGAAGAAGAGTTCGCGCAGCGCGCGCAGCTGCCGCCGGGCGTGGAGGTCTACCGCATCGGCGGACCGCTGTTCTTCGGCGTCGCCGACCGCATCGGCACCCTGCTCGACGGCCTGCCGCAGCGGCCCCGGGTGCTGATCCTGCGCATGCGCCAGGTGCCGGTGATCGACTCCAGCGGCGTGCATGCGCTGCGTTCGCTGGCCGCACGCTGCCACCGCAAGGGAATCGCGCTGATCATTTCCGGGCTGCAGCCCCAGCCGAACCGGGTGATCGCCGGAATGCGCCTGGAGAAATCGCCGGGCGAGGTGCACTTCACTTCCGGCTTCGAACCGGCGCTGGCGATGGCGCGCGCGCTGCTGGCCGACCGGGCGCAGCAACCGGGGCACTGACCAGGCGCCGCTCCCGCCGGCCCCCCCGGCGCGGCACAATGGAGCCATGGCCCCCGCCCTGTCCCCGCCCCCGGTTTCCGCATTGACCATCGCCGGCTCCGATTCCGGCGGCGGCGCCGGCATCCAGGCCGACCTGCGCACCTTTGCCGCCCACGGCGTGCACGGGCTGTCGGCGATCGCCGCGCTCACCGCCCAGCACACCCGCGGCGTGATCGCCGTGCACGTGCCGCCGGTGTCGTTCCTGCGTGCGCAGATCGAGGCCTGCTTCGAGGATTTCCGTATCGGCGCGGTCAAGCTGGGCATGCTGGCCAACGCCGAGGTCATCCACGCAGTGGCCGATGCCTTCGACGCGCATCCGCCGCCGTTCCTGGTGCTCGACCCGGTGATGGTGGCCACGTCCGGCGCCAAGCTGCTTGAAGACGACGCGCTCGACGCGCTGCGCACGCGCCTGATCCCGCGCGCCGACCTGCTGACCCCGAACATCCCCGAAGCCGAGCTGCTCACCGGCATGCGGATCGAACATGCCGCGGCGGCGGCGCTGGCGCTCGAGGCCCTGCGCGAGATGGGCTGCCGCGCGGTGCTGCTCAAGGGCGGCCATCTCGACGAGGGCGGCGAGGTGGTGGACCGCTACCGCGACGATGCGGGCGAGGCGGTGTTCCGCCATCCGCGCCTGGCACTGGAGGGCCACGGCACCGGCTGCACGCTGGCCGCGGCGGTTGCCGCGCGGCTGTGCCTGGGGCTGCCGATGGCGCAGGCGGTGGCGGCGGCCGTGGATTACGTCGGCCGCGCGTTGCGCCAGGGCTACCGGCCCGGGCTGGGTGAAGTGCGGATCCTCGACCACATCGGCGCGGCGGGCGAGGCATGACCGGCCCGGCGCCCCTGGAATCGCAGGTAAGCGCCGCGGACGGCCACCGCTGGACCCTGCTCGCGCGGCTCCCGCAGGCGCCCCGCCTGGCCCTGCTTTGGCTGCCGGCGCTGGGCGTGGCGGCCCGCCACTACCTGCCGCTGGCCGAGGCCCTGGCCCGGCGCGGAATCGCGGTGTTCCTGCACGAGTGGCGCGGCAACGGATCGAGCAGCCTGCGCGCCGGCGCCGGCCGCGACTGGGGCTATCGCGAGCTGCTGGTGCAGGACATCCCCGCCAGCCAGGCCGAAATGGACCGTCTGCTGCCGCCGGGCCTGCCCTGCGTGATCGGCGGCCACAGCCTCGGCGGGCAGTTGGCCTGCTGCCGCCTGGCGCTGGCCCCGGGCACCGCAACGGCGCTGTGGCTGGTGGCCAGCGGCTCGCCCTACTGGCGCGCGTTCCCGATGCCGCTGCGGGCCGGGCTGCCCCTGGCCTACCGTTTCCTGCCGTGGCTGGCGCGGATGCGCGGCTTCCTGCCCGGGCGCCGGATCGGCTTCGGCGGGAACGAGGCCGCGCGCCTGATCGGCGACTGGGCCCGCAGCGCGATCAGCGGACGCTACGCGGCCGCGGGCCTGGACCAGGACATGGACGCGGCCATGGCCCGCCTCACCCAGCCGGTGCGCGCGGTGGTGCTGGAACGCGACTGGCTGGCGCCACGCGGCTCGCTCGACTTCCTGCTCGGCAAGCTTCCGGCGGCGCAGGCGCAGGTCACCTGCTTCGACGAACGCGCCGCGGGCGCACGCGCCGACCACTACGCCTGGATGAAGGCGCCCGACGCGGTCGCCGACTGGCTGACTCAGCCGGCGTCGGCGTAGCCGCGCGGATTCATCTGCTGCCAGCGCCAGGCGTCGCGGCACATCGCATCGACATCGAGCTCCGCGCGCCAGCCCAGCAGCGCCTGCGCGCGCGACGGATCGGCATAGACCTCGGCCACGTCGCCGCTGCGACGGCCGACGATCTCGTAGCGCACCTCGCGCCCCGACGCGCGCTCGAACGCCTGCACCAGTTGCAGCACGCTCACCCCGGTGCCGGTGCCCAGGTTCACGGTGAAGCCGGCGCCGGTGCGCTCCAGCGCGTCCAGGGCGTCGGCATGGGCGCGGGCCAGGTCGACCACGTGGATGTAGTCGCGCACGCCGGTGCCGTCGACCGTCGGCCAGTCGCCGCCGTAGACGCTCAGGCACTCGCGCCGGCCCACCGCGACCTGGCAGATGTAGGGCATCAGGTTGTTCGGCACCCCGGACGGATCCTCGCCTATGAGCCCGGAGGCATGCGCCCCGACCGGATTGAAATAGCGCAACACGCCGGCCTGGAAAGCGGGGTCCGCGGCGCACAGGTCGGCGATCAGCTGCTCCATTACCAGCTTGGTGCGGCCGTAGGGGTTGGTGACGCCCAGCGGCGCGTCCTCGGTCACCGGCACCTTGTCCGGATCGCCGTAGACGGTGGCCGATGAGCTGAACACCAACCGCTTCACCCCCGCCGCCTGCATCGCCTGCAGCAGGTTGAGGGTGCCGGCGATGTTGTTGTCGAAGTAGTCCAGCGGCCGTTCGCAGGACTCGCCCACGGCCTTGAGCGCAGCGAAGTGCAGCACCGCGTCGAAGCCGCCGTCGGCCAGCAGCGCGGCCGTGGCGTCGCGGTCGCGCAGGTCGACGTTGCGGAACGCCACCGGCGCGCCGGTGATCGCCTGCAGCCGCTCCAGCACGACCGCCGAGCTGTTGCACAGATTGTCGGCAACGACCAGGTCGTGGCCGCGCGCGGCCAGTTCCACGCAGGTATGGCTGCCGATGTAGCCGGCGCCGCCGAAAACCAGGATGCGCATGCGGATGTCCGTTGTCGGGTCGGGACCATTATCGCCGCTGTGCGCGCCGCGTGGGACGGCGCGCATGCTGGCCTGTCGCGTGCACATCCTGCGTTGTGCATTGCGCATGCGTGGATACGTGCTCCGCGACCGGATGGTCGCCCGGCGCGGTCCGCTAGACTTGCCCCGCCACCAACCAAAGCCATCCGGATGACCGCCACCCTACCCGACCGCAACGCCATCCGCATCGCCATCATCGGGCTGGGCTACGTGGGCCTGCCGCTGGCCGCCGCCTTCGGCCGCCGCTACCCGACCGTCGGCTTCGACATCGACGCCGCACGCATCGACGAGCTGCGCCGCCACCACGACCACACCCTGGAGATGAGCGCCGACGAGCTGCGCGCATCGACGCAGCTGGAATGCACCTCGGACCCGGACGACCTGGCCGGCTGCAACGTGTTCATCGTCACCGTGCCCACGCCGATCGACGAGTACAAGCGCCCGGACCTGCGGCCGCTGGAATCGGCCAGCCGCACCGTCGGCCGGGCCATCGGCCGCGGCGGGGTGGCGATCTTCGAGTCCACCGTCTACCCCGGCGCGACCGAGGAAGTCTGCGTGCCGATCATCGAGCGCGAGTCGGGCCTGGGCTTCAACCAGGAGTTCAGCGCCGGCTACAGCCCCGAGCGGATCAATCCCGGCGACAGGGAGCACCGGCTGGAAAACATCCTCAAGGTGACCTCCGGCTCCACCCCGGAAGCGGCGGACTTCATCGACGCGCTGTACGCGAGCATCATCGTCGCCGGCACCCACAAGGCCTCGAGCATCCGCGTGGCCGAGGCCGCCAAGGTGATCGAGAACACCCAGCGCGACGTCAACATCGCCCTGATCAACGAGCTGGCGCTGATCTTCGGCCGGCTCGGCATCGATACCCACGAGGTGCTGGAAGCCGCAGGCACGAAATGGAACTTCCTGCCGTTCCGGCCGGGCCTGGTCGGCGGCCATTGCATCGGCGTGGACCCGTACTACCTCACCCACAAGGCGCAGCAGATCGGCTACCACCCCGAGGTGATCCTGGCCGGGCGCCGGATCAACGACAGCATGGGCGCGCACGTGGCCGAACGCGTGGTCAAGCTGATGCAGCAGCGCGGGCTGCGCACCACCGGGGCGAAGGTCCTGGTACTGGGGCTGGCGTTCAAGGAGAACTGTCCGGACCTGCGCAATACCCGCGTCGTCGACATCATCGAGGAGCTACGCGCCTACAGCGTGGAAGTCGACGTGCACGACCCGTGGGTGTCGCCGGCGCAGGCGCAGCACGAATACGGCATCGCGCCGGTGGCCGACCCGGCTCCGGGCAGCTACGACGCGGTCGTGCTGGCGGTCGCGCACCGCGAGTTCATCGCCCTGGGCGCCGCCGGCGTGCGCGCCCTGTGCCGGCCCGACGCGGTGGTATTCGACGTCAAGCGCGCGCTGCCGCGCGAGTGCGTCGACGGCTGCCTCTGACCCTTTCCCACGGAGTTCTCCCCGCATGCGCGTCCTGGTCACCGGCGCAGCCGGCTTCATCGGCTCCCACCTCAGCCATCGCCTGCTCGAACGCGGCGACGAAGTGCTCGGCTTCGACAACCTCAACAGCTATTACGACCCCGCGCTCAAGCAGGCGCGGCTGGACCGCCTGCTGCCCCTGCCCGGGTTCTCCTTCGTCAAGGGCGCGCTTGAGGACCGCGGCACCCTCGAGCGCGCCTTCGCCAACTTCCGCCCGCAGCGCGTGGTCAACCTGGCCGCGCAGGCCGGGGTGCGCTATTCGCTGGAGAACCCGCACGCCTACATCGACAGCAACATCGTCGGCTTCACCAACGTGCTCGAGGCCTGCCGCCACGGCGGCGTCGAGCACCTGGTCTACGCCTCGTCGAGCTCGGTCTACGGCGCCAACCGCAAGCTGCCGTTCGCGGTCGAGGACAGCGTCGACCACCCGGTCAGCCTGTACGCGGCGACCAAGAAGGCCAACGAGCTGATGGCCCACACCTACAGCCACCTGTTCGCACTGCCGACCACCGGGCTGCGCTTCTTCACCGTGTACGGGCCATGGGGCCGGCCGGACATGGCGCTGTTCCTTTTCACCAGGAAGATCCTCGAAGGCAAGCCGATCGACGTGTTCAACCACGGCCGCCACACCCGCGACTTCACCTACATCGACGACATCGTCGAGGGCGTGATCCGCACCCTGGACCGGGTGCCCGGGCCGGACCCGGATTACGACCCGATGCAGCCCAACCCGGGCTCCTCGAGCGCGCCCTGGCGGGTCTACAACATCGGCAACCACAGCCCGGTGCAGCTGCTGCGCTACATCGAGGTGCTGGAGGAATGCCTGGGGCGCAAGGCCGAGCGCAACCTGCTGCCGCTGCAGCCGGGCGACGTGCCCGACACCAGCGCCGACGTCTCCGCGCTGGAGCGCGACACCGGCTACCGCCCGTCCACCCCGATCGAAACCGGGGTGCGCAACTTCGTCGACTGGTACCGCGCCTACCACGGCAGCTGAACGCCGCCGCCCGCGCGTCGCGCGCGGGACGTGTCCGCGACCGGGGCTTTCCTGCGTTTGTCTGCGTAACGGAAACACCCCAGGGGACACACCCATGCGCATCATCCGCCTCGTCGCGGCTCTCCTCGCCCTGCCCCTGCTCGCCGCCTGCGCGAGCAGCGTGCAGCAATCCTCGGCACCGCCGCCCGCGGTCCAGACCCTGGTCGCCGAGTACCTGATCGGCGTCGACGACGAGGTCCAGGTGTCGGTGTGGCGCAATCCGGAACTGGGCATCACCGTGCCGGTGCGCCCCGACGGCCGGATCTCGGTGCCGCTGGTCGGCGACGTGGTGGCCGGTGGCCGCACGCCCGACCAGGTCGCCGCCGACATCCAGGAGAAGCTGGGTGCCTACGTGCGCGATCCGCAGGTGGCGGTGATCCTCACCCAGCTGCGCAGCCATGAGTACCTGTCGCGGGTACGCGTCACCGGCGCCGTGCGCCAGCCGGTGTCGATCCCGTTCCGCCAGGGCATGACCGTGCTCGACGCGGTGCTGGCCGCCGGCGGCGTGACCGAGTTCGCCGCGCCCGACCGTGCCGACCTGTTCCGCCGCAACGACGATGCCACCACCACCTCCTACGCGGTGCGCCTGGACCAGATCCTCAATCGCGGCGAGCTGGACACCAACTACCCGGTCGCGCCGGGCGACGTCATCACCATCCCCGAGCGCACGTTCTGATGTCCTCCGCATCGCTCCCCGTGGCCCGCCCGCCGGCCCAGGCGCGCAAGGCCCCCGACCTGCAGCCGGATGAGCTGCTGGTCGTGCTGTTCAAGGAGACGCGCAAGCGGCTGGTGGCGATCGCGGCCACCTTCGCCGTGGTGATGCTGCTGACCCTGTTCGTCGGCCTGCAGATCATCCCGCGCAACTACACCTCCTCGACCACGATCCTGGCCCAGGACAGCGACATCATCCAGCCGCTGCTGGAAGGCCGCGCGGTGCCCACGGGCGTGTCCGACCGCGCCGGCCGCGCGCGCCAGATCGTGTACAGCGGGCGGGTGCTGGAGAGGATCCTGGAAATCGGCGGCTGGACCGAACGCGGGCTCAGCCCGCTCCAGCGCGACAAGCTGATGGAGGACATCCGCAACAACACCACCATCAGCAGCCCGCGCGTCGACCTGGTCCAGATCGACTACCGCGACACCGACCCCGACCGCGCCTTCCAGGTCACCAATGCCCTGGGCAACATGTTCATCGAGGAAACGCTGGCCACCAAGGCCCGCGAGAGCCGCGACGCCTACGAGTTCATCGACAAGCAGGTCAACGAGTACCACGCCAAGCTCACCGGCGCCGAGCAGAACCTGCAGGACTACCGTTCGCTCAATGCCGACGCGCAGCCGGGCAGCGCCACCGACGTCAACACCCGCATCACCTCGCTGCGCAGCCAGGTGGAGCAGGCGCGCATGGAGCTGCTGGAGCAGGAATCGCGCGCGGCGGCGATCACCTCGCAGCTGTCGGGCGAGTCGGCGGTGACCGCGGTGCATACCCGCGAGAACCTCTACAACACCCAGCTGATCGAGCTGCGCGCCGAGGTCGACCGGCTGATGCTCACCTACACCGAACGCCACCCGGACGTGGTGCGCGCACGCCACCAGATCGAGGACCTGCAGCGCGCGCTGGCCGCCGAGCAGCAGCGCCGCGCCATGGGCGCCGGCGGGCCGCGCTCGGAGGAGGCGCAGCTCAACCCGCTGTACAACGAGCTGCGCAGCCAGCAGTCGCAGGCGCGCAACGAGGCCGCGGCGATCCGTTCGCGCATGGGCGTGGCCCAGACCCTGCTCGACCAGGAACTCGACCGCAGCCGCCGCATCGCCGCCTCCGAGAGCGCGCTGGCCGAACTCACCCGCGACTACGAGGTCAACCGCGAGATCTACCAGGACCTGCTGCGCCGGCGCGAGAACGCTCGGGTATCGATGGGCCTGGACCAGGAAAACCGCGGCCTGACCCTGCGCGTGCAGGATCCGGCCACCGTGCCCTTGCGCCCCAGCGGGCTGCGCTTCATGCACATCGCCGCGGCCGGCGCGGCGCTGGCGATCGGGCTTCCGCTCGGGCTGATCTTCCTGCTCGCGCGCTTCGACCCGCGGGTGCGCTCGCCGGGCCTGATCCAGCAGCGCACCGGCTACCAGCTGCTGACCGTGATCCCCACCTATCCGACGCCGCGCGAGCGCCGCCGCCAGTCGCTCCGGCTGGCCTTCAGCGCGGCGATGGTGTGCAGCGTGTTCGTGGTGTACGGCCTGGTCTTCGCCTTCAAGCTCACCGTGGCATGAGTGCCGGCCCGTGCATCTCCATTCCCGCCAGGACAGCCAGATGAATGCCCTTCCGAACGATGCGACCGACGCCCACGACGGTTCGACGTCGCGGTCGATCATCCGCGCCGCCGAGCCGCAGGCGCTCGACACCCGTGCGCTCGAGGAACGGCGCCTGATCCACCGCAATGATTCCGCCCGGGTCCAGGCCGACGCCTTCCGCGACCTCCGGACCCGGCTGCTGGCGCTTCGCGGCGACACCAACTTCGTCACCCTGGTGGCACCCGTGGTGCCCGGCTGCGGCGCGAGCTTCGTGGCCCGCAACCTGGCCGCGGCCTTCGCCTTCGACGAAACCAAGATCGCGACCCTGGTCGATTGCGACGCCCTCCATCCCGCGCAGCACGCCGCGCTCGACATCGACGCCCCGGGCGGCGGCCTGATGGACTACATCGAGGGCAACGTCGGCGAGCTGCAGCAGGTGCACCACCGCACCGGCCTTCCCAGGCTGTACCTGGTGCCCTCGGGCAGCGTGCGCGAGATCACCGGCGAGTCGTTCTCCTCGCTGCGCATGCGCACCCTGGTCGATTCGCTGCGCAGCAGCCACTCCAACCGCTACGTGGTGCTCGACAGCCCGCCGGTACTGCGCTCGCCCGACGCGCGCATCCTGTCGGACCTGGCCGACCTGGTGGTGCTGGTGGCCGGCTACGGTCGCGTCACCACCGACCAGATCGAGAAGGCCGCGTCGAACTTCGACCCGGACAAGCTGGCGGGCGTCGTGTTCAACGACATCCACTGAACCGTGATGGATTGCCCTGCATGAAAGCTCCCCGGATCCGCACCACCCTGATCGCCGTCGCGATGGCGGGCGCAGTTCCCGGGGCCGCGCAGGCGGTCCGGGTCGACTACACCATCGACGCGGGGATCGAACGCGACGACAACGTCGCGCTCACCGCGCAGGACCAGGACGAACAGACCATCAGCCGCGTCGGCTTCGGCTTCGCGCTCGAGCAGGCCTCATCCGTGGTCCAGGCCAGCATGGTCGGGCGCATCGACCATCGCCGCTACGAACAGGAGTTCGGCAACACCACCGACCGCATGTTCCTGGGCCGGCTCAACTGGACGATGGTGCCGGACCGGCTGTCGCTGGTGGTCGAGGACAGCTACGGGGTGCAGACGATCAACCGCACCGCGCCCGCCTCGCCGGACAACCGCCAGCAGGTGAACGTGCTCGCGATCGGCCCCGACCTGCAGTTCGGCACGGATCCGTCGCGCCAGGGCCTGGCGGAGCTGCGCTACATCCACAGCGACGCCGAGGTCACCGAACAGTTCAATTCCGACCGCCTTCTGGCCGCGCTGCGCATGGTGCAGCAGCTGGACGCGACGCGCTCGCTGTCGTGGAACCTGCAGGCGCAGCAGGTCGATTTCGACAACGACCTGTTCGCCCGCGACCACGGTCGGTATGAAGCATTCGCCGGCTACCGGCAGGTCCTGCGCCGCCTCGACATGCGGTTCGACGCCGGCTACGCCTGGCTGGACTACGACGACGGCGAGAGCCGCGGCACGCCCCTGCTGCGCGCGGAACTGGGCTGGTCGCCGAGCGATCGCAGCCGCTTCTCCGCGGCGCTGGCCAACGAATTCTCCGACGCCGCGACCAGCGCGCTTGCCGGGGTCGGCGAAGCCACCGGCGTGCCGACCTCGGTGGCCACGGGCACGGCCACCATCAACGCCTACGCCTACGAGCTGCATTCGTTGATGGTGGACTACACCTACACCGGCCCGAGACTGGCCGTCTCGGTCAACACCAGCGCGCAGCGGATCGACTACATCGACCAGGCCGGCGCGAACGAGGAGGGCCGCGGCATCGGCGCATCGCTGCGCTATCGCCTGCAGCCGGACCTGGCGCTGAGCGCTTCGGCCGGCATCAACCGCACCGAGTTCAGCGCGCCGGAGGAGCGCGTGGAAACCGATCGGCGCTTCTCGCTGAGCCTGGACAAGCAGTGGTCGCGGCACTGGCGTTCGATCCTGGGCGTGAGCCGCTACGAGCGCGACACGCGCTCGGCGCCGGATGCGTTCGAGCAGAACGTGATCTACCTCAACCTGATCTACAGCAACCGATGAGCGGCTCCGCGGGCCAGGCCGGCAACTCCCCGCGGCGATGGCTGGCCACCTCGCCGCACCCGCTGGCGGGGCTGCTGCGCCGGCTGCGTCGGGGCCTGCGCCGCTTCACCCTGCCCGCGCCGCGCCTGCTGGTGCGTCCGTACCTGTGGCTGTTCCTCGCCCTGCGTGGACTGGTGTTCGGCTTCCGCCGCCTGCTGGTCGCCGAACCGCTGTTCAAGGCCTACTGCACCCGGCTCGGCCGCAACGTGACCACCGGCATCTACGTGCCGTGGATCCAGGGCGGCGGCGACCTCGAAGTCGGTGACGACGTGCACATCAGCGGCAAGCTGTCGGTGACCTTCGCCGCGCGCTTCGCCGCCCGCCCCCTGCTGCGCATCGGGGCGCGTACCGACATCGCCCACGACTGCCGGATCGTGGTCGGCAAGGAAGTGACCATCGGCGAAGGGGTGGAGCTGGCCGGGGGCGTCACCATCCGCGATTCTGGCGGGCACCCGGCCGACCCGGCCCGGCGCGCTGCGGGTGCGCCGCCCGACGAGTCGGACGTCAAGCCGGTCGCGATCCACGACAACGCCTGGATCGGCTCGCAGGTGCTGATCCTGCCCGGCAGCGTGATCGGCGAAGGCAGCATCGTCTCGGCGCATTCGGTGGTCGCCGGCACGGTCGCGCCCTACACCATCGTCGCCGGCAACCCGGCGCGCCGGATCGGCATCCTCACCCCGCCGCCGGCGCGGGCGCACCTGGCGCCGCCGGCGCCGGCGGGACTACGGGCGGCGGCCGCTTCGGCGAAGGAGCCGGCCAAGGCGCAGGCCTGAGGCTGCGCGTTCTCCGGACCGCGCACGGGCAACCCGGCCGAAGCTGCAGAACTTCAGCCCCCGCGCAGCAGCCGAAGCCACACCCTGCCTCAGACCAGCGCTTCCACCACGTCCGGATGGCTCAGGAACCCGCGCGGACTCGCGCTGCGCCCGTAGGCGCCGGACTGGAACACCACCACCAGGTCCCCCGCTTCGGCGCGGTGCAGCTCCATGCGGTCGGCCAGCAGATCCATCGGCGTGCACAGCGGCCCGACCACGCTGGCGGTTTCGGTGCCCAGGTCGGTGCGGTTGACCGCGACCGGGTAGTTGCGCCGGATCACCTGTCCGAAATTGCCGGTCGCGGCCAGGTGGTGGTGCATGCCTCCGTCCACCACCAGGAACACCTGTCCGCGCGACACCTTGCGGTCGACCACGCGGCTCACGTACACGCCCGCTTCGCCCACCAGATAGCGGCCGAGCTCGATCACGATGTGCGCATCCGGCCAGTCGCCGGGCAGGCGCTGCGCCAGCTCGCCGAGGTTGTCGAGCACCGGGCAGATGTCCAGCGCGGCCTCGCCCGGCGTGTACGGAATGCCGAATCCACCGCCGAGGTTCAGGCTGCGCAGCGGCGCCGGCAACAGGTCCTGCCACTCCAGGGCCTGCTCGTAGCACTTGCGCTGCGCCTCGACGATCGCGGCATGGCGCAGGTTCTGCGAGCCGGCGAACATGTGGAAACCCTCGAACCCGAGGTCCGCGGCCGCGATTTCGCGCAGCAGCTCCGGCACCGCCTCGGCGTCGACCCCGAACTGGCGCGCGCCGCCGCTCATCTTCATGCCCGAGGCCTTCAGCTCGAACGGCAGGTTGACCCGCACCGCCACGCGCGGCCGGCAGCCCAGGCGTTCGCCGGCGCGCGCGAGGATCGCCACCTCGCGGAAGGATTCGAGGTTGACCACGATCCCGGCGGCAACCGCCTGCGCCAGTTCGGCCTCGGACTTGCCGGGGCCGGCGAAGCTGATGTGCTCCGACGCCATGCCGCTGTCCAGCGCCACCCGCAGTTCGCCGGCCGAGGCCACGTCCAGGCCGTCGACCAGGCCCGCGACATGGCACACCAGCGCCGGCATCGGATTGGCCTTCATCGCATAGTGCAGCAACACGCCGCCGGGCAGGCGCCGGCGCAGCCCGTCCACCCGGGCGGTGATGCGCGCGCGGTCGTACAGGTAGCAGGGCGTGCGCCCGACCGCCGCCACCACCCGCGACAGCGGCTGTCCCGCCACCAGCAGCTCGCCTTCCGCGCCGCGCCGCCACGCGTCCGCCATGGATTCCGTTTCCGCCTTCACGTTCACCGCCACTCCCGTTGCCGGCCGCGCCGCGCGCCGCCGTGTATGAAACCCGGCCACCGCAGCGGCCCCGAAACCGCGGCGGCGGCGCTCACCCCAGCGCCAGCAGCACCTTGACCACGACGAACAGGCCCAGGGCGGTGGCCACCGCCAGCACCGGCCAGCGCACGAGGTGCGCGCCCAGCTGCATCGCGGGCAGCTGCGGGTAGCGGTCGCGCACGCCCGAGAAGTGCGCCACGACCAGCGCCGCCAGCAGGTACAGCAGGATGATGTAGCTGCGGCTGAGGAAGAACGCGGCGGTGAAGAAACCGACCAGCGACGCCAGCAGCGCAAGTGCGATGCGCCAGTCCTCGAACCACTCCCACGCCTGCTCCTCCTCGCCTTCGACGAAGCCCGGATCGTGGCGCAGGATCCGCGCCATCATCCAGAAGCCGTAGCCCACGAACGCCAGCCAGATCGTCAGCCCGATGATCCCGTTCTCGGCCAGCACCAGCACCAGCGAATTGTGCGCGGTCAGGTGATGGTACTCGGTGAACCGTCCGGTGCCGACACCGAGCACCGGGCTGGACTGGAACATCAGCATCCCTTCGTACCAGGCCTCGACCCGGCCCATCGCCGACTCCTCCTGCACGTCGATCTCGCTCACGCGCGAGGGCATCAGCAGCAGGCCGACCAGGGCCAGGCCCGCCAGCGTGCCGGCGGCGAAGACCCCGCGCCGCACCAGCACCCAGGTGCCGGCCATCGCGATCACCGCCAGCAGCGCGCCGCGCGAATGGGTCAGGTGCACGCCGTACAGCAGCAGCAGGCACAGCGACCACCAGAACAGCCGGCGCAGGCCCATCATGCCGCCGCGCGCGCCGAGGTAGGCGGCCATCGGCATGCACATCACGAACAGCATGCCCAGGTCGTTGGGGTCGCCGAAGATGCCCAGGTACTGGATGCGGCCGTCCTCCACCATCGTGGCGCCGGTCCAGCCGATGCCGGTGGCGGCCTGGTCGACGCCGTGCACCGCCAGTACCGACGCGCACAGCACGAACACCGCCATGGCCGCACGCACCCGCCCGCGCGTATCGAGCGCGTTGGCGAGCAGGAAGAACGAGACCACGATGGCGGCGAAGTTGCCGAACTGCTGCAGCGCGCCGCCGCTCCAGCCGGTGAGCAGCACCGACAGGCAGGTCACGACCAGGAACAGCAGCAGCAGCAGGTACTGCGGGGCGTCGAACCGCTTCCTCGGCGACAGCAGCCAGACCCCCAGCGCCAGCACCAGCGCCAGCGGCAGCAGCGGCACCCCGGCCAGCGGCCAGCCCGGGTATTCCTGGGGCCGGATCAGCACCAGCACCAGGTACAGCATGATGAAGACGAACAGCAGCATTGCGGTCAGCCCGACGCCGCCGGCGCGCGCCTGCCCATGCCCGGCCACGGCCTCCAGGCGCGCATCATTTCAGCCTCAGCGCCCAGCGCTGCAGGCCGCCCGATACCCGACCGTGCACCGCCGGGTACCGCTCCAGGAACTCGAGCAGGTGGGCCACGTCCGAAGAGCGCCAGGCGTCGAACGCCACCGTGCTGGCGACGAACAGCAGCGCGAACACCGCCCCGGCCGCCACCTGGACCCACAGCCCCGGGAACGCGAGCACGATCACGGCCGCGATCGCCCCCGACAGCAGCGCGCAGCCGGCCAGGCGCACGAACTCGCGCAGCGGGAAACGCAGCGACATCCGGCGCGTGATCAGCACCGACAGCAGCACGAACATCAGCACGCGCGATCCGGCGTAGGAAGCCACCGCACCGGTGAGTCCGTAGGCGGGCACCAGCGCGAACGCGAAACCGCCGGCGATCACCAGCGACAGGCAGGCGAACACCACGCGCATGCGCTGGTTGTCGGTGGTCGACAGCAGCGCACTGAACGCGGACTCGCCCATCGTCAGGCCCCCGACCACGATCATGACCCGCATCGGCATCACCACGTCTTCGTAAAGTGCGCCGTACAGCAGCATCACGCCGGGACGCGACAGCAGCAGGCCCACGCCGACCAGCATCAGGCCCAGGAAGAAGCAGTAGCGCAGCGAATTGCCCATGATGGCATTGGTGCGATCCAGCCCGCCCTCGCCGAAACCGTGGGCCATGATCGGCATCATCACCGTCATCAGTCCCGACGCCAGCAAGTCCACGCCTCCCCGGCTCAGCGCTGCGGCGATGGTGAAGAACCCCACCTGCGCGGTGCCCGCCGTGGCGTTGAGCAGGTAGGTCTCGATCGACATGTGGCTGAACGTGTAGGCCAGCACCAGCAGCACGGTCCACAGCAGGTGGCGGCGCACGCTTGCCTCGAGCTCCGGCCCGGGCGCCTCCCGCTCCGCGCGCATGTTCCCGGCGCGCAGCATCACGCGGGAGATCGCCGCGTAGCCCAGGCTCACCAGGGCGAAGGCGCACAGGTATGCGATCAGCGATCCGCCCAGGGCCACCAGCGCCAGCACCAGCAGGAGGTTGATGATGCTCATCGTGACCGTGGCCCGGGCCTCGACGTCGAAGCGCCCGTAGCCCTTCGCCATCGAGGCATCGAAGATGTAGACGGCCTTGGCCAGCCCGGCGACCAGGGCCACCAACACGAAGCCCGCCAGCGGCCCTTCCCATCCGTCGGGCGCCAGCCAGCGGCTGGTGGCCACGAAGCCAGCCGCAACCAGCACCATGCACGCGATCTGGCGCCGCAGCAGCCAGCCGTGCACCCGCCGCGCCGACTCGGGCGACTTGCGCCCGAGCGATTCGGACACGTAGCGGATCCCGGTCGAGGTCAGGCCGTTGTTGGCGATGGCGAGCAGGATTCCGGCCATCCACACCACGTAGGCGTAGCGCCCGAAATCGTCCGGACCCAGGTGGCGCGCGATGAGGATGCTGACCAGCAGGCCGACCGCGTAGGTGACGTAGGTCGATCCCATGATCATCACCGCGGCACGGATCGTCGCGGCACCGCTGAACTGCTGGCTCATGAAGCGCCCTGAATGGATGGTCCCGCCCCCCGTTGGCGCACTGCGCCCGCGACCGCGGCATGTCTTCATCAACGTCAATCGCGCGCCGGAACGGCCATCCCCGATGCACCCGTGTCCGGTCCGGTGCGCGCCTGGCGTAGTATCGGGCGGCCGCGATGCCTCGCGCAGAGACGGCCAGTGCACGCGCCGGTCCCGGCGCGCATCTTCCGCCGATGGCCCCTCCATGGATCCTTCCCGTCCCCGCGGCATCGTGCATGTCGTCAACTCGCTCGACTACGGCGGGCTCGAACGCGTGGTCGCGGACCTGGCGATCGAGCAGCGCGCGCGCGGGCTGGACGTGCACGTATTCAGCATCTGCGACACCGGCGGCTTCCGCGACGGGCTGGAGGCCGCCGGCGTGCCGGTGACCGTGGCCGGCAAGCGCCGCACCCTGGACCTGCACGTGCTGCGCCTGCTGCGCCGGGCCGCGGCGGGCGCCGACATCGTGCACAGCCACAACTTCGTGCCCAACTACTACGCCGCCGCCGCGATGGCCGGGCTGCGCGGCCGGCGTGCGCTGGTCAACACCTGTCACAACATGGGCACGCGCCTGGACAACCGGCGCCTGCGCCTGCTCTACCGCTGGTCGCTGCGCCGCAGCGCGCGGGTGGCGATGGTGGGCGAACAGGTGCGACGGCGCCTGGTGGAAGACGGCGTGGTGCCGGCGGCGCTCGCGGCCACCGTGCTCAACGGCATCCCGGTGCGGCGCTTCGGCCACGGCGCGGGCGCGCGCGCCGCGGCCCGCGCACGGCTGGGGATCGACGCCGACGTGCCGCTGATCGGCTGCGTGGGCCGGCTGGTGGAGCTGAAGAACCACCGCCTGCTGTTCGAGTGCCTGCCGCGGCTCGCGGTCGCGCACCCGGGCGTGCGCGTGCTCCTGGTCGGCGAAGGACCGCACGAGGCGGCGCTGCGCGCGCAGGCCGAAGCGCTGGGGATCGCCGACCGGGTGCAGTTCGCCGGCGCCCGCGACGACGTGTCCACGCTGCTGCCGGCGCTGGACGTGTTCGCCCTGCCCTCGCTCACCGAGGGTCTGTCGATCGCCCTGCTCGAAGCCTGCGCCGCGGGCCTGGCGGTGGTGGCCTCGGAGGTCGGCGGCAACCCGGAGATCGTGCGCGACGGCGTCACCGGCCGGCTGTTCGCCAGCGGCGACGGTCCGGCGCTGGGCGCGCTGCTGGACGGGCTGCTGGGCGACGCGCAGGCGCGCCAGCGGCTGGGCGGGGCCGCGCGCGCCTGGGTGCTGGAGAACGCGTCGGTCGAGGCGATGGGCGCCGGCTACGACCGCCTGTATCGCGAGGCGCTGGACGCCTGACCCGGACTCAATGACGGCGGTCACTGGATGACCGGACATGCGTCCGCTACACAGCGCCTCCCGCCTGACCGGACATGCGTCCGCTACACAGCGCCTCCCGCCCGACCGGACATGCGTCTGCTGAAAGCCGCGGGGATGACGGACGCGTTCGTTCCTGCAAGCGCACAATGCCATCGCCGGGCAGTGCTGAAGCCCTCCCCTTCAAGGGGAGGGTTGGGTGGGGATGGTGTTGGCAGGCCTGATCCTGCAGCTCTCGGCTTGCGTCCATCGGACACCGTCCCCCCCCCGGCCCTCCCCCGGCAGGGAGGGAGAAGACCGGCGCCGCATCGCATGGCCGGACGGAGCCTCAGCCGCTCGCGGCGCGCCTTGGCGCTGCCTCGGCCAGCCCGTAGCCCGGCCGCGGCACCACATGGTCGCGGTACTCGCCCGGATCCCCCGTCAAACCGGCCTCGGCCGCCTTGGCGATGTTGTAGGCCTCGCGCGCGCTGACGTAGTGCAGCTTCCAGTCGCGGCCGTCGTTGTAGCGGGTTTCCAGGTAGGTGTGCGCCTGGTCCATCGCCTGGCCGAGCAGGGTGTCCATGTCCTCGTCCTCGGCGCCGTGGGTGTGGATCTTCACGAAGGTCCACTCCGGCCGGCCTTCGACGTGGATCCCGGCGTCCACCCAGGCGTCGATGCGGTCGCGCGCGGGCGGCGACACCGCGCGGATGTCGGAATTCTCGATCCGCGGTAGCACGCCCCACTTGCGGCTCTTCCAGCGGAAGCCCAGCGGGCCCTGGATGATCATCAGCTCGCCCTGCTCGCTGCCGCCGACCTTCACCCGCGGGCCGGTGTCGTGCGACTTCGGGCGCTTCGGATCGTCCTTGGCGTAGTAGATCCGGTTGACCGCACGCGTCTGGCACGGATCGGGCGCCGACGGCAGGGTGAAATCGGCATAGCAGCCGGTCTCGCGCAGCACCAGCAGCTCGTTGTCCACGCCGCAGTGGCGACCGGTCGGATGGCTGTTGTCGAGCGCCCAGTTGCCGTGGATGAAGGCCCAGCGCGGCTGACCGGTGGCCGGGTCGCGCGGCAGCGCGTCGTGGCGCGAGGCCAGCAGTTCGGTGAAGCGCGCGAGCGTGGTGCGCAGGTTGGCTTCGGTGTCGTTGTCGTGGTGCAGATGGATCTCGATTTCGCCCAGGCCCTGCCGACACAGCTCCACCAGCGCGTCCAGGTGCTCCTCGCGGTACTCCTCCTCGGGATAGAAGAAGGTGTGCACCGGCGGCCGGCCGTCGGCGTCGCGATGGTTTTCGCACAGCTTCGGCAGGTCGCGGCGCCAGCGCGCCACGCGCTCGCGCTCCTTGGCCAGGTCGGGCTTGCCCCAGGCCGGCTCGTAGTGGTCGACGAAGCAGAACATCAGGTGGCGGGTGGTGCCGGCCGGCACCGGCGCGCGCCAGTCCTGGCGCATCCAGGCCAGCAGCCAGCCGGTGACGTGGCGCCTGCGCATCATCACCAGCACGAAGGCAAGACCCGCGAGCGCCAGCAGGCCCGCTCCAAGAAGCATCAACGTCATCGGCGTCATCCAGTTCGCGGCCCATGGCCAGGCGTGTTGCAGGCGGGCCAGGCCCGAGAGTGCGACCACGGCGGTGTCGCCCGCCATCGCGCGCAGTTCCTGTCCCGGCGGCGCGTCGCCGGGCGGGCGGCGCAGATCGATCGCGCCGATCGCCGCGCCATCGGCAATCGTCTCGTAGGCGCCGATGGTCGGCACCGTGGACGAGCGCGCGGCGCCGAGGATGTCGCTGCCGGCATCGGTCAGCGGAGTGCCGGCGCCGAGCGCCGCGCTGCCCGCCAGCGGGCGGCCGCTGGCATCGACCAGGAAGCGGGCTTCCACGCTGTGGGCGTCGACGCCCATGCCGCGGCGCCAGCCGTCGAACCCGGTCAGGGGCAGCGCCAGCGGTGAATCGGGGCGATGGTCGACGAAGCGGCAGGGACGCCCGCCGCGCGGGTAGCCGTTGAAGTCGATCCGGGGCGATCCGGCCAGCGCCGACAGGCCGCCGAGTTCGGGCGACCAGCGGATCTCCACGCAGTGGCCGCCGTCCTGCACCACCAGGTTGTTGAGCAGGGTCGCGCCGGTATTCGGCGGCCGCCCGGCGTCGCCGTGCCAGTCCTGGAACACGATGCCGAAGAACAGCGCGGCCTGGCCGTCGCGGGCGGCATCGATGATGGTGTTGTGCACGACCACGGTGTCCAGGCTGGCGTACAGGCCGATGCCGGCATGGCGCGTGTTGCGCACCACGTTGTTGCGCACGATGCCGCGGATCGCCTCATGGTAGCCGGGGTTGGCGTCGAGGTCGAAGAAGTCGACGCTGGTGTCGAAGCCGGCCAGGATGCCCGCGTCGCCGGTGTTCTCGATCCGGTTGCGCTGGATCACCACGTCGCGCGCGCCGCCCTTGAAGTACAGGCCGGTGGTGGCGATGTCGTGGATGTGGCTGTCCTCGACGACCATGCCGTCGCCGTTGACGTTGTCGATGCCGTCGGCGTTGCTGGGGTCTCGGCGGCCGGTGCCGTGGATCTCCACCCGGCGGATGGTCACGCGCCGCGAGCGCGGCGTGACCTTGATCCCGTCGCGGCCGGTGTCGCGCACCAGCAGGTCCTCCAGCAGCACGTCGGAGGCGCCGGTGTCGCTGTCCGGCCCGCCCTGGTACCAGTTGGTCTGCAGCATCACGCCGTAGTAGTGCCCGCCGCTGATCTCCAGGTTCGACAGCACGCTGCCGGAGGCGTCCGGATCGATCTGCACGGTCACCGAGTCGGGCGTGTCCGGATCGCAGTGGATGTGGGCGCGCCCACCCGGCGCCGAGCGCAGCGTCAGCCGCACCCGCAGGCGCACGTCGCACTCGTCGTAGCGTCCCTGCCCCGCGCGACCGTCGATCTCCACCACGTCGCCCGCGGAGACCACGCCGTTGGCAGGATCGAGCGCGCGCCGGATGCTGCGGAACGGCTTGGCCGCGGAGCCGTCGCCATCGGCGTCGCTGCCGGCGCCGGACACGTGCCAAGTCGTCGCCATCGCCGGCCACGCGCAGACGGCCGCGAGCATCGCCAGGCAGATCGGCAGGATGCGGCGTTTGCGGTCGATGGGCTGTCGGGCCATGCGGCGTGCGGTCTCCTGGCGGGCAATAGGCACCCGCCGGCGACACGCGCAACGGCGCGCCGCCCGCGGCATGTCCTGCGATCGAAAACGCGCTTTGCGCGGGTTTGCGGCCACGCCGTCCGGCCGTGCGCGGTTTCCGCGTAACCGGATGGGAAGGACCCGTGCGCCGCGCGGACGGGGCCGCTGGGGACGGAGCAGGATCGTGAAAAAGCGTACCGCGGCGAGGATGTTGTCGCGCACCGGCCTGGGCCGGCTGTTCGCGACGCTGTTGCCTTCATCGGGCATCCTGGTCCTCAACTACCACCGCATCGGCGACGGCAGCGCATCGCCCTACGACCGCGAGCTGTACAGCGCCGATGCCGAGGCGTTCGACGCCCAGATCGCCCGCCTGGCGCGCGACTGCGACGTGATCTCGCCCGCCGACATCGAAACGGTGGCCGGTCGCCGCGGCCGCCACGTGCTGGTGACCTTCGACGACGGCTACCTCGACAACTACGACACGGCGTTCCCGATCCTGCGGCAGCACGGCGTGCCGGCCACGTTCTTCATCGCCACCGGCTATATCGATCGGCCGCGGCTGCCGTGGTGGGACGAGATCGCCTGGCTGGTCCGGTCCACCGCGGCGGCGCGACTGGACCTGCGGCCGTGGCTGCCGGCGCCGCTGGCGCCGGTGGACGGAACCGAAGCCGCCATCCATGCCATCCTGCGCGCGTACAAGTCGCTGCCGGCGACGGAAGCGGACGGCCTGCTGGCGCGACTGCGCATCGAATCCGGCGTCGACACCCCCGAAAGCATCGACAGGCTGTGGATGGACTGGGACATGATCCGGGACATGGCGGCGCATGGCATGACCATCGGCGGGCACACCGTCGACCACCCCGTGCTTTCGCGCCTGCCGGTGGAGCGCCAGCGCCACGAGATCGAGACCTGCGCGCTGCGGCTGCGCGCCGAAACCGGGCGGCCGATGGAATATTTCGCCTACCCGGTCGGCAGCCCCTGGGCGTTCGGCGCCGACACCCGCGCCTGCCTGGAGGCTGCCGGCGTCAAGCGCGCGTTCTCCTTCTACGGCGGCCATGCAAGCGCCGACTCGCCGCGCCTGGACACCCCGCGCATGGCCATGGAGCGCGACGTGGGCCTGGACGACATCGCCGCCATGCTGTGCCTGCCGCGCCTGTTCTGCAGATTCGACCCGGCATGATCCCGGAGCCCGGCGCATGAGCGCGCAGACCGATTTCCTCGCCCTGTACCGCGAGCTCGGGATCGATCCGTCCTGTTCGCCGGAGGCGTTCAAGCGCGCCTACCGCCGGCGGGTGTCGGAGCTGCATCCGGACCGCACCGGCGAGGGCATCGCCGGCGAGGAGAAGCTCAAGCTGCTCAACCTGGGCTATGCCGCGGCGCTGGACTTCCTGCAGGCGCACGGCAGGTTCCCCGGCGCACCGGCGGCCGCCCCGCGGCCGCACGCGCCCGGACCCTCGACGTCGCTGCCGCGCGTGCAGGCGCGGCACGAACCGCAGGACCAGCCCGGAGCGCCGCGCCAGCGGCGCTGGCTGAGTCTGGTGCTGGTGGCGCTTGCGATCCTGGTGGTGGGCGCGCAGCTGGCCGGGCGCGACGGGGAGGCCAACGCGCCGGTGTCCGAAGCGCCCCGCCCCGCCGCGTCAGGGGCGCATGCGGCGGCGACAGCGCCGGTGGAGGCGGCGCTCGAGACCGGCCTGTCCGCGGACGAGGTGCTGCATGCCTTCGGCGGGCCCACCGACACCGCCGGGGACGGACGGCTGTGGCACTACGGCCCCTCGTGGATCCGCCTGTCGTGCAGCCGGGTCGTGGACTGGTACAGCTCGCCGCTCAAGCCACTGGGACTGTCGTCGATGCATCCCGACGCGCCGGCCGACGCCGACGCGCGCGAGGGCGGCTGCGCCGAACTCGATCCCGCGATCGCGCGACGCCACCGTCGATAGCGCGTCGATAGCGCGCGGGATGCGTCGTCCCCGCGCAGGCGCGGAGCCGGTGTCTTCCGGTGGTCCGGTGGCGCGCCTTCCGCCGGCGGCGACAGGATCGCCGCGACCGCTCAGGCCGCCACTTCCTCTTCCGGCGGCGCCCGCCCCTCGGCCTCGGCCTGGAGCACGCTGCGGCGGATCTTGCCGGTGCTGGTCTTGGGCAGCGCGTCGCGGAACTCCACCGTCCGCGGCACCATGAATTCCTCGAGGTTCGCCCGGCAGTGGGCCAGGATGGCGCGGGCGTCCAGCTCCCCGCTGTCGCGCACGACGATGGCCTTGAGCGCATGCCCCATCACCGGGTCGGGCACGCCCACCAGCGCGGCCTCGCGCACGCCGGGCAGCGCGTAGAGCACGTTCTCGACTTCCTTGGGGCTGACCTTCTCGCCGCGCGACTTGAGGATGTCGTCCTTGCGCCCGACGAAGTACAAAAAGCCCTCGTCGTCCATCCGGAACAGGTCGCCGGTGTGCAGCACCTTCTCCCAGGGATAGCGGCCCGGGCGCAGCGCCTTCGCGGTTGCTTCCTCGTTGCGCCAGTAGCCCTGCATCACGTGTCCGCCGCGCACCACCAGCTCGCCCACGGTGCCCGGCGGCAGCGGCCGGCCTTCGTCGTCGGCCACCCAGACCTCGGTCCCGGGAATGGCGATGCCGACGCTGTCGGGGCGCGTGGCCAGCTGCGCGGGCGGCAGCCAGGTGCAGCGCTTGGATTCGGTCATCCCGTACATCGAGAACACCTTCGCGTTCGGGAAGATCTCCTGCAGCCTGAGGATGTGCGCCGGCGGCAGCGCCGCGGCGGTGTTGGTGATGTAGCGCACGCTCCGGGCCCAGTCCGGGTCGAAGTTGCGGATCTGCACGATCAGCGCCGCCATCGTCGGCACCAGCGGGAAGCCGGTCACCTGCTCGGAGGCCAGCAGCGGGAGCACCTTCTGCGGGAAGGCGAACGACTTTTCCAGCACCAGGGTGGCGCCCTTCCTGACGCACATCAGCAACTGGTACAGGCCATAGTCGAACGACAGCGGCAGCACGCTCAGCACCACGTCGTCCTCGTTCGCCTCCAGGTAGGTGGTGACCGAGGTGGCGGCGTGCTCGATGTTCCGGTGCGTCATCATGACGCCCTTGGGATTGCCGGTGGACCCCGAGGTGTAGACCAGCATCGCCAGGTCGATGTCGACGCCGGCGGGGCGCGCGGCGGCGGCGCCGGGCGCGACGACGGTGGTGAATGCCTCGTAGTCCCGGGCGACGACCGGGGCATCGGCGGGAAGCCCGTCGACCACCACCACCGCACGCACGCTCGGCGCCTGCGCCGCCGCGGCGAACGCCACCGGCGCCAGGCTGGCCTGGGTGAACAGCACCGACGCCTCGCAGTTGTTGAGCACGAAGGCCAGCTTGTCGGTCTTGGTGGTGGCGTTGACCACGCTGAAGACGCCGCCGGCGCGCAGCGTGCCGAACACCGCGATCGCGGCCTCGACCCGGTTGTCGAGGAACACCACGCAGCGCTCGCCGTTGGCGAAGCCGGCGTGCTCGACCAGGCCGTCGGCGAAGCGGTCGGCGGCGGCGTCGAGCACGGCGTAGCTGGTCCTGCCGCCTGCGTGCACGATCGCGGTGTGCTGCGGCCGGCGCGCCGCGGCGGCGGCGAGGTGGTGTTCGTAGCGGTTCATGCCGCGTTCCCGGACTCGGCCAGCTTGCGCTCGGCGTAGGCGGTGATGCCGGCGATGCTGCCCAGGTTCTCGGGCACCACGTCCTCGTCGTCGACCAGGAAGCCGAAGGTTTCCTCCAGCCAGGTCACCAGGGTGAGCACGCCGATCGAGTCGATGACGCCGGCCTCGAGCAGGTCCATGTCGAGGCCGGGGGCAGTGTCGTCGCCGGGAAAGGTGGTGACGATGAAGTCGTGGATGATGTCTTGCGTGGAAGCCATGCGGATGTCTGGAATGTGGGGTCGGGAGGGCGTGCGCGGCACGCCCGCGGCGGGTGGCGCCGCGGTCGGATTGGAACAGATTGCGGCGGTGGACGGAACCGCGGCCGGCCCGCTCAGCGCGCGCCGCGCCTGAACAGCACCACTTCGACCGTCTGCAGCAGGATCATGAAGTCGAACACCAGGCCGTGGTTCTTGACGTAGAACAGGTCGAACTTCAGCTTCTCCCGGGCGTCGTTGACCGAGGCGCCGTAGGGATAGCGCAGCTGGGCCCAGCCGGTCAGCCCCGGCTTCACCGAGTGGCGCACGTTGTAGTAGCGGATCTCGCCGTTGAGCTGGTCGACGAACTGCGGCCGCTCCGGGCGCGGGCCGACGAAGCTCATGTCCCCGGCCAGCACGTTGAACAGCTGCGGCAGCTCGTCCAGCCGGGTCATGCGGATGAAGCGGCCCACGCGCGTGGTGCGGTCGTCGTTGCTGCTGGCCCAGCGCGCCACGCCATCCTTCTCCGCGTCGGTGCGCATGCTGCGGAACTTCACCAGGTCGAAGGTATGCCCGCCCTCGCCCACCCGGGTCTGGCGGTAGAGGATCGGCGCGCCCGATTCGAGCCACACGCACAGCGCCACCAGCAGCATCGCCGGCCAGGCCAGGAGCAGCAGCAGCAGTGCCGCGGCGATGTCGAAGGCGCGCTTGCTCAGCCGGCGCGGGAAGGAGTGGTCGAAGCCGCCCGAAAACACCAGCGTGGACGGATCGGCGATCTCGAGCTTGATCAGGCCCGCCTCGCGCTCGAAGAACGCCGGCAGGTCGACGATCGCCACGCCCATCTGCGCGCACTGCAGGATCTGGTCCATCGGCAGCCCGCCGCGGCGCTCGTCCGGCGCGACCACGATCTCGTGCACGTTGAGCTCCAGCGCCACCTCGCGCAGGCTGCGCCCCTGCAGCGGCACCCGCAGCTCGGGCGCGACCACCTCGGCCTGGCCGTCGATCGGGATGAAGCCGATGACGTTGAAGGCCTTGCGGTCGCTGCGCCGGCGCAGGCGGCGGTTGATCAGGTCGGCGTTGTTGCCGGCACCGAGGATCAGGATCCGGCGCTTGAACGCCTCCACCCCGAACAGCCGGTACACCACCAGGCGCAGCGTGCAGATCAGCACGAAGCCCACCACCAGCGCGATCGCCAGCACGCCGCGGCCGATGTAGGTCGCGGGCACCGCGTAATACAGCACCAGCAGGCCGACGCCGCCGAAGGCGAAGCCCAGGCCGATGCGCAGCACCAGGTCGATGCGGTTGTGGCGCACGTGCGGCTGGTAGAGCCCGAAGGCGGCCATCGCGCCGGTCACGAACACGGCCACCAGCAGGGTGCGCACCGGCGCGGTGTCGACGAACACGCCGCGACTGGCGGGATCGTCGATGAAGCGCAGCCAGACCGCGACCGTGACCGCCAGCAGCAGCACCGCCAGCTCCAGCAGCCACAGCAGCCGGATGGTGCGGTTGGCCCGGCCCGCGAACGCGCCGATCACGGCGTCCACCCGCATTGGCGATGCGCGGACGATCGCGTCGCCCGCTGCCACTGTGCTGTTGCGTACATGTTCCCTCGCCCCCGTCGCGTTGCAGTCGAGCGACCGGGCCGGTGTCGGGCCGGGCCACGGTCGCCAGATTCAACGCATTTCCCGGCGGGGGCCGGACAGGCGGTTCGCGCCCGGCACCGGCCGGATCCGGCAGCCGGAGGACCGGCGGCGCAGGCGCGCCGCGCGGATCAGTCGTGCTGGCGCCGGGCCAGGGGCTTGCGCTCGTCCACCAGCCAGTCGCGCAGTCGCGCCCACAGCGAGTACACGGGCGGCGCGATGCGCACCGTGGCCGCGGTCGGCACGCCCCGGGCTGGCGACGTTGCCGGGACCTGCCCGACGGGCGCCGTCACGGCTGCGGCCGCAGCCGGGGCCTGCACGCGCGGCGAGGACCGGGTGGCCGCGGCCGGCGCGGACGCGGAGGCCCCCAGCGGCGCCAGGGGCTGGCTTCCGGTGCTGCGGCGACGGCTGGGCGGCGGTGGCGGCGCGCTCGCCACCTCGTCGGCGCCGATGTCGTAGGGGGCCACGCGCGGCTGGCGGTCGATGTCGTCGGTCACCTCGGCCAGCACGGTGCCGGCGTTGATCGCGGGACTGCCCGCCGGCAGGCGTCCGCTCGCATCCACCCCGTAGGCGGCCTGCCTGCTGCTGGCGTCCACGTTCAGCGCGTTGCGCCATTGCGACAGGTTGCCCTGGCTGAAGCCGCCGCCCGGGCGTCCGTCGCGGAACACGCAGCCGTTGCCGTAGCCGTTCCAGTCGGTGCCCGGCGAACCGTCCAGGCCCGACAGCCCGCCAAGGTCGTTCGAATGGCGGATCTCGACGCAGCGGTTGTTGTTCTGGATGACGAGGTTGTTGCGGATCTTCGGGTTGACGGTCGCCGGCCGGCCCGCCTCCGGCTCCCAGTCCTGGTAGGTGACGCCGAAGTAGATCGCCGAATGCGCGCGGCTGGCGGCGTTGACGATGGTGTTGTTGACCACCACCGGATCCTTCGCCGCGTACATGCCGATGCCGGCATAGCCGGTGTTGCGGATCACGTTGTTGCGCACGATGCCGCCGATGGCCTCGTAGTACTGCGGGTTCACCGACAGGTCGAAGTACTGCGGGCTGGTGTCGAAGCCGACCAGGATGCCCGCATCGCCGGTGTTCTCGATCCGGTTGCGCTGGATCACCACGTTGCGCGCCCCGCCCTTGAAGTACAGGCCGGTGGTGGCGGTGTCGTGGATGTAGCTGTCCTCGACCAGCATGCCGTCGCCATTGACGTTGTCGATGCCGTCGGCGTTGCCATCGTCGCGCGCGCCGGTGCTGTGGATCTCGACCCTGCGGATGGTGGCGCGGTTGGACTTGGGCGTGATCTTGATCCCGTCGCGGCCGGTGTCATGGATCAGCAGATCCTCCATCACCACGTCCGAGGCCCCGGTATCGGACGCGGGCCCGCCCTGGTACCAGTCGGTCTGCAGCATGACCCCGTAGTAGAAGCCGCCGCTGAGCTCGAGGTTGGCGATGCGGCTGCCGGACGCGTTCGGGTCGACCTGGATCACCACCGTGTTGGAGTTGGACGGGTTGCAGTGGATATGCGCGCGTTCGCCCGCGGGGGAACGCAGCGTGAGCCGCTGGCGCAGGCGCACGTCGCACTCCTCGTACGTCCGGTTTCCGGACGGGGCGCGCACGGTCACGGTGTCGCCGGCGCGCGAGGCCGAGATGGCGCGCTTGATGGTGCGGTAGGGGCGCGCGCTGCTGCCGTCGGCGCTGGAGTCGTTGCCGGCGGTGGAGACGAAGAGCTCGGCCGGCCAGGCCGGGGCGCTGGCCAGGGCCAGCAGGGCAATGGCCGTCGTCAGGGTGCTGCGTGGCATTCGGGTTACCTCGGTACTGGATTGCGTCTGGAGCCCGCTGCTTGCCCCGCCGCCGGTCAGGCCGGCCGCGTGGCCCGGCGAATCTCTCACGCAATCGCCGAAGCGGTGGCAAAGGCCCGCAAACCGGCTCCACACCGTCGGGAGGGGCATTTTCGGCACAGTAGAAATGTGACGCAACTCACATCGATGCGCGACAACCGTCCATGGCCGCCAGAAGGCGCTCTTCGTTACAACGGGGCGGCCCTGCTCCCTCCCCCGCGTGCGGGGGGTGAGGATGGTCCGTTTGCGCGGCACTGCCGCGCGGACCATCCGAACGCCCGGCGTGCTGCGCCGGGCCGGACGGGTTGGGGTGGGGCCACAGGTCGCCGCGCCCCTACACGCGCGCCTGCGGCGCGCGCCCCCATCCCAGCCTTCCCCCGCAAGCGGGGGAAGGAGCAAAAGCAGGTGCACCGGCCCCGCCGGTCTACTCCCTCCCCCGCACGCGGGGTAAGGAGCAGGGCGGCAGCCTCCCTTCGGTCGAAATGACAGAACAAGGCGCAAGCCCTCGCCGTCGAAGCTGGAAACTTTCTCCAGACAGCAGTGCGCGTTCGCGGGAATGACGGGCTTGCCCGGATCTTTCCTAGATCCGCTTGCCCACCGCGCGGGCGGCGTAGTGGGCGAAGTACCAGCCCGCGCGCACGACGCCGAGCCGCTCGCTCTCGCGGTAGATCCGCCACTGCCAGCGCGCGGCGCGCAGCTTGTTGGCCGACAGCGAGCCCGGCCGCACCAGGTAGGAGGCGAGCATGCGGTCGGGCTGCGCGCACACCGCCTGCCCGGCCATCCGCACCACGCCCAGCCAGAACACGTAGTCCTCGTGGCCCATGGCCCCGAAGCGCGGCTCGCCGATCGCGCGGTCGTAGATCCCGGTGAGGTTGCCGATGCAGTTGCCCTTGAGCATCTCGGCATAGCCCGCGCGCGCCGGCGGGCGGACCCGCGACAGCACCCGGCCGGCTTCGTCGACCCGCTCGTAGGCCGCATAGCCCACCGCCACGCCTTCCGCCCGCATGGCCGCGAGCTGGATCGCGAGCTTGTCCGGATACCAGCAGTCGTCGCTGTCGAGGAAGGCGATGTAGCGGCCGGTAGCGGCCTCGATCCCGGCGTTGCGCGCGGCCGCCACCCCGCCGTTGCGGGGCTGGCGGATCGGCACCACGCGCGGATCGGCGGCGGCCCGGGCCTGGATCAGCTCCCAGGTGGCATCGGTGGAGCGGTCGTCGATCACCAGCAGCTCCACCGCCGCGTGGGTCTGCTCCAGCGCAGACCGCATCGACGCCTCCAGCGTCACGCTCGCGTTGTAGGCGGGCATCACCACGCTGACCCGGTCCATCTCCACCGCTCCCCTGCACGTCGTTCCCGCTACAAACGCCGAAACGCGCCGGAACCGGGCACCGCCCTGCGCCGGGGCTGTCCGGATCGTCGGCGCGAAACCGTACCTTCCAGCACCACCACCGCCACGCCGGGGCGCGCGCCAGCATCGGCAGGCGCCGCGCCCCCTGCTCCACCACAGCCGGCCGGGGCCGAATCGCGCTGCCCGCCAGGGTCGCGCCGCGGCACCGGGCGCAACGGGCGACCCATGAAGATCCTCGCGCTGACCAACCTGTATCCCAACCCGCTGCAGCCGCACCGCGCCGCGTTCAACCGCCACCGCTTCCGCTTCCTGGCCGCCGACCACGAGCTGCGGATGATTGCGCCGGTGTCCTGGCGCGACGAGTGGGCGCGGCGCGGGACGGGTCCGGGGATCGCGCGCGACCGCCGGACCAGCTGCGACGGGATCCCGGTCGCGCACCCGCGCTACTGGTACACCCCCGGCGTGCTGCGCGGCCAGTACGGCCGCTTCTTCCACGCATCGGTGCGGGCGACGTTCGATCGCGCCGTGGCCGAATCCAGGCCCGACGTGGTGCTGGCCACCTGGGCCTATCCCGACGGCTGGGCCGCGGTACGGCTGGCGCGCCGCCACGGACTGCCGGTGGTGGTGATGGTGCACGGCAGCGACGTGCGGCGCATGGACGAGTTCCCGGCGCGCAGCCGCGGCACGCGCGAGGCGCTGTGCGCGGCCGACGGAGTGATCGCGGTGTCGGCCGACCTGGCCGCGCGCGTGGTCGCGCTCGGCGCCGATCCGGACCGGGTGCTGACGGTGCTCGACGGCGTCGACCGCAGCATGTTCAATCCCGGCGACCGCGCAGGCGCCAGGCGCAGCCTCGGCCTGGCCGACGATGAACGCCACCTGCTGTTCATCGGCAACCTGCTCCCGGTCAAGGGCGTCGACGTGCTGCTGCAGGCCTGCGCGACGCTGGCCGCAAGTCGCACCGACTGGCGCCTGCACCTGGTCGGCGATGGCCCGGAGCGCGCGCGCCTGGCCGCGCAGGCGCAGGCGCTGGGCATCGACACAAGGGTCGTCTTCCACGGCAGCCGCGCCCACGCCGAACTGCCCGAATGGCTGCGCGCGGCCGACCTGTTCGTGCTGCCCAGCCGCTCCGAGGGCATTCCCAACGTGCTGCTCGAAGCCTCGGCCTGCGCCACGCCCTATGTGGCCAGCGACGTCGGCGGCATTCCCGAGATCGCCTCGCTTGGCGCGGGCATCCTGGTGCCGCCGGAGCAACCCGGGGCGCTGGCCGGGGCGATCGCGCGCGGCCTCGACGCACCGCCGCCGATCCCCGCGAGCGGGCCGCGCGACCGCCGCGAGGCGGTGGCCGAGATCGCGCGTTTCCTCGAACGCAGCGCCGCGCGCGCGCATGCGCCGCAGGCGCTGTCCCGATCCGCGACCGTATGACGTTCTGTTCGTAGAGTCCTTACCGCGCGAACGCCACGGCGCTGCGCAATCGCAAGCAGAGCTCCCATGCCAGACACCAGCGGCCATCCGCGCCTGAAGATCCTGTTCCTGCACAAGCAGATCCTGTTTCCGCGCGATACCGGCGGCAAGATCCGCGCGCTGAACCTGCTCAAGCACCTCGCGCGCTGGCACGACGTGACCTACGTGTGCAACCTGCGCCGCGGCGAGGAAGCGCTGCTGCCGCAGATGGACGCGCTGGGCATGAAGATCGAGGCGGTGCCCGGCGAGGCATCCCCGCACGGCGGCCTGCGCTTCTACGCCGGCGCCCTGGCCAACCTCGCCTCGTCGCGCCCGTACACCGTGGACCGCAATTACGATCCCGCGCTGCGGCGCAGGATCGAGGCGCTGCTGCGCCAGCAGCAGTTCGACCTGGTGATCTGCGACACGGTGCAGATGGCGCGCCACTTCATCGGCCTGGACCTGCCGCCGGCGATCCTGTTCCAGCACAACGTCGAGGCCCAGATCCTGCAGCGCCACGCCGAAGTGGCGAGCGGCGCGATGCACGCCTACATGGAACGCCAGCATCGCCGGATGGCCGCCTTCGAAGGCGGCTGCGGCCGCCACTTCGACCACGTGATCGCGGTCAGCCAGCAGGATGCCCGGATCTTCGCCGAGCGCTACGGCTGGCGCGACGTCGACGCGATCGACACCGCGGTAGATCTCGACCTGTTCGAGCCGCGGCCGCAGGACGAGGTCGAGGGCCGGGTGACGTTCCTCGGCTCGATGGACTGGATGCCCAACCAGGGCGGCATGCGCTGGTTCTGCGACGAGGTGTGGCCGCGGGTGCTGGCCAAACGCCCGGACGCGAGCTTCCAGATCGTGGGCCGCAACCCGCCGCCGACGGTGCAGGCGCTTGCGCAGCGTCCCGGGATCGAGGTCACCGGCTCGGTGCCCGACGTGCGCCCCTACCTGGCCGCGGCGTCGGTCGTGGTGGTGCCGCTGCTGGTCGGCGGCGGCACCCGGCTCAAGATCTACGAGGCGATGGCGATGGCGCGGGCTACGGTCAGCACCACCATCGGCGCCGAAGGCCTGCCGGTCGAACACGGAACGCACTTCTTCGAAGCCGACGACCCCGAGCGCTTCGCCGCGGACGTGCTGCGGCTGCTCGACGACGACGCCCTGCGCCGCGGGATGGGCGAGGCGGCCAACCGCTTCGTCCGCGACCACTACGGCAGCGAGCCCATCGCCCGCCAGTTCGAGGCGATCTGCCTGGACGTGCTTTCGCGCATCCGCGAACGCGGCAGCGCCAGGCGGCCCGCGCCAACCCCTTTCATTTCCACCAGTGAGCCCGTGAAATCATGAGCAATGTTGCGGTATTCGGCCTCGGCTATGTCGGTTGCGTGACCGGCGCCTGCCTGGCGAAGGACGGACATTCCGTCATCGGCATCGACATCGACGCGGACAAGGTGGCCGAGATCAACGCCGGCCAGGCCCCGATCCGCGAGAACGGCCTCGACGAGCTGATCGCGCAGGAGGTGGCCGCCGGACGCCTGCGCGCCACCACCGACACCGCGCAGGCCGTGGCCGGATCGGACGTTGCGATGATCGCGGTCGGCACGCCTTCGATGGAGGACGGCAGCGTCACCACGCACGTGCTCGAAGCGGTGATTTCCGGCATCGGTCGCGCCCTGCGTGCCGCGCCGAAGCCCTACCACCTGGTGATCCGCTCGACCCTGCTGCCGGGCCTGCTGGAAACCCAGATGCAGCCGGCGCTGGACGAAGCCCTGGGCCCGGACTACCCGCACAAGGTGGTCCTGTGCAACAACCCCGAATTCCTGCGCGAGGGTTCGGCGATCAAGGACTACTACCACCCGCCCTACGTGCTGGTCGGCGCCGCCGACGAGGCCCTGGCGCAGCCGGTGATGGACCTGTACGCGGCGGTGGACGCCGGCAAGTTCGTCACCGACGCCCGCACCGCCGCCCTGGTCAAGTACGCCTGCAACAACTTCCATGCGCTCAAGGTCGCCTTCGCCAACGAGATCGGCGCGGTCGCCAAGGCCATGGGCGCCGACGGCCACGCGGTGATGCGCCTGGTCTGCGAAGACACCAAGCTCAACATCTCGCGCGCCTACATGCGCCCGGGCTTCGCCTTCGGCGGCTCCTGCCTGCCCAAGGACCTGCGCGCGATCAACCGCTACGCCGAACACGAGGCGCTGCGCCTGAACCTCCTGCCCGCGGTGATGGCCTCGAACGAGAACCAGCTCAAGCGCGCGCTCAAGATGGTGCGCGACGAAGGCTGCAGGAAGATCGGCCTGGTCGGCCTGAGCTTCAAGAACGGCACCGACGACCTGCGCGAGAGCCCGATGGTGGAACTGGTGGAAACGCTCACCGGCTGGGGCCATTCGGTGAAGATCTACGACCCCAACGTCAGCCTCGGCCGCCTGCGCGGACGCAACCTGAGCTACATCGACCGCCACCTCCCGCACCTGGCGCAGATGCTGGTGCCCGAGCCGGTCGACGTGCTCGAACACGCCGAAGTGCTGCTGCTGTGCAACGACGTCGCCGACGCCTACGACTGGCGCGCCGAAGCCGCCGGCCGCGTGTTCGACCTGCGCACCGACCTGGCCAGGCCGGTGGCCGCCGCCACCGCACCGGCAGAGGCGCGCGCGGTTCGCGCGGCCTGAGGCCCAGCGGCCCCCGCCGCATCGCGCCATCCGCGCCCCGCATGACGGGGCGCGGTCACGACCGGCTTGTGGCGCGCGGCAGCGGCGGCCCGATGCGCGGGCACGGAACCGCCGGGGAGGAATGCGCGCGCCAGGCAATGCGCCTGAACGCACTGCTTCGCTGCTCCGAAACCGCCGCGTGACGCCGGGCACCGGGAAGGCCACCGGGTAGCCGCGGCGCAGCGCAAGCCCTCGTCAAGCTACGCTACGCCAGCACGCGCCGAAGCGGCAAAGCCTGGGACCCATCGGCCTTGCCCATTGCAATCGCATCACGCATGAACCCGACGCGCGGCCGGGAAAGCGACATGGAATCGAACGCTCGCATGAGCGCCCGGAAGCATTGCGCTCAGGGCCCTACTGCAGCTCGCCCAGGAATCGCTCGACAGTCAACGCCTATCGCGTTCTCGACTCGAGCCATCCCGCAAGACGGTCGTATCCCTTCAGCAGCCTGTTGGCTGCAGGCCGCAGGAGCGCAGGTTGCGGCCGCTCAAACGCCGGGGAAGGCCTGCCACGCCCATTCGATGGAGCTGCCAGACGCCTCATTCCCGGTCTTGCGGCGAGAGGGCCTGTTGCAGGAACGGAACGAATCCCGGGCGCGGGGAAAAATCGAGATATCGCCTGCTGCCCTGACCCGGGATCCTGCCCATGTTCATCCAGGTCAGTTCCCGTAGCGTCTGCGCACGTAAACGCTGCTCCGGGGTGAATGCGCTGTCGACCAGGTAGTTCTGGACAAACCCGGCATGGTCGCCCCGTCTCGCCTGCAAGCCGTAAAACACGCTCGCCATTACAGGATCCCGGTAACCATCGACAGTGTGGTAAATGTCCCCGGCCATCTTCAAGGCAAATACGGAGCCGGAAGCGGCACTCCTGAGCAACACCTCCTGTGTATGGCCTTGATCCGCCCCGGATTGCGCCAGTCGGAGCGCGTGGAATGCCTGTGCAGGCTTGTTGCCGCCTTCTGCCAGATTTTCCAGGGCATGGAGAGGCAATGACATGAGGTACGCCTCGACATCAGGCCCCGGGTACCCGTGCGCCTCCAGCCAGGCGGCGTCCTCTCGACTTTCGGCGATCCCCGGGCGGTTCGGATCCCAACGATAGCCCGATTCAAGGGGGTGAGACGGTTTCGGAGGCGATCTCCCCGAAGCCGTCGAGCCGGAATCAATCTCCAACGCTTCCTGGTCTGCGGTCGTGGATGCCTGATGGTGTACGGCTACGGACGCCCTCTCGTCTGCGCTCTCGCCATCTCCACTTCGGTCAGCAACGACGAAGAAATACGCTGCAAGCGCAGAAGACAGTACTGCAGCCCAGGTGACCCATCGTGTCTTCATCAGCAAATCAGACTCTATGCATAGCCGGGCCCAGCATTCCTGTCACGACTTGTGGATCAGTCGCGATCCGTGCGGATCTCCCTTGTTCCGGGCGAGTGTGCCCGGCAGTCGTGGGAGATGGAACACCTCCACGCAAACATCGGGTCCGGGCCGGCCACCGGCGGTCGCCCCGGTCGATCGCCGGCAGCCTGGGGGCGTCATCCACTTTGCGGTCGCTGTGGCCGCCTTACGCTGCGCAACGCTCAGCCCCCGAACCCCGACCGCATCCACTCCACCGCGGTACGCAGCAGGCGCTCGCGGTGTTCGCGTACGTAGAAGGTGTGGTCGCAGTCGCGCCAGTACTCGGTCACCATGCGCGGCGAGTGCATCACGTTGCCGAAGCATTCGACCGTCTGGCGACGGTGGTTGAAGTAGCGGTCGATGCCGCCGGTATGGACCAGCAGGGCGTGGACCCCGCGCGCGTCCAGCTGCTCGAAGCGCCGGATCGCCTCCTCCCGGGTGGGGAAGTCGCGGAAATTGTTCGGGTCGATGTCCGATGCGCCGCCCTCCCTGCGCCGCAGCAGGCGCAGGACGCCGCGCAGCACCTTGGCGGGGTTGAGCAGCCGGGGAACGTAGTAGCGGAGGCGATGGCCGAACGTGGGATAGCCCACGCCATCGAGCATCAGCAGGCCGACCACGCGCGCCTCGTGCGGGGCGATGTTGAACGCATCGTCCGCACCCGAACACAGGCCGCCAAGCACGAACTTGCGGATGCCGGTGAGGCGGGCGACCAGGTCCATCGCCGCCGCCACTTCGCCGCGCTTGCGGTCCGCGGACGCCTGCGTCGACACCGGGCTGTCGCCCAGGCCCGACTGGTCGAAGCGGAACACCGCGAAGCCGGCCTTCGCCAGCGCACGCGCCATCTGCACGTACATGCGGAACGGTCCCGCGTGATGCACCATGCCCGCGTTCAGCAGGATCAGCGCCGCCCTGCCCTCGACCGGGCGTTCGGGCCTGCTGAGTACGCCGACCAGGCCGTCGCCGAAGACGTGCGCGGTCTCGACGATCCCGGCAGCGTCGGCGGGACGCTGCGCCTCCACGCGCGGAAGGATTTCACTGCCAGCCACCACCGTCATGCCGCGCCCTCCGTCAGCGCCCGCGCCAGCTGCCCTACGCTGCGCCTGGGCAGCGCCTGGTTCTCGAACTGCACCGGGTCGTCCCACGGCGGCTGGTCGTCGGCCGTGAGCCGCAGCACCTGCACCTCCACGCCGGCCTGCGCCTGTGCGTCGATGAAGTCCTGCAGGTCCTGGTCGACGCGCCAGGCGGCAACCAGTACGCGGCTGCCGGCGGGAAGCGGCTGGCTGCGGACGTCCAGTTCCGCCAGGCCGTCCAGCAGCGAGGGATCGACGTCGAAACCCAGCAGTTCGTCGTCCGCCGCCACTACCGGCTTGCGCAGGATGTAGCGGCCGACGCCGGTCAGCTGTTCGGCGTGCAGGCGACGCCAGCGCTCGACCATCGGCGCGCCGCGCAGCACCGGATCCCACAGCACCAGGTCCACCGGCGTCGACCCGGCGGCGGCGTGGGCCAGGACCGGCAGGCTGCTGCTGCGCAAGGCCAGCAGGCGCAGGCCGTTGGCCTGTTCCGACAGCTGCGCGACCGCAAGCGCGAGATCGTCCTGCATGCCCGGCAGCGACAGGTCGCGCGCCTCGCCCAGGGAATCGCCGGCGCCGAACCAGTCGAACCGCATGGCCGACGCGCCCCGCTCCGCCATCGCCTCGCACAGCGACCACAGCGCCCGCTGGCTCATCAGGCCTTCCTGCAGCAGCGGCGGCGCCACCAGCATTGCCGCGGCTGTCGCCTGCGGCGCTGAAGCCGCGGCGTGTAGCATGCCGAACAGGCGGCGCTGCGGCGGGCCGAAGAATGCCGCGCGACCGGAATCGGGCACGGCCTCGCCGGTCGGCCGGTCCATCTCCGGCTCGGCAGCCTCCTCCGGCCCGGCGGGGAATGCGGACAGCGGCAGCTCCATCGCCAGCTGTGCCAGCGTCTGCGTGGCCAGCGGCATCATCTTGAGCTTGGCGCCGGTGTCCTTTGCCACCCGGCTGGCCATCTGCACGGCGACCATGGAGTGGCCGCCCAGGTCGAAGAAGTTGTCGCCGGGCGCGACCGGGGTGTCGAGCAGCGACGACCACAGTTCGGTCAGGTAAGTTACCCGCGGATCCTGCTTCGGGCGCACCGCCGGCGCTGCGGGCGCGGGCCGCCCGCCTTGCGCAGCCGGTAGCGACTGCGCGGCCGAATCGACCGCATCAACCGTTTCGGGCGCCACCGGCGGCAGCGCGAACTCGCCCAGCGCGCCGATGCGTGCCTGCGGCTCGGCCACGATGCGCTCGAGCAGCGCCGCGTAGTGCCCGCGCAGGATCTCGACGTCGCCGGCCAGCAGCACGTCGGCGTTGTACACCATGCTGGCGATGATCCCGTCGTCGCGCTCCAGCAGCCACAGTCCGAGGTCCTCGGTGGCGCCGGGCTGGAACACCTCCAGCCGCTCGTGCGCCAGGTTGCCCCAGCGGGTCACGCGCTGGCGGATGTCCTGCATCGAGAACAGCGTCTGGTAGAGCGATGACATGCGCTGCCCGCCGCGCGCGCTGAGCTCCTGCGCCACTTCCTCCAGGCGGATGTCGGGATTGGCGAAGCTATCCAGGACCACGTCCCTCACCCGCTTCACCGCATCGGCGAACGGCAGGTCCGGGTCGATCTTCACCCGCAGCGGCAGCAGGTTGGTGAAGTAGCCCATCAGCTCCTCCACCTCGGCGCTGTTGCGTCCGCGCACGGGCGTGGCGATCAGCATGTCCCTGCGCCCGGTCACGCGGTTGAGCAGCACGAAGTAGGCGGTGAGCATGACCACGAACAGCGTCGCGTCCATGCCCAGGCCGAGGCTGCGCAAGCGGTCGGCCAGCGCCTTGTCGATGTGGAAGCCCTGCGAGAGCCCGCGTCCCGACGCGGTGCCGCGCCTGGCGCGTCCGCGCGACAGGTCCAGCTCGCCGCCCTCGCCCGGCTCGTAGGCCTCGCCGAGCTTGCGCCGCCAGAACTCGCGCTGGCGCGCGTACTGCTCCGTTTCCACCCACTGCCGGTGCCACACCGAGAAATCGCCGTAGCTCACCGGCAGCGGCGGCAGCGAAGGCTCGCGCTTCTCGAGGAAGGCGGCGTAGGTTTCGGCCAGGTCGCGGTACAGCAGGTCGAACGACCAGCCGTCCCAGATGATGTGGTGGGTCATGAACATCAGCGCGTGCCGGTCGTGCTCGAACCGGAACAGCTTCGCCCGGAACAGCGGCGCTCCCACCAGTTCGAACGGCGTGGAGACCATGTCGTTGAGCCGCTGCATCAGCGTGCGCTCGCGCTCGGCCATCGGCAGGTGGCTGAGGTCCTCGATGTCGGCCAGGCCGCTGTCGAGGCGGTCGTGGACCACCTGCACGCTGTCCCCGTCGCGCTCCTCGATCGTGGTGCGCAGCACCGACTGGCGCTGCATGACCGCCTGGAACGCGCGCTCGAAGACCTCCGCGTCCAGCGGCCCGACCAGCCAGTGCGCGGACGGCGTGTTGTAGGTCAGCTGCCCGGGATTGAAGTCCTCCAGCAGCTTCAGCCGCTCCTGGATCAGCGACAGCGGCGCTTCCCGCTGGTCCTCGCGACGCAGGATCGGCTGCCGCGGCGGCAGGGCATCGGCCGGCGCGCTGCCGATCGCGGCGGCGAGCTTCTCCACCGTCGGCGCGTCGAACAGGGTGCGCAGCGACAGGCCCAGGCCCAGCTCACGGTTGATCCGCGAGGTCAGCTGCGCGGCGAGCAGCGAGTGCCCGCCGCTGGCGAAGAAGTTGTCGTGCACGCCGATCGCAGGCAGGCCAAGCACGCCGGCCATGATCGTGGCGACCTTGGCCTCAAGCTCGTTGCGCGGCGCGACCGACCCGGCGGACGCCTGCAGGCTCACTTCCGGCGCGGGGAAGGCCTTGCGGTCGACCTTGCCGTTGGGAAGCAGCGGGATCGCATCCAGCCGCATGAAGTGCTGCGGGACCATGTAGTCCGGCAGGTGCTGTTTGAGATGCGCGACCAGCGCCTCGTCGTCCAGCGACAGCCCCGGCGCCAGCACCAGGTAGGCCACCAGGCGCACGTCACCGGGACGGTCCTCGCGCGCCATCGCAACCGCGCGCACCACTGCAGGATGCGCCAGCAGCCGGCTCTCGATCTCGCCCAGCTCGATCCGGAATCCGCGCACCTTGACCTGGAAGTCGAGGCGACCGAGGTGTTCGAGGTTGCCATCGGCGCGCCAGCGGCCGCGGTCGCCGGTGCGGTACAGCAGCGGCCGCTCGATCCCGGTGCCGAAGCCCTTCACCGCATCGGCGAAGGCATCGGGCAGGAAGCGGTCCGCGGTCAGCTCGGGGCGCGCCAGGTAGCCCAGGGTCACGCCGTCGCCGCCGATGCAGATCTCGCCCGGCACGCCGCGCGGACAGGGCTGGCCGCCTTCGTCGAGGATCCACACCTGGGTATTGGCGATGGGGCGGCCGATGTGGATGTCGGGCACGTCTCCGTCCGCCGCCGGGGCGACGCGCATCGCGGTCGACCACACCGTGGTCTCGGTCGGGCCGTACAGGTTCCACAGCTCCCCGCACAGCGGCAGCAGCGCCTGCGCCAGGTCGGTCGGCAGCGGTTCGCCGCCGCACATGGCCTTGAACCCCGCGCGCCCCGTCCAGCCGGCTTCGAGCAGCAGCCGCCAGCTTGCCGGCGTGGCCTGCATCGCGGTGGCGTCGGAATCGCGCAGCAGCGCCGCCAGCGCCACGCCGTCGATCACCGTGTCCTTGCCGGCGAGGATCACTTCCGCGCCCACACTCAGCGGGAGCAGCAGTTCCAGCACCGCGATGTCGAACGACAGCGTGGTCACCGCCACCAGGCGGTCGTCGCGACCGAGGCCCGGCTCGGCCTGCATCGCGGCGATGAAGTTGGACACCGCGCGGTGCGGCACCTGCACGCCCTTGGGGCGCCCGGTCGAGCCGGAGGTGTAGATGACGTAGGCCGGCGTCTCCGGCCCGGCCGCGTCGGCATCGCGACCCAGGCGCGTGTCCGGCAGCACCGCGAGCTCGTCGTGCAGCGCGTCGAGCGCCAGCACCGGGCGACCGCGCAGGTCGAACCGCGCGGCGTGGTGCCGCTGGGTGACCAGCGCCGCGAGCCCGGCGTCGCCGGCCATGTAGGACAGCCGGTCGGCCGGGAACTGCGGGTCCAGCGGCACGTAGCCGGCGCCCGCCTTGAGGATGCCGAGCAGGGCCGCGAGCATGTCCGCGCCCCGGTCCATCGACAGCCCCACCAGCGCGCCCCTGCGCACGCCGTTGGCGCGCAGCAGCCGGGCGATGCGGTTGGTGCGCTGCTCCAGGGCCGCGTAATCGAGCACGCCGTCGTCGGCGCGGATCGCCGTGCGCTCCGGCGCGAGATCGCACTGTCGCTCGAAGAACTCGTGCATCCCGCACCGCCGATCGAACGCCACCGGCAGCGGCTGCAGCGCGCACAGTTCGCCGAACAGGCCAGGGCCGACCAGCGCCAGCCGCGCCACGCGCTCGTCCGGCGCCTCGCAGGCCGAGCGCAGCAGGGTTTCGAACGCCGACAGCCAGCGCCGCACCGTCTGCGCGTCGAACAGGGCGGTGTTGTACTGGGTCTCGAGCCGCAGCGTGCCGTCGACCTGGACGGCATTGATCGACAGCTCGAAGTTCTCGTAGTGCCGGGGATTGGTGCTGAAGTCCAGGCGCATCCCCGGGAAGCCGCTCTTCTCCTGGTCCAGCGCCTGGTCGATATTGAACATCACGCTGACCAGCGGCAGGCGCGCCGGATCGCGCTCCACGCGCAGCTTCTTGAGCAGGGTGCCGAAGGTGTAGCGCTGGTGCTCGATGGCGTCGAGCAGGGTCGACTGCGCATCGTCCACCAGGGCGTTGAAGGTCGGCTCCGATGCCAGCTCGAACTTCAGCGGCAGCAGGTTGACGCAGTGGCCGACGAGGTGGTCATGGCCGTCCACCGACTGGCCGGCGGCCGGGATCCCGACCACCACCTCGTCCTGACCCGCGATGCGCCCGACCAGCGCGGCGAACGACCCGAGCAGGGTGGCGAACAGGCTGGCGCCGCGGCGCGCGCCCAGGCGCCGGACCTCAGCCACCAGCGCGGCATCCAGCACGTGATCCTCGCGCAGCGAGGCGAAGCTGCGCTGCGCGGGACGCGGCCGGTCGGTCGGCAGCTCCAGTACCGGCACGCCGCTGGCGAAACGCGACAGCCAGTAGCGTTCGTCCTCGCGGTACTGCGCCCCTCCCGGATGCAGCGCCTGGGCCAGCGCGTAGTCGGCGAAGTCCTGTCCCGCCGCGCCCGGCAGCCCGGTTCCGCCGTAGGCGGCGCCGAGTTCGCGCACGATCACCCACCACGACCAGCCGTCGCAGACGATGTGGTGCGCATGCATCAGCAGCACGTGCTCGCGCTCACCAAGCTGCAGCAGCTCGGCGCGGAACAGCCGCCCCTTCTCCAGCACGAACGGCGTTTCCACGCCGGCGCGACGACGCTCCTCCAGCTGCGCGGCGCGCGCGTCGTCGTCGAGCGCGGACAGGTCGGTCATCGGCAGCAGCAGCGGCGCGTGATCGAGCACGCAGAACGTCTCGCCGTCCGGCCCGAAGCTCGCGCGCAGCGCTTCGTGCGCGGCGACCACCTGCTGCAGCGCCTGCCGCAGCCGGGAGGCATCGATCTGGCCGTGCATGTGCAGCGACACCGACTCGTTGTAGGCCCGCGATCCGTCCTCGCCCAGGTGCGCGGCCAGCCACAGTTCGCGCTGCGGCTCGGTCGTCGGCACCACCCGCACGACCGCGCCACCGGCGAAGGGGTCGTAGGCGACCGCGACCGCGTTGTCCGGCCGCGCTTGCATCCGGCTGCTCATGTTCCGACCTTCAGGTATTGCCCCGGCGACTGCGGATCGTCCACGTACCATGCCGGGCGGCCCTCGGGATCGCGCCCGAGGCGCGCACCCGGCGCCACCGGCTCGGCCGCGTCCATCACCGTGTGCGGCGTGGCCGTGCGGCGCGGCAGCAGCCCGGCCTCCTGCAGTTCAAGCACCGAATCCTTCCAGGCCTGGGTGATCGCCTGGAAATCGGCCTCGGTGTGGGCGGTGGTGAAGAAGCAGGGGAAGTTGTCGAGGATGTGGATGCCGCGGCTGCGCATCATCGCGAACAGCAGCTCCTGCTGCGGATGATCCTCTTCGAAGTGCGTGCGCCACAGCGAGGCGAAGCTCCTGATCCGCAGCGGTGCGCCGACCCGGGCGGCGAACGCGTCGAGCTCGGCGGCCATCGCGGCGGTACGTTCGTTGAGCCGCTGCTGCAGCGCCGCGCCGTGCTGCTTCATGTGCAGCAGCGAGGCCTTTGCAGCCGCCAGCGTGAGCGGATGGCGGACGAAGGTGCCGGCGAAGTAGGTGACGCCCACCGTCGGCACCGAATCGTCGCCGTACTGCCAGTGACCGCCGTCGAGCGCGTCCATGTACGCGCGGCTGCCCGCGATCACGCCGATCGGGAAGCCGCCGCCCACGACCTTGCCATAGGTGGCGATGTCGGCGCGGATCCCGAACAGCGCCTGCGCGCCGCCCGGATGCGAACGGAAGCCGGTGATCACCTCGTCGAAGATCAGCGCCGCGCCGGCCTGCGCGGTGATCGCGCGCACTTCCTTCAGAAACTCGACCGGCTGGAAGTCGGGACGCCGGCTCTGCACCGGCTCGACCAGCACCGCGGCCAGCTCGTGCGCGCGCTCGCGGATGATCTGCAGGGTTTCCGGGGTGCCGTAGTCGAGCACCAGCACCTTGTCGGCGGTGTTGCGCAGGATGCCGGGCGCCGCGGGCACGGCGCGCAGCTTCTTCGTGCCGCGCACGATCACTTCGTCGTTGATGCCGTGGTAGGAGCCGGAGAACACCACGATGGTCTCGCGCCCGGTGACCGTGCGCGCCACGCGCATCGCGCCCAGCACCGCCTCCGAACCGGTGTTGCACAGCGCGGCGCGATCGAGCCCGGTCAGTTCGCACACCAGCTGCGAGACTTCGCCGGCCAGCGGATGCATCGGGCCGATCTCGTAGCCGGCCTCGACCTGGGCCTTCACCGCGTCGACCACGAAGTCCGGCTGCCAGCCGAACAGGCTGGTGCCGAAGCCGTTGAGCGCGTCGACGTACTCGTGGCCGTCGATGTCCCAGACGCGGGCGCCCTTCGAGCGTTCGACCACGATCTGGTAGACGATCTCCTTGGTCAGCGGGCGGAAGCCGGTGACCACGCGCGGATCGGCCATGTGCGCGCGATGCTGCTGCGCATAGGCCTTCGACTTCGGCGTGCGCGCGACGTAGCGGGCGATGAAGGCGTCCAGTCGTGCGCGCTGCTGCGGCTCCAGTTCCGTGCCGCCGGATGCGTCGATGCGCGCGATGGCGCCGAACGCCTTCCTGACGTCGTAGCGGGTGTGCGCAAGCGCGGCTTCCTCGTCGTTGGCAGGCGCGGGGGCGGTCGCGGCAGCAGGGAGCTGCGCCGGCTCGGCCGGCTCCGGATCGGCCGGCGCGGCGGGGGCGGCGTGCGCAGCCACGGGTGCCGCCGCAGCCGCGGCGACCGGCGCTTCCACCGCCGCCGGCGCGCCCGCCAGCAGCGCCAGCTGCTGCGACATCAGCTGCATCTGCTGGGCGATGAGCGTGCGCACCGCGCTGGAATCGCCGCCCTGCCCCGCGGGCACCGGCAGCGACGCGGGCAGCGACGGGGCGACCATTGCCGGCGGTGCCACGGCAGCCGTTGCGGGCACCGGAGCCCGGGGCGCGGCCGGCGCCGCCCCTGCAGCCGCCGTTCCCTCCGGCGCGGGCGCCGCGACCGCGGCTGGCGCGGCCGGCTGCGGCTCCGCCGGCAGCTGCGCATCCAGCGCCGCGACCAGCCGCCCGAAGCTGGCGCACTCGCCCATCAGCTGGCGAAAGGTGATCTTCACCGCGAACGTCTTCTGCAGCTGCAGCGCGACCTGGGTGAGCATCAGGCTGTCGAGGCCGAGCTCGATGAAGTTCGCGCCGGCATCCTCGTCCTGGATGTCGAAGCCGGCCACATCCTCGAACACTTCGCGCACCTGTACCGCCAGGCGCGACGCCCGGCCGGGAGCTTGCGTATCCTGAACGCTCATCAATGGACTCCGGGACGCATTGGGGGCGCGGGCGGCGGCGCACCCCTGGTCCGCTGCCCACGGACATGGAATACGCAGAACGCGGCGCATTCCGGCCCGTCCCTACTCGCGGCCGCGGGAGAACCAGTCCTTCACGCGGTCGACCAGGCCACCGGCTTCCCCGGACGGGTCCCCGTCGGGCGGCGCCAGCCCCGCGGCGACCTGCTCGATCGTCAGCGTCGCCAGCGCGAGCATGTTCAGCCGGCAATCCGTCTCGCGGCGCACCCGGCTCATCAGCTTCACCGCCAGCAGCGAATGTCCGCCGGCGTCGAAGAAGTTGTCGTCGGCCCGCACCGGCGCGCCGATCAGCTCCGCGCACAGCGCCATCAGCCAGGCCACCTGCGGCGACGCGGGCGGCGCCTGCCCAGCCCCCGACGCGTCGCCGGTTGCGGGCGCCGGCAGCCGCCTCTGGTCGACCTTTCCGTTGGGCAGCAGCGGCAGCGCATCGAGCACCACCAGGTGCTGCGGCACCATGTAGCCGGGCAACAGCGTGCGCATGCGCTCGAACTGCGCCCGTTCGTCCGCCTCGCCTGTCGCCGCCACGTAGCCGACCAGGCGCACGTCGCCGGGCCGGTCCTCCCGCGCCAGCACCACCGAGCGCAGGATCGCCGGATCGGCGTCGAGCGCGGCCTCGATCTCGCCCAGCTCGATGCGGTGGCCGCGCACCTTGACCTGGAAATCGAGCCGGCCCAGGTGCTCGACCACGCCATCGGGGCGCCAGCGACCGAGGTCGCCGGTGCGGTACAGCCGCGGCGGAAGTCCGGTGCCGTGGTCCTGCGGCGCAACGCGGTCGTCGGTGAATTTTTCCGCGGTCAGTTCCGGCCGCCCCAGATAGCCCAGGGCGACGCCCGCGCCGCCGATGCAGATCTCGCCCACAACGCCGACTGGGCACACCTGGCCCTGTTCGTCGAGGATCCAGACGGTGGTGTTGGCGATCGGACGGCCAACGTGGATGTCCGGCGCATCGCCCTCGCCCGCCGGCAGGATCCGCGTGCAGGTCGACCAGACCGTGGTCTCGGTCGGGCCGTACAGGTTCCACAGCTCCACGCCGCGCCCGAGCAGGCGGCCCGCGAGCTCCGGCGACAGGCGTTCGCCGCCGCACAGTGCCCTGAAGCCGCGCGGCGCTTCCCAGTCTCCCTCCAGCAGCAGGTGCCAGGTGGCGGGCGTCGCCTGCAGCACGGTGACCTGCGCGGCGGTCAGCAGCGCGGCGATCGCCTCGCCGTCCATCGCCTGCTCGCGCGTGGCCAGCACGATCTGCGCGCCGACCGACAGCGGCAGGAACAGCTCCAGCACCGAGATGTCGAACGAAGGCGTGGTCACGGCAAGCAGGCGGTCGTCCGCACCCAGCCCCGGTGCCTCGCGCATGCTGGCCAGGAAGTTGAGCACCGCGCCATGCGGCACCGCCACACCCTTGGGCCTGCCGGTCGAGCCGGAGGTGTAGATGACGTAGGCGGTCGCATCGCGGCCCACCGGATCGGCATCGCGCGCCGTCGGCGGCGCGGCTTCAATCGCGGCCGCGTCCTCGTCGAGCAGGAGCAGCCGCGCGCGCGGCAGGGCCAGCGGCGCCGCAAGTCCCTGCGCCGAGACCACCAGCGCAAGGGCGGCGTCGTCGACCATGAAGCGCAGGCGGTCCTGCGGATAGGCCGGATCCAGCGGCACGTAGCCCGCACCCGCCTTGAGCACGGCCAGCAGGACGGCGAGCATGTCCGGGCCGCGCTCCAGGCAGACGCCGACCAGCGCGCCCTTGCCCACGTCGCGCGCGGCCAGCGCGTCGGCCAGCCGCTCGCTGCGCGCCTCCAGCTCGCGATAGGTCCACGCAAGCCCGCCGGAGCGCAGCGCGACGCGGTCGGGCGTCTTCGCAGCCTGCGCGGCCAGCAGCCCGGGCAGGCTGGCCGCGTCCGGCAGCGGCATCGCGGTCGAGTTCCAGTCGGCAAGCGCCTCGCGGTCCTGCCGGCCCAGCATGTCGATCGCGCCAAGCGTCGCGTCCGGCCCGTCGGCGATCGTCGCCAGCAGTCCGCCGAAGCGCCGGGCCATGAACGCCGCCGACGGCGCGGAGATGATGTCGGCGCTGTAGTTCAGGTCCAGCAGCAGCCGCTCGTCGTCCTCGTCCACCCACATCGACAGGTCGGTGAGCGCGCTGTAGTGCGGCAGCACCATGTCCTCGCAGCGCAGCGCGCCCCACTCGCGCTGCTGCTCGCGCGAATCGTCCATCGAGAACAGGGCCTGGTAGACCGGCGACCGGCTCGGGTCGCGCGGCAGCTCCAGCGCCTGCACCAGCCGCTCCAGCGGCACGTCGGGGTGCGCGAAGCAGTCCAGCAGTTCCTCGCGCACGCGGCCCAGCAGCTCGCGGAAGGTCCAGGCCGGATCCAGCTGCAGCCGCAGCGGCAGCACGTTGACGAAGAAACCCATCACCCGCTGCAGCCGCTCGGCGGCCTGGCTGCGCATCGGCAGCCCGATCACCAGGTCGCGCTGCCCGGTGGTCCGGTACAGGAACAGGAAGTAGGCCGACAGCAGGGTCATGAACAAGGTCGCATTGGACCGCGCCGCCAGCCCGCGCAGGCGCCCCGCCAGCGCGGCCTCGATGCGGACGAACTCGCTGCCCCCGCGCCCGGTCGCCACCGGCGGTCGCGGCAGGTCCGCGGGCAGGGCCAGCGGTTCGGGCGCGTCCGCGAGCCGCGCCAGCCAGTACCGCATCTGCGCCTGCATCCGCGGGCTGTCGGCCTGGGCGACGTGCCAGGCCGCGAAATCGATGTAGCTGCGCTCGAGCGGCGGCAGCGCCGGCGCGGCGCCAGCCGCGTGGCCGGCATACAGCTGCGCCATTTCCTCGCAGAACAGGCGGAACGACACCCCGTCCCAGACCGCGTGGTGCACCTGGAAATACAGCACGTGCTCGTCGGCCGACAGCCGGTACAGCCGCGCCCGGAACAGCGGTCCGCGGCCGGTGTCGAGCGGTTCGACGATCAGCGGCTCGATGCGACGCGACAGTTCGGCACCGCGTTCGCCGGGTGCGAATCCGGACAGGTCCTCCGCCGGCAGCAGGGTGACCTCCAACCCGTCGAGCACGCGCTGCTCGACGCCTTCGTCGTGCGCATGCAGCCAGGTCCGCAGCGCCGGCTGGCGGCGCACCACATCGCCGAACGCGCGATCCAGCGCAGCCGCGTCCAGCGGCCCGCGCAGCCGGAACGCCGAGGGAATCATGAAATTGGTCGACCCCGGGTGCATCTGCTCCTGCACCCACAGCCGTTGCTGCATCAGCGACAGCGGCCCGGCCGACTGGTCGGCCTGGCGCGGGATCGTGCCTGTCTCCGCGCGACTGCCGCCGGATGCGTCCAGCGCGGCGGCGAGTGCGGTCGGCGTCGGCGCATCGAACAGCGTGCGCAGGTTGACCACCACCCCGAACTCGCCTTCCAGCCGCGTCGCCAGGCGCGAGGCCAGCAGCGAATGTCCGCCGGCGGCGAAGAAGTCCTCGTCGTGGCCGAACGCGGGCAGCTCCAGCACCGCGGCCATGGCCGCCGCGATGCGCGCCGCATCCCCGCTGCCACCGGTGTCGCTGTCCGCGTCCAGCACCGCCGCAGGCGGCGCGGCCCCGCTGTCCGGAAGCGGCAGCCGCGCGCGGTCGAGCTTGCCGTTCGTCGTTTGCGGAAACGCATCGAGCACGACGATGTGGCGCGGAATCATGTAGGCCGGCAGCGACTGCTTCAGCCGCCCGGCCAGCGCGCGCTCATCGACCTGCGCACCCTCCACCGCCCGCACATAAGCCACAATCCGCGCATCGCCCTTCCCGGGTCCCGGGTCCCGGTCCCCGGGTCCCGCCCCCATGACCACCACCGCCGCCTCCGCAACCGCCGGATCCCGCGCCAACGCGACCTCGATTTCCCCGAGCTCGATGCGATAGCCGCGCACCTTGACCTGGAAGTCCAGCCGGCCGCTCAGCTCGAGGTTGCCGTCGCCGCGCCAGCGACCGCGATCGCCGGTGCGGTACAGCAGCGGCACTACGCCGTCGGTCCTCGGTTCCGGCGACGAAAACACATCGTTGATGAAGTGCCGCGCATTCAGTTCGGGACGGTCGAGATAGCCCAGGCTCACGCCCTCGCCGCCGATCCACAGTTCGCCTGGAACCCCGCGCGGACACGGGTGGCCGAAGCGGTCGACGATCCAGGCCTGTGAGTTCTCGACCGGCCGGCCGATATGGATGTCCACCTCCGCCCCCGCTGCCGCCGGGCGCAGGCGCGCGCCTGTGGCGGTGACCGTGGTCTCGGTGGGGCCGTACATGTTCCAGACCTCGCCGCCGCCCGCCAGCAGCGCCGTGGCGACGTCCGGCGGCATCGCCTCGCCTCCGCAGATCGCCTTGAATCCGGCGGGCACGCTCCAGCCGGCCGCGAGCAGCACGCGCCAGCCCGACGGCGTGGCGTCGAGGTAGGTCGCGCCGCTGCGCTGGAGCAGGCGGCCAAACGCTTTGCCGTTCACCGCAGTATCGCGATCGACCAGCACGATCCGCGCGCCCGCGGCCAGCGGCAGGCACAGGTCGACGACCGACGGGTCGAAGGACAGCGGCGTCACCGCCGCCACCACGTCGTCGGGTTCGAGCCGCAGCCAGTGCTGCATACTGGCGACCAAGTTGGCCACCGCCCGGTGCGGCACGCGCACGCCCTTGGGCGTGCCGGTGGAGCCGGAGGTGTAGATCACGTAGGCCACGGATTCCGGGCCTGCGGCATCGGCGTCGCGTCCGATGCGCGTGGCCGGCTGCGCGGCGAGCGCAGCGTCGGGGCCGTCCAACAGCAGCAGCGGCACGCCGCAGCCGGCCAGTCGCTGCGCGTTCGCGGTCTCGGTGAGAACCAGGGCCAGACCGGCGTCGCCGGCGATCGCGGCAAGCCGCTCGCGCGGCAGCTCCGGATCCAGCGGCACGTAGCCGGCGCCGGACTTGAGTACGCCCAGGACCGCGGCCGGCATGCGCGCCGTGCGCTCGAGCGAGATGCCGACCAGGGCACCGCGTTTCACCCCGTGCGCGCGCAGCAGGTGCGCGACCCGGTTGGCACGCGCCTCCAGCTGCGCGTAGTCCAGCGTGTCGTCTCCGGCGCACAGCGCGATCCGGCTGCCGTCCGCGTCGCAGCGCCGCTCGAAGTGCTCGTGCATGCGGCATTCGCGATCGAAGTCCAGCGCCGGGGGCTGCAGGTCCCGCAGCCGGGCGAACGCGGCGTCGCCCACCAGCGGCAGGTTCGACAGCGGCCGCCCGGGATCGGCGGCAATGCTCCGCAGCATGGTCTCGAACGCCTCCAGCCACGCCTCCACGGTCGCCGCGTCGAACAGCGCGCTCGCGTACTGGCACTCCAGGCGAATGCCATCACGCGAGGGCACGGCGTTGATCGAGAAATCGAAGTTGTCGCGCAGCAGCGGGTTGACCGCCAGCTCCATCGACAGGCCGGCGAAGGCATTCCGCGCGGCGTCGCCCGCCTGGTCGAGGTTGAACACCGCCGCCACCAGCGGCGGCCGGCCGGGGTCGCGTTCGATCCTGAGCTTCTTCAGCAGCGAGCCGAAGGTGCAGCGCTGGTGGTCCATCGCGTCGAGCACGGCGGTGCGCGCGTGGCGCAGCAGCGAGGCGAAGGGGGCGGCGTGGTCGATCGACAGCCGCAGCGGCAGCATGTTCACGCAATGGCCGACCAGCGGACCATCGACGCCGGCCTGGCCGGCGACCGGGATTCCCACCACCACATCGTCCTGGCCGGCCAGGCGCGACAGCAGTGCACCGAAGGTGGCCAGCAGGCAGGCGTGGACGCTGGCACCGCGCGCGGACGCCACGCGGCCGACCGCCCCGGCAAGTCCCGCATCCAGCGCGCGGACGGCGAAACCGGCCGCTGAGTCCCGGATCGGGGCGCGCGGCCGGTCGGTGGGAAGATCCAGCATCGGCGCTCCGTCCTCGAAGCGCGAGAGCCAGTAGGCCTGGTCGGGCGGATGCACCGACAGTACCGGACGCTGCGCCAGCAGGCGCGCGTGGGCGGCGTAGGAACGCGCGACCGGCAGGTCCTCGTCGCCCTGCCCGCGCTGCCGCGAGTACAGCACGCCCAGCTCGCGCACGATCACGTTCCACGACCAGCCATCGCAGACCAGGTGATGGGCATGCAGCAGCAGCACGTGCTCGTCGTCCGACAGGCGCACCAGTTCGGCGCCCAGCAGCGGCCCTTCGTCGAGCAGGAACGGAGTTTCCACGCCGGCCCGCCGTCGCTCGGACAGCGCGTCCGCCCTCGCCTGCGCCGACAGCGGGGAAAGATCGGTGAGGGGCAGGTCGATCCCGATCGCCGGATGCACGTGCATCCATTCGCCGTCGGTCGAGATCGTCGAGCGCAGCGCATCGTGGCGCGCCACCACCGTGCGCAGCGCGTGGCCAAGGGCGGGTACGTCCAGCGCGCCGCGCAGGGTCAGCGAGATCGACTGGTTGAAGGCCAGCGCCACCGACGGGTCGATGCGCGAGGCGAGCCAGATCTCGCGCTGCGGTTCGGTGGTCGGCACCCGGGTCGGGGATGAGCCGTCGTTGGTTCCATCGGCTGTGGGTTCGGCTGCGGGTTCGGCTGCGGGTGCAGCCGACGCGCATTCGGCAACCTGTGCAGGGGTCGCGGCGCCTGCGGCGGCCGCGCCGGCGTCTGTCCGCCCAGGCCCGGATCGCGGTGCCTTCCGCGTGCCGCCCGGTGGTTGCGGCGGCTGCGGCGGATCCGGCTCCGGCCCGTCAGGCTCGACCAGGGCCGCGATCATGAGCTGCTGCGACATCAGCAGCTGTTGCTGCTGCAGGACCCCGAGCAAGCCGGCCTGGTCCTCGCCGGTCGCGGACAGTGCCGCCAGCTGCTGCGACATGAGCTGCAGCTGGGCGTCGAGGATGGACGCCGTGGCGCCGCCAGCGACCGCCGGGGTCGGCGGAACCACAGCGCCCGGCGCAGGCGTCGCGTTCGCGACGCGGGCAGCGGCGGCGGGTGCGAGCGCGTCCTGGAGTGCGGCCTCCACCGCCGCCAGGGTATTGCACGATTCCATCAGCTGCCGGAACGTGATCGTGGCCCCGAAGACCGTCTCGATCCGCTGCGCCACCTGGCTCAGCGCCAGGCTGTCCAACCCGAGCTCGAAGAAGTTGGCCTGCCCGTCGGCGCTGTCGAAATCGAAACCGGCCACATCCCCGAGCAGGGCACGCAGGCGCCGGCCGATGTCGCCGCCGGCCTGCGGCGCGGACGCAGGGCGGTGCGCCGGCTCATCCAGGGCCGCGGCCTGTGCTGCATCGCCCGTCCCGGCCACCGCAGCGACTTCCGGCTGGTCCGCGGCGGCGTCGACCCAGTAGCGCCTGCGTTCGAACGGATAGGTCGGCAGGCGCAGGCGCGCCTTGCGGTCGCGCCGGTCCAGCGTCCCGGGCCGCAGCGGCACGCCGGCCGCCCAGGCCTGCCCGAACGCCGAGACCAGCGCGGCATGCTCCCGTTCGGGTGCATCCGCCAGCGAGGCCAGCGCCGCGATGCGCTGCTTCTGCAGCAGCGGCTGCTGGCGCGCAAGCGTAGCCAGCGTGTTGCGCGGGCCGATCTCCAGCAGTACGTGCTCGCGCCGTTCCAGCAGGCGCGCGATCGCGGTGGAAAAGCGCACCGGCAGCCGCAGGTGTTGCGCCCAGTACTCGGCCGAGGTCGCCTGGTCGTCGGACAGCCGGTCGCCGGTCGCGGTCGACACGATCGGGATCTTCGGTGCACGCATCGCCAGCGCTTCGACTTCGGCGCGGAAGCGCGGCACCACCTCGTTCATCATCGCCGAGTGGAAGGCGTGCGAGGTCCTGAGCAGGCGGCAGGCCACGCCTTCGGCTTCCAGCTGCGACTGGAACGCCGCCACGGCCTCGTGCGGCCCGGCAACCACGCAGGTGCCGGGCGCGTTCTCGGCCGCCAGCGACACGGTGTCCGGCAGCTTCACCGCCAGCGCATCGTGCGGCATGCGCACCGAGAGCATGGCGCCCGACGGCTGCGCCTGCATCAGGCGCCCGCGCCGCGCCACCAGGCGCAGCGCATCCGGCAGTTCGAACACGCCGGCCAGGGTGGCGGCGACGAACTCGCCGACGCTGTGCCCCGCCATCGCCACCGGCACCACGCCCTGCGCCATCCACCAGCGCGCCAGCGAATACTCGATGCTGAAGATCGCCGGCTGCATGATCGCGGTCGGCAGCAGCGCGTCGGCATCGTCGCCGAACACCAGCGCGCGCAGGTCCAGGCCCAGCTCGTCGTCGAGCACCGCGGCGCAGGCGTCGAAGGCCTCGCGGAACGCGGGTTCGCGCGCGTGCAGCTCGCGGCCCATGCCGGCGTACTGGCAGCCCTGCCCCGGGAACAGGAACACCGCCTCGCCCGCGGGCACCGGCCGCGCCTTCGCCGCTGCCGCCCCGAGCTCCGCGCTGCGCAGCCGCGCGACAGCATCGGCACTGTTTTCCGCAGCGACCGCGATGCGGTGGGCGAATGCCTTGCGCCCCACCGCCAGCGTCCAGGCTACGTCGGCCAGGTTGATGCCGGGCTCGTCGTCCAGGCGGTCGGCCAGACGCGCCGCCGATTCGGACAGCGCCGCTGGCGTGCGCGCCGACAGCACCAGCAGCTGCGGGCCATCGACCCGCGGCGTGGCCGGCAGTTGCGGCGGCTGCTCCATCACCACGTGCGCATTGGTACCGCCCACGCCGAACGAGCTCACGCCCGCACGCCGCGGCGCGCCGTCGACGTCCGGCCACGGCAGCAGTTCACCGCTGGGGCGGAACGGCGTGACGTCGAAGTCGATGACCGGATTGGCCCTGCGGAAATGCACGGTCGGCGGGATGCAGCCGTGCTGCAGCGCATAGGCGGTCTTGATCACGCCGGTCGCGCCCGCGGCCATCAGCGTGTGGCCGAGGTTGCTCTTCACCGAGCCGATCACGCAGAAGCCGGTGTCGTCCGTGCCCTGGCGGAACGCGCGGGTCAGGCCCTCGATCTCGATGGGGTCGCCCATCGGCGTGGCCGTGCCGTGGGTCTCGACGTAGCCGATGCTGCGCGGCTCCACGCCCGCGTCGGCGTGCGCCATCGCGATCACCGCCGCCTGGCCTTCGCTGCTGGGCGCGGTGAAGCTGGCCTTGCCGCCGCCGTCGTTGTTGATCGCCGCGCCGCGCACCACCGCGTACACCGGGTTGCCGTCGGCGATCGCGTCGGACAGGCGCTTGAGCAGCACCACCGCCGCGCCATCGCTGAACACCGTGCCGGTGGCATCGGCGTCGAAGCTGCGCGTGCTGCCGTCGGCCGACAGCATCCCGCCTTCCTGGTACAGGTGGCCGCTGTTGACCGGACAGGTCACCGCGATGCCGCCGGCCAGGGCCATGCCGCAGCGGCCCGCGCGCAGGCTGTCGATCGCCTGCGCGATCGCGACCAGCGAAGTCGAGCAAGCCGTGTGCACGCTGACCGCCGGCCCGGTGAGGTTGAGCTTGTGCGCCACGCGCGTGGCGATGTAGTCCTTCTCGTTGCCCAGCATCACCTGGAAGGCGCCGAGCTTCTCCACCAGGTCCGGGCGCGAGAGCACGTGTCGCTGGTGGTAGCTGGCGTTGTACATGCCGGCGAACACGCCGACCGGCACCGTGGTGGCATCGGGCACGTGCCCGGCGCGTTCGATCGCCTCCCAGCACAGCTCCAGGAACACCCGCTGCTGCGGGTCCATCAGCTCGGCTTCCTTGGGCGAGATGCCGAAGAAGGCTGCGTCGAAGCGGTCCACATCGTCGAACACGCCGCGCGCCGGCACGTAGCCGGGGTTGCCGCGCAGCGATGCGGGAATGCCCGGATCGAGCTGATCGGCGCTGAAGCGCGCCACGCTGTCGCGGCCGGCGCAGAGGTTCTCCCACAGCGCCTCGACCGAGGCCGCGCCGGGGAAGCGGCCGGCCATGGCGATGATCGCGATCGGCTCGTCGTCGCTGCTGCGACGCATGGACAGGCGCGAAGCGTCGAGCGCCGTCGAGGCCCCCGCTGCCATCTCCGCCGCCAGCAGCGCCGGCGTGGGCGAACGGAACAGCGCCATCGGCGGCACGTCGCCCACGCGCTCGCGGCGCGCGGCCTCCAGCACGCGGATCGCGAGCAGCGAGGTGCCGCCCAGGTCGAAGAAGTTGTCGTCGCGACCGAGATCCTCCAGATCCAGCACGTCGGCGAAGATCCGGCACAGCGCGGTTTCGACCGGCGTGCGCGGCGCGGCGTACTGGCCGGCCCAGTCGGGCCGGCCGCGCCCCGGCGCGGGCAGCTTGCCGCGGTCGAGCTTGCCGTTGGGCGACAGCGGCAGCGCGTCCATCTGCACGTAGGCCACCGGCACCATGTAGTCGGGCAGGTGCGCGACCAGATGTTGCCGCAGCTGCTCCAGATCGACCGGCGCGGCGCTGTCCTGCGGCGAAAGATAAGCGACCAGCCGCTTCAGTCCCGGCACGTCCTCGCGCGCCAGTACACCAGCCTCGCGCACGCCCGGGAACGCCATCACCTGCGCCTCGATCTCCCCCAGCTCGACGCGGAAGCCACGGATCTTGACCTGGAAATCCTGGCGCCCGAGGTATTCGATGCTGCCATCGGGCAGGCGCCGGCCGAGGTCGCCGGTGCGGTACATGCGCGCGGCCCCGCCGACGAAAGGATCGGGCAGGAACCGCTCACCGCTCAGGTCGGGGCGCTTCAGGTAGCCGCGCGCCACCACTGGCCCGGCCAGGTAGATCTCCCCGACCACGCCCGACGGCTGCGGACGACCCTGGCCATCGAGCACGTACACGCGCGCATTGGCAATCGGCCGACCGATGCTCGGCAGCCGCGGCCAGGTCGTCGGATCCTCGTCGAGCGTGAGCGCGGTGACCACGTGGGTCTCGGTCGGCCCGTAGTGGTTGTGCAGCCGACAGCCGGGCAGGTGTTCGAAGAAGCGCACGATCTTCGGCTCGATGCGCAGCTGTTCGCCGGCGGTGATCACCTCGCGCAGATCGCAGCGCACGCGTTCGCCGGGTGCCAGCGCGGACAGCTGTGCTTCCAGGCCTTCGGCCAGCATCTGCAGCGCGAAGTACGGCAGGAACAGGCGTTCGATGCGGCGCTCGACGATGAAGTCGAACAGCTTCGTGGCGCTCAGCCGCGTGTCCTGGTCGATCAGGTGCAGCTCGCCGCCGGTGGACAGGGTGACGAAGGTTTCCTGGAAGGCCACGTCGAAACCGAGCGCGGCGAACTGCAGCGTGCGCAGCGGCGCGTCGTTGCCGGGTTCGCGCATCTGCCACTGGATCAGGTTCACCAGCGGGCCGTGGGTCATCGCCACGCCCTTGGGCTTGCCGGTGGAGCCGGAGGTGTAGAGCACGTAGGCGAGGTTGTCGACGCCCACGTCGCCTTCGCCCGGCTCCAGAGCGTGCGCGGGCAGCGTGCGCCAGGCCGCGTCGTCGCGCAGATCGATCACCGCCAGCGTCGACGGCAGTTCGCCCAGCACCTCATGCGCGGGCTTCTCCATCCCGGACATGGTCAGCAGCACGCGCGGTTCGCTGTCGGCGAGGGTGTAGGCCAGCCGGTCGGCCGGATAGGTCGGGTCCAGCGGCACGTAGGCGCCGCCGGCCTTGAGCACGGCCAGCAGGCCCAGCACCACCTCGACGCCGCGCTCGACGTAGATCGCCACGCGCTCGTCCGGGCCGACGCCGCAGGCGCGCAGGTGGCGCGCCAGCCGGTTGGCCTGCGCATCGAGTTCGGCATAGCCCAGGCGCCGCCCGCCGTGCACCAGCGCCAGCGCGTCGGGCGTGCGCGCGGCCTGGAGTTCGAACAGGCGATGCACGTTCGCCACCGGTTCGAACGCGATTCCGGTGTCGTTGCCCTCCTCCACCGCCTCGGCCAGCTGCGCAGGGGTCAGCATCGCCAGATCGGCGATACGCGCCCGCGGATCGTCCAGCAGCGCATCGAGCAGCTGCCGCCAGTACCCCAGCCAGCGCTCCGCGCCCGCGCCGTCGAGCAGCGCATCGGCGAAATGCAGTTCGAGCGGGATGCTGCCATCGGCTGCCGCCGGCTGCACGCGCATGGCCAGCAGCAGGCTATCCGTGGCCGCGATTGGCGCGCCATCGGAGAACAGCAGCTGCCAGTCCGGCCTCGGCACGGCCGACTCGCGCCAAGCCTGCGCATGACGCGCGGCCTCGCGCGAACGCGTGGCCGCCATCCGCAGGCAGGCGGCCACGTCGATGTCGTCGTTCAGTTCGAAGCGCAGCGGCAGCGCCTGCCCGTCGGCACCGACGCGCGGGAGCACGATGTCGGCCTGCGACGAGACCCGGTGCAGCAGCAGCAGGAACGCGGCCAGCAGCACGTCGGTCCCTTCGACCGACTGCGCCCCGGCCAGGGCAGCGACCCTGCCCGCCACCGCAGGCGCCAGCGCGCCCGCGATGCCGTTGAAACCGGTGCGCGCAGCGTCGGTCGACAGTCCGATCGACTCGGGCGCGCCGGCCAGTGTCGATTCCCAATATCCGCCCGCATCGACCATCCGGCCGCCCCCAGAAAACTTCTATGCTCCGGAATCAGTCAACGTACTCCGGCCCGCCCCACGGCCAGTCAGGCGGGCGCCGGCGGGGTGTGCGGGCCGGTGGCCAGCGTGATCGCGGCGCCGGGCGGCGTCGCCACGGCGCAGGCCCAGCCCGGGTCGTGGAGGGCGCGCAGCTCCACCGAGCGCGCCCGGAAGGTATCCCCGGGCAGCGGCAGCACGACGTCCCAGGGCGCGACGAAGCGGTCCATCTCCAGCTCCAGGCCGATACCGGCCGCCTTCAGCAGCGCTTCCTTGCGCACCCACATCGCCAGCAGCGCCTCGCCCAGCGCGCCTGGCCCGAGGTCCGACAGTTCGCGCAGTTCGTCCGGGTGGGCCACGCGCGCCGCCAGCTCGGGCATCTCCCGCGCCCGACCGGCCGGTTCGATGTCGATGCCGACCGGACCGGCGCGCGTGATCGCGATGGCGACCCGCTGGCCGGCGTGGCTGAGGCTGGTGAACAGGCGATCGCCGGGCAGGCGCGGGCAGCCTTTGGCGTCGCGGCCGAGCGCCACCTCGCTGCTGGCGCAACCGAGCACCGTCGCCAGCAGGAGGCGATGCAGCGCATACGCCAGCACCAGCGCCTCGCGGTTGGGCTGCAGGCGCTGGCGCGCGACGCGGGCGGCTTCCTCCGCGTCGATCAGCGCCGCCGCCCGGGCCAGCCAGGGTCGCCACTGCTCCAGGTCGAACAGCGCGACCAGCACGCCACCGTCCGCCCGGGCCGCCAGCGCGGGGCCGTCCCCGTGCAGGGATCGGGCGAACGCCTGCTCCAGGTCGGGCGGCGCCTGCGCATCGGGACTGTTTCGCATGCCGGGATCGTCGCAACGACCCCGCGGCTGCGCAAGCGTGCCGGCCGCCGCTATGGGGCGTCGGCGTCCCGCCGCTCCTCGACCAGCTGCCGCCAGCGCTGCCACAGTGCCTGCAGCGGCGGCGCGATCCGCACCTGACGGCTGGATCCTGCCGACGCCGCCGCAGGCACCGCGTTCGTCCCCGCATGGCCATGCGATGCAGCGCCCGGATCACCGTCGGCCCCGCCGCGGCTGGCGGCGCCGGACGCTGCGCGATCCACCGCCGCGGCAGCCGACGCACCAGACGGCCGCAGCGGCTGCGAGCCGTTGCGCCGACGCGGCGGCGCGGCAACGCTCGCGGACTCCAGCGCACCGATATCGATCCGCGCGCCCGGAACGCGGGCGACTTCCGCACCGATCGCCATCTTCGCCCGCTGCGGCGGATCGAACTGCGGCAGCAACAGCGGCGACGGGAACGGGAAGCCCGACGGTGCCGGCGGCTGCGGATTGCCCGACGACACCAGCGGGCTGTTCGCACCCGGCCGCAGCTGGCGCTGGCCGATGTTGGACAGGCCGGGATCGGAGCCGCGCAGGGTTCCGCTCCATTCATTCGGCACCAGCGTCGCCGAACTCTGCACCCAGTTGTTGCTCCCGGCCACCTTGCGCCCGCTGGTCCAGGGCTCGCGGCTGGTGGGCGCGCAGTACGGCGTTTCCACCTCGGAAGCCTCGTGCACGCGCAGGATGTTCGGCGCGGCGCCCGAGCCGGTCTGGAAGATCACGTTGTTGTGCATCTCCAGCGACTCCTGGCCCAGTTGCACCAGCACCGCGTTCGCGGCCCCGCCGCGGGTGAACAGGATCGTGTTGTTGACCAGCCGCAGCCGCCCCTGGTTGCGACCGTTGAGGTCGCCGCCGGCGCGGATCGCGTTGCGCCAGCTGGAGCCGTGGATGATGACGTTGCCGACCACGTCCACGTCCTCGCGCCGCAGGTTCGGCGACCAGCCCGACTGCTGGGTCTCGCAGTCCGGCCCGATCAGTTCCAGCTCCTGGTAGGCCGAGTTCTCGAACCAGTTGTAGTGGATCAGCGCGCGCTCGTGCCGGTTCTTCAGCAGGCTGCCGCCGTTGCCGCTGTGCACGTAGTTGTAGCGCATCACGAACACCGAGTCCGGATACGCCACCTCGTCGGACTGCATGTAGATCGGATGCCGCTGGGTGCCCGAACCCGAGTCGCGGATCTCGCTGTATTCGAGCGTGAACGATCCGGAATTGTTGTCGGCGCCGAGGATGCCGTGCGACGGACAGTCGCGCACGATCGTATCGCGCACGGTCACGTCGTGGGCCTCGCTGAAGATGCACGACGACGAGCCGCCGCGCACGTCGAAGCCTTCGAACACCACGTGGTTGGACTGCTGGAACTTGATCGTGTGCGAGCCGCCGCTGAGCACCGGCCGGGTCGAGCCGACCGCCCGGTTCCAGCGGAACGTCACCGGATTGCCGGCTTCGCCACGGTCGTTGCTGCCGACCACGATGTTGCCGTTGTACGTGGCGCCGCCGTCCACGAGGACCACGTCGCCCGGCTCCAGATTGACGTTCGAGACCAGCGTGGACAGCTGCGTGTAGTTCCGGCCCGAGGGGCCGACCGTGTAGGTGGCGGCAAGCGCGAACGCCGGCGCGGCCAGGCACGCGCCGGCGAGCAGCGCGCGGGCAAGAAGACGGACCTGATGGCGGGACATGAGACTACTCCGGAAGTGGATGTGCCCCCTTGCCCGCCGCCGCCTGCGCGCCGCCGGGCCGAGGCCATTACACCGCGCGCTCTGTCCCGTGTCCCCTGCCCGCCCGAATCCGCCCGCTTTGCACGGCAGGTCCGGTCCTCACCGCCAACTCCGTCCCGCCAGAAACGTGACCCCCGCGTGACGGCCCCGTTGCCGCCTCCTGCACGACGGGCTCCGGTCGCGATGGATGGGTGGGCGGGACGATCAAGGACGGCGTCCACCCTGCCGTCGATTCCTCCGGCATCGAGGAAGCTCCCGCCGGCCCAACCGCTTCCCTGGCTGGACTAGACTCGGGCGATGCATCCCGACGAAGTCGTCTCCCTGTTCGACCAGCAGGCCGCGGGCTACGACCGGCAGTGGTCGAAGACCGCAGCGATCCGCGACTGCCTGTACTTCCTCCTCGAACCGATGCTCGCCGGCCTCGCGCCGGATGCCCGCATCCTGTGCGTCGGCGTCGGCACCGCCCAGGAGCTGGCGCACCTGGCGCGCACGTTCCCGGGCTGGTCGTTCACCGCGGTCGAGCCCTCGGGCGCGATGCTCGACGCCTGCCGCCAGCGTGCGCAAACGGAAGGCTTCGCGACACGCTGCCGCTTCCACCACGGCTTCCTCGACTCGCTGCCCGCCGACGAGCCACGTGACGCGGCCACCTGCTTCCTCGTCTCCCAGTTCCTCGTGGATCGCGCACAGCGCGTGCGGTTCTTCCGTGACATCGCCACGCGCCTGCGCCCCGGCGGCCTGCTGGCCAGCACCGACCTGGCCTCGGACATCGACTCACCCGCATACGAAACGCTGCTGCCGGCATGGATGCGCATGATGGCCGCCGCCGACGTCACCCCGGACGCCCTCGAACGCATCCGCGCCGCCTACTCGAAAGACGTTGCCGTGCTGCCGCCCGCGCAGGTCGAGTCCATCCTCACCGACAGCGGCTTCGACAACCCCACCCGCTTCTTCCAGGCCGGACTGATCCACGGCTGGGTGTCGCGCAGGGTGTAGCGCCGTCCACCGCGCAACGCAGCAGCCACGGCCGGCATCTGGCATCACCGAATAGCGCCAACGCCACGCACACGCACACGCAACATGGTCGACGCGCCATCGAAGTCCGGCCGACCGCTCGCGCCGGGCCTGGAAAGCAAAAAGGGCCAACAGGCTGACCCGTTGACCCTTGTGCCGACTCTGCGTGGCGCGCCCGGAAGGATTCGAACCTCCGACCCCCAAGTTCGTAGTCGGTGCTTGGGAGTCGGCGTCTACCGGTTCCGGGTGGTTCCAGCCGAGATTAAACGGCAAAACCTTTCCAGGTCAAGGGTTTGGCGCACGCACTTCGCAGCCCGTTCTCTACCGGTTAGTCCCGGCCCGGAGGCCCATTGGCACAGAGTGGGCACGGGGCCCGGTAAAAACGAGACCTCCAAGTGTGTGGCACGGCACTCGCCAACAACCGCTGCTTGGGGGTCGCGACATTCGATCCAAAGCTCGAGTTCAATGCCCCTCGGCCAACTCGTCAGCGAGGACCTCCTCGATGGACTTGCCGGACACTTGTCCAGCCAGAGCCTTGCCGATTCGGCTGCCCAGCAGGATTTTCAGCTCTTCCCAAGCCTGATCGCCATCGGCATCGCCGTGGACCAATCTCTCCAGCGGATCGTACTCCATCCCCCTGCCCTCCATTGCGGCCATTGCCCCCAGGTCAACGTCGGGGTGCGCCCTGGATCCACCCCTCGCGAGGCTTCCAGCACCAGCTCCCATCATCATCCTCGATCAGAGGCAGCAGGAATCGCGCAAGGTCAGCGACCACCTCCGCCAGTTGCCCAGGCGCGGCCGCCATGCGCTCACGCGTCAGGAACGCCTGCCACTGCCCGCCCCAGGATTCCACATAAGCCTGGCTGAGCCCGGTCAGCTCCCCATCGGGAAGCGCTGTTTCACGCCGGTCGAAGGTCTGGCGAACGGCCTTGGCCAGCGGTGCCCTTTCCAGCTCGAACGTCTCAGCGATCAGCCACAGATCGTAGTAGTCCTTCAAGCGGCTGTTGGCGATGCCAAGGGTGACAAGGGCGTGGAGCTTCTCAGCGACCACGGTCTCGACCGGGTACGCCCTCAGATGCGGGGCGGGCGCATCAAGCAGCACCGGGTAGTCGATCTCGACCGGACCTGGGGTGATTGCATCGCCAAAACCCACGTCCACCTGGATCGGAACACGTGCACCGCCGATCATGGCCCGAGTGCGCACCCGCACGCCGCCGTACTCGATGCCCTCGCGGATCGACGCAGCTTCAAGTCCATGGAGATCGAACACCACGCCATCGTCATCGACCGCCAGGGCCAGGATCGCGCGGAATGCGTCGCCGATCGCCTCGGGCGTGTTCTCGCCGTAGCCAAGCAGGTCCAGGTCGCGCGTCGGTCGGAACGGCGCCTCCACCCAGGTCACGAACAGCATCGCCCCCTTGAGGATGAACCGATTCCGATGCTCCGACAGACTCAGCCGGTACAGCAGCCTTTCCAGCGCATAGCGCGTCAGCAGGATCTGGAAATCCGTACGCTCGTCGCGGGAGCGTTGCAGCAGCCTGGCGCGCACGGAGGCTCCGATGTTCTTCAGGGGTTCACGCGCCATCGGCCACCGTCGCCTCGACATAGGGTTTCATGGTCGACCAGATTCTCGCCTTCGTGGCATGGCGCCACAGTTGGTCGCTCGTTGCCTTGCGCTGCCGTAGCCCCTCGCGCAGCCCTTCCAGCGCGACGTCGATCCCGATCTTGGCCCGGTAACGGAAGCAGTCGACGATGGTCCGTGACGGATCGGTGATCGGGACCTCGATGCCTTCGATGCGATGGCGCTCAACGCCTTCACTGAGGGCCACGGGGGTGAAGCGCACGAACCGGATGGGAGGATGGTCGATGCGTGGGCGCCACGCCGTGCGTTCGATCGCCATCCATACGGTTGACGGCATCTGCAGTGTCAGCCCGTGGAATTGCAGTGCTGATACCAGGCAGATCACGCCCTTGGGGACCAGCGTCGCGGCTTCAGCCAGAGCATGGCGGGCATCACTGGGACCATCGGCGAGTTGGTAAAGCCCCCGCGCCGGCCGCACCACGACGCCATCCCGGACAAGGCGCGACAGCGTCTCGGGGGAGATCCCATGGGCGGCAAAGTCCCTTGCCCGCAGCATGGAATGGCTGCCAAGCAGATCGAGTGCCTTTTCGCGCTGCGTGTTGGCCATCAGCTCGTGACATTTCCTCTGTTATTGGGGTATCCTAGCAGAGGTTTTATCACGCGGATCGATTTCTTGACGTACCCGCCACCAGACGCCGAGCCATACCCCTTGCGCCAAGTCGTCTTCGCCCATTCCAGTCCGCTGCACCAGCATCGATTCGCCGATTCCACTCAGCTTCGCGACGCCTTCCCGGATTCGGCTGGTGGCACGTAGCCGTTAGACCCGGCCTTCAATCTGTCGCGGCGCCAGGGGGAGCACGATTCGATGACCAAGGATGAAACAAGCAACTTCGCGTTCCTCGCCGATCAGGAACCGCTCCTGCACCAGATCGGGACGACCGCCGAAGCTGCCTTCTACACAGACTCGAATGTCACGCTCGTCAAGCTTCGCCAGCTGGCGGAGCACCTGACGCGGAATGCCGCGGCGCAGCTTGGTGTTGCCTCTGACGCGGACGGAAACCTCTTGAGACTGGTTTGACACGGATTTGGCACGAGCGCCGCGCGAATCCCACAACGCAAAAAGGCCAACAAGTGTTAACTCGTTGACCCTTGTGCTTTTCTTATGGCGCGCCCGGAAGGATTCGAACCTCCGACCCCCAAGTTCGTAGCCTGGTGCTCTATCCAGCTGAGCTACGGGCGCGTTGTGCAGAAGCGGAATTGTGCCCAATTCGCGGCGCTTGCGTCAATGCGGGCGCGATGCGGCTGGACGTGGAACTGGCGGAGACTGAGGGATTCGAACCCTCGATGGAGTTTTTGGCCCCATACTCCCTTAGCAGGGGAGCCCCTTCAGCCGCTCGGGCAAGTCTCCGGATGCTGTCACCACGATGCGTTGCGCTTCGGTTCGCGACAGGCGGCGAAGGATACCGGAGTCGTGCCCGGCGCGGCAAATCAGTCGTTGCCGGTCTCCGGCGCAGGCTCGGCCGCGGCCTCGTCGCCGCGGCGGATGCGCTGGTAGATTTCCTCGCGGTGCACGGCCACGTCCTTGGGCGCGGTGATGCCGATCCGCACCTGGTTCCCCTTGACGCCGAGAACGGTGACGGTGACCGAATCGCCGATCATCAGGGTTTCGCCGACGCGGCGGGTCAGAATCAACATCTCGAAATCTCCGTAGGCCCGTGGGCCTGCTGTCGAAAGCGGCGACCATCCGCTGGGCCGCAACGCCGTTTCAATCTGGGCAAACGTGAAGCATGTCCGGGTCGGGCCGCCCGGTCAACCGACATTGGTCATGGAGCAAACACCCGGCGTCATGCGGCGCTCAGCTTCGCGGCGGCCCAGGCCGGCACCTCGGCCAGGACCTGCTGCAGCCGGGGGCCATCCTCGCCACCGCCCTGGGCCATGTCCGGGCGTCCCCCGCCCTTGCCGCCAATGGCGCCGGCGACGAAGCCGACCAGGTCCCCTGCCCGCACGCGCCCGGCGGCGCTTCCCGATACCGCGGCGACCAGGGCCGCCCGGCCATCGCTGGCGCCGGCAAGCACGATCACCGCATCCCCAAGCTGCTGCCGCAGGCGGTCCATCGCATCGCGCAGCGCCCTGGCGTCCAGTCCTTCCACGCGCGCTGCCAGTACCTTCACCCCAGCCACATCCACCGCGCGACTTCCCAGGTCGGCCGTGGCCCCGCTCGCTTCCCGGGCCTTGTAGGCCTCGACCTCGCGTTCGAGCCGCTTCTGGCGCTCCAGCAATCCGCCGAGTCTATCAGCCAGCTCCTCGCTGGTGCCGCCGAGCAGGCCGGTGGCGTGGCGCAGGCGGCGCTCGTCGGCGGCCACGTGGTCGAGGGCGGCCTGCCCGGTGAGCGCTTCGATCCGGCGCACGCCGGCCGAGACGCCGCCCTCGGACACCAGCTTGAACAGGCCGATCTCGCCGGTGCGGCCGACGTGGGTGCCGCCGCACAGTTCGACCGAATCGCCCATCGCCACCACCCGCACGCGTTCGCCGTATTTTTCGCCGAACAGGGCGATGGCGCCGGAGTCCATGGCTTCCTGCATTCCCATCTCGCGGATGGCGACGGGGTGGTTGGCGCGCACCTCGATGTTGACCCGGCGCTCGATCTCGGCGATCTCGGCCTCGGCCACGGGCTGGAAGTGGGAGAAGTCGAAGCGCAGGCGGTCGGGCGCGACCAGCGAGCCCTTCTGCGCCACGTGGGTGCCGAGCAGGCCGCGCAGGGCGCCGTGCAGCAGGTGGGTGGCGCTGTGGTTGAGCACGATGCTGGCGCGGCGCTCGCCATCGACCGCGGCGCGCACGGTGTCGCCCACGCGCAGGATGCCCGCCTCCAGGGTGCCGGCGTGGCCGTGGAACTGGCCAGCGAGCTTCTGGGTGTCGGCGACGGCGAAGCGGGTGTCGATGCCTTCGAGGGCCCCGCTGTCGCCGACCTGGCCGCCGGACTCGCCGTAGAACGGAGTGCGGTCGAGGATCACGATCGCCTGTTCGCCGGGGCCGACCTGGTCCACGGGGCGGCCGTCGCGCAGCAGGGCGAGCACGGACAGGCCTTCGCCTTCGAGCGCGTCGTAGCCGACGAAGGCGGTGGGCGTGAGGCGGGCGACCAGGTCGGCCGGCAGCTGCACGCCGCCGCCGAACTTTCCGGCGGCGCGCGCGGTTTCGCGCTGCTTTTCCATCGCCGCGTCGAAGCCCTCGGTGTCCACGCTCATGCCGCGCTCGCGGGCGATGTCCTGGGTGAGGTCGAGCGGGAAGCCGTAGGTGTCGTAGAGGCGGAAGGCGTCGGCGCCGGGGATCGACTTGCCGCCGGTCCTGGCCGCGACGTCGTCGAAGATGCGCATGCCGGCGTCGAGGGTTTCGGCAAAGCGCTCCTCCTCGGCCAGCAGGGCGCGCTCGACCAGTTCGCGCCTGGCGGGGAGTTCCGGGTAGGCCTCGCCCATCAGCTGCGACAGGGTGTCGACCAGCCTGTGGAAGAACGGTTCGCGCGTGCCCAGCATCCAGCCGTGGCGCAGGGCGCGGCGGATGATCCGGCGCAGCACGTAGCCGCGGCCCTCGTTGGAGGGCAGCACGCCGTCGACGATCAGGAAGCTGCAGGCGCGGATGTGGTCGGCGATCACCCGCAGCGACTTGTTTTCCAGGTCGTTGGTGGCGGTGAGTTCGGCGGCGCGGCGGATCAGGGCCTGGAACAGGTCGATCTCGTAGTTGCTGTGCACGTGCTGGAGCACCGCGGCCAGGCGCTCCAGGCCCATGCCGGTGTCGACGCACGGCGCCGGCAGCGGCACGAGCGTGCCGTCGGGCTGCTTGTCGAACTGCATGAACACCAGGTTCCAGATCTCGATGTAGCGGTCGCCGTCCTCGTCGGGCGAACCGGGCGGGCCGCCGGCGTGCTGCGGGCCGTGGTCGTAGAAGATCTCGGTGCAGGGGCCGCAGGGACCGGTGTCGGCCATCTGCCAGAAGTTGTCCGAGGCGTAGGGCGCGCCCTTGTTGTCGCCGATGCGGACGATGCGCTCGGCCGGCACGCCGACCATCTCGTGCCACAGGGCGTAGGCCTCGTCGTCGTTGTGGTAGACCGTGACCAGCAGGCGCTCGGGCGGCAGCTGCCAGACTTGTGTGAGCAGCTCCCAGGCCCAGGCGATGGCATCCTTCTTGAAGTAGTCGCCGAACGACCAGTTGCCCAGCATCTCGAAGAAGGTGTGGTGGCGGGCGGTGTAGCCAACCGAGTCGAGGTCGTTGTGCTTGCCGCCGGCGCGCAGGCAGCGCTGGACGTCGGCCGCGCGCGGGTTGGCGCGCTTCTCCGCGCCCAGGAACACGTCCTTGAACTGGACCATGCCCGAGTTGGTGAACAGCAGGGTCGGGTCGTTCGCCGGCACCAGCGGGGCCGAGGGCACGATTTCGTGGCCCTTGCCGCGGAAGAAGTCGAGGAATTCGCTGCGGATGCGTGCGGTGGAATAGGTGCTGGGCGTGGTCATGGCGGACTTGGGGACGGGCGGGCGGCCTGTTCCCTCCCGCGACACCCCTGGACGAGGCCCTTGGCCAGAGCAGGCAACCCAATGAAGCGACCAGATTAGCAAACCGTGCGTGGTGCAGTCGCCGGGTGGCGAGGGGGTGCTGCCGAAGTTCCTGCTCGCTCCGCGCGGTGGGGGAGGCTGGGAGGGCGATTGGATGGCGCGTGGTCGTCCACGAGCCGCTGCGCGGCTCGCACCCCCATCCCGGCCTTCCCCCGCAGGCGGGGGAAGGAGCAGAAGCAGGACTGGGGCAGAAGCGGGGGCTGGGGCAGAAGCGGGGGCTGGGCGGAAGCGGAGGCTGACGCGGGACCTGGCATCTGCTCCTCCCTCCGCGCAGCGGGGGGAGGTTGGGAGGGGGGCGATGCGGTGGCGCGTGGTCGTCCGCGAGCCGCTGCGCGGCCGCGCCCCCATCCCGGCCTTCCCCCGCAGGCGGGGGAAGGGGCAGAAGCAGGACTGGGGCTGACGCGGGAGCTGGGGCGGAAGCGGAGGCTGACGCGGGACCTGGCATCTGCTCCTCCCTCCGCGCAGCGGGGGGAGGTTGGGAGGGGGGCGATGCGGTGGCGCGTGGTCGTCCGCGAGCCGCCGCGCGGCCGCGG
>JAEWGI010000025.1 GCA_023388355.1 Pseudomonadota bacterium
AAGCAACCGCCCCGAGGCCCCGCACCGCAACCCCCAACAACCCCCAGCCCCCCACCACCAGCTCGCCCCACCCCCAACCCACCAACGGTCCCACCCCCCCGGCACACCCCTTGCACCCCACCCCCCGAACGTCGAACCCCAGGAGCACCCATGCCTGTCGCCGACTCCCGTCCGCGTCGCCCCGTACGCCCAGCCGCCCGGCCCGCGCTGGCGCTGGTCCTGCTGCTGGCGATCGCTGCGGCGCTGCCCGCGCTGGCGCGCGAGCGGCAGCCGCTGGAGGACATCGCCGCGGCCGCCGTGGCCGCGCTCGGCGCCGGCGATGCGCAGTCGGCCGAGGCCGTGCTGGCGCCGTCGCTGCGCCTGGCGCGCTGCAGCCAGCCGCTGGAGGCCGTGGCCACCGGCCCGACCACCGCCCAGGTCCGCTGCGACGACAGCCCCGGCTGGCACCTGTACGTGCCGGTGCGGGTGCGGCGCGAAGCCGAGGTCGTGGTGCTGCGCACCCCGGCCGCCAGCGGCGTGCCGATCACCGCCGACCAGCTGGTGGTCCAGACCCGCGACATCGGCGACGCCGCCGGCGCCACCTTCACCGATCCGCAGGCCCTGGTCGGCCGCGTCCCCAGCCGGGCGCTGGCCCCGGGCGTGGTCCCCACCGAACACGATCTCTCGCTGGGCGTCCCGCTGCGCCGCGGCGATCCGGTGGTGCTGGTCTCGCGCGTGGGCGGGGTCGAGGTGCGCGTGCCCGGCCGGGCCATGGGCCCGGCCCGCGCCGGCGGCCGGATCGGGGTGCAGAACGTGTCCTCGCGCCGGGTCCTGCGCGGCCGGCTGGTGGCCGAGGGCACGGTCGAGCTGCTGCCGTGAGCGGCCCGAAACAATTTGGTGACGGGGCTCAAGTTCCGCCAGGGAGCGCCGTTACAGTGCTCGACCAGGCACCCCCAGGAGCGAGCCATGACCCACAAGATCGACGGCAGCGGGCCGATCGTCCGGCCCCAGGAAGCGGCCACGCGACCGCTGCCGGCGGCCAGCGCGAGCGCCGAACGCGGCGCGCCCGTGGCCGCCACCGAGAGTATCCGCCTGACCGGCGAGGCCGAAGGCCTGCAGACCATGGCGCGCGAGCTTGGCGCCGGGCCGGCGGGCATCGACGTGGCCAAGGTGAACGCGCTGCGCGCGGCGATCGCCGACGGCAGCTACCAGGTCGACGCCCAGGCCGTGGCCTCGCGCATGCTGGACCTCGAGCAGCAGCTCGGAGGCTAGGATGAGCGCCGTCGCCGCCGACGTCTTCGACCATCCGCTCGAAGCGCTGGAGCGGGCGCTCGACGCCGAACGCCGGGCGCTGCTGGACAACGACGTCGACGCCCTGCTGGCCTCGACCGCCGACAAGCTTGCCGCCCTGCGCCGCGCGGAGGCCGCGCAGCCGGGGATGATCGCCGCCGACCGGCTCGAAGCGCTGCGCGAGCAGAACCAGGCCAACGGCGTGCTGCTCTCGCGCCGCAGGCGTGAAGTGGGCTGGGCCCTGCGCCATCTCGGACGCGTCGAATCCACCGGCGTGTACGATTCGCGTGGACAGCCCGGCGCCCGCCCCCAGGCGCGCTGTCTCGGAGTGGGATGAGCGAACGCGAGAACACGACAACCAGCCAGGCCGCACTGTCCGACGCCGAACTCGGAATCCAGTGGTCGTTCCGGACCACCGAGAACGCGGTGATCCTGCTCGACCGCGAGCGCCGCCTGCTGTGCGCCAACCCTTCGGCCCAGTCGCTGGCCGAACGCGCGCTGCCCGGCCAGGGCCCTGCCGAACTGCTTGAACTGCTGCCCGCCGAGGCCTGGCAGCAGGCCGGTGCCAGCGGCCGCTGGGCCGGCGAGGTCAGCATGCCCTCGGGCGTGGTGCTGAAGATCGTGGTCCGCAACGGCCGCGGCGGCGGCGAGGACGTCGACCTCAACCTCGTCATCTTCGAGGACATCACCCAGCGCAAGGCCCGCCAGGCCGAACTGCAGCAGCGCCACGACGAACTCCAGGCCGCGCACCGGCGCCTGGCCGGCACCCAGGAGCAGCTGCTGCAGTCGGAGAAGATGGCCTCGATCGGCCTGCTCGCCGCCGGCGTCGCGCACGAGATCAACAACCCGATCGGCTACGTGCACTCCAACCTGGGCACGCTGCAGGAATACGTCGGCGCGCTGTTCGCGCTGATCGAACACCAGGACGCGGCGCTGCAGTCGGCCGAACCCGACGCGCGCGACGAGATCCGCGCCCAGCGCGAGCGCCTGGACATCGACTTCATCCTCGGCGACCTGCCCAAGCTGCTGTCCGAATCGCGCGAGGGCATCGAGCGCGTGACCAGGATCGTGCAGGACCTCAAGGAGTTCTCCTACGTCGGCCGCGGCGACGCGATGCGCCCGTCGGACCTGCACAAGGGCCTGGAATCGACCCTCAACATCGTCTGGAACGACCTCAAGTACAAGGTCCGGGTGGAGAAGCACTACGGCGAACTGCCGCTGGTCGAATGCCACCTGTCGGAGATCAACCAGGTGCTGGTGAACCTGCTGATCAACGCCGGCCAGGCGATCGAGAACCGCGGCAGCATCGTCATCGCCACCGGTGCCGAGGACGGCGAGGCCTGGATCGGCATCACCGACAGCGGCTGCGGCATCCCGGCCGACGCGCTGCCGCGCATCTTCGACCCCTTCTACACCAGCAAGCCGATCGGCCGCGGCACCGGCCTGGGCCTGGCGATCGCCTACAGCATCGTGTCCAAGCACCACGGCCGGATCGAAGTCCAGAGCGAACAGGGCGTGGGCAGCACGTTCCGCGTGGTGCTGCCGGTGGTACAGCCCGCAACGGCCGAAGCGCAGGGCGGATCGCCCGGCGCCGACCCCGCACCCAGCCCCAAATAGGCTGGGGTGAGCAAAGCGAACCCCAGCGCCCATCGTGCCGCAGGGCGACGTTGGGGTTCGCTTCGCTCACCCCAACCTATGCTGTGACCCGACGTCGGGTTCGCAGGCCCATCGAACCGTGCGCCCGGCAAAGGCGAAGCTCCCAGCTCCACATAGGCTGGGGTAAGCGAAGCGCACCCCAGCGGCCAATCGCGCCGCAGGGCGGCGTTGGGGTTCGCGTCGCTCACCCCAACCTATGGTGTGACCCGACGTCGGGTTCGCAGGCTCGCCGAACCGTGCGCCCGGCAAAGGCGAAGCTCCCAACTCCACATAGGCTGGGGTAAGCGAAGCGAACCCCAGCGCCCAATCGCGCCGCAGGGCGCCGTTGGGGTTCGCTTCGCTCACCCCAACCTATGCTGTGACCCGACGTCGGGTTTGCAGGCTCGCCGAACCATGCGCCCCGGCAAAGGCGAAGCTCCCAGCTCCACATAGGCTGGGGTAAGCGAAGCGCACCCCAGCGGCCAGTCATGCGCAGGGCGCCGTTGGGGTTCGCTTCGCTACCCCAACCCATGCGCTCGACCATCCTCTCCGGGCGCGGGTTCAGTACACCGGGTAGTCCGCATCCCCCAGCCGCTCGTGCGAGCGGAACGCGGCCTCGATGTGGCTGCGCAGTTCGTCGTCGTTCCAGGGTTTGGTCAGGAAGCGGTAGATCGAGCCGCGGTTGATCGCCTCGGTGATCGTGGCCAGGTCGGTATAGCCCGACAGCACCATCCGCACCGTGTCCGGATACAGCTCGCGCACCTTGGCCAGGAATTCGGTGCCGCTCATGTCGGGCATGCGCTGGTCGGAGACGATCACCTGCACCGTGTTGCTGCCCAGCAGGTCGAAGGCCTCGCGCACGGTGGTGGCGGTGAGCACCTTGTAGCCGTCGCGGCGGAACAGGCGCACCAGCGAGCGCAGCACGTTGTCCTCGTCGTCGAGCAGCAGCAGGGTGCGCTCGGGCCGCGTCTCGGCGAACGCGGCCGGCAGCAGGAAGCGGCGCTGGATCAGCGGATCGAGCAGTTCGGCCGGCAGCGGCGGGCTGAACAGGTGACCGAGGAAGAAATCGCAGTGGTTGCGGCGCAGGAAGCCCAGCTCGGCCTCGGTCTCCACGCCCTTGGCGGTGAGCTTCATGTTCAGCCGGTGGCCCATGGCGATGATGCCGCGCACGATCGCCGCGCTGCGCGGATCGCTGGCCACGTTGCGGATGAAGCCACGCCCGATCTGCAGCCGGTCCAGCGGGTACTGGCCCAGCGCGGCGAAGCTCAGCCCGCCCTTGCCGAAATCCTGCACGGTCAGGGTCGCGCCCAGCGCGCGCAGGCCGGTGAGGGTGTCGTGGATGCGGTGCACGTCCAGCGCCAGCGCGCTTTCGGGCAGCTCGAACTCGAACGACGCCGCCGGCAGCTGGTGCCGGTGCAGGCGCTCGCCGATCGCGTCCAGGCAGTCCGTGCGCGCCAGCAGCACGCCGTCGATATGCACCGACAGCGTCAGGTAGTCCAGGCCGCGGGCGCGCCAGGCCGCCAGCTGCGTCATCGCCGCGTCCAGCACCCACAGCCCCAGTTCGCTCGACAGGCCGGCGCGTTCGACCCGGGCCAGGAACCGGTTCGGCCGCAGCAGCCCGTGCTCGGGCGAGTCCCAGCGCAGCAGCCCGCTCGCGCCGACCAGGCTGCCGTCCTGCGCCGCCACCTGCGGCTGGTAGTACAGGCGCATCTCGCCGTGTTCGAGCGCGGCCACGAAGCGGTCGGCGAAGCCCGGCTCGGACGTGGCCTTGGCCGGCGCGCCCGAATACAGGCCGATGTTGTTGTGGCCGGCGCGCTTGCTCTCGCGCAGTGCGCGCTCGCCGCTGGCCAGCAGCGCGGCCGCGTCGGCGCCGTGCTCCGGGAACACCGCGATGCCGATCGACACCGTCACCGGCAGCATGTACGGCGGGATCGACAGCGGCCCTTCCAGCGCGTCGCGGAACAGTTCGGCCAGGGCCTCGCCGCTGGGCTCGCCCTCGCGATAGGCGATGCAGGCGATGAACTCGTCGCTGCCCAGCCGCCACAGCGTCGCCTCCTCCGGCATGGTCGAGCGCAGCCGCTGCGCCACCGCCGCCAGCACCTGGTCGCCGACCTCCTCGCCCATGTTCACGTTCACCAGCTGCAGCATGTCGATGTCGACGTGCAGCAGGGCCACCTTGCGCCTGCTGGCCTGCGCCGCCGACAGCATCGCGCCCAGGCTCGGGCCACCCGCGCCAAGCCGATACAGCGAGGTCACCGGATCGACCGGCACCCCGCTGGATTCCTGGAAACCGAAACTCATGCCGGCAGAGTAGCCGGTTGCCTTGCCCGCTTCACCGCAACCGCTGGTCCGGCGTCTGTGGGAGCGGCTTCAGCCGCGATCAGGATCACGGATGCGATGCGGTCCCCGTTCCCGATCGCGGCTGAAGCCGCTCCCACGAGGAGGCGGGGTTTCTCAGCGCGCGCTGACGTCGCCCGTTGCCGCGGGCGACCCGCCGCCGGCCGCAGCCGGAGCCCGCGCCGCGCCCACGTTGATCCGGATCCGGGTCAGCTCCGCGCCGCCCATGGCCTGGTCCAGCCGCACCACCACCCGTCCGCGCTCGCTGGCCCAGAGCTGCTGCAGCGCCGGGCCGTCGCCGCGCAGCGCCAGCGCCCGGTAGCCGTGCCGCGGCATTTCCGCTTCGAAGAAGGCTGCCGCCGAATCCGGGGTTCCCGCCCAGGCATAGCTGCGGGCGTGGCCGTTGGCGTCAAACATCCGTGCCTGCTCCGGCACGGGGATTGCATCGAGCAGGGCGGACGCCGGTCGACGATCGACCACCTGCACGCTGACGCCAATCGTGGTGTCGCGCGCCGGGGCGACGCCGGCTAGTCCGCCGAGGGCGATGAGAAACGCCAGGGTTTGATGGGGACGCATGCCGAGACTAACGGCACCATGCGCCCGCGACTGTGGGCCCGAAGTGAACCAAAGCGCCGATCTGATTAGGGCATCACGCCCTGATCGGCCCCAGGTCGCGTTCCGGCCTCCATGCTGGCCCTGGGCTGCCGCCCCGGGTCAGGAACTGTCGTGGGCGGACTCTCTGAATGGTTTCATACAAAAGTGAACGCAGGTCACGCTTTCCAAAGCTTTTCCGATGCGATACAACGGTTCTGCGCAGGGGATCACGGAACGAGACCTTCAGACGCGCTGGGGATTTGCCGTTATCGTCAGGTTTTGGCATCCGACTTGCTTCGCTGTCAGGCGTTGCAGTGTGCGGGTGCTCACACCCGGGCGCGGCATCCCGTCATCCATTCCCGTCCGTGAGAGCCCGCCCATGAACAAGAGCCGTCTTTTCCTCGCCGTGTGCGCCGCCGCGTTAGCCGGCAGTGCGTCCGCCGGCCCCTCGCCGCAGACCGCGACCTTCCAGGTCACCGCCACCGTCGCGTCGAGCTGCACCGTCACCGCCACCAACATCGCGTTCGGCGCCTACGACCCGGCCGACACCCACGCCACGCTCGCCGCCGACGCCAACGGCACGGTCAACGTGCGCTGCACCCGCGGCACCACCACCGCCGTGGCCGCGCTCGACGAGGGCGACTTCCCGGCCGCCGGTTCGACCTGCGCCAACCCGCAGCGGCAGATGGCCGGCGCCGGCGCCGAGCGCCTGCGCTACGACATCTACCAGGACGCCACGCGCAACACGCCCTGGGGCTGCGACGCCGCCAACGACCAGGCGATCCCGACCTTCACCTCGTCGCTGACCCCGGTCCAGCTGGTCACCTACGGCCGCATCCCGGCCGGCCAGGACGCGGCGATCGGCAGCTACGCCGACACCGTGCAGGTCTCGGTCACGTTCTGAGTGCGCGCGGGGCCGCTTCGGCGGCCCGTCCCGCTCCGGGAGTCGACAGTGAAACCGGTCACACGACGCGCCCTGCGCGTGCTTGCCTGTGCCTGCGCGGCGTTCGCCGCCATCGCCGGCAGCGCGTTCGCGGCCGAGTTCAACCTCAACCCCACCCGGGTGCACCTCGACCGCGCGCGCGCCGTCGAGACCCTGGCGCTGGGCAACGGCGACCAGCAGCCGCTGAGCTTCGAGGTCTCGGTCAAGCGCTGGACCATGGCCGCGGACGGCAGCTGGCAGCTGCAGCCCAGCGACGACCTGATCGTGCATCCGCTGGTGTTCACCGTGCAGCCGGGCGAACAGGCGCGGCTGCGCGTGGGCACCCTGCAGCCCGAGACCGGCAGCGAACGCGCCTACCGGGTCGAACTGCAGCAGCTTCCGCGCAATGGCGGCGACGGCATGGAGATCCAGGTGCTGACCCGGGTCAGCGTGCCGGTGTTCGTGCAGCCGTCCGCGCCGGCATCGGCGGCGGCGGTCTCGTCGGCGACGTTCGACGCCGAAGGCCTGCGCCTGACCCTGGCCAACACCGGCAGCGCCTACCTGCCGCCGCAGGACGCGCGCCTGCGCCTGCTGGACGGCAGCGGCCGCACCCTGGCCGAATCCGCGCTCACCGTGGGCTACGTGCTGGCCGGCGCACGGCTGCCGCTGCCGGCGCAGCCGGTGGCCGCCGCCGCCTGCGCGCAGGCCGCACGGGTGGAGCTGGATCTTTCCGAAACCGGTGGAACCCTCGTCGCGCCGCTCCCGGCCGGTTCCCGGCGATGCGGCGGCTGAGGCGCGGCCTCCGGCTGCGGTCGACCTCGGCCGCGCTGGCGCTGCTGCTGGCGTCGGCCGCATCCGCCCAGCCGCACGACGAGATGCTGCTGCTGGACCTCTGCCTCAACGCGCGCTGCAGCGGCATCGCCGCGGTGGTGGTGCGCGATGGCGCCGTGCTGGTCGACCGCGAGGCGCTGCTGGCCGCCGGCCTCGACCCGACCGCGCTCGTCGCGCAGCAGATCGACGGCCGCGGCTACGTCGACCCGACCGCGCTGGGGCAGGGGATCGAGGTGCGGCTCGACCGCGCCAACCTGCGCGTGGATCTGGTCCAGGACGCCGCCGACATGCCCACGCAGACCGTCGACCTGCGCACCCGCGAACGCGCCGATCCCTCGCCCCGGTCCTGGACCGCCTTCGTCAACTACGCCGCCGCCGTGGGCGATGGCCGCAGCGACGGCGACGTAGGCCTGGAAACCCTGTTCCTCGACGCCGCCGTCGGCCGCGGCCCGGCCGCCCTGCGCAGCACCGGCTACTGGAATCCCGACTACGGCTGGCGCCGCGGCCTGACCCGGCTCGAGATCGACCAGCCCGCCCACCTGCGGCGCTGGACCATCGGCGACCAGATCGCGGTGGCGCGCGACCCGCTCGGCGGCGGCGCCCTGCTCGGCGGCGTCGGCATCGAGCGCGCCTTCGACCAGGACCCGTACCTGGTCACGTTCCCACAGCCCTTCTACCAGGGCGTGATCGACACCCCCGGCGTGGTCGAGGTGTACGCCAATGGCACCCTCATTGGTCGCCGCGAAGTCGCCGCCGGGCCGATCAACCTGCAGAACCTGGGCGTGCCGCCCGGGCGCAGCGACGTGCGGGTGGTGGTGCGCGATCCGTTCGGCAACCGCCGCGACCTCGCCGCCACCACCTACTACGGCGGCAGCGCGCTGCTTGCGCCGGGTCTGTCCGACTACGCCCTGCGCGTGGGCCGGGTGCGCGCCGGCGGGCTGGATGGCGACTACGGCGATTCCACCGCCTGGCAGGCCTGGTACCGGCGCGGCCTCAGCGACCGCATCACCTGGGGCGTGCGCGGCGAGGGCGATGGCGACTTCACCAATGCCGGCGTCGACGCCGCGCTGCGCACCAACATCGGCGAGTTCGGCGCCGCCCTTGCGCGCAGCGACGACGATGACGCCGGCAGCGGCCACGCCCACTCGGTCAGCTACAGCTATGGCGGCCCGCGCGCGGGCCTGTCGCTGGGCAGCCGCCGCTTCAGCAGCGGCTACCGCATGCTCGGCACCGGATTCGAGCTGTTCGGCGCGCGCCTGCGCGAGGACGCCTACGCCAACCTGTCGTGGTCGCCCACCGCGCGCCTGCGCATGCAGCTGGGCTACGGTCGCCAGCGGCGCGAAGGGCTGGCGGCCGAACGCACCGCCAGCCTCTCGTCCGCCTGGCGGCTGTCGGCGGACGCGCAGCTGCTGCTGAGCGTGCAGCGCAGCGACGGCCTGTACGAAGACACCTCGGCCCTGCTGAGCCTCAACCTCGCCCTCGACCGCGACAGCCTGGCCTTCAGCCTGCGCGACCGGCGCGCCTCCGGCGACGACGGCGACGGCCGCGGCTACGGCTTCGACGCGCGCCGCTCGCGTCCGGTCGGCATCGGCTGGGGCTACGACGCCAGCGTGCAGCACGACGACTTCGGCACCAGCGGCTTCGGCCAGGTCGAATACCAGGGCGTCCATGGCCGCTACGCCCTGCAGGCGGATCGTTTCGGCGGCCACGGCAGCGCGCGCCTGCTGCTCAACGGCGCCCTGGTCGGCATCGGCGGCCGCACCTACGCCACCCCGCCGCTGGACAGCGGCTTCGCCCTGGTGCGCGTGCCCGGCGTGGCCGGCGTGCCGATCCTGCGCGAACACCTCGAAGTCGGCCGCACCGACGCGCGCGGCGACCTGCTGGTGCGCGACCTGATTCCCTACTACGCCAACCAGATCGCGCTCGACCCCAGCCAGGTGCCGCTCGACCACGAGATCGTGCGCGGCTCGACGCGACTTGCCGTGTTCCGCAGCACCGGCAGCGTGGCGATGCTCGACGCGCATCCGCTGCGCGCCTTCTCCGGCCGCCTGCGCCTGCGCGACGACGACGGCGTGCGCCCGGCCGCCTTCGGCAGCCTGCGCCTCGAACACGGCGACCACGTCCAGACCAGCCCGCTCGGCGTCGACGGCCGCTTCTACTTCGAACAGCTGCCCGCCGGCCGCCACCACGCCACCGCCGACAGCGACGGCGCGCGCGCGCAGTGCGCCATCGACATTCCCGAACCGATCCGGGCCGGGATCCTCGAACTGGGCGAAATCGAATGCGCGGTGAGCACACAGGGGGAACCATGAGCCGCATCCCACGCGCCCGCGACCGGCGCCGCATCCGCTTGGCCGGCATCGTGGTCCTGGCCGGCCTGCTTGCCGGCGCCAGCCTTGCCGCGCACGCGGCCGACTGCACCATCAACACCACCCCGATCAATTTCGGCGCCTACGACCCGATCACCGCCACCGCCCCGCTCGACAGCACCGGCAACGTGCGCGTGCAGTGCAGCCTGTCGGGATTCGAGATCCTGTTCGGCGCGAATGTCGACATCGCCCTCAGCCAGGGCAGCTCCGGCACCTACGCAGCCCGCACCCTGCGCCAGGGCGCGACCTCGGTGTTGCAATACAACCTCTACACCACCGCGGCCCGCGCCACCGTCTGGGGCAACGGCGGCGGCGGCACCAGCACCGTCGGCGGCGCCGTCGGCGGCTGGCTCACCGGACAGCCCACCACCCGCAACTTCCCCATCTACGGCCGCCTCCCAGCCGGCCAGGACCCCAACCTCGGTCTGCACAGCGACACCATTACGGTGACTGTGACGTTCTGAGGGGCGAATGCGCAACGCCGCTGCTTATCCTGCGCTGCCTCGTCTCTCCCCGAGAGGCACCCTCTGGCGAAGAGTCAGCATGCGCCGCGAATATGCGCCATTGAATCCATCGCCCCGGGCCCGCCCCGTTGCGCGCTTCGGCTACTCGGAGAATTGATCAGAGCGGCACTTATTCCTCGGCCAGCGAGGTTAAATAGTGCGCACGGTCATCCAACCATACGGGCAGCGACGGCATCGAGCTCCTCCTGAGAAAGTCTGTCTAGGCTCCACCCCTCTGCAAACCGCGCATTTCTCGATTGAGGTAGTCGGTCTGCGGGGAGGTCATCTATGCGCACCCGAGATGGCAGCGCCGCCCCCTCATCCACAAATATGGCCTCCTGCTGACCAAGATCAGGCAGGGACTTCGTCATGCCTGACAATCCGTCAGGAAGGAATCTAGCGACGTGTTGCTGATCTGCGTGATTAGTCAACCGGAGGACCAACCACGTGCCGCACCGGGCAATAACCGTGCTCTCCACGTCCGCGGGCCGCTGGCTTTCCAACATCAGGCAGAGCTGGCCCCGGCAATACTGACGTTGCTTGCGGCCACGCGATTGGCAATTGCGGAATAGTCGCCAAGCTGGCTCAAGGCATGTTCGATATGGCCATTAGCCGGCAGTTCTCCCATCAACGACAGTCCAGTACGAAGGAGGGTGTCATGGGAACGTTGGTGATTCGGAAGTTCCCGACGAAGCTTTTCCTGAGAGCCGCCGATCACGCTTGTGTGGAGTGTGGAACGGTACCCAGCAGCATCGGAAGTTGCAGCGTCGCTTCGCATGGCGCCTGCTGGCGAGCGTGCTGACGCACCCGCTGAATCCTTCCGCCGGATTGGCCAGGGCGCAGGTGCGCAGCTTTTCCCGGCTCCTGGACGATGCCGAGCTGGCGGCGCTGTTCGATCTGACGCTGGACGACGTGGAGCGGCTCAGGAAGTAGGGCCTCCCGCAGCCGGAATCTGGAACCCGCCACGCGACACTCCGAGCGAAGTGTCGTGCGACTGGCTGAAATTCCACCTGCCCACATCCCACCGCCTGCACTATATTGGTGCGATGCCTGCGCCCCCCACCTTCGATCCCGCGCTCGACGCCCTGGTCACGCCGGTGCTGCGCGCCGATCGGCACGGGCGGGTCACTGCCTGCAACCAGGCCTTCGCGCGCTGGCTGCGGGTGGGCCAGAAGCGGCTACCGGACCAGCCGCTGGTGGCGCTGGAAGCGGAGGGCGACGGGTTGCGACTGGCGCTGCAGGCGCTGGAGGAGGCCGATGGCCCGCGCCTGCTGCGGCGGGTGGCGCTGGCCTTCCTCGGCGGGGAGCCGCGCTTTGCCGACGTGTGGCTGACCCGCGAGGCCGATGGCGCGACCCTGCTTGAGGCGCATCCGGTGGATGAATTCCCGGGCGAGGACCCGGCGCGGGCGCTGCCGCTGGCGCTGTCGGCCGCGCTCAAGGGCCTGGCCCACGAGCTGCGCAATCCGCTGGCCGGGCTGCGCGGCGCGGCGCAGCTGCTGGGGCGGCGCGCCGGCGATGCCGAATCGCGCGAGCTGGTCGAGCTGATCGCCTCGGAAGTGCAGCGCCTGACCCAGCTGGTCGACCAGCTGCTGTCGCCGGCGCCGCCGCGCCCGCACCAGCCGCTCAACATCCACGGCGCGCTGGAACAGGTGGTGCGCCTGGCCGAACAGGAGGCCGGTTGGGCGGTGCGCCTGGTGCGCGACTACGATCCCAGCCTGCCGCCGCTGCGCGGCGATCCCGACCGCCTCACCCAGGCGGTGTGGAACCTGGTGCGCAATGCGATCCAGGCCGGCGCGGCCAACGTCAGCCTGCGCACGCGGGTGGAGTTCGCCGCGCGCATCGGCGAACAGGTGCATCCGCTGGCGCTGCGCATGGAGATCGGCGACGACGGCCGCGGCGTTCCCGAGGCGCTGGCCGAGCAGATCTTCCTGCCGCTGGTGTCCGGCCGCGCCGACGGCAGCGGCCTGGGCCTGGCGATGGTGCAGCAGGTGGCGCGCGAGCACGGCGGTTCGCTCGGCTATCGTTCGCGCCCGGGGCACACCGTGTTCACCCTGCTGCTGCCGCTGTCCGAGAACGACAGCGACGAACCGCAACCCGCCACCGACGACGTGGCCGTGCAATGAGGTCAGGCGATGTCGGCTGAAGGCGATACGGTGTGGGTGGTCGACGACGACCGCTCGGTGCGGTTCGTGCTGGCCACCGCGCTCAGCGATGCCGGCTACTCGGTGGCGGGCTTCGATTCGGCCGATGCGGCGCTGTCGGCGCTGGACACGCGGCCGCCGCCGCAGCTGCTGTTCACCGACGTGCGCATGCCCGGCGACGACGGCCTGGTGCTGCTGGAAAAGATCAAGCAGGCGCATCCGCAGCTGCCGGTGGTGGTGATGTCGGCCTACACCGACGTGGCCAGCACCGCCGGCGCGTTCCGCGGCGGCGCGCACGAGTTCCTGTCCAAGCCCTTCGACCTGGACGAGGCGGTGGGGCTGGCGGCGCGGGTGCTGGGCGAGCGCGCCGAACAGCAGGCGGAGGCCGCGCCCGAGGTGGAGCCGACCGGCGACGTGCTGGTGGGCGATTCGCCGGCGATGCGCCAGCTGTTCCGCGCCATCGGCCGGCTTGCGCAGGCGCCGCTGACGGTGCTGGTCACCGGCGAGACCGGCACCGGCAAGGAGCTGGTGGCGCGCGCGCTGCACCGCGAGTCGCCGCGCGCGCGGCAGCCGTTCGTGGCCCTCAACACCGCCGCGATCCCGGCCGAGTTGCTGGAAAGCGAACTCTTCGGCCACGAGGCCGGCGCCTTCACCGGCGCGTCGCGGCGCCACATCGGCCGCTTCGAGCAGGCCCACGGCGGCACCCTGTTCCTGGACGAGATCGGCGACATGCCGGCCGCGCTGCAGACCCGGCTGCTGCGGGTGCTGGCCGAGGACGAGTTCTTCCGCGTCGGCGGCCGCGAGCTGATCCGGGTGGACGTGCGGGTGATCGCCGCCACCCACCAGGACCTGGAGGCGCTGGTGCAGGAAGGCCGGTTCCGCGCCGACCTGCTGCATCGCCTGGACGTGGTGCGCCTGCGCCTGCCGCCCCTGCGCGAGCGCCGCGGCGACGTGCAGGCGCTGGCCGAGCGCTTCCTGCACGGCGCGGCGGAGAAGTTTTCCGCCGCGCCCAAGCGCCTGTCGAAGGCCGCGGCCGAGCGCCTGGTGGCGCACGACTGGCCGGGCAACGTGCGCGAACTGGAGAACATGTGCTGGCGGCTGGCGGCACTGGCCCCGGCCGACACCATCACCACCTCCGACCTGGACGGCATGCTCCAGGGCGGCGTCGTGCGTCCCGGCGACGACTGGGACGGCGTGCTCAAGGCCTGGGCCCGCGAACAGCTTGCCGCCGGCACCGCCGACCTCCACGCCCGCGCCCGCGAACGCCTCGACCACGCCCTGCTGGAAGCCGCACTGGAGCACACCGGAGGCCGCCGCACCGAAGCCGCCACGCGCCTGGGCCTGGGCCGCAACACCGTCACCCGCAAACTCGGCACCAGCCGCCGCCCGCGGCGGAGTTGACCTGGCTGGCGGACCCCGCAACGAGAAAAGGTTCTTCTCCCGCGGGGGCGTTGCGACGAGGCGGATCTGCTCCCTCCCCCGCTTGCGGGGGAAGGGCCAAAGGAGGTTCTTCTCCCATTCGCGAAGACGTTCGTTGGTGACAGCGGGGCGGATCTGCTCCCTCCCCCGCTTGCGGGGGGTGAGGATGGTCCGTTTGCGCGGCACTGCCGCGCGGACCATCCGAACGCCCGGCGCGCTGCGCCGGGTCGGACGGGTTGGGGTGGGGGCACAGGTCGCCGCGTATCCTGCACACGCGCCTGCGGCGCGCGCCCCCATCCCAGCCTTCCCCCGCACGCGGGGGAAGGAGCAAAAGGAGGTTTTTCTCCCATACGCGGGGACGCTGCGCCGGGCCGGACGGGTTGGGGTGGGGGCAGCAGGTCGCCGCGCACCTCACGCGCGCCTGCGGCGCGCGCCCCCATCCCAACCTTCCCCCGCATGCGGGGGAAGGAGCCAGAAACCTACGCTTCCGCACCGGATCCACCGCCCCGCACACTCACGACAACCTGCATCGCACCAAACCGCGCGCCGTCAATCCGCCTTGGCCGTCCGCGCAATCCCCGTTACGCTCGAACGCCCCCGTCGACACAAGACATCGCGTCCACGCCCCCGGTCGCATCGTCGCCGATCTCCATGTCCAGATTCCCCGTCGTGTCGTCCGTTCGACTCCCGTCCCTCGTGCTGCCGGCCATGTCGGCGCTGCTGCTTGGCGCCTGCGCTTCGGGGCCGCGGAGCGCGCCCGAACCGCAGCCGCCTGCACCCGAGCCGCGCGAGATCGCCGCCACCGGCACCCATTCGAACGCGATCGCCAATCTCGCCTCGGCCTCCGGCAGCCTGGTCAGCGGGCGCGTGCTGCTTGCCGCGACCGGCGAGGGCGTGCGCGTGCGCGGCCAGGTCGGCGGGCTGGTGCCCAACGGCGCGCATGGCCTGCAGGTGCACGAGCGCGGCAACTGCAGCGCGGTGGACGCGCGCAGCGCCGGCCGCTACTACGATCCGCTCGCCGGCGCGCGCCAGGACGGCGCGGTGGGCGAGAACCCGGGCCGGATCGTGGCCGATGCCGACGGCGTGGCCACGGTCGACATGACGGTGCGCGGCGCGGTGCTCGGCGGAGGCTCGGACAACGACATCCTCGGCCGCTCGCTGCTGGTGCTGGGCGCGACCCCGGGCGCGATCAGCGCGCGCGTGGCCTGCGGGGTCATCACCGCCAGCAAATGAAATCCGGGCTACGCTCGATCCCCCGCTTCACAGGAGAACACCCCATGCGCCACACCCGGATGCTGCTGTTGCCCGCCGCCCTGATGCTTGCCGCCTGCCAGCCGCAGGCACCGGCCGAAGCGCCCGCCGCGACGCCGGCAGCGGACGCGAGCGCAGCGACCGCGACGCCCGTCGAGGCGGATCCGGGCGCGATGCCGGAGGGCATGGCGGCTGCGCCGGACGCGGTGTCGGCGACCGCCCGGCTGCAGGCGACCGAAGGCAGCGAGGTCGCGGGCACGCTGACCTTCGCCCCGGTCGATGGTGGCATCCGGGTCACCGGTGAGGTCAGCGGGCTGCCCGGCGGCAGCGAGCACGGCTTCCACGTGCACGAGAACGGCGATTGCAGCGCGCCCGACGGCAGCAGCGCCGGTGGCCACTTCAACCCGGCCTCGACCGCGCACGGCCGCGTCGGACAGGGCGAGCACCATGGCGGCGACAGCGACAACATCACCGCCAATGAGGAGGGCGTGGCCACGGTCGATACCCTGCTGCAGGGCGTGACCCTGGGCGACGCGACCGGCACCGACATCCTCGGCAAGGGCGTGATCGTGCACGCCGACCCGGACGATTACACCACCCAGCCCACGGGCAACGCGGGCGCGCGGCTGGCGTGCGGGGTGATTGCCGCGCAGTAACGGCAGGTGCCAGCCGGGGTGCCCTGCGACCGCACTGTTGGGCGTCCCGGCTCAGCTCCCTCCTCCGCGCCGGACGGGCTCAAGGTCGCATAGGTTGGGGTGAGCAAAGCGAACCCCAACGTCCGCCATGCGGCACGGGCCGGCTCGCGGGCCTGCGGCAAGAACCGGTGCCGGGGTTCGCTTTGCTCACCCCAGCCTATTCGCTGTTCTGCGCCCTCCTCCGCGAAGCGGGGGAGGGCCGGGGTGGGGGCAGCCCGGACGCGATTGGCTGGATTTCCCGTCGTGCTCCGGCCCCCATCCCAACCCTTCCCCCGGCGGGGAAAGGGCTCAAGGTCGCATAGGTTGGGGTGAGCAAAGCGAACCCCAACGTTCGCCATGCGGCAAGGGCCGGCTGGAGAGCCTGCGGCAAGGACCGGTGCTGGGGTTCGCTTTGCTCACCCCAGCCTATTCACTGTTCTGCGCCCTCCTCCGCGAAGCGGGGGAGGGCCGGGGTGGGGGCAACCCGGGCGCGATTGGCTGGATTTTCGTCGTGCTCCGGCCCCCATCCCAACCCTTCCCCCGGCGGGGAAAGGGCTCAAGTCGCATAGGTTGGGGTGAGCAAAGCGAACCCCAACGTCCGCCATGTGGCAAGGACCGGTGCTGGGGTTCGCTTCGCTCACCCCAGCCTATTCGCTGTTCTGCTCCCTCCTCCGCGAAGCGGCGGAGGGCGGGGGTGGGTGTAGCTCCAGGCGCGATTGGGCTGGATTTCCGTCGTGCTCCGGCCCCCATCCCAACCCTTCCCCCGGCGGGGAAAGGGCTCAAGCCGCATAGGTTGGGGTGAGCAAAGCGAACCCCAACGTCCGCCATGTGGCACGGGTCGGCTGGAGAGCCTGCGGCAAGAACCGGTGCTGGGGTTCGCTTTGCTTACCCCAGCCTATTCGCTTACCTCTACCGGTTCGCTAGCCGGCTACAGCAGTCGCATAGATTGGGGTGAGCAAAGCGAACCCCAACGTTCGCCATGCGGCACGGGCCGGCTGGCGGGCCTGCGGCAAGGACCGGTGCTGGGGTTCGCTTTGCTCACCCCAGCCTATTCGCGTATCTCCCCCGGTTCGCTAAGGGCTACAGCAGGCGTCCGTCCACCGCCGCATCCGCGGCCACGTACACCACCTCGATCCCGTGTGCGCCCAGCACCGCGGCCAGCTGGCGCTGGCGGGTTTCGAAGTGGGCGTACATCCGCCGCAGGCGTTCGCCGTCTTCGCCGTCGGGGCGGTAGCGCTCGCGCCAGGCGGCGGGCGAGAGCATCGCCATGCGGACCTCGCCGCCGACGTAGCGCAGCAGCGGCTCGGGCGCCGAATCCAGCAGCGCTTCGTGCTGCGGCGACAGCAGCGCGGTCTCGATCAGCGGCCACAGCGAGGCCAGGCCCAGGTGTTCGTACTGCAGCGCGACCATCGCCGCCAGGTCGTGCAGGGTCAGGCAGCGCACGTGTTCGATGCGGGCGCCGAACGCGTCCTGCAGCAGCAGCGCGGTGTCGGCCGGCGCCATGCCGGCGTCCAGCAGCCGCGCCTCGAACACGTCGGCCACCGCCTGGGCCACTGCGCCATCGCCGCGCAGCAGGAACGGCAGCACCCGCAGGCTGCCGCCGCGCAGGGCCGGATCGGCGGCCAGCGGCTGCGGCACCGCGCCCTTCGCATCCGCGCCGAAGGCGACCAGGCGCGGCGCGGCGTCCTGGCCGGGCGCACGCGCCAGCAGTTCCGACAGCCGCCGGTGCAGCGGCCAGCCGGGACGCAGCGCTTCGGCCGGGTCGAAGTGGGCCGCGGCCAGGCACAGGTCCATCTCGCGCACCTGCGGCGCGAGCGCGGCCAGGTCGCGCCCCAGGCATGCGGCCAGGCGCGCGGCCTCGGCCTGTGCCAGCGCCGCCTGCCCCGGCGCGCTGCCGTGCGCGAGTTCGATCGCCAGCAGCCCGGCCACGATGCCCGTGGGTACGACAGGTTCGGGGGAGGTGGTGTGCGAATCGTTCATCGGGCCATTCGCCACGGTACGTTAGACTCGCCATTATGCCCGTCGCAGATGACGGGCCCGCACCGTCAAGAGGCTCCCACGATGCTGCAAGGTCGTCCCGTCGCCGTGCTGGGCGGCGTCCGCATTCCGTTCTGCCGCCAGAACACCGCCTACGCGGACGTCGGCAACCTGGGCATGTCGGTGCGCACGCTTGGCGCGCTGGTCGAGAAGTTCGGCCTGCATGGGCAGCAGCTGGGCGAAGTGGCGATGGGCGCGGTGATCAAGCACTCGTCCGACTGGAACCTCGGCCGCGAGGCCGCGCTGTCCTCGGGCCTGTCGGCACTCACCCCCGGCATCACCATGCAGCGCGCCTGCGGCACCTCGCTCGACACCATCAACCTGATCGCCACGAAGATCGCCACCGGCCAGATCGAGTCGGGCATCGGCGGCGGTTCCGACACCACCTCCGACGTTCCGATCGTCTACGGCAGGTCGCTGCGCAGGCGCCTGCTCGACGCCAATGCGGCCAAGACCACCAAGGGCAGGCTGGCCGCGTTCAGGGGCTTTCGCCTGCGCGAACTCAAGCCCGACTTCCCCGGCGTGGCCGAGCCGCGCACCGGCAAGTCGATGGGCGAGCACTGCGAGGACATGGCCAAGGAGTGGAACATCTCGCGCGACTCGCAGGACGAACTGGCGGTGGCCTCGCACCGCAAGCTGGCCGCGGCCTACGAGGCCGGCTTCTTCGACGACCTGGTGGTGAGCTTCCGCGGCGTCTCGCGCGACAACATCCTGCGCCCGGACACCTCGCTGGAGAAGCTGGCCACGCTCAAGCCGGCGTTCGACAAGGCGTCCGGTCGCGGCACCCTCACCGCGGCGAATTCGACCCCGCTCACCGATGGCGCCGCTGCCTGCCTGCTGGCCAGCGACGACTGGGCCGCCGCGCACGGCCACGAGGTGCTGTGCCATCTGCGCGACGTGCACGTGTCGGCGGTCGATTTCGTCCACGGCGAGGGCCTGCTGATGGCGCCGACCGTGGCCGTGGCCGAGATGCTGGCGCGCAACGGCCTGGCGCTGCAGGATTTCGACTTCTACGAGATCCACGAGGCCTTTGCCGCCCAGGTGCTGTGCACGCTGCGCGCATGGGAGAGCGAGGACTACTGCCGCACGCGCCTGGGCCTGGACGCGCCGCTGGGCCGGATCGACCCGGAAAAGATCAACCCGGTGGGCTCGTCGCTGGCCGCCGGCCACCCCTTCGCCGCCACCGGCGCGCGCATCGTGGCCACCGCCGCCAGGCAGCTGAAGGAGCGCGGCGGCGGCCGCGCGCTGGTGTCGATCTGCACCGCCGGCGGGATGGGGGTGGTGGCGATCCTGGAGCGCTGAGCCGCTCCGGCGGAGTCGCTTTCAGGTGTGCTCCCTGCGTCGACCGCCTCGTGGCCTCCGGAGGCCGCCGTTGTCCATCCGCCGTGGCGTGAGCCGGATGTGGCGCGCGTTGGGGTTAGCAGCGCTAACCCCAACCAATTGCATAGGGGTTGTATAGGTTGGGGTGAGCGCAGCGAACCCCAACACCCCGATCTCCCCCGACAAGCCACCCGCGGCACCTTGCCACCGCCCCCCGGATCGGCAAGGATCGACGACTCGCACCCACATGGACGTGGACGGATGCGCTATCGACGCTGCCGCCAGCCGGGCGGCACCTTCTTCTTCACGGTCAACCTGGCCGATCGCGCCTCGCGCCTGCTGGTCGAGCGCGTCCACGCGCTGCGCGAAAGCGTGCGCCTGGTGAAGCACCGCCATGCATTCGACATCGTCGGCTGGGTCGTCCTGCCCGACCACCTGCACGCGATGTGGACGCTGCCCGATGGCGATCACGACAACGCGATGCGCTGGATGCTCATCAAGTCCGCGTTCTCGCGCCGGATCGAGGCCGGCGAGCCGACAGGCCGGAGCCGCCGGCGCAAGGGCGAGCGTGGCATCTGGCAGCGACGGTTCTGGGAGCACCTGATCCTGGACGAGGACGACCTGCAGCGGCATCTCGACTACATCCACATCAACCCGGTCAGGCACGGCCTCGTGGCACGTGCGTCGGCCTGGCCGTACAGCTCGATCCACCGCGACATCCGCGCCGGCGACCTTCCCGCAGACTGGGCCGCGCCGATGGCGGGACAGACGGGTGCATGGGGGGAGCGTTGAGGGGGACGGTGGGGCGGGTGGTGAGGTGGGTGGTGAGGTGGGTGGTGAGGTGGCGCGTTGGGGTTAGCTGCGCTCACCCCAACCTATGTCGTGACGCGTATTCGGATAGGTTGGGGTGAGCGCAGCGAACCCCAACGTCGTCACCCCAAGCGCCCGGGCACAGGCCATAGGTTGGGGTGAGCGAAGCGAACCCCAACGCCGCCGCCACCGAACGACGCGCACATCGCACAGGTCGCGCGAAGCGCCGCCACCGCGCCGCCCTGTCCGCGCCAACAGGCAGCCCCGGTAGAATTGCCCCATGTCCCTCCTCCAGTTCCAGGGCGTCGACTTCAGCGTCGGCGGCCCGCTCCTGCTTGAACACGTCGACCTGTCGATCGAGACCGGCGAGCGCGTGTGCATCGTCGGCCGCAACGGTGCCGGCAAATCCACCCTGATGCGGCTGATGGCCGGCGAGCTGCGGCCCGACGACGGCGAGATCCGCGTGCAGGGCGGCGTGGTCGTCGCGCGCATGGCACAGGAGGTGCCGCAGGACACGCAGGGCACGGTGTTCGACGTGGTCGCGCAGGGCCTGGGCGACCTGGGGCGCGTGCTCGCGCGCTACCACCACGCGCTGCACGAGGGCGACATGCAGGCCATGGGCGAGGCCCAGGCGGAAATCGAGGCACAGCATGGCTGGGACCTCGACCGCCGCGTGCAGCAGGTGCTCGACCGGCTGGAGCTGCCCGAGGACACCGACTTCGCCGCACTCTCCGGCGGCATGAAGCGGCGCGTGCTGCTGGGCCAGGCGCTGGTGCGCAACCCCGACATCCTGCTGCTGGACGAGCCCACCAACCACCTCGACATCGAGGCCATCGCCTGGCTCGAGGGCTTCCTCAAGCAGTTCGCCGGCAGCATCGTGTTCGTCACCCACGACCGCAGCTTCCTGCGCGCGCTGGCGACGCGCATCGTCGAGATCGACCGCGGCCGCCTCAGCAGTTGGCCGGGCGACTACGAAAACTACCTGCGCCGCCGCGAGGAGCGGCTGCACGCCGAAGCGCAGGAGAACGCGCGCTTCGACAAGCTGCTGGCGCAGGAGGAGATCTGGATCCGGCAGGGGATCAAGGCGCGCCGCACCCGCAACGAGGGCCGCGTGACCGCGCTGAAGGCGATGCGCCGCGAGCGCGCGCAGCGACGCGAGCTGTCCGGCAACGTGAAGATGGAAGTGGCCGGCACCCGCAACTCGGGCAAGCGCGTCGTCGAGGCCCGGCACGTGAGCCAGGCCTACGGGGGGCGCGTGCTGCTGGACGATGTGTCGGCCACCGTCCTGCGCGGCGACCGCATCGGCCTGATCGGTCCCAACGGTTCGGGCAAGTCGACCCTGCTCAAGATCCTGCTCGGCGAACTGGTGCCCGACAGCGGCGAGGTGAAGCTGGGCACCGGCCTGCAGATCGCCTACTTCGACCAGCACCGCAGCCAGCTGGACGATACCCGCAACGCGCTGGAGAACGTCGCCGAAGGGCAGGACTTCGTCGAGATCAACGGCAGCCGCAAGCACGTGGTCGGCTACCTGCAGGATTTCCTGTTCTCGCCCGAGCGCGCGCGCGCGCCGATCACCCGGCTCTCGGGCGGCGAGCGCAACCGCCTGCTGCTGGCCAGGCTGTTCGCGCAGCCGTCCAACCTGCTGGTGATGGACGAACCGACCAACGACCTGGACGTGGAAACGCTGGAGCTGCTCGAGGAGCTGCTGGCCGATTACCCCGGCACCCTGCTGCTGGTCAGCCACGACCGCGACTTCCTCGACAACGTGGTGACCAGCACGCTGGTGCTGGAGGGCGAGGGCCGGCTGGGCGACTACGTGGGCGGTTACAGCGACTGGCTGCGGCAGCGGCCGTCGCCTGCGGCAATCGCGGCGGCCGCGGCCGCGGCTGCGACCGGAGCCAGGGGCGACGCGCAGATCGATACGGCTGCCGCAAAAGCGGACGGGCCGACGAAGACGAAGCTCAGTTACCGTGACGCGCGCGAACTGGAGCAGCTGCCGGCGCGCATCGAGCAGCTTGAATCCGACATCGCCGCGCGCACCGCGCAGATGAATGCCCCGGCCTTCTACCAGCAGGACAGCGCGGCCATCGTGGCCGCGAACGACGCCCTGGCGAAGCTGCAGGAAGAGCTCGATGCGGCGTATGCACGCTGGGGCGAGCTCGAGTCGGATTGATCCGTGGCCGCTTTGCTTCCCACATGCGGAAGAGGGCTGGGGCCGCATAGGTTGGGGTGAGCAAAGCGAACCCCAACGTTCGCCACGCGGCAAGGGCCGGCTGGCGGACCTGCGGCAAGTAGCCGGTGCTGGGGTTCGCTTCGCTCACCCCAGCCTATTGGCCGCTCTGCTCCCTCCTCCGCGAAGCGGGGGGGCTGGGGTGGGGGCTGCCTCAGGCGCGATTGGGCTGGATTTCCGTTGTGCTCCGCCCCCCATCCCAGCCCTTCCCCCGGTGGGGGAAGGGCTCAAGCGCGGCGTCCGGTTCTGCTCCCTCTCCCGCTCACGGGGACGGCTCGGGCCGCATAGGTTGGGGTGAGCAAAGCGAACTCCAACGTTCGCCACGCGGCAAGGGCCGGCTGGCGGGCCTGCGGCAAGGACCGGTGCTGGGGTTCGCTTTGCTCACCCCAGCCTATTGGTTGTTCTGCTCCTTCCCCGCGTGCGAGGGAAGGGCTCAGGGGTTCACTCGCGCAGGCGCGGCACTCCGTGTGCGTCGCGCTCCTCGAATACCGCCTCGTCGGCGATCTGCTGGTGCAGCGCACGCGCCGGCAGCGGGGTCGCCGCGTCGCCGCGGGCGGCGGCCAGGGCGTTGGCGTAGCACTGGCGGGCGCGGGCCTCGTCGCCGGCCTCGGCGTAGCCGTCGCCCAGCGCTTCCCAGGCGTCGGCGCCGCCGCCCTGGGCCAGGGCGCGGTGCAGGTAGTCCTCGGCCTGGTCGCGGTTGCCGCTGGCCTGGGAGAACCGGGCCAGGGTCAGCAGCAGGGCGGGGCTGGCGGGATGGGCCTTGAGCCAGGTCGCGGCGCGCGCGCGACGCTGTTCGATCCGGCCGACCGGCAGCTGGCCGTAGCGCGTGGCCAGGCCTTCGTCCCAGCGCGTATCCAGGGCGTGCTCGATGCTGCCGGTGGCGGCGTCGTCCCAGCCCAGCTCGGCGGCGCGGCGGGCGTAGGTGGAGACCACGGCCGGTTCGGTCCGCAGCGCGCGCGGCAATGCGTCCCAACGCTCGGCCAGGGCGTTGGCGTCCTCGGCCTCGCACAGCGAGGCTTCCGCCCACGCGGCCTCGCGTTCGACCAGCACCGCTTCGGGCAAGGCGTGCTGGGTGCGCAGCGGCCCCAGCAGGCCCCAGGCCTGCGCGGCCTGGCCGCTGCCGCCCAGGGCCTCGGCGCGAAGCGCCAGCCCGCGCGGCGGCAGCGGCTGTGCGGCGGGCGCGTCGAGCGCGACCAGGGCGTCGGTCGGGCGCTGGTCGCGCAGCGCCAGCTCGGCGCCGGCGATTGCGCGCGAGGCCGGGTGGCGTTCGCCGAACCCGTCCAGATGCGCCCGCGCCGCGGCCGTGTCGCCACGCGCCAGCGCCGCCTGCGCCGCGCCGGTACGTGCGGCCGCTTCAACCCGCTCGTCCTCGGCCGCCTGCAGCAGCAGCTTCTCCGCGCGTGCCCAGTGGCCCTGGTGCAGGGCCTCGAAGCCTTCGCCGATGCGCGCCCGGGCGCGGCCGTCGCGGTGCCGGCCCCAGGCGCGGAACGGCATCGACAGCAGCGCCCACAGCAGCCACAGCGCAAAGGCGCCCGCGAACAGGAGCGCCACCGCGACCAGCACGGTGGTGGTGTAGTCGTAGCCGCGCCAGCGCACGAGCACGTAGCCGGGGTCCTGGGCCAGCAGCAGCTGCGCCACCAGGGCGCCGGCCAGGGCCAGGACCAGCCACAGCAGGAGGTTGCGGAACAGGGTCATCGCGGGGCTCCTTGTCGGCATCGACGCATTGCGCCGCGCCCAGCCTCGCGCTTGCGGCGTTGATGCGGCGTGCAGTGTCTGAACACGCGCTCAGCGGGCGCCGCGCTGGCGGCGCAACTGGGTGAGGGTGGAGCCGAGCGTGGGCAGGTCCACGACCAGTGGCTGCTCGCGCAGCGCCTGCAGCGCCTGGCGCTGGCGCCCGCGGGCCCCGGAGTCGGGCCACAGGCGCTGCAGCCAGCCGTCGACGCGGGCCAGCGCGGCGCGATGGCCGTCCACGTCGCCGCGCGCGATCGCCGCGTGCGCCAGGGTCAGTTCCAGCTGCAGCGCGGCCAGCCCGGCAGCGCGGTCGGCCGGATCGACCGCGACCGCGGCGGCGCTTGGGCGCACGTCGACCAGCCGGTCCATCGCCCGCGACCACCACGGCGGCGGAATCGGATCGGCCGCGGGTTCGCGCGGCAGCGACGGCAGGGTCGCGGCGAACGCGTCCAGCCGGCCGGCGGCCATGGCGCGGGGATCATCGCCCAGCGCATCGAGCGCGGCGCGCTCCTGGGCGAGCGCCTGGCGCAGGTCCAGCAGCCAGGCCGGCTCGGCCATGCCGTCGAGCAGCTGCGCGGCCAGCGCGTAGGCGCGGCGGGCGCCGTCGGCATCGCCCGACAGCTGCAGCCGCTGCTGGCCCTGGGCGAGCAGCAGCTCGACTTCGTCCAGGCGCAGCGCGCGGCCTGCATCGGGCTCGGGATCGGACAGCCGCTGCACGCTTTCCTCCATCAGCGCCGCACGCTGGCCCAGCCCGATCAGCTCCTCGCGCAGCAGGCGGTTGGTGGTCTCGGCCTGCTGCAGGCGGGAGGTCTGCGCACGCTGGTCGCGGCGCAGCGCGGCGACCCGCTCCTCCAGCGCCCCGATCCGCTGCAGGTCCGCGGCCTCGGCCAGCGCCCGCGCCTGGCGCAGCCCGTCCAGGTGCTGCCAGGCGAATGCCGCGAGCGCGCCGGCCAGCGCCAGCAGCACGATCAGCGCGATCAGCCAGGCCGCGCGGGAGCGGACGGGTCTGGCGGGGGACGGGGAAGGCTCGCTCATCGCTGCGACGGGGGCTGTGGTCGGGGGGGGATGTTCGAAGGCGCACAACGTGGAATCCGGCCGCGCACGGCCGCCGCCAGCAGCGAGCGCGGGCGTGCGTCGGCCGCCACCACCACGTCGTCGAAGCCGGCCGCGCGCGCCTGCTGCGCCAGCCTTTCGCTGGCCGCCAGCACGCGCGCATGGCCCAGCCGCGCGCGCAGCGCCTCGGGCAGCGCGTCGAGCGTCCGCTGCAGCGCCTCGCCGCTGCCCAGCGCCAGGAAGATGGGCGCGCGCAGCGCCTGCAGCCGCGCCAGCGCCTGCGGCGATGGCGCCACCGGCACGCGTTCGTACACGTCCGCGCGCAGCACCCGCGCGCCGCGCGCGGCCAGGGTGGGCGCGATCAGGTTGCGCCCGCCCGGCGCGGTCACCAGGGCCACGCTGCGTCCGCGCACCTCGGCCAGTTCGGGCAGCGCCAGCACGCCTTCGCTGTCCATGCGTCGCGGTGACGCGACTCCAGCCACGCCCGCGCGCCGCAGCGCCCGCGCCGTGCCGGCGCCCACCGCCAGCCAGGGCTGGCC
>JAEWGI010000082.1 GCA_023388355.1 Pseudomonadota bacterium
GCTGCCGCGCGCGCGGCGCGCGCGGGTGCTGCGGCGCTGGGCCGGGGAGCTGGGCCTGCCGCCGCTGCCCGCGCGCGGCGTGGCCATGGTGGATGCCTGGCTGGACGACACGCCCGCCAGCGGTACCGCCACGTTCGCCTGGCATGGCGCGGCCGTCCGGCTGTGGCGCGATCTGCTTTGGGCGGGGGCCGAATCGCCGCCGGTTGCGGACGACCTGCGCCTGCACTGGGACGGCGTGCAGCCGCTGCGCTGGCCGGGCGGGGGCGAGCTGTCGCTGCTGCCCGGCGCCGATCCCGGCAGCGACCCGGCCGGCGCCGCATCCGGATTCCTGGTGCACCCGCGCCGCGGCGGCGAACGCATCGTCCTGCCCGGGCGCCGCCATTCGCACGCGCTCAAGCACGTGCTGCAGGACCTCGGGATGCCGCCGTGGATCCGCGCCCGCATGCCGCTGCTGTCCGACCCTTCCGGCACCCTGCTGGCCGCCGGCGACGTGGCGCTGTCGGCGCACTTCGACGCCTGGCTGCGCGCCAGCGGCCGGCGCCTGCACTGGCGCGTCGGCTGAGACCGCGCGCCGCGGCCTGGCTTACACTGCGCGCATGGCCAGCACACCCGACAACCCGGCCTCGCCGGTCGCCGATTTCGAAACCTCGCTCGACCAGCTCGAACAGCTGGTGGAGAAGATGGAACACGGGGACATGAGCCTGGAGGATTCCCTGGCCGCGTACGAGCGCGGCGTGGGCCTCTACCGCCACTGCCAGAGCGCGCTGGAACAGGCCGAACTGCGCGTGCGCCTGCTCACCGACCCCGAGGCCCCGGAGCGCGCCGAACCGTTCCCCGGCCTCGCCGATGGCGAGTCCTGACCCGGCCGACGACGGCGTCGACGCGAGCCTGGCGCGCTGGCGCGCGCGCGTCGACGCCGCGCTGGCCTCCGCGCTGGACGGACTGGAGGGCACCGAACCGCGTCTGCACGCCGCCATGCGCCACGCCGTGCTGCTCGGCGGCAAGCGCATGCGCCCGTTGCTGACCTGCGCGGCAGGCACCGCCTGCGGCGCGCGCGAGGAGGCGCTGGACGCGCCGGCGGCGGCGGTCGAACTGGTCCACGCCTATTCGCTGGTGCACGACGACCTGCCGGCCATGGACGACGACGCCCTGCGCCGCGGCCAGCCCACCGTGCACGTGGCCTTCGACGAGGCCACCGCGATCCTGGCCGGCGACGCGCTGCAGGCGCTTGCCTTCGCCACCCTGGCCGCCGCACCCGTCGACGCCGCCGCGCGCGTGGCGATGCTGGCCGAACTGGCCGGCGCCGCCGGCGCCTCAGGCATGTGTGGCGGGCAGGCCTACGACCTGGCTGCGACGGGAGGAGGAAAAAGGGGTCAGGTTCATTTTCCGGGCGAAGGAATCCGCCAGCGCCAGATCGTCGATCCGGAAAATGAACCTGACCCCCTTTTCTTCCTCGAGCGCCTGCACACCCTGAAGACCGGCGCCCTGCTGCGCGCCGCGGTGCGCCTGGGCGCGATCGCCGCCGGGGCCGATGCGCACACCCGCCGCGCGCTGGACGACTACGCCAACGCCCTCGGCCTGGCCTTCCAGATCCGCGACGACCTGCTCGACATCGAGGGCGACAGTGCCACCCTGGGCAAGACCGCCGGCAAGGACGCGGCCCAGGACAAGACCACCTATCCGGCCCTGATCGGCGTCGAAGCCTCGCGCGCGCGGCTGCGCGAGCTGGCCGCGCGCATGGACCTGGCCCTGCATGAACTGGATGGCGACACCGCCACCCTGGCCGCGCTCGCCCGCCGCGCGGTCGAGCGCGACCACTGAGCGCTCAGAACAGGCGCAGGGTCAGCGGATAGCGGTACTCCTGGCCATCGAGCGCCTTCACCGCCGCCACGATGCTGCAAACCAGCCACGTCACCGCGATCGCGGCCACCGCCGCCAGCAGCAGCAGGCCGGCCGGCAGGGTCACGATCAGGCCGATGCCCAGGGTCAGCACCGTCGCTCCCAGCAGCAGCACGCCGATCGCGCAGACCGCGCAGGCGTAGAGGAACATGCTGAGGTTGAAGTTGAGCGCCTCGCGCGCGTGCCCGGCGGCGAACGGGGAATCGTCGCGCTTGAGCAGGTAAACCGCGCCCGCGGCCAGCATGCCGGCGAAGCCGGCGGTCCAGCTGGTCATCAGCGCCAGCACCAGCGCCGCGACGTGGGCGGCCGCGGCCCACTGGCGATCGGCAAGGGTGGCATCTTCACGATGCGGCATCGCATGCATGGTCTTGCTCCCGGCCGGAAACCGTCCGGCACAGGAACGATGATGCGACCACGGGGCGGGAACTCAACCCAACTGATGGCCTGGTGCGGAGCCGGCCTGCACCGGGCACCCGGCGCGGCGCCAGTGGCGCCGGCCGCTTCCCCGATGCCCGGACGCAGCCGCGCCCGGGCCCGGAGGGTTCCGGCGCCCTACTTGATCAGGCGGATCGAAACCGGGTAGCGGTAGGCCACGCCCTCGTTGGACTTGATCGCCGCCATCACGATGAACACCAGCGCGGCCAGGCCAACCAGCAGCATGATCGGCACTGCGATCAGGAAGCCGATGCCGAGCGTGAAGATCCCCAGCAGCAGCAGGATCAGCATGATCGCGGACAGCGTGATGTTGAAGTTCAGCGCTTCCTTGGCCTGGTCGTCGACGAAGGGCATGGTTTCGCGCTTCATCAACCAGATGATCAGCGGGCCAAGGAAACAGCCGATGCTGAAGGCCCAGCCCGCAGTCACCAGGCCGCCCAGCAGGGCCGACAGGTGCGCGAACATGGCCCACTGCCGTTCCTCGGCGGCGATCCCGCTGGCCGGGGTTTCCGGCGGCGGCGGCGGCGGCGGTGCCTGGACAGTTGGTTCTTCGGTCATTTCACTCCCCTCGCGCCCCGTGGACGATGCAGACGGTCGGGCGCCCCCGCATGCGCCGGACAGCATACCCCCGTTTGACCGCTCAATCCGACCCCGCCACGGTCATCGCGCCCACCAGGATCGAACCCGTGCGGATGTGCGAACGCGGGTCGATGTCGCTGCCCACCGCCTCGATGGCCCTGAACATCCCGCGCAGGTTGCCGGCGATGGTGATGCCGTCGACCGGATGGGTGATCGCGCCGCCCTCGACCCGGAAGCCCGCCGCGCCGCGCGAATAGTCGCCGGTGACCGCGTTCACCCCCTGGCCCATCAGTTCCGTGACCACGATCCCGTCGCCCATGCCGCGCACCAGCTCCTCGAATCCGCCCGCATTGGCCGCGACCTCCAGGTTGTGCACGCCGCCGGCGTTGGCCGTGGTCTGCAGGCCCAGCCGGCGCGCCGAATAGCTGCCCAGCACGTAGCGCTGCAGCACCCCGCCTTCCACCAGCGACGATGCGCGGGTGGCCACGCCCTCGCTGTCCCAGGCCGCCGAGCGCAGGCCGCGGCGCAGGAACGGATCCTCGTGGACCGCGAACCAGTCCGGGAACAGCTGCGTGCCCACGCTGTCGAGCAGGAAGCTGGCGCGGCGGTACAGGGCGCCGCCCGAGACCGCGCCCAGCAGGTGGCCCACGAGCGAACGCGCGACCTCGGCGCTGAACAGGACCGGGTAGCTGCCGGTGGCCAGCGCCCGCGGCTGCAGCCGCGCCAGCGTCCGCTCGGCGGCGTGGCGACCGATCGCGGCCGGGGCTTCGAGATCCCCCACGGCCAGCGCATAGCTGTACCAGCCGTCGCGCTGCATGGCATCGCCGGTGCCGGCGATCAGGGCGCAGCCGATGCTGTGATGGGTGCCGCGTTCGGCGCCGACGAATCCGTGCGAATTGGCGTACACCCCGAGCGAGGCGCTGCTGCTGGTCGAGGCGCCGTCGGAGTTGCCGATGCGCGCATCGGCTTCGCGCCCCGCGGCCTCGCAGGCCAGGGCGATGTCGACCGCGCGCTCGGCGTCCAGCGCCCATGGATGCCAGTCGTCGAAGTCGCGCCAGCCGTCCGGCCCCGGCTGCGCCATCAGCGCCGCGTCGGCCAGCCCGGCGGCCGGATCGGCCTCGGTGTGGCGCGCGATCGCGCAGGCCTGGGCCACCGTGGCCTCGAGGCTGGAATCGCGCAGGTCGGCGGTGCTGGCGCTGCCCTTGCGCTGGCCGAAGTAGACGGTCACGCCGATGCCGCGGTCGCGGGTCGACTCCACCGTTTCCACCTCGCCCATGCGCACGTTCACGCTCAGTCCGCGCTCCTGGGTGCACGAGACCTCGGCCTGGTCGGCGCCCTGCGCGCGGCAGGCATCGAGCAGGCGCCCGGCCAGCACCTGGAGCGCTTCGAGCCGGGCGTGGCTGTCGTCGGTGGCGGGAACGGCAACGCTGTTCAATGGCTTATCCTGATGCAATGAGAGGAAGGGACGAGGACAGCGGCGAATACCTGTCGCCCAGCCGCAGCCAGCAGCGCCGCGAGGCGCTGGACGTACTGGCGCTTGCCACCACGCTGGCGGAGCTGGAACCGGGCCGGCTGGCGAAGCTGCCCCTGCCCGAACACCTGCTGCCGCACATCGCCGAGGCCCGGCGCATCAGCTCGCACATCGCGCGCAAGCGCCAGCTGGCCTTCCTGGCCAAGCAGATGCGGCGCGAGGACGACGAGGTGCTCGACGCGATCCGCGACGCGCTCGACGCCGGCGGCGAGGCGGCCAGGCAGGAAACCGCCCTGCTCCACCGCGTCGAACGCTGGCGCGAGCGGCTGCTGGAGCAAGGCGACGCGGCGCTGGGCGAACTGCTCGGCGAATATCCGCAGGCCGACCGGCAGAAGCTCAGGCAGCTGGTTCGCGGCACCCTGGACGAACGCAGCCGCGGCAAGCCGCCGCGCGCGTTCCGGGAGCTGTTCAAGCTCCTGCGCGGGATACTCGCGCAGGAGCCGGAACCGGGGAATGCGGATTAGGGATCCGGAACGGCAAGCGTGCGCAGCATCGAGGCTTTTGCGAATCCGCAATCCCGGACCCCGAATCCCGGCTCTCACGCCTTCGTCCCGCCCACCGTCACCTGCGACACCAGCAGCGAGGGCTGGCCGACGCCGACCGGGACGCTCTGCCCATCCTTGCCGCAGGTGCCGACGCCTTCGTCCAGGGCCATGTCGTTGCCGACCATGGTCACGCGCTGCATGGTTTCCGGCCCGTTGCCGATCAGGGTCGCGCCCTTGACCGGCGCGGTGATCCTGCCGTCCTCGATCAGGTAGGCCTCGGTGGCGGAAAACACGTACTTGCCGCTGGTGATGTCGACCTGGCCGCCGCCGAAGTTGACCGCGTACAGGCCCCGCTTCACCGAGCGGATCATCTCCTCGCGCTCGCGGGTGCCATTGAGCATGTAGGTGTTGGTCATGCGCGGCATCACCAGGTGGGCGAAGGATTCGCGACGGCCGTTGCCGGTCGGCTCGACCCCCATCAGCCGCGCGTTGAGCGTGTCCTGCATGTAGCCGGTGAGCACGCCGTCCTCGATCAGGGTGGTGCACCGGGTCGGCGTGCCCTCGTCGTCGATGTTGAGCGAGCCGCGGCGGCCGTCCAGCGTGCCATCGTCGACGATGGTCACGCCCTTTGCCGCCACGCGCTGGCCCATGCGCCCTGCATACGTGCTGGTGCCCTTGCGGTTGAAGTCGCCCTCCAGGCCGTGGCCGACCGCCTCGTGCAGCAGCACGCCCGGCCAGCCGGCGCCAAGCACCACCGGCATGCTGCCGGCCGGCGCGTCGATCGCGTCGAGGTTGACCAGGGCCTGGCGCAGCGCCTCGCGGGCGAAGGCTTCGGGACGGCCCCCGCCCAGCAGTTCGTCGTAGGAATAGCGCCCGCCGTAGCCGGCGTAGCCGCTCTCGCGGCGTCCGTCCTGCTCCACGATCACCTGCACGTTCAGCCGCACCAGCGGGCGCACGTCGCCGCCAAGCACGCCGTCGCTGCGCGCGACCAGCACGGTGTCCACGCCGCCCATCAGGCTCACCATGACCTGCTTGACCCGTGGGTCGGCGGCGCGCAGCGCGCGATCCACCCGCCGCAGCGCCTCGACCTTGGCCGCGCTGCCGAGCGCGTCCACCGGATCGAGCGCCGGATACAGCTGGCGGCCGCCGCCGACCGCCAGCGCGCGCGGCGCGCGCGAGCCGCCGTCGCGCGCGATCGCGCGCGCCGAGCGCGCCGCCTCTAGCAGGGCCTCGCCGTTGATGTCGTCGGAATAGGCGAACCCGGTCTTCTCGCCGCTGATCGCGCGCACCCCCACGCCCTGCTCGATGGCGTGCGCACCGTCCTTGACGATGCCGTCCTCCACGCTCCAGCTCTCGCGCCGCGAATGCTGGAAATACAGGTCGCCGAAGTCGATCCCCGGCCCCAGCAGGGTGCCGAACATGCGGTCGAGCTGGTGCGCATCGAGTCCCGCCGGCAGCAGCAGGCGCGACTGGGCGAGGGCAAGCGGAGTCGGGGTGGTGTCCATGCGGCCAGTCTGGGGCCTGCGGCGCGCAGCGCAACCCCGGAAGCCGACGCCGCGTTCAGTGATCGCGCGAAGGCGCGGCGTCGCGCGGCTCGGCCTTGGCCTCGGCCTGGGGCGCGTCGCCCGGCTCGACCACCTCCACCTTCGGATCCTTCCACGACCCGGTGACGCGGTAGGTGCGCGCGTTCATCTCGCCCAGCGGCTTGCGCAACATGGCGTTGGCAACCGCGCCCACCGCCGCGCCCACCGGCCCGCCGGCGATCGCGCCCACCGCCGGCAGCAGGTTGCCGGTGCGCGGCAGCACTTCGATGGTCTGGTCGTGGGTCTGCGCGCGCAGGTCGCTGCGCCCGCGCATGTGGATCTCGGCCGCGGGACCCTCGATCCTCATGTCGTCGCTGCGGGCCACCCCGCCGGCGATGCGCACGTTGCCGTCCAGGCGGTTGAAGGCGAAGCCCCTGGAGAAGAAGTCGCGGAAATCCAGCATCAGCCGGCGCGGAAGCTGGGCGACACTGAGCAGCCCCAGTACGCGGCCGGCACCGGGTTCGACCTCGATCAGGCGCCCGTCCTCGATCGCCAGCGACAGCTCGCCCTGGAGCGCGCCGAGTGCGAAATCCCCCGGGCTGCGCGGCCACTGCGCATCGAACTCCAGCCGGCCCTCGCCGCCGTCGATGCTGCGCCCGAAGCCGAAGCCCGCCATCAGTTCGCCGAAGTCGCGGCTGTCGGCCCGTGCCTGCAGCCGGGTGCGGCCGCCGGAGCCGCGCCCGGTCCAGCTGCCGGTGACGTCGAGCGACTGCTGCGGCGAACGCGTCTGCAGGCGTTCGACTTCCAGCCCCGCGGCGCCCTGGCGGGTGCGCAGCTCCAGGCGCCCGAGCGCCAGGCCGCCGAAGCGGAAATCCTCCACGTCCAGCGACAGCGGCGGAACGCGCGCCGGATCGATCGCGTCGCGGTCGTCCGTTGCCGTTGCCGCTGCCGCTGCCGCTGCCGTCGACGGCGCCGGCGTCGCTGCCCGGGCCTCGTCCTGCGGCGGCGGCGCCGGCCAGTGCAGGCGCGCGAAGCTGCCGCTGACGGCTGCCGCGCGTTCGCGCGGGATCCGCAGCACGCCGCTGAGCGGATCGCCCTCGAAGCGCACTTCAGTGGCGCCTTCGACAGCGTCCGCACGCAGCCGCACGTCGGCAAAGCGCGCGCCCAGCAGCTGCAGCTGCGAGGTGCTCACGTCCACGCTGCGCAGCGGCATCGCGCCCGCGCCGCCGGTGCCTGCATCCGCGCCGGCCGCGAGCGTGGCCCAGCCCAGCGCATCCAGGACCGGGGCATGGCCGCTGGCCGCCAGGCCGGTGGCCGGCGGCGCCCGCTCCACCCGCGACGCGCCCAGCGC
>JAEWGI010000056.1 GCA_023388355.1 Pseudomonadota bacterium
CTCTCGACCCTTCGGGGTCAGGCGCGCATTCTTGTGCATGGTTGTTCCCCTCGCGGATGGACGCTGGCGTTTGGCGACATCAGCATCTCCCTCCGGTCAGAGGGGAACAACCTCTTGAAACATCACATCTAGCCCCGCGCCGCATCGCCCGGCCCTGCGGCCTGCGGGGCGGCGAGCCGCCGAAACCCCGCTCCGGGGCCTCCCGGCGCGCCATCGCCGGCTGCCCGCGTGGGGCCGTGCTTCACGTCGACGCGACATCGTCGACAACGCGGGGTTGACGAAAAATTAAGACCGTCGTCTCCAAACTCGCGGCCTGCAGCGCACGGAACCCCCAATCCAATGAGACACGCCATCGCCACGCTGGTCATTGTCGTCACGCTGGCCGCGTGCGCGACCACGACCTCGTCCACCGGGCGCCGCCAGTACGTTGGTGCGGTCTCCCAGGACCAGCTCAACCAGCTTGGCGCGCAGGCGTTCACCGAGGCGCGGCAGAAGGGGCCGCTGAGCAAGGACCAGCGCCAGAACGCCTACGTGCGCTGCGTGGTCGATGCCCTGGTGCGGCAGCTGCCGGACGGGCAGCGCGCCATCGCCTGGGAAAGCGCGGTCTTCGCCCAGGATGAACCCAACGCCTACGCCCTTCCGGGCGGCAAGGTCGGGATCAACACCGGCCTGTTCAGCGTGGCCAGGGGCCAGGACCAGCTGGCGGCGGTGGTCGCGCATGAAATCGGCCATGTGATCGAACGCCACCACGACGAGCGCATCACCAGGCAGATGGGTGCGGCCGGCGCGGTCCAGCTGCTTGGCGCGCTTGCCGGCGACTACGGCCAGCTCGCCTCCCAGGGCGGCAGCATGCTCGCCCAGACCGGCTTCCTGCTGCCCGGATCGCGCGCCCAGGAAAGCGAGGCCGACGTGGTCGGCCAGCGCCTGATGGCCAAGGCCGGGTTCGACCCGCGCGCCGCGGTCGCGCTGTGGCAGAACATGATCGCCGCCGGCGGCAGCCGCCCGCCGCAATGGCTCTCGACCCATCCCGATCCGAGCAGCCGCATCTCCGAACTGCAGGCCCGCGCCGAGAAGCTGGTGCCGACCTGGCAGCAGGCGCGCGCTGCCGGCCGTCGCCCGGCCTGCGGCTGAACGGCCCGGGCTTTCCCGCAACCGTCGTTTCGCAATACCCTTTCACGTCCCTGTTCACGTCCTTGCGCCCCTGGCGCACGCCACGAGGTGCTACCCCCATGCCGCACAAGACCCTCCCGACCCGCCTGCTGACCGCGATGATGGCCGCCGGCCTGATGCTGGCGACCACCGCAGCGCTCGCCCAGGAGACCCGGGCCGAGCAGCGACGCGCCGAGCGCGCGGCCAAGGCCAAGGAGGGCGAACAGGCCGACCGGTTTGCCGGCGCCAGCCGCGAGGAACCCGAGACCAAGACCTCCTCTCGCGCCAGCAGCACGCGCCTGGGCAAGCTGTCGGATGCCTATGAAGCCAAGGACCCGGCGCAGACCCGGCAGCTCGCCGACGAGATCATCGCCGACGAGAAGTCCAATGCCTATGAGCGGGCGCTGGCCGCGCGCATCGCCGGAGCCATCCTGCTGGGCGAAGACGACGCCGCATCCCTGTCGTACCTGCAGCGCGCGCTGGAGTTCGACGGCCTCAAGAACCGCGAACACTACGAGGTGATGTACATCGTCGCCCAGCTGCACGCCCAGGACGAACGCTACGACGAAGCGCTGGCGACAATCGACCGGCTGCAGACCGAAACCGGCACCACCGACGCCGAGGTGGCCGCGCTCAAGGGCAACGTCCTGCTGCGGCTCGAGCGCTACCCGGATGCGATCGCCACGCTCAAGCCGCTGGCCGAATCGCCGGACGCGACGCCCCAGTGGCAGCAGCTGCTGATGGCCGCGTATTCCGAGAGCGGCCAGGGCGCGGAGGCCTCCAGGCTCGCCGAGCAGATCGCCGCCAATACCCCCGACGACAAGCGCTCGCAGCTCAACCTCGCCGCCACCTACCTGCAGACCGACCAGTACGACAAGGCCGTCGCCGTCTACGAGCGCCTGCGCGCGGGCGGCGAGCTGACCGAGGAGCGCGAGTACCGCAACCTCGTCGCCTCCTACCTCAGCCTCGACGACGGCCACCACAAGGCGATCGCGGTGATCGAGGAAGGCCTGGCGAAGAACGTCCTGCCGCCCGACTACCAGACCTACGTGGCGCTGGCGCAGGCGCACTATTTCGGCGAGCCGCAGGACATCAACGCCTCGATCGCGGCCTACCAGAAGGCCGCGCCGCTGGCGGAAACCGGCGAGACCTTTCTCAACCTGGCCAAGCTGCTGTCCAACGAGGGCCGCCTGGCGGAAGCCAAGCAGGCCGCCCAGCAGGCCCTGGACAAGGGAGTCCGGGCGCCCGACGAGGCGCGCAGCATCCTCTCGCGCAGCCGCTGACATCCAATTACGCAGGAAACCGGTTGGTATCACGGCTGCGGATTGGTATAAGCTTGGAAATTCCCGTCGCCGAAAACCGGCTGCGGCACGACAGACACGACCACAGGGCGTTTCGGCGCCCGGCCAGACTTGAGTTCAACGCATGACCGACCGCTTGCCGACGACCGACAAGAAAGACGAAGACGAAGGTCTGGACTGGGCGCGAATCGCAGGATTCACCCTCGTAGTGGCCATCCACGCCGCGGCGCTGCTGCTGCTGCTGGCGCCGGCCACGCCTCCCCAGGCCGAGCAGCAGGCCGAAGATGCCACCCGCGTGGTCATCATCGAGCCGCCGCCGCCGCCGCCCCCGCCGCCGCCGCCGCCGCCGCAGCCGCCCAAGCCCCAGCCGATCAAGGAGCTGGTGCCGCCGACGCCGACCCCGCTGCCGCCGCCGCCGGAAGATCCGCCGGTGGTGTTCGACGAGCCGTCCCCGATCGACACCCCCGCGCCGCCGCCCGCGCCGCCCGCGCCGCCCGCGCCGACGCCGGACATCGGCGCCAGCGTCGACATCTCGTCCAAGAACATGAACCCGCCGCAGTACCCGCCGGCCGCCGCGCGCGCCGGCATCGAGGGCACCGTGGTCCTGGTCATCGATGTCGACGCCAACGGCAACGTCACCGACGTGTCGGTCGAGAAGTCCAGCCGCAACCGCGACCTGGATCGTGCGGCGATGCAGGCCGCCCGTCGCTGGCGTTTCAATCCCTCGGTCATCAATGGCCAGAAGGCCGCCGGTCGCGTGCGCGTCCCGGTCACCTTCCAGCTCGGCGGCTGACCGCCGCCGCGCCACAAGCGTTTTTTCCAACCGCTACACCGTTCCACTTCCTACACTCAACAACATCTAGAAGGTAAGCGTCATGCTGCAGGAAACCACCGCCCCCGTTGCCGGAGCCGGCAACGCCCAGGCACTGACCCAGATGGGCTTCGCGAACCTGATTGAACACATGACAGTGGTCAACTGGATCGTGTTCCTGACCCTGATCCTGATGTCGGTCCTTTCGATCTACTGGATCATCTACAACTTCATCAAGAACATCCGTCTGAAGAAGAGCTCGGACCGGGTGATCGCCACGTTCTGGGAAACCCCCAACGCGCAGGACGCGATCCGCTTCATGGAAGAGCAGCCGCGCAGCGAGCCGTTCTCCAAGGTCGCCCTCGACGCCGCCCAGGCCGCCGCGCACCACCAGCGCCATGACGGTTCGCGCCTGGCCGAGTCGCTCAGCCGCTCCGAGTTCGTCGATCGCGCGCTGCGCCAGGCGGTGACCCGCGAGTCGCTGGGCCTGGAAGCCGGCCTGACCGTGCTCGCCACCGTCGGTGCGACCGCGCCGTTCGTCGGCCTGCTCGGCACGGTGTGGGGCATCTACAACGCGCTGATCCGCATCGGTGCCACCGGCCAGGCCGACATCGGCGCGGTTGCCGGTCCGGTGGGCGAGGCGCTGATCATGACCGCGATCGGTCTGGCCGTGGCGATCCCGGCGGTGCTGGGCTACAACTTCTTCGTGCGCCTGAACCGCAGCACGAACAACAAGCTCGACACCTTCGCCCACGACCTGCACGACTTCTTCGCCACCGGTTCGCGCGTCGGCGACGTGCGCTGATCGAACAATACTGACGGAGATCGGACATGGCCTTCAGTTCAGGTGGTGACGGCCACAACAGCGTCAATGCCACGATCAACATCGTGCCGCTGGTCGACGTGATGCTGGTGCTGCTGATCATCTTCATGGTCACGGCACCGCTCATGGCGCACAAGGTCAAGGTCGACCTGCCCCAGGCCAATCTCGACGAACGCCCGGACGAGGCGCCGCTGGCGCCTCCGATGACCGTCGCGATCACGTCCACCGGCGACCTCTACCTCAACGACCAGCCGGTGACCCTGGACTTCCTCGAAAGCGCGCTCGCGGTGGAAGCACAGAAGACGCCGCAGCCGCCGGTGAACGTGCGCGGCGATGCAACCACGCCATACCGCATCGTCAACGAGGTGGTGACCCTTGCGCAGCAGAAGGGCATGCGCAAGGTGGGCTTTGTTTCGGCCCGCGAAAAGAACTGATCGGGAGTAACGCACGATGGCCTTTTCATCAGGTGGTGGCGATGGCGCGCCGATGGCCGACATCAACATCATTCCGCTGTGCGACGTCATGCTGGTGCTGCTGATCATCTTCATGGTCACGGCCCCGCAGGTGTCCTATCCGATCGACATCGACCTGCCGCAACGGTCGATCACGCCGCCGCAGAACCCGCAGGATCCGCCGGAGCCGATCCGGCTGCGGATCGATGCCGGCGGCACGATCTACTGGAACGACAGCCCGACGCCGGTGACGGCGCTGCGCGCGATGATGGACGCCGAGGTCCAGCGCGACGTCAACAACCAGCCGACCCTGGAGATCGACATGAACGCGGACGCCGAGTACGGCGTGCTGGCCAAGGTGCTGGCCTCGGCCAAGAACGCGCACATGCAGAAGATCGGATTCGTCAAGCAGTAACCGCACGACCGTCCGGCGTCGCCTGCAGCGCGCCGGCCGCTTACCGCAATGTTTCGACGCCGCCTTCGGGCGGCGTCTTTTTTGGTCCACCTCCCGTCCGCGGCGACGTTGCGACGCGGCGGATCTGCTCCCTCCCCCCCGCGCGCGGGACGCCCGGCGCGCTGGACGGGTTGGGGTAGGGGAAAACCGGTCGCCGCGCCACTTCACGCGCGCCTGCGGCGCGCGCCCCCATCCCGACCTTCCCCCGCGTGCGGGGGAAGGGGGTTTACACACACGACGGAAGCGCGTTCATTGCCGACCTTCCCCCGCACGCGGGGGAAGGGGCGGAACGCAGGGAAAGGAGCGGGCGGCCGCGGCGCGCGTTGGGATCAGCGCCCTTGCCGCTATCACAGGCCGGAGAAGGCGCGCCTCAGCGGTTGGCGAGGATCGCCAGGTAGCGCGCGACGGTTGCGGCGAGGCCTTCGTACAGCGCCTCGCCGATCAGGGCGTGGCCGATCGACACTTCCTCCACCCCGGGCACCGCGTCGAGGAAGGCGGCCAGGTTGGCCTGGCTCAGGTCGTGGCCGGCGTTGATCCCCAGCCCCGCTGCGCGGGCCGCCTCGGCGGTCGCGGCGTAGGGCACCAGCGCGCGCTCCGCGCGTCCGGCGGCAAAGGCTTCGGCATAGGGGCCGGTGTAGAGCTCGATCCGGTCGGCGCCGATCGCGGCGGCGCTGGCGACCTCGCTGCAGGCATCCGCAAACAGGCTGACCCGGCAGCCCAGCGCCCGCAGCCGTTCGACCAGCGGGCGCAGCGCAGCGGCGTCGCGGCCGAAGTCGAAGCCGTGGTCGGAGGTGATCTGGGCGTCGTCGTCGGGCACCAGGGTGGCCTGCGCGGGCCGCGCGAGTTCGCACAGCGCCAGGAAGCCCGCGTAGCCCTCGCGCGGCGGCGCGGACGGATTGCCTTCGAGGTTGAACTCGACCCCGCGCTCGCGGCACAGCCCGGCCAGCGCCAGCACGTCGTCGTGGCGGGTGTGACGCGCATCGGGGCGCGGATGCACGGTGATGCCGTGGGCACCGGCGTCCAGGCAGGTGCGGGCCGCGTGCAGCAGACACGGCTCGTCGCCGCCGCGCGAATTGCGCAGCACCGCGATCTTGTTGAGATTGACGCTGAGGCGGGTGCTCACGCGCGCCCGCGCCCGGTCCGGGGCACCGCTCAGGAGGCCTGCGGTTCGTCGGCAGCGGCCGCCACCGGCGCGGTGTCGGACGACGCCTCGGCGCGGCGCGTCTCGGCCAGTTCGCGCATGCGCTGCAGCTCGCGCGGGTCCAGCATCTGGGTGTCGTCGCGGCTGCGGTTGTCGATCCGCTGCGCCAGCAGGCCGAGGATCCACAGCGCCAGCAGCGCCAGCGCCGCCAGCAGGCTGATCACCACGATCGCCATCGACGAGGTCAGGAAGGCGATCGCCAGCGCCGCGACCGCGAGCAACAGGAACAACCAGGGCATGGGGCAGACTCCGCTGCAGGGATGGCGCAAGTCTAACGCCAAGCCGCGGCCGCGCACGCCGTCCGCCACGCCGCTGCGCCCGCCGGTCCCCCCGCGCCGGGCGCCCCGGCGGCCGCGCGCGGACGCGGGGAGTCGGGACGCCGGTCGATGCGCCGGCCCTGGGGCTCGGCCGCCATCCCCGCGAACGCGGGGAACCAGGGACGCTGGACGATGCAACCACGCTCCCTGGACCGCCGGACCCGCGGGCGGCCAGGGGCACCTCGCGCGAATGCCGGGAGACCGGTCCTGGACTACAGCAGCGGCGACATCAGCCGCGCCAGCGCCTCGGGCAGGCGCGCGGTCAGCAGGGCGCGCTTGCGACCCTGGCGAACGCGCGGGGCGCTGGCCAGCTCGCCCTCGATCAGCTGCGCCATCGCCGCACCCAGGCTGGCGTCCTCGATCAGCGCCGACACCTCGAAGTTGAGGCGGAAGCTGCGGTGGTCGAAGTTGGCGCTGCCGATCACCACCGTGCTGTCGTCGACCAGCAGCGCCTTGGTGTGCAGCATCCGCGGGCCGTATTCGTAGATCTTCACCCCGGCCAGCAACAGCGGGCCGAAGTACGAGCGGGCGGCCAGGGTCACCAGCCGCGAATCGCTCATCCGCGGCACCAGCAGGCGCACGTCGAGCCCGGCCAGCGCGGCCGAGGTCAGCGACATCATCGCCGCCTCGCCCGGGACGAAGTAGGGCGTGACCAGCCACACCCGCTCGCGCGCGGCGTGGATCGCGCCAACGTGGGCCCGGTGGATCGCCTCCCACGGCGAGTCCGGCCCCGAGGTGATGACCTGTGCGCAGACCTTGCCGGACGGCAGGAGCGGAGTCTGGCGCGCGACCTCGCCGATGAAATCGCGCTCGCCGGTGGCGTAGGCCCAGTCCTCGGCGAACACCAGCTGCAGCGCGCGCACCATGTTGCCTTCCACCCGCAGGTGCAGGTCGCGGTAGGCGTCCGGGTTGATGCGCTCGTTCTGGTCGTCGCTGACGTTCATGCCGCCGGTGTAGCCGATGCGGCCGTCGATCACGACGATCTTGCGATGACTGCGCAGGTTGGTCCACGGCCGCTGCCAGATGCGGCCGAAGCGGGTGGGGTGGAACCAGGCCAGCTCGCCGCCGGCGGCGACCAGCTCCGAGAACAGGCGCTGGCAGCGCGCGCTGCCCAGGGCGTCTGCCAGCAGCCGCACCTTCACGCCGGCGCGGGCGCGCTCGACCAGGGCATCGCGCACCGCGGTGCCGGTGCGGTCGGGATGCCAGATGTAGTACTCGAGGTGGATGTGGTTGCGGGCGCTGGCGATGTCGGCCAGCAGCGACTCGTACTTGGCCGCGCCGTCGACCAGCAGGCGCACGTCGCTGGCGGTGGTCATCGGCAGGCCGGTGGCCGCGCGCGCCATCCGCGCCAGTTCGGCCACCTCCTCGTTCTCGACCAGGGCCTGCGCCGGCAGCTCGCCGCGCACCCGCGCGCGCCGCAGGCGCTGGCGTTCGATCCGCTGCGGCCCGAACACGTGGTAGATCAGGAATCCCACGTACGGCAGCAGCGCCAGCCCCAGCAGCCAGCTCAGGGTCGCCACCGGTTCGCGCTTCTGCAGCACGATCCAGCCACCGAGCAGCAGCATGTACAGCGTCCAGCCCAGGCTCAGGTACACCCGCAGGTAGGGAACCGACGCAAGCGCGTCCCAGCCCTGGCGCATGAGATCGAAAATCGGCACGGAGCGATCCGTCGTCGCGGCGGCTGCGACGCCCGGGCGCTAGGCTAGCCGGATGTCGATGGCGACGAAAGCGAAGGCGACGCCAACCGCGCCGATCAAGGGACGAGGCGCCGCCTCGTGGGTGCCCGGCCGCTACGAAACCGCGACCGTACACGCCTGCGACGATGGCTGGGATTGCCCGCAGGCGCGGGACGACACCGATCCCGCGCCGCATCCGGACACCCGCGTGCACGAGGAGTCGGCGCGCAGCATCGTCAGCCGCAACAGTTCGCCCGACGTCGGCTTCAGCCAGTCGCTCAATCCCTACCGCGGCTGCGAACACGGCTGCGTGTACTGCTTCGCGCGCCCCTCGCATGCCTACCTGGGCCTGTCGCCGGGGCTGGATTTCGAGACCCGTCTGTTTGCCAAGACCAACGCCGTCGAGCGCCTGCGCGCCGAGTTCTCGCGCAAGGGCTATCGCTGTGCGCCGATCGCCCTGGGCATCAACACCGATGCCTACCAGCCGATCGAGCGGCGCTACCGGATCACCCGCAGCCTGATCGAGGTGATGGCGCAATGTCGCCACCCGTTCAGCGTGGTCACCAAGAGCGCGCTGGTCACACGCGACCTCGACCTGCTCGCGCCGCTGGCAAAGCAGCGGCTGGTGACCGTGCACTTCTCGATCACCACCCTCGACAACCGGCTCTCGGCGCGGATGGAGCCGCGCGCCGCAGCGCCGCACGCGCGGCTGCGTGCGATGCGCGCCCTGGCCGAGGCCGGGGTGCCGGTGGGCGTGCTGGTTGCGCCGGTGATCCCGGCGATCAACGACCACGAACCCGAAGCGATCCTGGAGACCGCGCGCGAGGCCGGCGCGCGGTCCGCCGGCTACGTGCTGCTGCGGCTGCCGCACGAGCTGGGCGAGGTCTGGGAAGAATGGCTGCAGCTGCATTATCCCGACCGCGCCGCGCACGTGATGAGCCTGGTGCGGCAGATGCGCGGCGGGCGCGACTACGACAGCGCCTTCGGCCAGCGCATGCGCGGCCAGGGGCCTTTGGCCGACCTGCTTGCCCAGCGCTTCGCGCGTGCGCGCCGGCGCCTTGGCTACACCGGCCTGCCGGAACTCGATACCGGAGCCTTCCGCGCGCCGCAGGCGCAGGGCGACCAGGGCCAGCTGTTCTGAGAGGGGCGCGCGGCCGCGGCGCCGCCGGCTTCACGATCCGTGCACCGGTCGTGCACGCCGTTGTTCCGTAGACTGGACCCGCGGGCGCGGTCGCCCGCGCCATCCGGCAAGCCATGGAAGCACACTCCATTTCCCTGTACCGCCAGGCGTTCGAGCACGTCGACGCCGGGCTTGCCGTGCTCTCGGCGCAGGGCGAGTGGCTGCTGGCCAACGCCGCGCTGGCGGCGATGCTGGGCCTGCCGCCTGAATCGCTGTGCGGCCGGCGCGCGCACGAGGCGGTGTTCGAGCCCGCGCTCGCCCGCGGCATCGACGCGGCGCTGGCCGCGCCCGCGCTCGGGCAGCCCCTGCGCCAGGTGCTGGAAACCCAGGCCGGGCCGGCCGATGACGGTGGCGCCGTCCCCGCCTGGCGGCTGACGCTGACGCCGCTGTCCGGCGACAGCGACGGCGTGCTGCTGATGCAGTGCGAGGACCTGGCCCAGGCGCGCGGGCGCGAGCGCCGCGAGCAGGCCGACGACCGGCTGCAGGAACACCTGGCCCATGGCCTGTCGCACGACCTGCGCGCGCCGCTGCGCAGCATCGCCGGCTTCGCCGCGCGGATCGACGACAGCGCAGGCCTGGCCGAAGCCGACCGCGCCGACCTGGCCCGGATCCGTGCCGCCGCCGCGCGCGCCGAACGCCTGGTCCAGGCGCTGCTCGAACTGCTGCGCGCATCGCGCCAGCCGATGCGCGAGGACGAGGTCGACATCAGCCTGTTGTGCGACTGGGTGGCGGTCGAACTGCAGGATCGCGATCCCGGGCGCGCGGCCGACATCGAGGTGGCGCAGGGACTGTGGGCGCGCGGCGACGAACACTGGCTCAAGGTGCTGCTGCGCGAGCTGTTCGACAACGCATGGAAGTTCTCGATTCCCGGCGCGCGGGTGCGGATCACGGTGGAGGGCTCGCGCGAGGGCGACCGCCTGCGGCTGTCGGTGGGCGACCGCGGGCGCGGTTTCGACATGCGTTATGCTGACAAGCTGTTCCTGCCGTTCCAGCGCCTGCACGGCACCGACCAGGGCGGAGGCGACGGCCTGGGACTGGCGATCGCGCAGCAGGTCGCCAGGCGCCACGGCGGATGCATCCAGGCGCAGTCGCAGCCCGGCCAGGGCAGCACCTTTCTCATCGAGCTGCCGGCGGCTGCCACCGGCGCGGGCGGAAACCAGATGCCATGAACCAGAGCGACATCCTGCTGATCGAGGACAACCCGGACGACGCGGAGCTGACCCGGATCGCGTTCGCCCAGGCCGGAATCGATCGCCAGCTGGTGGTGGTGCGCGACGGCGCCGAGGCGCTGGACTACCTGTTCGCACGCGGCGCGTACGCCGCGCGCGAGGTGCGCGCGCTGCCGGCGATCGTGCTGCTCGACCTCAACCTGCCCAAGCTCGACGGCCGCGAGGTGCTGCAGGCGATCCGCAGCGACGCACGCACGCGTGCGCTGCCGGTGGTGGTGCTGACCACCAGCGATGAACCCTTCGACGTCGAGGCCACCTACGCCCTGGGCGTCAACAGCTACATCCGCAAGCCGGTCGACTTCGAGCAGTTCGTCGACGTGGTCAAGCAGATCGGCCTGTACTGGCTGGTGCTCAACCAGCCGCGCGTGGCCGGCTGAGCCTTGCAACGTGCGCGATCGGCTTCGGCCGCGCTTGCCACCTGCCGATGCGATGCGCCGACGGTCCGGTCGCGGCTGAAGCCGCACCCGCGGAACACTCATCGCGTCACGCGCCCGCGTACAGCGCCTCGGCGCGCTGGAACAGGATCCAGCTGGTGGCGATGAACTTGTCGCCGCCCGCGGGACGGTTGCCGCGGTGGGTGTGGGTGAAGGCGGTGGGCGCGAGCAGCAGGTCGCCGGTGCACGGCACGATGCGGCGCCGCTGGAACAGGAACTCGGTTTCGCCGACGTCGAAACCGTCGTTGAGGTAGAGCGTCCACAGCAGGTGCCGGTGCAGGGTCTCGCAGTCGGGCGCGCGCGGGTACAGCTCGCAGTGCCAATAGGGATAGCCGCCTTCGCCGTCGCGATACCACTGCAGGTTGATCGCGCCCGGCCGAAGGCAGGTGCGCGCGAGCCGGCCGAGCGCGGCGTCGTCGAGCGCGGCCACGTCATCCGCGCCGAGCCGGCGCAGGCCGCCGCGGCCATCGTCATGCTGCAGCATCAGCGGCGCCACCAGCGCCTGCGGGTAGCGCCGCAGGTAGCCGAGCAGGCCGGCGTACACGGCCACGTTGAGCGCCTGCGCGGCATCGGCCCAGTCGGGACGGTCGCTGATCGACAGGTCGGCGCTGCGCTTCAGTTCGGGATACACCCCGCCGCCCACCCGGCCCGGCGCCAGCGCGTCGCTGGCGCGCATGCGCGCCACGATCGCCGCACAGGTCGCGGCATCCAGCGCACCGGGAAACACCTCGATGAAATCACCCGGATCGTCCATCCGCGGATTCTAGCCGCGATCGGCGCGCCCGCCGCCGCGGTGGCGCGCGCGGGCACCCCCAGCCTTCGACCCTCTCCCGCAGGAGCGGGCTCGGCCGCGACCCGCGGACTCCATCAGCGTGCGCCTGCCTCCCAGTCCCAGCGCAGTCCGAGCAGCAGGCCACGGCCCGGCGCCGGCTCGTAGTAGCGCCCGTTGCCTTCGTTCACGATCACCGAACCCACGTGCGCGTGGTCGAACAGGTTGTCGATCCTGGCGAAGGCGCGCAGCCCGCCGTGCGTCGTCGTCCAGCGCCGCGCCGCCTCGACGTTCGCCACCACGTAGCCGGGCGCATGCGCGCTGCCGGCGTCGTTGACGCCGATCGGGCTGACCGCGAACGCCTCGACCGCCAGCCGCCACGGTCCCGGCTGCCACTGCAGCCGCGCCGAACCCTGGCGCCGTGCCGTGCCGGGGACCGCCGTGCCCGCGGACACCAGCACGGAAGGATCGGTGCAGCCGGGGCCGGTGCAGATCGGAAAGCCGTCGCGGAAATGCGCGTCGAGCCAGGTCGCGGCCAGCGCCAGCGACCAGTCCGCCGCCAGCGGCAGCCGCGCCGAGAACTCCGCGCCTTCGCGCCGCGCGCGGCCGGCGTTGCGATAGCTGCTGCGGCCGCCGACGTTGCGCGCCACCGCCAGCTCGTCGTCGGTATCGGCGCGGAACAGCGCCGCCTGCAGCTCCATGCCGCCGGCATTGCGCCAGCGCGCGCCGAGTTCGAGGTTGGTGCTGGTGGCCGGCGCGAGGTCGAACGCCAGCCCGGCGCCGCCGTCGGCGCGGTAGCCCAGCTCGTTGAAGGTCGGGGTCTCGAAGCCGCGGCCGACCGAGGCGTAGACGCGCCACTGCGCGTCCGGCGCGAAGGTCAGGCCCAGCACCGGCGTGGTCTGCGAGTAGTCGACCCGGCCGCTGTCGTCGGGATTGGTGGCGGTGACGTAGCCGTCGCTGGAGCGGAAGCGCAGCTGGCTGTGGCGTACCCCGGCCAGCAGCGACCAGCGGTCGGCGAACGCCCACCACGCCTGCGCGTAGCGGTCGAGGCTGTCGACCCGGCTGCGCTCGTCGCGGCGCAGGCTGCCGCGTATGCCCAGGGTGTCGCCGACGAAATTCTCGTAGCCGCGACGATGCTGGCGCTGGCGGTCGGCGTTGGCGCCGGCGGTCACTTCGAACCCGCGCCCTGCAAGCGCGCCGACCCAGCGCCAGCGCAGGTCGACGCCGCCGTAATCGTTGTCCAGGTCGATCACGCCGCCGGAGCTGAGCGGGTTGGCCTGCGCGCCCACCGGCACCGACAGGAACTGTTCGATCGCGCGCTGCCCGCCATAGGCCATCGCCTCGAGCGCATGGCCGCTGCCCAACGGCTGCTCCCAGCGCAGGCCCAGCTGGTCCTGGCGCGCGGACTTGCGGGTGTCGTACAGGGTGGCCACCGACGTCGCCTGGCGCGGATCGGCCCGCACCTGTTCGGCGGTGAGGCCGAGTGGATCCTGCGCGTCGGGCGCGTCGAAATGATTGGCCACCAGCTGCACCCGGCCGCCGCCGGGCAGGTCGGCGTGGAGCTTGGCGTTGAGCCAGCTGCGGCGCGCGCGGCTGTGGTCGCGCCAGCCGTCGGTTTCGAAGCGGCTGGCGGCCAGCGCCACGCCAAGCACGTCGCCGGCGCCGCGCAGGCTGGCCGAGAGCACGTGGCTGTCGTCCCGGCCGGCGCTGGCCTGCACGTGGCCGTGGGCGGGCGCGCGGCCGTCGGCGCTCCAGATCTGGACCACGCCGCCCGACGAATTGCCGTGCAGGGCCGAGAACGGCCCGCGCATCACCTCGATGCGTTCGGCCGCGGCCAGCACGAAGTGCGAGACCTGGCCCTGCCCGTCGGGCATGGTGGCCGGTATGCCGTCGGCGTACAGGCGCAGCCCGCGCACGCCGAAGGTCGCGCGCGCGCCGAAGCCGCGGATCGACAGCTGGGTGTCCTGGGCGAAATTCTGCCGCTCGCGCGCGGCAAGGCCGGGAACGCCGGCCAGCGCTTCGGAAATGCCGATGCCCGGCCGTGCCCCGGTGCCGTCGAGTTCGATCGTGGCAAGCGAGGCCGGCACGTCGAACGCCGACACCCCGTGCAGGCGCGCGGAGGTGACCTGGACGCGGTCGAGCGTGACCGGATCGGGCGCCTCCCGGGCCAGTACGGTGACCGGCAGCAGCATCGCAAGCGCAGCCGCAAGCGGCCGGAAACGACGACGCACGCGCCGCGCAAACAGCATCTCAGGCATCAAGGGCAACCCCGGTTGGTGTGCACCGCACCGCAGTCTAGGAGCGGCGGCTGAACCTCGCGTGCGCGGGGGCGGGGGCGAGGGCGAGGTCGACCCGTGCCTGCCCCCGTGCCCGGCGACCCGCAGGTGGCGCGATGCGCGACGGCGCTCAGCTGACCGCCGCGACTGCCCTGGCCACGTAGTCGAGGTTGTCCGCGCTCAGCGCGGCCACGCAGATGCGGCCAGTGCCCACGGCGTAGATGCCGAACTCCTCGCGCAGGCGTTCGACCTGTGCGCGCGACAGGCCGGAGTAGGAGAACATCCCGGCCTGGCGCTGGATGAAGCCGTACTGTGGCGCGCCGTGCGCGGCCAGCCGCTCGACCAGGCCCGCGCGCAGGGCGTGGATGCGATCGCGCATCCGGCCCAGCTCGGCTTCCCACTGCGCGCGCAGCGCCGGATCGTTGAGCACGCCGGCAACCAGCGCCGCGCCGTGGGTGGACGGACTGGAATAGTTGGCGCGGATCAGGCGCTTGATCTGCGACTGCACCCGGCGCGCCTCCTCGGCGCTGTCGCCGACCACGGTCAGCGCGCCCACGCGCTCGCCGTAGAGCGAGAACGACTTGGAGTACGAACTGGCGACCACGAAGTTGCGGATCGGCGATTGCGCCAGCAGGCGGATGGCGTGCGCGTCCTCGTCGATGCCGCGGTCGAAGCCCTGGTAGGCCATGTCGATGAACGGGAACAGCCCGCGCTCGTGCAGCAGCGCGATCACCTGCTCCCACTGCGCCGGGGTGAGGTCGGCGCCGGTGGGGTTATGGCAGCAAGCGTGCAGCAGCACCACGGTGCCGGCTTCGAGCTGGCGCAGGTCGGCGAGCATGCCGTCGAAGTCCAGGCCGTGCGTGGCGGCGTCGAAATAGGTGTACTCCACCACCTCGAAACCGACCGCGCCGAACACCGCGCGGTGGTTTTCCCAACTTGGATTGCTGATCGCGATGCGGGCGAACGGCAGCGTCTTGTTCAGCAGCTCCGCACCCACGCGCAGCGCGCCGCTGCCGCCGATGGTCTGGGTGGTGCTGGCGCGCCCGGAAGCGACAAGCGGCGAGTCCGCGCCGAACAGCAGGTCGCGGGTGGCCCGGGTGTAGTCGGGCATGCCGTCGATCGGCAGGTAGCCGCGCGGCTTGCTCGCTTCGGCCAGCTGGTGCTCGACCCGCTGCACCGCCTGCAGCACCGGGATGCGCCCGTCCTCGTCGTAGTAGATGCCCACGCCCAGGTTCACCTTGGTGGCGCGGGTGTCGGCGTTGTAGGCCTCGGTCAGGCCCAGGATCGGATCACCGGGGACCAGTTCAACGTTCGCGAAAAAGGGCACGGCAGCAGTCGTCGCAGGAGGAGGGGAGGACGCGCCTTGGCGCGGCGAAAAAGCGCATGGATTCTAGCAGCCATCCCCGCAGCGGCCGCGTTCGTTGCGCGCGGAACCGTTCCATCCCGCGGCTGCGGCTTCGGCTCCTTCCTCCGCCTGCAGGACATTGCGCCCGTCACGGGTGGAAGCCTTGATGGAAGCGGGTGAAGCGCGTGGGCTGGTCGTTGGCAGTTGCTGGTGGGTTGGCGCGCTGCGCGCGGAAAGATCCCGCCACCGCTGGCCCCCACCCCAGCCCTCCCCCGCAAGCGGGGGAGGGAGCCAAGCCGCAAGCGGGGGAGGGGGCCAAGCCGCAAGCGGGCGAGGGAGCCAAACCGCAAGCGGGGGAGGGAGCCAAGCCGCAAGCGGAGGCGGGAGCCAGACGCGCGAAGACTCAGACGTCGTCGTCGCCCGGCCAGCCTTCGCCGCTGCCGCGCTGGAACACGCGGTCGTCGTCGAGTACGGCGCCGGCGGGAATCGGGTCCTGTCCGGCCAGGTGCGCGTAGATCGGCGCGAAGTCGGGGCGGGTGGCCTCGATCAGCTGCTCGAAGCTGTCGATCACGAAGTACGTCTTCTGGTAGCTGTCGATCCGGTAGCGGGTGCGCATGATCCGCGCAAGGTCGAAGCCGATGCGGTTGGGCGCGGCGCTTTCGAGCGCGTGCACCGATTCGCCGCCGGACGAGACGATGCCGCTGCCGTAGATGCGCAGCCCGCCGGCCTCTCGGATCAGGCCGAACTCGACCGTGTACCAGTACAGCCGGGTGAGGTTCTGCAGCGCTTCGGCGCCGATGCCGTGCGCCTTCACCCCGCCGCGGCCGTAGGCCTGCATGTAGTCGGCGAACAGCGGGTTCATCAGCAGCGGCACGTGGCCGAACAGGTCGTGGAACAGGTCCGGCTCTTCGATGTAGTCGATCTGCCCGGGCTTGCGGATCCACCAGGTGACGGGGAAGCGCCGGTTGGCCAGGTGCTCGAAGAAATCCAGCTCGGGCAGCAGCCCCTCGACCCCGATCAGCTGCCAGCCGGTGGCCCGGCCAAGCACCGCGTTGAGGTCGCGGTAGCGCGGGATCGCCTGCGGGCTCATGCCCATCGCGTCCTGTGCCTGCAGGAACTGCGCGCTGGCGCGACCGGCCAGCACCCCGCGCTGGCGCGCGTACAGCGTGGCCCAGGTGGCGTGGTCGGTGGCGTCGTAATCGTCCCAGGGCTGTTCGACGATGCCGGTCGCGTAGACCGGAACCTTGCCCTTGTCGGTGTGCAGGTTCTCGACGCGGCGGGGGGGAGTGGACATGGCGGTCTCCGGCGCGGGCATTGGGGGAGGGCAACGGTCAGGATATCCACTATCCGGCGCAACAGGTTTGCGATCATTGCGCGATAACCGCGTTGGAGCGCACTATTCGTGCGTAGAAGCGACCTGAAGCGCACGCTTATGACCCAATCGACCCTCGACCGCACCGACCTGCAGCTGCTGGCCGAACTGCAGCGCGCCGGCCGCCAGACCAATGCCGAACTGGCCGAACGCGTACACCTGTCGCCCTCGGCCTGCCTGCGCCGGGTGCAGCGGCTGGAGCGCGAGGGCGTGATTGCCTGCTATCGGGCCGAACTCGACGGCGGCCGCCTGGGCCTCGCCCTGCAGGCCTTCGTGCGCGTGCACCTGGCCAGCCACGACGCTGCCTCGGTGGCCGCGTTCGCCGCGCATGTCGACGAGTGCCCGGAAGTCGTGGCCTGCCATGCGCTCACCGGCGACATGGACTACCTGCTGCACATCGCCGTGACCGACCTGGAGCACTTCTCGCGCTTCCTGCTCGATCGCCTGCTGGCCCAGGCCGGCGTGGCCGACGTGAACTCGAGCTTCGTGCTGCGCACGGTCAAGGCGTTTCGCGGGCTGCCGCTGCCGGCGCCCGGGGGAGATCGAGCGGACTGAGCACGCCGCGGCCGCCGCGGTTGAGCACGTGCGTATAGATCTGGGTGGTGGCCACATCCTTGTGCCCGAGCAGCTCCTGGATCGTGCGGATGTCGTAGCCGGCCTCGAGCAGGTGGGTGGCGAACGAATGGCGCAGCGTGTGCGCCGACACCGGCTTGTCGATCCCCGCGCGCAGGCGTGCGCGCCGGATCGCGCGCGACAGCGTGGCATCGTCCAGGTGATGGCGCCGGGTGCTGCCGTCGTGCGGATCGATCGACAGCCGCAGTGCCGGGAACACGTACTGCCACGCGAACTCGTGCGCCGCCGACCGGTACTTGCGCGCCAACGCGTGCGGCAGCCAGGCCTCGCCGAACCCGGCCTGCAGATCGCCGTTGTGCAGGACGCGCGCCCGCTCCACCTCCTCCTGCAGCGGCGCCACCAGCGACGCTGGCAGCAGCGTGCGCCGGTCGCGCCCGCCCTTGCCGTTGCGCACCAGGATCTCGTTGCGCGCGAAGTCGACGTCCTTGACCCGCAGCCGCAGCCCTTCCATCAGCCGCATCCCGGTGCCGTACAGCAGGCGCGCCACCAGCGCCGAGCGTCCGTCCATGCAGGCCAGCAGCGAGGCCACCTGGGACTGCGACAGCACGACCGGCAGCCGCGCCGGCCGCTTGGCGCGCACCACGTCTTCCATCCACGGCAGCTTGACCTCCAGCACCTGCCGGTACAGGAACAGCAGCGCCGACAGCGCCTGGTTCTGGGTACTGGCCGACACCTTGCCGTCCACGGCGAGGGTGGTGAGGAAGTGCTCGACCTCGCGCCCGCCCATCGCGCGCGGGTGGCGCCGGCCGTTCGCCAGGATGAACCGGCGGATCCACCCGAGGTAGGCCCGCTCCGTGCGCAAACTGTAATGATGAACCCGCAACTTGCGACGAACCTCGTCGAAAAGCCGCGGAGCACGCGCTTCCTTCGCGTCCATGTTTATCAGACGGTTCCGTGTCCATAAAAAATATCACCGCGTTTTCGGCAGGCGACTTGCTGCAGGATGAGGCTGGAGGCGCGCGGGGAAAGCCGGGCAACTACCTGTTCCAGGGTAGGAATATCCCGAATTGACCGGGCGAAGCCGAGGCTGAATACTCGCGGATATCCCCCGGAAGTGGGGACTACTAGGCGTTAGCGCTCAACATGCATCATCGTAGATTCAATGCGTTTGTCCTTATAGCCACAATGGTTCTACTCACTGGCTGCGTGGGGACGAGGCCAGCTAGATCGGACTTTGCATTTGCATCGGTAGAGGCGAGTGACGGCCTGCTAGACGGATCGTGGAAGGGCCGCCTCACCATTAGGAGGCCTTACG
>JAEWGI010000057.1 GCA_023388355.1 Pseudomonadota bacterium
CTCTCGACCCTTCGGGGTCAGGCGCGCATTCTTGTGCATGGTTGTTCCCCTCGCGGATGGACGCTGGCGTTTGGCGACATCAGCATCTCCCTCCGGTCAGAGGGGAACAACCTCTTGAAACATCACAGCTAGCGCGTCGCACCGCGGCGTTGCGCGCGACCGGGCGGCAAACGCGCGCGCGTTCACGGCCGGGCGCATACACTTCACCCATGAACGAGACTGCCGACTACAGCCTTGAGATCCAGATCGCGACCCAGTTCCTGGACGAGGAATCCGCCCCCGACGACGACCGCTACGTGTTCGCCTACACGATCCGGATCCGCAACCTCGGCCGCCTGCCGGCGCAGCTGGTCGCGCGCCACTGGCTGATCACCGACGCCAACGGCCGGACCGAGGAGGTGCACGGCGACGGCGTGGTCGGCGAACAGCCGCGGCTGGAGCCGGGCGAGCAGTTCACCTACACCTCCGGCGCCACCCTCCCCACCGCGGTCGGCACGATGGAAGGCAGCTACGACATGCTCGGCGACGACGGCACACGATTCGACGCGCCCATTCCACCGTTCACCCTCGCCGCGCCACGCACCCTCCACTGAGCGGACACCGGCATGGCCATCTGGGCGATCGGCGACCTGCAGGGCTGCTACGGGCCGACCCGGCGCCTGCTCGACAAGATCCGCTTCGACCCGGCCCGCGACCGGCTCTGGTTCTGCGGCGACCTGGTCAACCGCGGCGGCGAATCGATCCAGACGCTGCGGCTGGTGCATTCGCTGCGCGAACAGTCGGTGACCGTGCTCGGCAACCACGACCTGTCGCTGCTGGCCATCGCCGAGCGCAGCGAACCCGAGCAGCGCAAGGTCAACCCGGACCTGCAGGGCGTGCTGTTCGCCGACGACCGCGACCTGCTGCTGGACTGGCTGCGGGTGCAGCCGCTGCTGCACGTCGACCGCGGCCTGGGCTGGATGATGGTGCACGCCGGGCTGGCGCCGAAGTGGACCAGCCAGATCGCCGAAAAGCATGCGCGCGAAGTCGAGCGCAGGCTTGGCGGCAACGGCGCGCGCAAGCTGCTCAGGAACATGTACGGCGACCACCCGCACTGGTCGCCGCGCCTGTCCGGGCCCGAACGCGACCGCGCCATCATCAACGTGTTCACGCGCATGCGCTACTGCTCGCCGCGTGGCCGCATCGCGTTCGAGGAAAAGGGTGCGCCCGGCACCCAGGCGCCGGGGCTGTATCCATGGTTCGCGGTGCCGGGACGGGCCGAGCGCGATTTGAAGATCGTCTGCGGCCACTGGTCCACGCTCGGCCTGTTCGTCGGCATGGGCGTGCACGCGATCGATACCGGCGCCGTCTGGGGCGGCCGGCTCACCGCGCTGCAGCTGGACACGGACGAACTGCGGCTCGTGCAGGTGCCCGGGCGCGACGCCCCGCGCCACTGACCGGGCGGGTCTCAATCGCCGGCGGCGACCTCGCCGTCGTCCGCCGCGCGCACCAGGTCCACGAACTCGAATGCGTACGCGTGCCGCGCGTCGGCCGGATGCGACTCCCGCGCGATCTCCCGCCAACCTTCGCCTGGTTCCGGAAAGAACGCATCCGCATCCTCCACCCGGGTATCGACGCGGGTGACATGAAGCAGGCTCGCGTGCGGCATGGCCAGCGCATAGATCTCCGCGCCGCCGATCACGCACAGCTCCTGCGCGCCCTGATCGGCGGCCACCCGCAGCGTCTCGTCGAGCGATCCGACTGGCTGCATGCCGGCGAACGGCACCCGTCCGCTGCGCGTCATCACCAGGTTGGGCCGCCCCGGCAGCGCGCGACCGATCGACTCGGCCGTCCTGCGCCCCATCAGCACCGGCTTGCCCAGGGTCAGGGCCTTGAACCGCTTCAGGTCGTCGGGCAGATGCCACGGCAGCGCATTGCCCTTCCCGATCGCCAGCCCGCGATCGAACGCGACCACCAGCACCACCCGCGGCCCAGCTCGCCCCGACGTCACCATCCGCTTTCCCGAATCCCCGATCCCCGCCTTCACCTCACACCGCCACCGGCGCGCGGATCGCCGGATGCGGCTCGTAGCCGGTGATCTCGATGTCCTCGAAGCGGAAACCGAACAGGTCGTCGACCTCCGGGTTCAGCTGCAGCCGCGGCAGCGTCCTGGGGGCGCGCGCCAGCTGCTCGCGCGCCTGGTCGTAGTGGTTCGAGTACAGGTGCGCATCGCCCAGGGTGTGCACGAAATCGCCTACCGCCAGTCCCGTCGCCTGCGCCACCATGTGGGTCAGCAGGGCGTAGCTGGCGATGTTGAACGGCACGCCGAGGAAGATGTCGCCGCTGCGCTGGTAGAGCTGGCAGCTGAGCTTTCCGTCGACCACGTAGAACTGGAACAGCGAGTGGCAGGGCATCAGCGCCATCCGCGGCAGCTCTGCCACGTTCCAGGCGCTGACCACCAGCCGCCGCGAATCGGGATTGCGCCTGATCTCCTCGACCAGCCAGCGCATCTGGTCGATATGGCCGCCCTCGCCGTCCGGCCAGGCGCGCCACTGGCGCCCGTACACCGGTCCGAGTTCGCCATGCTCGTCGGCCCACTCGTCCCAGATGCTGACCTTGTGCTCCTTCAGGTAGGCGATGTTGGTCTCGCCCTTCAGGAACCACAGCAGCTCGTGGATGATCGAGCGCAGGTGCAGCTTCTTGGTGGTGACCAGCGGAAACCCCTCCGCCAGGTCGAAGCGCATCTGCCAGCCGAACACGCTGCGCGTGCCGGTGCCGGTGCGGTCGGACTTCTCCGCGCCATGCTCGAGCACGTGGCGCAGCAGCTCCAGGTACTGCCTCACGGCGGACTCCCGGCCGGCGCCGGCTGCAGGGTGGGCGCGCGGTGGGATTTCCACAGCAGCAGCAGGCCCAGCGCCATCAGCGGCAGCGACAGCACCTGACCCATCGTCAGCCAGCCGAAGGCGAGGTAACCGATCTCCGCATCGGGCACGCGCACGAACTCCACCGCGAAGCGGAAGACCGCGTACAGCAGCGCGAACAGCCCGCTGACCGCGTAGCGCGGGCGTGGCTTGGATGAGTACCACCACAGCACCACGAACAGCACCAGGCCCTCGAGGAAAGCCTGGTAGAGCTGCGAGGGATGGCGCGCATAGGCGTCCAGCGCACCGGCCGCGAACTCCGCCTGCAGGCGCTCGGCGCTCCAGCCGGCCAGCTGCGGGTCGGTCGGGAACACCACGCCCCAGCCGGCCCGGGTGTACTTGCCCCACAGCTCGGCGCCGATGTAGTTGGCCAGGCGGCCGAAGCCCAGGCCCATGGGCACCAGTGGCGCCACGAAATCCAACGCGTCGAAGAAGTGCAGCCGCTGCCGGCGGGCCCAGAACCACGACGCCAGCAGCACTCCGAGCAGGCCGCCGTGGAAACTCATGCCGCCATCCCACAGGCGCACGATCATCAGCGGATCGCGCACCAGTTCCGGGAAGGCATAGAACAGCACGTAGCCCGCGCGCCCGCCCAGGACCACGCCAAGCATGCCGTAGAACAGCAGGTCGCCGAAGGCGTCGGCGTCCACGCCCGGCAGGCGCCCGGCCGCGACCCGTCGCCGCCCCAGCCACCACGCGGCGGCGAAGGCCAGCAGGTAGGCGATCCCGTACCAGTGGATCGACGGCTGGAAGGTCCGGCCGAGCAGTTCGAACGCCGGGAACTGGATCGCGATGGGATCGATCTGGTGCAGGTAGATCATGGAATACGGCGTTCCCCGGCGGACGAAGCCCTATTGTGCCCGAGCCGCTGCCGGGGCGCGGACGCGGCGGGCGCCGGCCTCAGAACGACTCGCCGCGCCGGCGCGCGTTGCGCTTGGCCCACAGGTTCAGCACCTCGACCAGCGCCGCGAAGCCCATCGAACCGTAGATGTAGCCCTTGGGGATGTGCAGGTCGAAACCTTCCAGGAGCAGATAGGCGCCGATCAGCACGATGAAGGCCAGCGCCAGCATCTTCACCGTCGGGTTGGCGTCGATGAACTGGCCCAGCGGCCGCGCCGCCAGCAGCATCACCGCCACCGCCACCAGGATCGCGGTCACCATCACCGGCACGTACTCGCCGGCCATGCCGACGGCCGCGATCACCGAGTCGAGCGAGAACACGATGTCGATCACCGCGATCTGGGCGATCACGCCGCCGAACGACACCGCGGCCTTCGCCGCGGGCCCGCCGTCGTGGTCCGAGCCGCCGACCAGTTCCCGGATCTCCAGCGCACCCTTCACCAGCAGGAAGACGCCGCCCAGGATCAGCACCAGGTCGCGCACCGAGATGCCCTGCCCGAACAACACGAACAGATCGGTGGTCAGGCTCGCCAGCCACGCCAGGGTAAGCAGCAGCAGGATCCGGGTGATGCAGGCGACCGCGATGCCGAACTTGCGCGCGAACTCGCGCCGCTCGGGTGGCAGCTTGCTGACCGCGATCGAGATGAACACCAGGTTGTCGATGCCCAGCACGATCTCGATCGTGCTCAGGGTCAACAGCAGGATCCATACCTGCGGATCGCTCAACATTTCCAGCATCTGTCTTTTCCTTTCCGGTTCCCTAGAGCCAGCGCGGAAGCAGCACCAGGCCCCACACCAGCATCACGTTCAACATGGTCACGAACACCGCCGCCGAGCCCATGTCCTTGGCGCGCCCGGCCAGCTCGTGGTGCTCGGCGCCGTAACGCTCTATCACCGCCTCGATGGCCGAGTTCAGCAGCTCCACCGCCAGCACCAGCAGGCAGCTGCCCAGCAGCAGCGCGCGCTCCACGCCATCCCCGCCCAGCCACAGCGCAAGCGGAGCAAGCACCGCCAGCAGGTACACCTCGAGCCTGAACGACGACTCGTGCAGCCAGGCCGCACGCAGGCCCTGGAGCGACCACCTGGTCGCCATGAGGATGCGCGCGGGGCGACGCGGCAGGTGTCCGGTTTCGTCCGCCATCACCCGGTCCGGTCGCGCGGGCCGGAATCCGCTTTCCGGGCGGCGCCGGAAGGAGACTGCGTCAGGGTGGGCGGCATGCAGCGTTCGTGGACGCGGCGGGTGCCGCAACCGCGCAATTTTGCCATAACCGGGCATGATTCCGGCACGCGGCGATGCCCTGCCACGCAGTCGCGCACATGTCCGGCGACCCGTTCCGGAGCGGCCCAGCAGGCGTCGACCAAGCGGCCGCGAGGGCCAGCCGATCGCGCTGCAGACGCCATCCGTCGCCATCTCCCGGCCGCGACGGCCGGGCATGGCGGCGCCCTCCAGAGGGCGGCGCAGCGCCTCTCCGGGCGTTCAGCTGCGCAGTCCTGTCGACTCCGGATCACCGTGAACCGGTCCGCAAGGATCGGCATCTGCGCGGCCGCCACCAATGGCTGCCTGCGCGGTCGCCGCTACTGCTGTCGCAAGGCCTCGATCGGATCGAGCTGGCTGGCCTTGCGCGCGGGGTAGTAGCCGAAGAACAGGCCGGTGGCGATCGAAAACCCGGCCGCCAGCGCGATCACCCGGCCGTTGAGCTCCACCGGCAGTTCGCTGTTGAACTGGCCGACCAGCAGCGCGCCGCCGATACCGATCAGGATCCCGAGCAATCCGCCGCCCAGCGACAGCAGCATCGCCTCGGCCAGGAACTGGCGGCGGATGTCGGTCGGTCCCGCGCCGACCGCCATGCGCAGGCCGATCTCGCGGATGCGCTCGGTCACCGACACCAGCATGATGTTCATGATGCCGATGCCGCCGACAATCAGCGAGATCGTCGCGACCGCGCCCAGCAGCCAGGACATCAGCCGCGTGGTCGCCGTGCGCGTGGCCACGATCTCGGACATGTTGCGCACCCGGAAATCGTCCTCGGCGCCCGGCGCGATGCGGTGGCGCTGGCGCAGCAGCGATTCGATCTCGCCCTGCACGTAGCCCAGGTCGTCGGGATTGGACACCGCCAGCGAGATTTCCATCACCGCGCCCGGCGGCATGCCCATCGCACCCATCAGCCGTCGGCGCGCGGTTTCCAGCGGCACCATCACGATCTCGTCCTGGTCGCGGCCCCAGCTGCTCTGGCCCTTGGGTGCAAGCGTGCCGGCCACGATCAGCGGCACGCGGCCGATGCGGATGGTCTCGCCGATCCCGCTTTCGTCGCCGAACAGCTCGCGGCGCACGGTCTCGCCGATCAGCACCGACTTGTCGTCGCCGGACTGCTCGAAAGCCGCGCCTTCCTCGATCGTCCAGCCGTTGATCACCAGGTAGTCGGGATCGACGCCCTGCCAGCTGCTGTTCCAGTTGCGCTCGGCATGCACCACCTGGCTGCTGCCGCGCAGCGAACCGGAGATGTACTGCACCTCGGGAATCTCGCTGCGGATCGCGTCCACGTCGTCCTGGTTCAGGGTGAAGAAGCTGCTCGCGCTCATGCGTACGCCGCCGCTGCGGCGCGCCACGTTGGGCGAGATGTCCAGCCGCTGCGATCCCAGCCCGGCCACCATCTTGTCGATCTCCGCCTGCGTGCCCTGCCCCACCGACACCATCACGATCACCGAGGCGATGCCGATGATCACCCCCAGCGACGTCAGCGCGCTGCGCATCCAGTTGCCGCGCAGTGCGAGGAGGGCGGTGCGGAGGATGTCTGTGGGGAGCATGGGATTGGGGTTTGGGGGTTGGAGGTGAATGCTGGTGGTTGGTGGCTGGTGGTGGGGCCATTGGTGGAAGTGATGCGTTGCGGGGTGCCGGGTCCGGCCCGATCGTTCGGCAACCCGGCCTTCCGATACGAGCACCAACCACCAACTATTGCCCTCCCGCCTCCTCGTGCAGCTCACCGTCGCGCATCACGCAGACGCGATCCGCATGCGCCGCGACCTCCGCGTCATGGGTGATCAGCACCACCGTGTGGTCCTCGTCGCGCAGGCGTTTGAACAGGGCCAGGATCTCCTCGCCGGTCTTCGAGTCGAGCGCGCCGGTGGGTTCGTCGGCGAGCAGGATGGGCGGGCGGTTGATCAGGGCGCGGGCGATCGCCACGCGCTGCTGCTGGCCGCCCGACAGTTCGCTCGGGCGATGCTGCGTGCGCCCGTCCAGGCCCACCGCCGCAAGCGCTTCCAGGGCGATGCGCCGGCGTTCGGCCGGCGGCACCCGGGCGTAGCCCAGGGGCATGGCCACGTTGTCCTCGGCCGACATCCGCGGCAGCAGGTTGAAGCCCTGGAACACGAAGCCGATCTTGTCGCGACGCAGCGCCGCCAGCTCCTCGCGGTCCAGGGTCGCCACGTCGACGCCGTCGCACAGGTACTGGCCGGACGTCGGCGTGTCGAGGCAGCCGACCATGTTCATCAGGGTCGACTTGCCCGAACCGGACGGCCCCATGATCGCGACGAACTCGCCGCGCGCGATGCGCAGGTCCACGCCGGCCAGCGCCACCACCTCGGCCTGGCTGCCCTCGGCATAGACCTTGCGCAGGTTGCGGGTCTCGATCACCGGCGTGCCGTTCGCGCTCATCGGCGCGCGCGCTCGCCGGTGATGATCTCGTCGCCGGCCTCCACGCCGCCGCGGATCTCGGTGCTGCTGCCGTCGCTGGCACCGACCCGCACCTGCACCGCCTCGCGCTGGCCGTCGACCAGGCGGTACAGCGTGGTGCGGGTGGCGCCAAGGGACGATGCCAGCGCCGCATTCCAGCGCGCACGCTGGGCGTCGTCGAGGGTGCGGGTGAAGTCGGCGAAGCTCTCCTGCATGCGCTCGAGCATGCGCTGGCGGATCTGCGCGCGCACCGCCGGATCCGGCGCGCCGCCGCCCACGCCCGGCGCGCCGCCGGGGCGCGCCTGCGC
>JAEWGI010000066.1 GCA_023388355.1 Pseudomonadota bacterium
CGAGATCGCGCGGCGGCTCGCCACGCTGGCCAATGCGCCTTTCGTGAAGGTGGAAGCCACCCGCTTCACCGAGGTCGGCTACGTCGGCAAGGACGTCGAGCAGATCATCCGCGACCTGGCCGACACCTCGGTCAAGCTGTATCGCGAACAGGCCAAGAAGAAGGTGCGCACCCAGGCCGAGGAGCGCGCCGAGGACCGCATCCTCGACGCCCTGCTGCCGCGGCGCGAGGCGGCGCAGCCGGGCTTCGGCTTCGGCGTGCAGGCGACCACGGTCGACATCGGTGCGGAACCTTCGTCGAAGGAATCGGAGACGCGCCAGAAGCTGCGTCGCCAGCTGCGCGCCGGCGAGCTCGACGAGCGCGAGATCGAACTCGAGCTGTCGGCCAACGTGGGCGTCGACATCATGACCCCGCCCGGCATGGAGGAAATGGGCCAGCAGCTGCGGCAGATGTTCTCCAGCCTCGGCGGGGCGAAAACCCAGGCGCGCAAGCTCACGATCAAGGCCGCGCGCCCGCAGCTGATCGACGAGGAGGCGGCCCGGCTGGTCAACGAGGACGAGGTGCGCGAGGCGGCGATCGAGGCCTGCGAACAGCACGGCATCGTGTTCATCGACGAGATCGACAAGGTGGCCAAGCGCAGCGAGGGCGCGGGCGCCGACGTGAGCCGCGAGGGCGTGCAGCGCGACCTGCTGCCGCTGGTGGAGGGCTCGACCGTGAGCACCAAGTACGGCTCGGTGAAGACCGACCACATCCTGTTCATCGCCTCGGGCGCCTTCCACCTGGCCAAGCCCAGCGACCTGATCCCGGAAATGCAGGGCCGGTTCCCGATCCGGGTGGAGCTGTCGGCGCTGAGCAAGGACGATTTCGTGCGTATCCTCACCGAGCCCAGGGCCGCGCTCACCACCCAGTACGTCGAACTGCTCCGGACCGAGGGCGTCACCCTGACGTTCGCCGACGAGGCGGTGGATCGCCTGGCGGAGATCGCCGCCCAGGTGAACGAACGCCAGGAGAACATCGGTGCGCGGCGCCTGCACACTGTGCTCGAGCGGCTGCTCGACACGCTCAGCTACGAGGCGCCGGACCGCGGCGGCAGCAGCGTGAGCATTGACCGGGACTATGTCGATGCGCACCTTGGCGAGCTGGTGCAGGACCCGGATCTGAGCCGGTACATTCTTTAGAGCTCGGAATTGGGGCTCCGCGGCCCGGGACCCGGGGAAAGCGGGGGACTGCGGGTGGCTGGGCCTGCGTCGAGGCCGCATCGATCACCGCCACCGCCGCGCTCGACGAGAGCTTCTTCCGGGTCCGCTTCGACCGGCTCACGCCGTTGGCGAAGCGCTACCTGCGGGCGATGTCCGAACCCGGGCCGGGCCCGCACCGCTCCGGCGACGTCGCAGCGCTGCTCGGCCGCAAGGTCACCACGTTCGGACCTGCACGCGGCCGACTCATCGCCAATGGCATGATCTGGAGCCCGAGCCACGGCGATACCGCCTTCACGGTGCCGATGTTCGACCGGTTCATGCGGCGGATCATGCCCCGGGGCCGGGATATCGACTGAACCGGATCGCCTGCCCCCTGCACCATCCCACCCCCGAAGGAGACACCGAATGCACACCTGCCGATGGATTGCCGCCGCCGCACTGGCGTCGCTGCTGCTTGCCGCCTTCCCCGCCTCCGCGCGCGACGTGTCCTGCCGCCTGTCCTTCGACATGTCGGGCTGGTCGGTGCTCTACAAGACCGCCTCGGGCACGGGCCGGGTGAGCTGCGACAACGGCCAGTCGCTGGCGGTAAGCATCGACGCCAAGGGCGGTGGCCTGAGCGTAGGCAAGTCCGAGATCCGCGACGGCCGCGGCGATTTCTCCGCGGTGCGCGATATCCGCGAGGTCCTCGGCACCTATGTCGCCGCCGAAGCGCACGCGGGCGCGGTGAAGTCGAGCAAGGCCCAGGCGATGACCAAGGGCGAGGTGTCGCTGGCCCTGGCCGGCACCGGCGAGGGCTGGGACGTGGGCGTGGCGTTCGGCGCGTTCACGATCGAGGCGCGCTGAGGCGACCGCCCGGGTCCGATTGCGATTCGCGTCGTGGGCGGCGCGCCCGCCCGCCCGCAGGATCTTCAGCCCAGCGTCTGCGTGCCCCGCCACGATTCGCCCGGCGCCAGCACCACCGGCTGCAGCACCTGGCCGGCTTCGACGCAGACGAAGTGCGCGTGCTCGCCGGGGGCGAGGTCGGTGATGCCGGCGGCGAGGCGTTCGCCGGGATTCCAGACGATCGCGTCGGCGAAGCCCTCGTGCCTGATGTCGAGGCGATGCCCGCCGTCGACCAGGGCCAGCGGCGCGACGACGTCGCCGTAGATGCGGTCGGTTTCGCCGTCGAACGCCACCTGCCGGTCGTGCTGGCGGTGCAGGGTGCCGCCGTTGGCGCTGTCCTCGTAGTCGCAGCCCTGCAGGCCTTCGACCGCGGCGTCGGCAAGGTCGTCCACGCGCAGGTAGGTGTGCAGGGCGGCGCTGAAGTCGAAGGCGTCATCGCCGCGGTTCTCCACCTCCAGGGTGACGCCCAGCCGTGCGCCGGCAAGGGCGACCGACAGGCGGCAGGCGAACGCATGCGGCCAGTCGGCGCTGCCGGCGCCGTCGCGCAGTTCGAAATGCGCCGCATCGTCGGCAACGCCCGCGAACGACCAGTCGAGCAGCCGCGCAAAACCGTGCTTGCGCAGCACGCCGCGGTCGGCGAACTGGGGAAAGACCACCGGAATGCCGCCGCGGATCGCGCTGCCGCGGTCGAACCGCGCGTGCCCGCCGAGGAACAGGCGCTCGCGCCCGTCGGCGGAAAGCCACGACAGCACCTGCGCGCCATGCAGGGCGACCAGGGCGGTGGCGCCCTCGCTGCGCAGGCGGATGCAGCGGGTGCCGCGGTGGTCGATGGTTTCGTGGGTCAGGGGCATGTGCGTGCCGGGTTGCCAGGGCGGGGCAGGGTACAGCCGGATGGCCGTCGGGTCGGCCGGCGCCTCAATCCTCGCCGATATCCTCGTGCCACACCCGCGGGTTCGCGGCGATCCAGTCGCCAAGCATGGCGATGCAGCCGGGATCGGCAAGATCGATGACCTCGACGCCGTTCGCGCGCAGCCAGTCGTGGCCGCCGTGGAAGTTCACCGATTCGCCCATCACCACCGTGCCGATGCCGAACTGGCGCACCAGGCCGCTGCAGTACCAGCACGGCGAGAGCGTGGTGACCATGATGGTGTCGCGGTAGGTGCGCTGGCGGCCGGCCTTGCGGAAGGCGTCGGTCTCGCCGTGCACGGACGGGTCGTTCTCCTGCACGCGGCGGTTGCGGCCGCGTCCGAGCAGGGTGCCGTCGGCTCGGTACAGGGCGGCGCCGATCGGGATGCCGCCTTCGGCCAGGCCGGTGCGGGCCTCGGCGACGGCGGTGGCGAGCATGGCGTGAAGATCGGGACGCACTGGCATGCGACGCTCCGGTGGCTTGCGGAACCTGCACGTTACCGCGCCGGCGGCGGACCCGTGTCACGGTTTCCGGCCGCCTTGTCCGTAGCTTTGACCTGGGCCAGAATCGGTCGCAGCAGGGGATGCAGGTGAATGGAATGCGCAAGGGCTGGATTGGCGTGGTGCTGGTCGCAACGGGATTGCTCGGTGCGTCCGCCGCGCAGGCGCAGCTGTTGCAGGGCAGCCTGGAGCTGCGCTGGGGCGACCCGGCGCGCACGGCTGCGGTGGCGCCGGGATTCCGGGCCAGCCTCGTGCTCGACGGCGGCGCGCGCCTGGCGCTGGACCCGGAGCAGGCGCGGCGCGGCGCGGGCGACCTGTACGCGCTCGCCAACCGCCGCGTGGCGGTGCAGTTCGTGCCGGACAAGTCGGCCGGCGGCGCGCGCCGGATCGCGGCCATCGTCGCGGCGGACGAGCCCGACGACGCGCGCAGCCACGGCCTGGCCAAGGTCGCAGGCCTGGCCAAGTCCACCCTCGGCTCGACCCCCTGGATCACGCTCGCCTGCCGCTTCGACGACATCGCCGAGGAACAGCAGCCGGTGTCGTTCTTCCGCGACCAGTACGGCGAGGAGCCCGGCCAGCTGGGCCATTACTGGCGCGAGGTGTCCTACGGCAAGATCGACCTGGAGGGCAGCGACGCCCAGGGCTGGTACGCGCTGCCGAATCCACGCTCGCATTACGTCACCGACGGAGAAGGGGACGAGGACGCGGACGCGGACCTCGACGCGCTGTTCGACGACTGCACCGCCGCCGCCGATGCGGACGTGGATTTCAGCCAGGTCGTCGGCATCAACATGATGTTCAACGGCGATCTCGACGGCTACGCCTGGGGCGGCGGGCGCTGCGCCACGCTCGACGGTGGCAATCGCTGCTGGTCGGCCACCTGGAATCCGCCCTGGTCGTTCAGGAACCTCGCGCCGCTGGCGCACGAAATGGGCCACGGCTACGGCCTGCCGCATTCGGACAACTCCGATGGCGATGACGACGTCTACGACAATCCCTGGGACGTGATGAGCGACGGCTGGTCCAACGCGGTCCACGACCCGATCTACGGCAGCCGGCCCAAGCACATCAGCATCCTGCAGCGCGACCGGCTGGGCTGGGTGGATGCGGCCCGCAAGCGCAGCATCGCCAGCGGCTCGCCGCGCACGCGCGTGAATCTCGACTACGCCAGCCTGGACGGCGCGCGCAACCTGCAGATGCTGGTGCTGCAGACGCCGTCCTCGCCCGATCCCTATCGCGGCACCTGGTATACGGTCGAGGCGCGGCGTCCGGTCGGCGACTACGAGGGCGCGCTCGCGGGCGAGGCGGTGATCATCCACCGGGTCGGCTCCGACTACCGCTATGTGGCCGAGAGCCAGGACGCGGACTGGCCGCGCGCGGACCTGGCCAACAACGAAGGCTCGATGTTCAAGCCCGGCGAAAGCTGGATCTCCCCCGACGGCCTGTTCCTGGTGCACGTCGAATCCGCCACCGCGACCGGCTTCGTGGTGGTGGTCGCGCCCGATCCCAAGGCGACCGGCGGCCCGGGACCGCGGCGTCGCAAGAGGTGAACCGCCGGATTGCCGCCGCAGGCGCCGCGACGTCCGGGCCAAGCGCGGCGGTGCGATAATGCGCGCATGAGCGCATCCGACGAATCCGGCACCACCCATTTCGGCTACCGCGAGGTGCCGGTGGCCGACAAGCGCAGGCTGGTGGGCGAGGTGTTCTCGTCGGTGGCCGGCAACTACGACCTGATGAACGACCTGATGAGCCTGGGCATCCATCGGGTCTGGAAACGCTATTTCGTCGCCACCGCGCAGGTCATGCGCGGCGACCGGGTGCTCGACCTGGCCGGCGGCACCGGCGACATCGCCGCGCTGCTGCGCGATCGCGTCGGCGACGGCGGCGAGGTGGTGCTGGGCGACATCAACGGCGCGATGCTGCGCACCGGCCGCGACCGCATGACCGACCGCGGTCGCGTGCGCGGGCTGCGCTACGTGCAGTGCAACGCCGAGGCGCTGCCGTTCCCCGACGCCAGCTTCGACCTGGTGACGATCGCCTTCGGCCTGCGCAACGTGACCGACAAGGACGCGGCGCTGCGCGAGATGCAGCGGGTGCTCAGGGTCGGCGGCCAGGCGCGGGTGCTGGAGTTCTCGCAGGTGAAGGCCGACTGGTTCAGGCCGCTCTACGATTTCCATTCGTTCAGGGTGCTGCCGCGGCTGGGCCGGCTGTTCGCGGGCGACGAGGGCAGCTACCGCTACCTGGCCGAATCGATCCGGCGGCATCCGCCGCAGGAGGAGCTGCGGTCGATGCTGGAGGCGGCGGGGTTCGGGCGCACGCGCTATCGCAATCTTTCGGGCGGGATCGTGGCGATCCACGATGGATGGAAGACCTGAGGAACGCGCGGCGGCTGCTTCGACGTTCGCGGCTGAAGGCGCTCCCGCAAACGGCTGCCGGGCTGCGGCGCCGGGCCGCGCGGACTAGAATCGCCGCACTGTTTCCGTGAGAGGCTTCCCGCGGCCATGCGTATACCCCGCAAGCGCGTCCTGCGTGCCCTGCTGTTGCTGTTGCCCGTCGTGTTCGCGCTGTCGGCCTGCAAGCGCGACGCTCCCCCATCCGCTCCCGCCGCTGCGCCCACGGCCAGGCCCGCCGTCATGACCGATCGCGACGAACACTCCTACGCCGAGCCGGACAAGGTCGTCATCGACGATCTCGCCCTGGACCTGGCGCTCGATTTCGACGCGAAGACCCTGTCCGGCGCCGCGACCTACGCCCTGCAGTGGAAGGACGCGGGCGCCGCCCGGCTGGTGCTCGACACCCGCGACCTGGCCATCGAGCGGGTCGAAGCCGAGGTCGACGGCGCGTGGCAGCCGCTGCGGTTCGCGCTGGATCCGGCCGATGCCACCCTCGGCAGCCGGCTGGTGATCGAGGCGCCGCAGCAGCCGGCGAAGGTGCGCGTGGCCTACCGCACCTCGCCCGGGGCCTCCGGCCTGCAGTGGCTGACGCCGGAGATGACCGAAGGCGGGCAGTTGCCCTTCATGTTCAGCCAGTCGCAGCAGATCCACGCGCGCTCCTGGGTGCCGCTGCAGGACACGCCGCAGGTGCGCTACACCTACAGCGCACGCATCGCCACGCGCCCCGACGTGATGGTGCTGATGAGCGCCGACAACGACCCGGCCGCGATTCGCGATGGCGAATACACGTTCAACATGCCGCAGCGGATTCCCTCCTACCTGATGGCGATCGCGGCCGGCGACCTGGTGTTCAAGCCGATCTCCGACCGCTCCGGCGTCTGGGCCGAGCCGTCGATGGTCGAGCGCGCGCACGCCGAGTTCGCCGACACCGAGAAGATGATCGCCGCCACCGAGGCGCTGTACGGTCCCTACCGCTGGGAGCGCTACGACCTGCTGGTGCTGCCGCCGTCGTTCCCGTTCGGCGGCATGGAGAACCCGCGCCTGTCGTTCATCACCCCGACCGTGATCGTGGGCGACAAGTCGCTGGTCTCGCTGATCGCGCACGAGCTGGCGCACAGCTGGTCGGGCAACCTGGTCACCTTTTCCAGCGCCAGGCACGGCTGGCTCAACGAGGGGATGACCAGCTACGTGGAGAACCGCATCGTCGAGGCGCTGTATGGCAAGGAGTTCAGCGACATGGAGTGGGTGCTCGCGCGCGATGCGCTGAAGGGCGAGATCGGCTCGATGCCCGAGGCCCTGCAGGCGCTGGCGATCCGCCCCGGCGTGGAAGTCGACGCCGACGACGCGCTCAGCCAGGTGAGCTACGACAAGGGCGCGTGGTTCCTGCATTTCCTGGAGGACCGCTTCGGGCGCGAGACCTTCGATGCCTTCCTGCGCGGCTATTTCGACCATTTCGCGTTCCAGAGCATTCCGACCGAAACCTTCGTCGCCTACGCGCGGCAGCACCTGCTCGAGCCGAATCCGGGGGTGGTGTCCCAGGCCGAGCTCGAGGAGTGGATCTACGGCCCCGGCATCCCGGCGCATCCGCCGAGGGTGCTGTCGCCGCGGCTGGGCATCGTCGATTCGGCGCGCCTGGGCTGGCGCGGCAGCAGGCAGCTGCCGCCGGCCCAGATCACCAGCCAGTGGAGCACCCAGGAATGGCTGCACTTCCTGGAAGGCATGCCCGAAACGCTGCCGCCGGCCGACCTGGAGCAGCTCGATGCCGCCTACGGTTTCACCGGCACCGCCAACGGCGAGATCGCGATGCGCTGGTACCCGCTGGCGATCCGAAGCGGCCACGCGCCCGCCAGCGCCGCCGCGGCCGACTTCATCACCCGGATCGGCCGGCGCAAGCTGATCATCCCGGTGTACGAGGCGCTGGTGGAGACCGCGCCGGGCCTGGCCCTGGCGCGCTCGACCTTCGAGCTGGCCCGTCCGGGGTATCACCCGATCACCACCGCCTCGGTGGCCAGGGTGATCGACGAGGCGAATCCTCCCCCGGCGCCGGCAGCGCCCGCCGCCGGAGATGCGGAGGCGGGGGGCGATGCCGGCGATGCGGTGGACGATGGCGGCGCGGCCCCGGCCGGCTCCGCAGCGGATGCGCCTGCGCCCACCGCCGGCTGATCCGGTGGTGCAGCCCGCGCGCTGGCGGGAATCCGCGAGCCGGTCGCACGGCCGCTGATCCGGGCCCGGTTCGCGCGCGAGCGCATCGCCGGCGGCTTCCGCGCGCGTCGCGCGAGGTTGCCGGCATCGACCGGTGCCGGTTCGAACCCGAGGCCGCATCGGCCGACGCCCGCCGCTGACGGTGCACGGCCATGCCTGGCCTCGGGACAACCCCAGCCCGGGTTGCACCCGGGTGGCGCGTGGCGCGCGGGCGTGGGATCTGTAGGCACCGTCCCGCCGTTGTCCGCGGCCAGGAGCCCCCATGAGCCTGACCTCCGTTTCCAGCGACACCAGCACGAGCCAGCCGGACCCGCCGCCGCCCGAACCGCTCGACAGCCATGAAGTGCGCCAGGGCGAAACCCTGTCGACCATCGCCCGCGACCACGGCGTCAGCCTGCAGGCGATGCGCGAGGCCAATCCCGACGTGCTCAATCCGGACGTGATCCATCCCGGCCAGGCGCTCAACCTGCCCGAGGGCGCGGTGGCGCCCGCGCCGTCGTTCGTCGATCCGGCCGGGCCGACGCCCGTGCTCGAAGCCGGGGACCGCAGCGCGGTGGTCACCGAGCTGCAGCAGGGCCTGCACGCCGCCGGCTTCGACCCCGGCACGCCGGACGGGATCTTCGGCCCGCGCACCGACCAGGCGGTGCGCGCCTTCCAGGCCGGGCACGGACTGGACGTGGACGGCATCGTCGGCCGCGACACCTGGTCCGCGCTCGGCCGCAGCGGTGCGCCCGCCACCGCCCCGGTCGGCGCCGACGTGGTGGCCACCGGCGACGCCGTGACCGACCGCCGGATCGAAGGCCTGCATCCGCAGGCACGCGCGGTCGCATCGCAGTTCGTGGCCCGGGTCGAACAGGAACTCGGCATCCAGCTGCGTGTCGCCGACGGCTACCGCTCCTTCGCCGAGCAGGACGCGCTCTACGCCCAGGGCCGCAACGGCAATCCCGGCGGCGTGGTCACCAACGCGCGCGGTGGCCAGAGCTACCACAACTACGGCGTCGCCTTCGACGTGGTGGAGCTGCGGCCCGACGGCAGCGTGAGCTGGGATACGGACTGGGAGGCGATCGGCCGGATCGGCGAATCGATGGGCCTGGAGTGGGGCGGGCGCTGGACCGGACTGGTCGACCGTCCACATTTCCAGCTCGATACCGGGTTCGGCACCGCCCAGCTGCGCGAGCGGGTGGACAGCGGCGACGTGCGCGCCGACGGATTCGTCAACCTCGACTGACCTGCGGCGGAACGGCGCAGCCCCGTCGCGCGGGGTTGCGGCCGCGCACGCCGCATCCGACACTGGCCCGCGTCGCCGGACGCCACGTGCCGGCCCGATGCGAGGAAGCTGCACGATGCGATTGCGTCCACTTGCCGCCGCTGCGCTGGCGCTGCTGCTGCTGGCCGGCTGCAAGGACCGCGAGGCCGAAGCCGCGGCCCGGGCCGCGGCGCTCGCGGCCGCCAACGAACAGGCCGCGGCCGAGGCCGAACAGGCCTTCGAGGCCGCGGTGGCCGACGGCAACTGGGCCCTGGCCAAGGCCCAGGGCGACATCCTGCTCACGCGCTGGCCGGACACCGAGGCCGCCGAGCGCCTGCGTCCGAAGCATGAAGAGGCCAAGGCCAGGGGCCGGGCCGAGAACGAGGCCCGGCGCACTGAAGCGCTCTGGACCTACCAGTCGCAGCCGGTGAAAGGCGGCAACCAGCTGTCGGCGGCGATCCACGCCAGGGAGCGGGTCGACGTGGACGGCAGCGGCGCCACGCCGGTGCAGCTGATCTTCCGCGACCATCCCGACTGGGGCCGCAGCAGCTACCTGGTGCTGCAGGGCGGCGACTTCGCCAAAGCCTGCTACGGCAGCTGCCGCGTCACCGTCACCATCGACGACCGGCCGCCGAAGAGGATGGCCGCCAACCGTCCCGACACCGACGAGGCCATCGCCATGTTCATCGACGATGAAAAGGCGCTGTGGCGCATGACGAGGGACGCGAAGACGATGCGGATCGAATTCCCCACCCGCGACGTGGGCGACAGGGCCGTCGAATTCGAGATCGGCGGCCTGGACCGCACGAAGATGCCGGGCTGGGACTGAGCCGGAGAGGATCGGGGCCGGCAGAGCCGGGGGCCCGACCCTTCGCACCTACAGCGCGTAGCCGAACTGCTGGCGGAACTGTTCGCTGAATTCGGCGTAGTCGAAGCGCTGGTTCTGGGTGCCCGGGTGCTCGACCTTTAGCGCGCCCATCAGGTTGCCGATGCGGCCGATGGTCATCCAGTCGCAGCCCTTTTCGATGCCGAAGATCAGGCCGGCGCGGAAGGCGTCGCCGCAGCCGGTGGGGTCGGTGATGCGGCGCTCGTGCGCCGGCGGCACCTGGTGTCGCTTGTCGGGGGTGTGGATCAGCGCGCCCTTCGGGCCCTGGGTGACGATGTAGGCCTTCACCCGCTGCACGATGTCCTTCTCGTTCCAGCCGGTGCGCTCCTGCAGCAGGTTGGACTCGTAGTCGTTGACCGTGACGTAGTCGGCCTGCTCGATGAAGGCGCGCAGCTCCTCGCCGTTGAACAGCGGCATCGCCTGGCCCGGGTCGAAGATGAAGGGGATCCCGCCCTGGGCGAATTCCTTCGCGTTCTGCAGCATGCCCTCGTAGCCGTCGGGGCTGACGATGCCGATGCTCACGCCCGGCACGTCGGCGACGTGGTTCTCGTAGCTGCGCATCATCGCGCCCGGGTGGAAGGCGGTGATCTGGTTGTTGTCGTGGTCGGTGGTGATGAAGGCCTGCGGGGTGAACAGCTCGTCGATCACCTTGACCCGGTCGAGTGTGATCTCCATCTCGTTGAACCAGTCGCGGTACGGGCCGAAATCCTGGCCGACGGTGGCCATCGGGATCGGATCGCCGCCCAGCAGCTTGAGGTTGTAGGCGATGTTGCCGGCGCAGCCGCCGAACTCGCGCCGCATCCGGGGCACCAGGAACGAGACGTTCAGGATGTGCACCTTGTCCGGCAGGATGTGGTTCTTGAACTGGTCGGGGAACACCATGATGGTGTCGTAGGCCAGGGAACCGCAGATCAGTGCGGACATCGGGCGACTCGGCAGCGGAGGGGTGGCTAGGGTAGCGGGGCGGCCGCGGCGAGACCAGCGCGCCGAGGGTGCGGGGCAGTTGGCGGTTGGTCGTCGGGGGTTGGTGCGGGACCCTGCCCGGTGCCGCCGTTTTCCCGCCCCGGCCCGGCAAGCCCCGGCCACCAACCCCGACCACCAACTACCAACCGCGCTTTTTGCTAGGCTAGCGAGCCCCGTTTTTCGCCCCTCCGGCCGGATCCGAGCCCCCGATGTTCAAGAAGTTCCGCGGCATGTTTTCCAACGACCTGTCCATCGACCTGGGCACGGCCAATACCCTGATCTTCGTGCGCGGGCAGGGCATCGTCCTGAACGAGCCGTCGGTGGTCGCTGTCCGCCAGGACCGCAGCGGCGGGCAGAAGGCGGTGGCCGCGGTCGGCAGCGAGGCCAAGATGATGCTTGGCCGCACCCCGGGGAACATCACCACCCACCGGCCGATGAAGGACGGGGTGATCGCCGATTTCACCTACACCGAGGAAATGCTCAAGCATTTCATCCGCAAGGTGCACAAGAGCCGCTTCCTGCGCCCCAGCCCGCGGGTGCTGATCTGCGTCCCGGCCGGCTCGACCCAGGTGGAAAAGCGCGCGATCCGCGACTCGGCGATGGAGGCCGGCGCGCGCGACGTGTCCCTGATCGAGGAGCCGATGGCCGCGGCGATCGGCGCCGGCATGCCGGTCACCGAGGCGCGCGGCTCGATGGTGGTGGACGTGGGCGGCGGCACCACCGAGGTGGCGGTGATCGCGCTCAACGGCATCGTCTATTCCCAGTCCGCGCGCATCGGTGGCGACCGCTTCGACGAGTCGATCATCAACTACGTGCGCCGCAACCACGGCATGCTGATCGGCGAGACCACGGCCGAGAAGATCAAGATCGAGCTGGGCTGCGCCTATCCGCAGGAAAAGCCCAATTCGATGGAGATTTCCGGCCGCCACCTGGCCGAGGGCGTGCCGAAGGTGGTGTCGATCACCTCCAGCGAGGTGCTCGACGCGCTGCGCGAGCCGCTGTCGGGGATCGTGGCCGCGGTGCGCCAGGCGCTGGAGCAGACCCCGCCCGAGCTGTGCGCGGACGTGGCCGAGCGCGGCATCGTGCTCACCGGCGGCGGCGCCCTGCTGCGCGACCTCGACCGACTGCTCAGCGAGGAAACCGGCCTGCACGTGCAGATCGCCGAGGACCCGCTGACCTGCGTGGCCCGCGGCGGCGGCCGCGCGCTGGAACTGCTGGACCTGCACGGCAACGAATTCTTCGCTTCGGAGTGACGGTGTGGTCGGTGATGCGTGATGGGTGATCGGGAAAAGCACCATCCCGTGTCGCCGGTTTCCATCCCCCGCCCGTCACCGCGCCTGACTGCGGCCGGGCCGGCTTGCCCGGCTGTTCCGAATCCCGAATCCCGAACCCCGAATCCCGGCCCCTAAGTGTCCTCATTCGCCAACACGGCTGCCCCCCGTCCCGGCGACGTCGCCGGGACGCTACGGCTGCTGGCGTACCTGGCGATCTCGGTGACGCTGATCGTGCTCGATCATCGCGGCGGCTGGCTCACCCGCGCACGCGATGCGGCCAGCGTCGCGGTGCAGCCGCTGTGGCAGGTGGCGGGGCTGCCGGCGCGGCTGGGACAGGCCATGCGCGAGGACGCGGTGACGCGCTCGATGCTGGCCGACGACAATCGTCGCCTGCGCAACGAGCTGCTGACGATGGGGGCGCGCCAGGCGCAGCTGCAGGTCGAGGCCGACGAGAACGCGCGCCTGCGCGGCCTGGTCGGTGCCGCCGCGCGCGGCGGCCTGGACGTGCAGCTGGCGCCGATCCTGGACGTCGACCTGGATCCGGCGCGCCAGCGGCTGCTGCTCAACTCCGGCGCCCGCGACGGGGTGCGCCAGGGCCAGAGCGTGATCGATGCAGGCGGACTGCTGGGGCAGATCATCGCCGTCACCCCGGGCACCGCCACGGTGCTGCTGCTGACCGACCTCGACCACGCCGTACCGGTGTCGATCTCGCGCACCGGCGTGCGCCTGGTGGCCTTCGGCATCGGTCGCAGCGACCGCCTGGAGCTGCGCAACATCCCCGTTTCCAGCGACGTCGAGGTCGGCGACGTGGTGGTGACCTCCGGCCTGGGCGGGCGTTTTCCGGCCGGCTTCCCGGTCGGCCGGATCGTCGACCTGCGCCCCGACGACAGCCAGGCCTTCCTGATCGGCGGCCTGGCCCCGGCGGCGCAGCTGGATCGGGGGAGGGATGTGCTGCTGCTGCGGGAAAGCCGGGACCCGGAGGGCGGAGCCGCGGATACGGACGCCGGCCCGGTGCCGGCCGCCAGCCGCCGATCCGCGGCGCCGGACCAGACGGGCTCCTCCCCGGACCCGGACGGCGGAGCGGCGGATACGGACGCCGGCCCGGTGCCGGCCGCCAGCCGCCGATCCCCGGCGCCCGACCAAGCCGGCTCCTCCCGGGACCCGGCCACTCCTGATTCCGCATCGCGGATCCCACCCCAATGACCCGCCGCCCCGCCCGCCTGTGGCTGCTTCCGGTCAGCGTGCTGGTCGCGCTGCTGCTCGGCCTGCTGCCGCTGCCGGCCCCGGTCCAGGGGCTGCGGCCGTACTGGCTGGCATTGGTGGTGGCCTACTGGGTGATCGAGGAACCCGATCGCGCCGGCCTGGGCTTCGCCTTTTTCACCGGCCTGGTCGCTGACCTCGTGTCCGGCTCGCTGCTGGGCGAACACGCGCTGCGGCTGGTGGTGATGGCCTTCATCCTGCAGCGCTTCCGCGCCCAGCTGCGGTTCTTTCCGCTGGCGCAGCAGGCGCTGGCGATGGGTGGGCTGCTGCTCAACGACCGGGTGGTGGCCGCGGCGATCCATCTGCTGCTGGGCCTGCCGCAACTGCCGGGGACGTACTGGATCGCCCCGATCCTGGGCATGCTGCTGTGGGTGCCGCTGTTCCTGGTGCTCGAGGCGTTCCGGCAGGGACGGAGGTCGCGCTGATGCGGGCGCGGCAGCAGAAGATCCGCAACCCCGCCGCAGAAGCCGCCCAGTTCCGCCTGCGCGCCTTCGTCGGCTTCGCCCTGGTGGTGCTGGCGCTGGCCGGGCTGGCGGCCTGGTATTTCCGGCTGCAGGTGGTGCAGCACGACGACTATGCGCGCCAGTCCGAGGCCAACCGGATCAAGCCGCGCCCGGTGGTGCCGGCGCGCGGCCTGATCTACGACCGCAAGGGCCGGCTGCTGGCCGACAACGTGCCGGCCTACCGGATCGACGTGACCCCGGAGGATGCCGGCGACATCACGCGCATGCTGGCCGAACTGTCGCAGGTGGTGGAACTGTCGCCGGAGGAGATCGAGCGCTTCGAGGAGGCGCGCAGGACCACGCGCGGCTTCCGCGCGATCACCCTCAAGCAGCGGCTGGGCGACGAGGAGGTGGCGCGCTTCGCGGTCGACCGCTGGCGCTTCCCGGGCGTTGAAGTGGTGGCCTACCTCAACCGCCGCTACCTGCACGGCGACCTGCTGGCGCACGTGATCGGCTACGTCGGGCGCACCGACCAGGGCGACGTCGAGCGCTACGGCAAGGACCACATCCTGTTTCCGCACACCGGCCGCACCGGGGTCGAGCGCTACTACGACGACCAGCTGCGCGGCCGCATCGGCTATGAGCAGGTGGAAACCAACGTCGAGGGCCGCGCCCTGCGCAGCATCGGCATGGTGCCGGCGCACGTCGGTACCGACCTGCGCCTGGGCATCGACCTGGAGCTGCAGCGGGCGATGGTGCTGGCCTTCGGCGACCAGACCGGGTCGGCGATCGCGATGGATCCGCGCACCGGCGAGGTGCTGGCCATGGTCAGCCTGCCCTCGTTCGATCCGAACCTGTTCGTCAACGGCATCTCCAGCGCCGACTACCGGATGCTGATGGACGATCCCTCGCGACCGCTGTTCAACCGCCTGGTGCTGGGCGGGGTGGCGCCGGGCTCCACGATCAAGCCGATGATCGCCCTGGCCGGGCTCGACAGCGGCCTGCGCACGCCCGAGGACCGGGTGCTGTCGACCGGCATGTTCCACCTGCCCGGCACCAGCCGCGGCTGGGGCGACGCCAGCCGCGGCGGCCACGGCTGGACCGACCTGCGCAAGTCGATCTCGGCCTCGGTCAACACCTACTACTACCGGCTCGCGCTCGATCTGGGCATCGAGCGCTTCGCCGGGTTCATGGCCCGCTACGGCTTCGGCAGCCCGACCGGGATCGACCTTGTGGGCGAGATCGGCGGCATCCTGCCCTCGCCGGACGCGAGGCTGGCCGCCGGCGGTGGCCGCTGGTATCCCGGCGATACGCTCAACGTCGCCATCGGCCAGGGCGACTGGAAGGTGACGCCGATGCAGCTGGTGCGCGCGACCGCCGGCATCGCCGACGGCTCGTTGCGGCGACCGCACCTGGTCGCGCAGCTGCGCTCGGGTTTCGATGCGCCGTGGACGCCTTTGCCGCTGCAGCCGGCGGTGCCGATCAGCCCCAATCCCGCGAACGTGGAGGTGGTGCGGCTGGGCATGCAGGACACCATGCAGCCGGGCGGCACCGGCTGGCGCACGGCCGCCGGCGCGCCCTACGCCATGGCCGGCAAGACCGGCACCGCCCAGGTCATCAGCCGCCGCGGCACCGCCGCCGTCGACCCGCGCAGCCTGCCGCTGCACCTGCGCCACCGAGCCCTGTTCATCGGCTTCGCGCCGGCGGAACAGGCCACCATCGCGGTCTCGATCGCGGTCGAGGGCGGCGGCTACGGCGGCAGCGCCGCGGCCCCGATCGCGCGCAAGGTCTTCGATGCATGGCTGCTCGGGGTGATGCCGGAGGAGCCGGGAACCGGGGACCAGGAGCCGGGAACCGGTGCGCCTGGCGCGCAGGCGCAGCCCGACTTCGGCAACGTGACGACCGGATCCGGCCAGCCCGGCGATTCCCGGCAGCGCCCGCTTTCCGGTTCCCGGTTCCCGATTCCCGATTCCCGGCCTTCCGCATGAACACCATCCTGCGCTGGCTGCTGGACCTGTTCGCGCGCTTCGTGCGCACGCTCGACTGGCCGCTGCTGGCGGCGCTGCTGGCGCTGATGGGCATCGGCCTGGCGGTGCTGCACAGTGCCGGCGGGCAGAACATGGGACTGGTGAAGTCGCAGGCGGCGCGCTACGTGGTCGGCCTGGGGGCGATGTGGCTGCTGTCGCGGGTTCCGCCGCCGCCGCTGCGACGCGCCACCCCGGTGTTCTACATCATGTCGCTGCTGCCGCTGGTGGCGGTGCTGTTCGTGGGCACGGGGCGCAGCGGCGCGCACTGGATCGACCTGGGCCTGTTCTATTTCCAGCCGGCCGAACTGATGAAGCTCAGCCTGCCGATGATGGCGGCCTGGATCCTGAGCCAGGCGCCGCTGCCGCCGCGTCTGGGCACCGTGCTCGCTGCCGCCGCGGTGATCGCGCTGCCCGCCGCGCTGATCCTGCTGCAGCCCGATTTCGGCACCGCGATGCTGGTGGCGGCCAGCGGCGTGTTCGCGCTCTACCTGTCGGGCCTGTCCTGGGCCTGGTTCGTGGCTGCGGGCGCGGGCGCGGCGTCCGCGGCCGGGCTGGCGCTGTTCGCGCCGATCTCGTGGTTCTCGTTCCTGCGCCCCTACCAGCAGGACCGCATCCTCACCTTCCGCGATCCGCAGAACGATCCGCTCGGCGCCGGCTGGAACATCATCCAGTCCAAGATCGCGATCGGCTCGGGCGGGCTGGGCGGGCAGGGCTGGGGCGAGGGCACCCAGTCGCACCTGGACTACGTGCCCGAACACACCACCGACTTCATCTTCGCGGTGCTGGCCGAGGAGTTCGGCTGGATCGGCGTGGCCACGGTGCTGGCGCTGTATGCCTTCGTCATCGGTCGCAGCCTGTGGATCGCGGCCGAGGCGCGCGATGCCTACGCCCGCATCCTCGCCGGCAGCCTGGCGCTGGCGCTGTTCGTGTACGTGGTGGTGAACGGCGGGATGATCTCGGGCCTGCTGCCGGTGGTGGGCGTGCCGATGCCGCTGCTGAGTTTCGGCGGAACCGCGGCGGTATCGCTGCTTGCCGGCATGGGCGTGGTGATGGCGGTGGGTGCGCATGGGCAGGCAAAGCGCAGTCGATAGATGCAGCCGCGTTGCGCTTCGTTCATGCGCGGGAAATCCTTCGCGCGCGAGGTGCGTGCTACCCTCGCGCCGATGATCCGACGCCCTGCAGCCGTCCTGCCCGTATTCACGCTGTCGGTCGCGCTGTACGCATGCGCGACGCCGGCACCGCCACCGCCTCCGACGCCGTCCGAAGCTGCCGCGCCCGCGCCTGAAGCGGACGTGCAGGAACCCGCTGCGCCGGCGCTGCTGCCGAAGGTGCCGCAGCCGCCGGAGCGTCCGGTCGCGCCGCCGTCGGTGACCGATCCGGCGATCCCGCGCGAACAGCGGATCGAAGCCTTCGTCGACTACACCGCCACCACCTACGGCGTGGATCGCGCCCTGATCCGCAGCGTGCTGGCGCAGGCGCAGAAGCGCCAGTCCATCGTCGACGCCATGAACCGCCCGGCCGAGGCGGTCAGGCAGTGGCACGACTACCGGCCGATCTTCCTCAACGACGCCCGCATCAGCGGGGGCGTGGCGTTCTACCGCCAGCACCGCGAGGCGCTCGACCGCGTGGCCGCCGAAACCGGCGTGCCGGCCGAAATCATCGTCGCCATCATCGGCGTGGAAACCAGCTACGGGCGGGTGACCGGCAACTACCGCGTGCTCGACGCCCTCTACACCCTGGCCTTCGACTTCCCCAGGCGCGCGCCGTTCTTCGCCGGCGAGCTGGCGCAGCTGTTCGCGCTGAAGAAGCAGGAGCCGCAGCTGGACCTGCTCGAACTCAAGGGCAGCTACGCCGGCGCCATGGGCCTGGGCCAGTTCATGCCGTCGAGCTACCGGCTGTGGGCGAAGGACGGCGACGGCGACGGCCGCCGCGACCTGCTCACCCACCTGCCGGACGTGTTCGCCTCGATCGCCAACTACTTCGTGGTCCACGGCTGGGAGCGCGACGGCGCCGTGGTCGCGCGTGCCGCGCGCGACGCGGATGCAGACGATTTCAAGCCCGAAACCTGGGACCCGGTCTACCCGCTGGCCGACCTTGCCGCGCGCGGCTACCGCCCGCAGCCCGGGCAGCCGGCGGCCGAAGGCGCGACCCTGCTCACCCTGCAGGGCGATGCCGGCCCCGAGTACTGGATCGCATACCGCAACTTCTACGTGATCACCCGCTACAACCGCTCGCCGATGTACTCGCTGTCGGTGTACCAGCTGTCGCAGGCGATCCGCGACGGGGCCGGGCCGGCGCGATGAGGCGGCTGCTGCCGCTGCTGGCGGTGCTGCTGCTGGCCGGATGCGCGGGCACCGCGAAGAAGCCCTCCGGCAGCGGCGACGGCCGCACGGTGGCGCCGGCGACGGCACGGGCGCCGGACTGCACCGGCTTCAAGCCCTATCCGCCCGCGCAGGAGGATCCGTCCACCCGCGGCAACTACGTGGCCGGGGGCCTGTATCGGCCCGGGGTCAGCGACACCACGCCCGACTACGTGCCCAACGTGGCCTGCATCCCCGAGCCGGCGGTGGTCCACGAACCGCCCTCGGCCTACGGCAACCGCTCTCCCTACAAGGTGCTGGGCAAGTCCTACCGCGTGCTCGATTCGAGCGAGGGCTTCGTCGAAACCGGGCTGGCCTCCTACTACGGCAACAAGTTCCACGGCCGCAGGACCTCCAACCAGGAGGTCTACGACATGTACGCGTTCACCGCCGCGCACAAGTCGCTGCCGCTGCCCAGCTTCGCGCGCGTGACCAACCTGGAGAACGGGCGTTCGGTGGTGGTGCGGGTGAACGATCGCGGCCCCTTCCACGAAGGCCGGGTGATCGACCTGAGCTATGCCGCTGCGGTCCGGCTCGACATCCACAGGCGCGGCACCGGCCGGGTCGAGGTGCGAGCGCTGCGGCCGGGCGATACCGGCACCCTGCAGGCGGCGGCGCCGACGCCGACGCCGGCGCCTGCGGCCTCCGCGCCGCCGAGCGGGATGGACGCGCTGGTGCAGCGGCTGCCGGATGTGCCGGATGCGCCGGCAGCCACCGCCACCCGGGCCGCCGCGGCAGCGGTCACGGTGGCATCCGTCGCCGCCCCGGCGCCGGCCGGACGCCGCACCGGCCTGGCCGACCATCCCGGCTACGGCCGCGAGGAAGACCGCTTCCGCATGGTCGACGAAGGTGGCCGCGTGCGCAGCGCGGACGAATTCGATGCCTGGATGCGCGCCCGCAACGCGCGCCGGGATGCCGCGGCGGCAGTCTCCGTCGGGTCCGCCGTCCCGGCCGCGACCGCGCCCGCCGCGGCGACAGTCGACGCCGCCGCCGCATCGCCGCCCGTGCAGGCGGCGACCGCCGACGCGGTGACGCTGCAGGTCGGCGTGTTCTCGGTGCGCGACAACGCCGAACGCACCCTGTCCGTGCTGCGCGGCGCCGGCATCGCCCAGGCGTGGATCCAGGACGTGGCCAGCGCCGGACGCACGCTGTGGCGCGTGCGCGTGGGCCCGGTCGGGCAGGCCGCGATGGCGGAACTCGCCGACCGCGTCTCGGGTCTGGGACTGGGCATGCCGCAGGTCGTTCGCGAGTAGACTTTTCCGTTTTCCCGTTCCATTCCCGTCCGCGCCCCGCTGTCGGGCCATCCCGACCGGCCAGGGAGGACCGGGCCACCGGAGTACCCAGTTCGATGAAATCCGCTGTTGTCTTCCACCGCTTCGCCGTGGCCGCGCTGGCCACCCTTGCCATCGGCCTCGCAGTTGCGCAGGACGCGCCGACCCCGGCGCCCGCGCCGGCCGCCGATCCCGTCGAGGCCCTGCCCACGCCGCCGCCACCGACGGTGACCGGGACGGCCTGGGTGCTGATGGACCATGAAAGCGGCCAGGTGCTGGCCGGCGAGAACATCGACCAGCGGGTGGAACCTGCCAGCATCACCAAGGTGCTGACCAGCTACGTGATCGCGGCCGAGATCAAGGCCGGCAAGGTCAGCCCCGACGACCAGGTGATGATGAGCGAGAACGCCTGGCGCAAGGGCGGCGCGGGTACCGACGGCAGCTACAGCGGATTCCCGGTGAACCAGACCGCATCGCTGCTGGAGATGGAGAAGGGCATGGTGGTGCAGTCGGGCAACGACGCCGCGATCGCCCTGGCCGAGCACGTCGCCGGCAGCGAGGAGGCCTTTGCCGCGCTGATGAACGCCTATGCCAAGCGCATCGGCATGACCAACTCCCACTTCGTCAACTCGCACGGCCTGTCCGAGCCCGAGCACTACTCGACCCCGCGCGACCTGGCCCTGCTGGGCAGCGCGATGGCGCGCGACTTCCCCGAGGAGTATGGCTACAACGCGATCAAGGAGTTCACCGTCGGCCCGATCACCCAGCGCAACCGCAACCTGCTGCTGTGGCGCGACGACAGCGTGGACGGGATCAAGACCGGCCACCATTCCGGCGCCGGCTACTGCCTGATGGCGTCGGCCAAGCGCGGCGACCAGCGCCTGGTCTCGGTGGTGATGGGCTCCACCGGCGAGAGCCAGCGCGCCACCGACTCGCTGGCGCTGCTGAACTGGGGCTTCCGCTTCCACGAGACCCATCGCCTGTACGACGCCGACAAGCCCGTGTCGACCCAGAAGGTATGGAAGGGGCGTGTGAACGAGGTCAGGCTTGGGGTCGTCGAGCCGCTGCTGGTGAGCCTGCCGCGCGGCCGCTACCAGCAGCTCCAGCCCTCGATGGACGTGCCGGCCACCCTGGTCGCGCCGATCGCCAAGGGCCAGGAGATCGGCAAGGTGCGGGTCACGCTGGACGGCAAGGTGGTGGCCGAGCGGCCGCTGGTGGCGCTGGAGGCGGTCGAGGAAGCCGGTTTCTTCAAGCGCCTGTGGCATGAATTCCTGATGTGGTGGAACTCCGACTGAGGCCTGCTGGCCGGGCGCGGACAGGTTCCGCGTGTTTGCTAAGATCGGTGCGCGGCCGGGGTGCGGGAATGCGTCCCCGCCGGCAACGGGGGCGGACGCGCAACGCGTCCGGGCAAACATTCATCGGTCAGGAAGAAGTCGAGGGGTATCAGAATGTCCGGATTCACTGGCAGGCGCGCGCTCACGCTCGCGCTCTCGGCGGTCGCGATGGTCGCGGCAGCCACACCCGCGCTGGCACAGCGCCAGAGCGCACAGGAACGTCGCCAGGAGCAGCAGGCGCAGATCCCGGTTTGCGCGCAGCCGCTGGGCGCGATCTCGGTGATCGAGCCGGAGGACGGCGTGCACTGGTGGAGCGGCCAGCAGCTGCCCGCGCCGTCGCGCCTGATCAAGGTGTTCGTCAACAAGTCGCGCTGCTTCACCCTGGTCGACCGTGGCGCCGGCCTCGGCGCGGCCATGCGCGAGCGCGACCTTGGCGCCGGCGGCGAACTGCGCAACCGCTCCAACATCGGCAAGGGCCAGATGAAAGCGGCCGACTACGTGCTGGTGCCCGACCTGGTCGGCGCCAACAGCAACGCCGGAGGCAACGCGGTGGGTGGCCTGCTGGGCGGGCTGATCGGTGGCCGTGCCGGTGCGCTCGTCGGCGGCCTGAACTTCAAGAAGAAGACCGCCGACGTGGTGCTCACCGTCACCGACGTGCGCTCGTCCGAGCAGGTGGCGATGGCCGAAGGCAGCGCCAAGAAGACCGACATCGGCTGGGGCGCGGGCGGCGGCCTGTTCGGCGGCAGCGGCCTGGGCGCCGCCGGCGTCGGCGGCTACGCCAACACCGAGCTCGGCCAGGTCATCACCCTGGCCTACCTGCAGGCCTACACCGACCTGGTCGCCCAGCTCGGCGGCCTGCCCGACAACGCCTCGGCCGCCAACGCACAGCAGGCGGTCACCGTGACCAAGCCCGCGCGCCTGTTCACCGGTCCGGACGGCAAGGGCGTGGTGCGTTCGCTGGACGTGGGGATGATGCTGTATCCCACCGGCGAGAAGGAGGGCATGATGTGGGAAGTCGAGGACGAGCTGGGCAACAAGGGCTGGGTCTCCTCCAGCCTGCTGCAGCTCTCGCGCTGAGCCACGCGCGATGATCCGGAAGGCCGCCGCACTGGCGGCCTTCCGCGTTTGCGGGCCCGGGGTTTGGGCGCGGGTTTGGGTTCGGGCCTGGCCGCCACCATAATTGGCGGATGGACATCCAGTCAGACAATCCCGAACACGGCTTCCAGTTCCCCGGCGTCTTCGAGATCAGCGCGATGGGCGCGGTCGGAGCGGGCCTGGAATCGGAGATCCCGCGCCTGCTCGCCGATGCCGGGCTTGAAGTGGTGGAGGGCAGCGTGTCCACGCGCCCCTCCAGCGGCGGGCGCTACGTCGCGGTGAAGCTGCGCTTCCGCGCCGCCGATCGCGCCGAATACGAGGCCGCGCACGAGGCCCTGCGCTCGCACCCGGAAGTGAAGTGGACGCTGTAGCGCCGCCCACCGCCTGCCTGGTCCGCGACCTCGGTCGCCAGCGCTACGAACCCGTCTGGCGCGCGATGCAGCGCTTCACCGACGCGCGCGACGGGGATTCGCTCGACGAGCTGTGGCTGGTCGAACACGATCCGGTCTTCACCCTCGGCCAGGCCGGCAAGCCCGAACACGTGCTTGGCGCCGGCGACATCCCGGTGCTGCACGTCGACCGCGGCGGCCAGGTGACCTACCACGGGCCGGGCCAGATCGTGGCGTATCCGCTGCTCGACCTGCGGCGCATGAAGCTGGGCGTGCGCGACTACGTGTGCCGGATCGAGCAGGCGGTGATCGACACCCTGCTGGAGTGGAACATCGTCGCCGCGCGCCGCGAGGGCGCGCCGGGCGTGTACGTGGCCGGCGCCAAGGTCGCCGCGCTCGGCATCCGCGTGCGCCACGGCCGCAGTTTCCACGGGCTGGCCTTCAACATCGCCATGGACCTGGAGCCCTTCGGCCGCATCAATCCCTGCGGCTACGCCGGGCTGCAGGTGACCTCGATGCTAGACTTGGGCGGTCCGTCGGGCATGGACGCGGTCAAGCCGGTCCTGCTGGACGAACTGGCCCGGCAGTTCGGGATGGCGCTGCAGCCCGCGCCGGCGCCCGACCTGGCCAACCCCATTCCCACCGCCGCGGCACGCGCCGCCTGAGCCGTCATGTCCGAGTCCAGCCCGCGCTCCATTCCCCTGCAGGTCGTGCAGCCGCCCGCGCCCGCGCCGCTCCAGGAGGGTGTCAAGCAGGTGGCCGGCGACAAGATCGCGCGCTCGCCGGTGGAATTCGTGGACGCGCCGGTGCTGCGCAAGCCATCGTGGATCCGGGTGCGGATTCCGTCCAACGGCGCGGTCGCCGCGCTCAAGTCCAAGCTGCGCAAGAACCGCCTGGTCACCGTGTGCGAGGAAGCCAGCTGCCCGAACATCCACGAATGCTTCGGCCACGGCACCGCGACGTTCATGATCCTGGGCGAGGTGTGCACCCGCCGCTGCAGCTTCTGCGACGTCGCCCACGGCCGGCCCAAGCCGCCGGATGCGTCCGAACCGCTGAACCTGGCCAACACCATCGCCGACATGGGCCTGAAGTACGTGGTCATCACCTCGGTCGACCGCGACGACCTGCGCGACGGCGGCGCCCAGCATTTCGTCGACTGCATCCGCGCGGTGCGCGAGCAGTCGCCGGCGATCCGAATCGAGATCCTCACCCCCGACTTCCGCGGCCGCGGCCGCATGGAGCGCGCGCTGGAGATCCTCGCCGCCGCCCCGCCCGACGTGTTCAACCACAACGTCGAGACCGTGCCGGAGCTGTACCGCAACGTGCGCCCCGGCGCCGACTACCAGTGGTCGCTGACCCTGCTTTCGAGGTTCAAGGCGCAGCATCCGGGCGTACCGACCAAGTCCGGGATCATGCTCGGCCTGGGCGAGACCATGGAGCAGGTCCAGGGCACCCTGCGCGACCTGCGCGCGCACGACGTGGAAATGATCACCATCGGCCAGTACCTGCAGCCCAGCCCGCACCACCACCCGGTGCTGCGCTACTGGACTCCCGAGGAGTTCAAGGCGCTGGAGGACTACGGCATGTCGCTGGGCTTCAGCCACGTCGCTTCCGGCCCGCTGGTGCGCTCGTCCTACCACGCCGACCGCCAGGCGATGGAGGCCGGCCTCGCCGGCTGAGCGCGGTTTTCCCGCTCGCCACGCCGCCGCTGCCGTGGCGCTGGCCGGCCCGGCCCGGCCACCGTTCAGGCGCTGCGCAGCGGACCCGGGCGCGGCCGAAGCGGTGGAAACAGGTCGTGCCATCATCGTTCACATGCCCGCAAGCCACGCCCGCTAGAGTGGGTCCGGCCCCGCAACTTTATGCACTGCCGCGGTGTCGAAGCGGGGCCGCACAATGGATGCGGCGCCCCCAGGTCTTATCCCAGGATCGTTTCCGATGAAATTCCCACGCCTCGTCGCCGCACCCCTGATCGCCCTGGCGCTGATCGTGCCGCTGGGCCTGATGGCCCGCGCCGATGCGCTGCCGGGCGCGCCCACGCCCGAGCAGGTCACCACCTCCAAGCTGGTCTACGGCCTGCTGTCGGACAGCCGCTATGCGTACCGGCCGCGGCCGCTCGACGCGACCATGTCGAGCGAGATCTTCGACCATTACCTCGAGGCGCTGGACGGCAACAAGCTGTTCTTCACCGCCAGCGACATCGCCCGCTTCCGCGCCTACGAGCAGGGCATGGGCGAGTCGGTCCGCAGCGGCAACCTGGAGCCGGCCTACACCATCTTCGCCCTGTACAGGCAGCGGGTCGCCGATCGCGTCGCCTACGCGCGCGGCCTGCTCAAGCAGGACATCTTCGATTTCACCGGCGACGATCGCTGGGAGTACGACCGCGAGGAGGCGGCCTGGGCCGCCGACAGCGCCGCGCTGGACGCGCTGTGGAAGCAGTCGGTGCGCAACGACTGGCTGCGGCTCAAGCTCGCCGGCAAGCAGCCGGACGAGATCCGCAAGACCCTCGACCGCCGCTACCTCAACCTGGCCAACAACGTGGCCGCGCTCAACCAGGAGGACGCATTCCAGTCCTTCCTCAACGCCTACACCTCGACGGTGGATCCGCACACCGACTACATGAATCCGCGGACGGCCAAGCTGTTCACGCAGAGCATGTCGCTGTCGCTGGAGGGCATCGGCGCGCAGTTGCAGAAGCAGGACGACGTGGTGGTGATCCGCGAGCTGATCGCCGGCGGTCCGGCCGCGATGAGCGGGAAGTTCAAGCCCGGCGATCGCATCGTCGGCGTCGGCCAGGGCCAGAGCGGGCCGATGGAAGACGTGGTCGGCTGGCGCCTGGACGACGTGGTCGAGAAGATCAAGGGCCCCAAGGGCACCAAGGTGCGGCTGGACGTGGTGCCCGGCGAGGCCGCCCTGGACAGCAAGCCGGTGCGCGTGGCGCTGACCCGCGCCACGATCCGGCTCGAGGAACAGGCGGCCAAGTCCGAGATCATCACCCTGCCGGCGCCGGCCAATGGCGGCGTCGACAAGCGCATCGGCGTGATCACGCTGCCCGCGTTCTACCAGGATTTCGAAGGCCGCCGCAGCCGCAACGGCGAGTACACCTCGGCCACCCGCGACGTGGCCCGGCTGCTGGAGCAGTTCCGCACCGACGGCGTCGACGGCGTGGTCCTGGACCTGCGCAACAACGGTGGCGGTTCGCTCAACGAGGCGATCGAGCTCACCGGCCTGTTCATCGACAAGGGGCCGGTGGTGCAGGTGCGCGAGTCGGGCGGGCGCGTGAGCGTGGAAGGCGACCGCACCGCCGGGGTGAGCTGGGACGGCCCGCTCGCGGTGCTGATCAACCGCAGCTCGGCATCCGCTTCCGAAATCTTCGCCGGGGCGATCCAGGACTACGGGCGCGGGCTGGTGATCGGCGAGACCTCGTTCGGCAAGGGCACGGTGCAGAACATCGTGCCGCTCGACCGCTGGCCGGCCAAGGAGGGCGACCGCTACGGCCACGTCAAGCTCACCATCGCCCAGTTCTTCCTGCCCGGCGGCAGCAGCACCCAGAACCGCGGCGTGGTGCCCGACATCGCCTTCCCGGTGACCGTGGACGCCAGCGAGTTCGGCGAAAGCACCTACGACAACGCGCTCGAATGGCGCCAGATCGCCGCCGTGCCGCACGAGCGCTATGGCGATTTCGCGCCGCTGCTGCCGCGGCTCGAAGCCCTGCACGCCGAGCGGGTCAAGCAGGACCTGGAGTTCAAATGGTGGCGCGACGACGTGGCCGAGTTCCGCGCCGAGCGCGAGAAGAATTACGTCTCGCTCAACGAGGCGGAGCGGCGCGCCGAGCGCGACCAGGACGAGGCGAAGCGCCGCCAGCGGCAGGAAAAGCGCAAGGCCCTCGGCCTGGCGCTCGATCCGCTGGCCGAGACCACCGACGACGGTCTGCAGGCCAGCGAACGCGACATCGCCGAGGACGCGGCGCGCGAGAAGGCCGCCGAAGAGCGTCCCGATCCGCTGCTGCGCGAGTCGGCCGCGATCCTGGCCGATGCCATCGACCTGCTGGGCAACGACCGCCAGCTGTCGGCGCAGGTGCTGCCGCGGTCGACGACGCCGGGAAGCTGGGCGCAATAGGCGGCGGTCCGTTCCCGGCCGCATCGGCCGGGCAACGCGAGGCCCGCCTGCCTCATGCATGCGGCGGCGCGCGCGCCGCCGTTGCCGCGGCTCAGGCCGGCTTGCGGCTCTGCGCCACGTGGCGCTCCATCGCGTAGACCAGGATCCTCTTCGCCTCCTCGGCGTTGCCCCAACCTTCGAGCTTGACCCACTTGCCCTTTTCCAGGTCCTTGTAGTGCTCGAAGAAATGGCCGATGCGCTCGAGCCAGTGGGCGCTGACCTTGTCGATGTTGTCGACGTGGGCATAGCCCTGGAAGACCTGGGACACCGGCACCGCCAGCAGCTTTTCGTCGCTGCCGGCCTCGTCGGTCATCTTCAGCACGCCCACCGGGCGGCAGCGGATCACCGAGCCGGGCACCAGCGGCAGCGGCAGCACCACCAGCACGTCGGCCGGGTCGCCGTCGCCGCACAGGGTGTGGGGCACGTAGCCGTAGTTGCACGGATAGCGCATGGGCGTGGACAGCACCCGGTCGACGAAGATCGCGCCGCTCTCCTTGTCGACCTCGTACTTGACCGGCTCGGCGTCCTTCGGAATCTCGATGATGACGTTGATTTCGTCGGGCGGATTCTTCCCGGTGGAAACGTGGTCGAGACCCATGTGCTGGCTGCTCCGGCGGCGCGGGCGCCTGCCCGCTGATCAGGATCGGCATTCTACGCGAGCGTATGCTGCATCGCAGTAAAAATCCTCGCTGGCGGCGTCGCGAGGCCCATGCGCCCCCGGTTGGTGGCACCCAGGGTTGGCCCCAGGCAGGGTACGCCCCAGCTTCACGGGTTCCATACGCAGACGTATACATGTCCCACCTGCCTCCCACGGGACACCCCGGATGTCGATCCAGACCGCCGATGCCAGCCGTTTCGCCGATGCCGCCGCGCCCCAAAGCGACGGCTACTGGGAGGACCCGGCGGTGGAGGAGCGCCGGCTGCAGTCGCCCGCCGACCTCGACCGCAATCCGGTCGACCCCGAGCTGGTCGAGGCCGCGCCCCTGTTCTCGCTGCTCCCCCGCCTGGGCGCGACCGAAATCGACGGCACCGCCAGCAATCCGGCCGGGCGCACGTTCGACCAGACCCCCGACGGCAAGCGGGTCCAGGTCGATGCCCTGCATCGCGGCCCGGACGTGTCCATTGCCCGCGAGACGACCCTGGCCGACGCCGGCTTCGGCCAGACCTATGTCAGCGCCGACCAGCTGGTGTTCACCACCGGGAGCGGTGCCGACCGCATCGGCGTCAGCCAGCGCGACGACGGCATCCTGGACGTGACCGTCAACGGCCGGTCCTATGCGCTGACGATGGCGCAGGCCCAGGAGCTGACGATCCGCACCGGTGCCGGCGACGACGTGATCGAGGTGGCGTCCAACGTCAGCGTGAACATCGTCGCCGAGACCGGCGAGGGCGAGGACACGATCGGGATCGCCGGCAGCGGCGACAACCGGATCGACGCGGGCATCGGCGACGACACGGTCACCCTGGACGGCAGTGGCCGCAACGACGTCTTCGGCGGCAGCGGCGACGACGTGATCCAGGGCGGCAGCGGCGTCGATGTCATCCATGGCGGCGACGGCAACGACCGCATCGACGGCGGCGGCGGCCGCAACTTCCTCGAAGGCGGCGCCGGCGGAGACACCATCCACAGCCGCGGCAGCGGCGACATGGTGTCCGGCGGCAGCGGCGACGACGTGCTGCACGCCGCCGACGGCGCCAGTTCGGTCTACGCCGGCGCCGGCAGCGATCGCATCGAGAACGCCGGCAGCGCCGCCACGGTGTATGCCGAGGGCGTGGACCTGGTGAACGCGGCCACCGGCGCGCGCCCGACCGTGATCAACGTCGAGATCGATCCGGACGTGGGTGGCAGCATCCGCATCGAAGGCTCGGAAGCGTTCGTGCAGCGGGTGCAGTCGGAAATCGAATTCATGCGCGCCTCGCCCAACGGGCAGCGGATGCTCGCCGAGTTCGACGCGACCGCGGCCGATCGCGGCAACACCGTCACCATCAAAGAGCTGGCCAACGAGCACAACGGCTACGCCATGCCGGCCGGCGAAGGGGTCACCTGGGCCGACGTGCAGATCACCGGCGGCCGCGCCGGTCCCGGCGTGGACACCGACATCCGCTACAACCCCTCGTTCCACATGGACGCGTTCCCGGCGCCGGTGGTGGTGCTGTACCACGAGATGTCGCACGCCTACAACTTCGTCAACGGCAGCCTGCAGCCGGGCAACTACAGCGGCCCGGACGCGGCCGATCGCGGCATTTCCAACTCCGAACGCCAGGCGGTGGGGCTGGAAACCACGGCGCCGGCATTCGACTTCGACGGCGATCCGTCCACGCCTTCCACCACGGCCAATCCGGACCACCTGACCGAGAACGGGTTGCGCGAGGAACTTGGCCTGCCCGACCGCCCCAGCTATCGACTGTGACCACGGCAGGAGGCCATGGCCACGCGCTCCAGGGAAGGAGTGGCGGGCAGTCCGCGTTGTGCGCGGACTGCCCGTCTTCTTTCGCTGCCGTGATCCCCGGCACCGCCGCGCCTGTCGCCGCAACGCGCCGTGCGCTGCTGGTCGCATGCGCCTGGCTGGGGATGGCGGCCGTCCCGGCCGTCGCCCACGATGCACTCTCGCCGCCACCTGCTGGGCCCGCCGCCATGACCGATACCGCCGATGCCGCCTCCATCCATGTGGAGGGCGAGGGCGCCCGGCTGTCGGTGACCATCGCGGCCACCGCGGCCGATGCCCTGCAGCTGCGCTACCGCCTGCGCAACACCGGCGCCGGGGCGCTGGCGGTCTTCGATCGCGGCAACCGCCACGCCGTGCTCGGCGGACGGCAGGCGGCCGGGGCGGCCGGCGCGCCGACGTTCGAGGAGACGGCGGACGGCACGGTCATCCGCCATGCCGCGCTGCCCGCGCCGGCGACGCCAACCGGGCCGACCCTGCCGGCGACGCCGCTGGCGCGCCGGCTCGGGTCCGGGGACCTGCTCGAGGAGGACATCAGCCTGCGGATCCCGGGCTCGACGCCGCAGCGGGTGCGCTGGTGCCTGGGGATCGCGCCGTTCGCGGACGATGGAAGTTTCCGGCCCGATGCGTCGCACCAGGATCTGTGGCAGGCGGACGACGCTGCAGTCGCGCGCCAACGGCTGCTGTGCACGCCCTGGTTCGAGCTGGCCACCGGCAGGTTTGCCAGCGCCTGAGCGGCTGGAGGCTCGGCGCCCGCCGGCGGCGAGCCGGCCCGTGCCCGCGCGGCGGTCGGCCTCCAGCAGACGCGACCGCTGCAGCCACTCCGGATCCGGATGGCAGGCGAACACCGGCGGGCGCGGGATGTTCGTTCGTGACATCGGGGCGGCTCTGCTGCCTCCTCCGCGTGCGGGGGTGGGGATGGTCCGTTTGCGCGGCACTGCCGCGCGGACCATCCGAACGCCCGGCGGGCTGCGCCGGGCCGGACGGGTTGGGGGGGGCGAACCGGTCGCCGCGCCACTTCACGTGCGCCTGCGGCGCGCGCCCCCATCCCGACCTTCCCCCGCACGCGGGGGAAGGAGCAGGGCGGCAGCCGCTTGAGCGCCCACTCCGCCCGCGGGAGCGCCGCACGATCCGGAGAGGCGCGGCGGGCCGGAAAAGCGCCCGGCGGGACGTGCGGGGGTCCTGGCCGGGCGCAGAGCGATCCCCGGCCGACGGGGCACGGCGTCCATCCAGAGCTCCGGGCGGACTAGCTGTGGAGCTTCAATAGGTTGTTTTGCCCGCACGGCAGCCGGCTGATGGGCGGTCGGCCGCCAAGGGCGCTGTGCGGCCTGTGGCAGTTGTAGTGGTGCAGCCAGTCCTGCAGGGCCTCCCGG
>JAEWGI010000053.1 GCA_023388355.1 Pseudomonadota bacterium
CGCGCCCGCGCGCACGGCACCAGTTCCAGTCGCCCCTGGTGGTCTACAACGAGCATCTGAAACTTGCTGAGATCGGTGCAGGCATAATTCACTGACGACTGTTGCACCTCGACCTTGAAACCACCCAATAAAAGCGGTGAAGCCTATTCTGTGTATGCAGGGTCAGAAGCGATCGCGGACAGAATTACATATGCGATGAACTTTCTGATGCAGCACCGTGACACCACTGCCGCAACAGGGTTCTGAATCGGCCTCACAAGGTTTCCTTGGAGCTTGTCTTTCAACTATCAGGATGACAGTGTGAAAAGCTTTGACGAGAACACGCATGCCGTGCATCTGGCGAATGGAAAGCTGCAGAATAATAATCTGAAGGCGGTCGTCCGGCATGCGTTGGATGTCGGGAAGCCGCATGGAACACTGATACAGATTCATGGTGGCTTGGTGAGCCACAAGGCTGGGGTGAGAACAGCCGAAAAACTGTACGGTAAGTACTCCGCCGTCACAAATCCTGTATTTTTCATATGGGAGACGGGTGCCTTTAATGCCCCATTTAATAATCTGATCGAGATAATATGTGAAGTTGCAAAAAAGAAGCTGTTCAACAAGGTGTCGGAAAAAGCGAGAACATTGATTGACGCCAGCTTTGATGGCGGGCAGGCCTATTTCCTGGGAGTTGGGTCAATTGGAGAAGATGGTCTAATCTCGCGGAAGCAGCTTGAGGCGGAGCTTAAGGCAGATCCCGAGTTTGAAGAGGCAATGGAACAGGCCCGCGACGAGTACGTTCTCAGGCAGGCGGAGATCCTCGCCATGAGGAACGCGAAGTTGGGTACGGGCGCTCCCTCCGAACCGTCGATAGTCTATGCCGCAATCGTCAGCGATTCCACAGCAGGAGAGCTGTTTCCTGCGTCCGCAGCGAGCAAGTCGGCACTGTTTCCAGGATTCAACTGGTGGAATCTTGCCGGAAAGATAATCAAAGTCGTGAACAGTGTTCTTGCCAGAAGAAGGTCTGGCCGGTCACGTCAAGATCAGTGGCGCTGGAGCATTACCGAAGACGTCCTTCGCGAATTCTACATTGGTTCTATCGGCGAAACAGGTTGGTGGCGACCCATAAAGAAGGACGCTGCAGATGCATTTCGTGATGATGCCGCTGGCGGCACGCAATTCCTGAAAGAGCTAAACAAGCAGATTCTCGCCAGGGGCATCACTCCAAGGATTACTTTGGTTGGTCATAGCGCAGGCTCGATCTTCATATGCGAACTGTTGAACAAGGCAATGGAGATAATGCCGAATCTGAGGTTTGATGTTATCTTCCAGGCGCCTGCCGCGACATGTCAGCAATTCGCCAGAACTATTCGTGCCAGTTCTGGTGGCGCAGGCGGCTCGGATCAGATAAGACGGTTCAGGCAACTGGGGATGTTGGATTCCGATGAGGCTGCAGAAGTTATGAGTCCGTTACTCCAGCATGTCTATCACGGGTCACTTCTTTACTTCGTTTCCAACGTCCTTGAAGGTGGTCACGACGTTCCTCTGATCGGCATGCAGCGCTTCTTTAGCGGGGGCGGCGAGCGATACGGTAAGGATGAGGCTTCCTCGATTGAAGAATGCAAAGCATTCTATGAATTCCATGGGGGCGGCTTGGAATGGATCGGAAAAGGTGATTGTCCTGACTTAGAAGGCCCTCTCGCACACGAGTACTTCGATGATGGCGAAACTGTGATCAAAAAGGTTATCAGGATTCTTGCGGAAGATTCCGATGCCGACGCGCTGCTTGAGGAGGGGTCGTAGTGGGTTGCCTGCTTCTCGTATAAGAGATGGCCGACGATTGGCGCGATTTCGTAGTTGCCTGTTCCATGGGCTTCCGATGGCTGGTAGTTGCTTTAACGTGAAGAAGCTGTTTGACGATAGGGCGCCGGCTTCCTGATGGCTGTAGAAACTGCCTGCGGTAGTGTCACTGTCTCAGGCGGACGAGGCTGTTGGTGGTGTGCGATGATGCTCGTACTTTGCGGAAAGCGCGCTCATGGCCTTTGAATACGATGTGAGTTCTCGACAACGAAGGTCCGAGGCTGGTGGTGCTGTTAGCTGGAGTTTGTGATGAACTTTGAGAAGTTGGCGCTTGTATCATTCTGTTCGACGTGGGGCTCGAAGGTGCGTGTTGGGCTACGGGTGGCATGTACTATGTCTCTTCTCGCCACTACTGCGACGAGTAGCGCGCAACTCCATTATTGCTCCGCTTGCTTGCATCCAAGTAGGTCTGGTGGCTGCTCCTCTGTCTCGGAAGATCAGTACTTCGCCACGGTCGTCGAGAGAGGGTGTCACGTTGAAGATGAGTTCAAGCTGCGCTTCAACGAGTGGAAGAAGGGCTATGACCTGAAGGCAGCACAAGAGCGCGCTGATCAGCAACGCCGAGAGGCTGCGGTTGAGAAGGAAGTCCAGCGTCTTGGTTCACATCGTGCCGCAGAAGCCCGCCGGCTGGTGGAGATGCGCGAGGCCGCTGAGAAGGCGCGGGCTGGTCGCCAAGGTTTCTCGCCGATTGCTACAGAGAAGAAGGCCGATAGCCGGAACTGCCACATGGTTACCAAGAGTGGACCAATCAAGGTTCCTTTCAACTACGGTAGCAGACACGCCGCAGAGTCGGCACTCCGTTACGATGCGGGCGCAAACTGCCGAAGTCCCATCGGTAACGCGGCTATCCTTTCTAGTCTGGAGTGCAATTCCACCGAGGGTCGTGGCGTAATCAGCGGGCGACTACAAGTGTTCTGGCGTTGCAGTGGAAGCTTCCAATGTTCCATGCCGCACGAGGTTTGTGAAGGCAAGTCTGCGCAGGGTAGTGTGCAGTGATGTTGGTCAACAGATGATCGAGGCACAGCCAAAAGTGCCGATCGGTAGCAGCGCGTTCGATAGCAACGACCTGGACGACGATCTGGACGGCAAGGGCATCAAGGTGGTCTCGCTACATGGCAGGAACCGGAAGAAGCCGAAGTCGGATGGAAGGGAGTTGCATCGGCACAAGCGCCGCTGAATCGTTAAGCGCTTCTTCGCATAGATTAAACACAAGCGTTGGCGTTGAGCCGCTGGGAGTTCCATGCCGAGAGTTTCCTCAGTTCGTTCAGGACTCTGCAGTCCTTCTGCTGCTCAGGAAATTTTGAGATAGGTTCCAGTCAACACAGGAGGGAGATGTGAGATCAAGTTTCTTGATTTTGCCGCTGGCATTGCTAGGCGGGAACGTGATTGCGCAGGAGCAAACTGCTGAGGGGGCTCAAATGTTTCTGAGTGCGACTTTGCCGGGCAACGGATATGTCCCGGCGATGTTCTCTTCGGTGATTGAGTCTTGGGATAATAGCGTGCCGGAGTATTGGAGGTACCGCTTTACAGGGACGAGTAAAATAATGGAAGTTCGTAGTCCTGATCGTTGTCGAACTGTTATTAGTTTTGATCCATCCGGCCTTTTCGTGGAGGTTAACACGAATGAGGCAGCGGGCTGGACCGGGTGGCGCAGAAGGTCTGAAGATCGATCTGAAGCATTATCCCAGGGGAGCTATAAAGAAGGCTTGATGGGGGTTGTGGCATCTGATATCTCGTGGGATAACGTGATTGAAGTGAAGACGTCGAACTCCGGGAGTGACGTGCTTGTTGTTCATAACGGACTTGAGAAGCCCACCCTTGTGCGCGTCGGCGCAAAGGACATGGCAGCACGAGTCGCGTATGCAATGGAGTTTTTGAAGATCAGTTGTGACAAGGCCGCAGGCACGGGTTTTTGAGCAGTGATTAGATCGGTGTTCCTGTGTGCTATCGAATGGACGCAGGTTGCCGGGGTTTTCCGCAGCGGCAGTGATGTCAGGAGAATTGGCGTCGAACCAAGGTGTTCCTCGTGTCTCCCTCCGAGCCAACTGCCGCTTGGATGGAGTGTTCGAGGAGTTTCTCCGGCTCGGTTTGATCCAGCGTTGTCGATTGAATCCTGAGGTTGGTTCGGCCTGTTCGGCGGTTCAAGCATCGCGGAAAGGACTGATGTAAGCATGCAGATCTGCGCTGTTTGTAGAGCCGTTGATGCGGGGCTTATCACCAGCCGGCGCATCGCGCCTCGTCGGCGATCTGCCGCTCCAAAGCAACGATCCTGCGCAGTACGCTGCTTCGGAACCTGGCTTGCTTCACCCACGTCGGCAGCCGGCTGAGCCAGTGGCTGTTGGGGCCATGGCCGGTGCCGCGGATTTCGCTGAGCCGGCGCGTGGACGGCAGCGGTCGCTGCGACAGGACGTGGATGAGGTGTCGCAATTGGGCGGGGGAGGAGAAACGCAGCACCACGTCGCGTACTTCCACGCACAGCACGGGATAGCCCTTGCCGGTGATCTTCCGCGGAGGCGCGGGGAGGAAGGCGTCGGCATGCAGCCAGTGCTTGCCGTCCTGTTCGATGTGCACCCAGTAGGCCATCGGCGCCAGCCGCCAGTCGCTGTCGTACTCGAACCAGTGTTTCAGGGCCATGGCGCGCCTCCCGTGGGGCGGACCATGATAGGCATACGCGGGCAGAAGACTGGAGGAGGGCGGCAATGAGGCGATGGCGCTGGTGGGTGGCAGTTGCGGGGCTGCTGGTTCTGGGCGTGGCACATGCCGATTCGTGGGTGCGGCCGGAACTGAAGGTGGTCGCCAGCGAGAGCGGCGAGTACCTCGCGCGCATCGTTCCCGGCGACCGCAAGGTCCACGCGCGGGCGCTGCTGTACCGCTACGACGCGGAGCAGGACGGCTACCGGAAGCTGTCTGACTATGAGCTGCGGGACCCCTGGGCACCGGTCGACGTGCTGTTGGCCGGCGACGGCGGCCTGGTGACGCTCGACGCCTGGGCCGCGATGGGCAAGGGAGCGGTGGTGCGGGTCTACAACGTTGACGGGGAGTTGCGCTTCGGCCACTCCCTACCTGATCTGGTCGGCGAGGATTCGTCTTCGGCGCCGGCTTCGGTATCCTCCGTGTGGTGGCGTTGTGGCAAGCCGATCCTGATCGAGGGTGATGCAGCCCTGCGTGTGGTCACCTGGGATGAAGGAGAGTTGCGAGTAAGCCTGGTTGACGGCGCCGCGCAGTATCAACCGGGGCAGGGACGCTGCCGGTGAGTTGGGAGCTGGGCACGGGTGAGTACCGATCTCTGCAGGCGGGCAGAGCCGAGAGGCGCGCCCGGAGTGACGCGGAACGGGCAATTCCCTCGATTCAGTCACCGGGCTTGTCAAAGCCGCCCAACATCTTCATAATTCCGCTTCTGATGCGGGGTGGAGCAGTCTGGCAGCTCGTCGGGCTCATAACCCGAAGGTCGCAGGTTCAAATCCTGCCCCCGCTACCAGTTTCATCGGACCACCGGAGGCGCTGAAGCCTCCGGATGGTGCCGGGAAACCGGGCTTCATCGAGGTCACTGCTTGCCTCGATGCCGAAATCCGGCTTTGGCCGGACATTCAGGACAAGGGGCCCGCTGGGCCCCTTGTTGTTTTTGAAGCTTGTGCAACGCGCTACGGACGAGGACGTGACCGACAAGGCGACACAGATCAGCAACCTGCTTGCACCCGCGGTGGAATCGCTGGGACTGCAGCTGCTGGGCACCGAATACCTGCCCTCGCCGGGCGGTGCGGTGCTGCGCCTGTACCTGGACGTGCCGGAGGCGGAGGCCGAGTCGCGCCACGTGACGATCGAGGACTGCGAGGCGGTGAGCCGCGAGGTGTCGGCGCAACTCGACGTCGAGGATCCGATTTCCGGCCACTACACGCTGGAAGTCTCCTCGCCGGGCGTCGACCGGCCGCTGTTCGCGCCGGAGCAGTTCGCACGCTTCCTCGGCGAGCAGGCCAAGGTCGGGCTGAAGCTGCCGCAGGACGGGCGCCGCAGGCTGACCGGGACGATCATCGCGGTGGAGGACGGGTCGATCGTGTTCGAGGTCGACGGGCAGCCGTTGACGGTGGCGTTCGGGAACGTCGACAAGGCGCGGCTGGTCCCGGACTGGGCCGCGCTCGGGCTCGAGCCCGCCCGCGGTCGCGCGGGCGGCGATGCGCGGCCGGGCAAGCCGGGCAGCCGCAGGCCGGCGAAGAAGAAGCAGGCGGGGAACGGCGAGTAGCGGTTTTTTTCTGGAGCCACGCCGGCGCGAACGATGCGCGGGGGCGGGGCGGCGGTACCGGCGGATGCGCCGGCACGGGATACGGGATCGAAACGGTTTTCAGAGGTCTTACTGAGAAATGAGCAAGGAACTGTTGCTGGTGGTTGACGCGGTCGCCAACGAAAAAGGCGTGCCGGAATCCGTGATCCTGGAAGCGATCGAGGCCGCGCTGGCGACGGCGGCGAAGAAGCGCTATGCCGAGGAAGACGTGCTCACGCGCGTGTCGATCGACGCGAAGGACGGCAGTTACGAAACCTTCCGTCGCTGGGAGGTGGTGGCCGACGACGTGGTGATGGAGTCGCCCGACCGCCAGATCCGGCTGATGGACGCGGTCGACGAGGTCGAGGGCGTCGAGGTTGGCGACTACATCGAGGAGCAGATCGAGAACGTCGACTTCGGGCGCATCGCCGCGCAGGCCGCCAAGCAGGTGATCGTGCAGCGCGTGCGCGAGGCCGAGCGCCAGCAGGTGGTCGATGCCTGGAAGGATCGCGTGGGCGAACTGGTGACCGGCGTGGTCAAGCGCGTGGAGCGCGGCAACGTCTACGTCGACCTGGGCGGCAACGCCGAAGCCTTCATTCCCAAGGACAAGGCGATCCCGCGCGACATCGTGCGCGCCGGCGACCGCATCCGCGGCTACCTGTTCGACGTGCGCAGCGAGCCGCGCGGCCCGCAGCTGTTCATCAGCCGCGCCGCGCCGGAATTCATGATGGAGCTGTTCAAGCTCGAGGTGCCGGAAGTCGGCCAGGGCCTGGTCGAGATCAAGGCCTGCGCGCGCGACCCCGGCGACCGCGCCAAGATCGCCGTGATCGCCTACGACAACCGCACCGACCCGATCGGCGCCTGCATCGGCATGCGTGGTTCGCGCGTGCAGGCGGTGAGCAACGAACTCAACGGCGAGCGCGTGGACATCGTGCTGTGGTCGGACAACCCGGCCCAGTTCGTGATCAACGCAATGGCGCCGGCCGAGGTGCAGTCGATCGTGGTCGACGAGGACAAGCACTCGATGGACCTGGCGGTGGCCGAGGACAAGCTGGCGCAGGCGATCGGCAAGGGCGGCCAGAACGTGCGCCTCGCCAGCCGCCTCTCGGGCTGGCAGCTCAACGTGATGACCCAGGACCAGGTGGCCGCGAAGTCGGAGGCCGAGCAGGCCGCGGCGCGCGCGCTGTTCCAGGAAAAGCTCGAGGTCGACGAGGAAATCGCCGGCATCCTGGTGGCCGAAGGCTTCAACACGGTCGAGGAAATCGCCTACGTGCCGGTCGGCGAGCTGCTGGCGGTGGAGGGCTTCGACGAGGACATCGTCGAGGAGCTTCGCGCCCGCGCCCGCGACGCGCTGCTCAACGACGCGCTGGCGGTGGAGGAAGAGCTCGACGAGAACGCGCCCGCCGAGGATCTGCTGGCGCTGGAGGGCATGGACGACGAGACCGCCTACGCGCTGGCCTCGCACGGCGTGCGCACCAGCGAGGGCCTGTCCGACCTGGGCGCGGACGAAGTGGTGGAATTCGGCATCGACGGCCTCGATGAGGAACGCGCCGCGACGCTGATCCTGGCCGCGCGTGCGGAGGAAATCGCCCGTCTGGAGCGGGGCGCGTGAGCGCCGCGGTGGCACGAACGGAGCGCGGCGCATGACCCCGCGATGAACGCCGCCCTGCATCGCTCAGGGCTTAGAATCCGCGTTTCCCTTGCTCCGCGCGAGGGGGCGCCAAACAGAGCATAGGAAACGAATGTCGCAGCAAACCACCATCCGCAAGCTCGCCGCCCTGGTCAACACGCCGGTGGAGAAGCTGCTGGAGCAGCTGTCCGAGGCGGGTATGGCATTCAACGACCCGGACCAGGTCGTCACCAGCACCGAGAAGGTCAAGCTGCTCGGCTTCCTGCGTCGCACCCACGGCAAGTCCGAAAAGGTCGCCGAGGATGCGGTTGCGCCGAAGAAGATCACGCTCAACCGCACCCGCAAGCAGGAGCTCACCGTCGGCGGCGGCAAGAACAGGTCGACCGTCGACGTGGTGGTGCGCAAGAAGGTCACCCTGGTCAAGCCCAGCGAGGCCGAGGCCAAGGGTGCGGCCGCCCCGGCGGTGGACGACGAGCAGGCCGAGATCCTGCGCAAGCTCGAGGAGTCGCGCCAGCGCAACCTGTCCGAGCAGCAGCGTCTGGCCGAAGAGGACAAGCGTCGCGTCGAGGAGGCCGCCGAAGAGAAGCGCCAGGCCGAGGCCGAAGCCGAGCGCGCGCGCCAGGAAGCCGAGCTGGCTGCCGCGGCGCCGCCGCCGGAGGAAGACGCCACCGCGCGCAAACCCGGCGGCACCCATGGCCACGGCCATCCGAAGCCGGCGCCGCCACGCAGCGAGGAGCGCGGCACCGGGCCCAAGCACAAGGGCAATCGCGGCTCGCACGTGATGGTCGCCGGGGTCGAGGACGACGAGAGCACCGCGCGCTTCGCCGGACAGCTGCACCTGAGCGCGTCCGACCGGGCGCGCCGCAGCAGCACCCGCGGCAAGGCCAGGCCGCGCCGCCACATGGAGCAGTCGCGCAGCGGTGCCGGTCCGCACGGCTTCGAGCGCCCGACCGCGCCGGTGGTGCGCGAAGTGGCGATCGGCGAGGCGATCACAGTTGCCGATCTTGCTTCGAAGCTGGCGCTCAAGGGCGGCGACGTGGTCAAGGCGCTGTTCAAGATGGGCGTGATGGCCACGATCACCCAGAGCATCGACCACGACACCGCGGCGCTGGTGGTCGAGGAGCTGGGGCACAAGGCGGTCGCGGCGGAGAGCAACGACGCCGAATCCGAACTCCTGGCGCACGCCGGCGCAGCGCAGGGCGAGAAGGCCGCGCGACCGCCCGTGGTCACCATCATGGGTCACGTCGACCACGGCAAGACCTCGCTGCTGGACTACATCCGCCGCACGAAGATCGCCACTGGCGAGGCCGGCGGCATCACCCAGCACATCGGCGCCTACCACGTCGAAACCGGCAAGGGCGTGATCAGCTTCCTCGACACCCCGGGCCACGCGGCCTTCACCTCGATGCGCGCGCGCGGCGCCAAGCTGACCGACATCGTGGTGCTGGTGGTGGCGGCCGACGACGGCGTCATGCCGCAGACGATCGAGGCGATCCAGCACGCGAAGGCGGCCAACGTGCCGCTGATCGTGGCGATCAACAAGGTCGACAAGTCCGACGCCGACCCGGAACGGATCAAGAACGAACTGCTGACCCACGACATCGTCGCCGAGTCCTTCGGTGGCGACGTCCAGATGGTCGAGCTGTCGGCCAAGACCGGCCAGGGCGTGGATGACCTGCTCGAGGCGATCTCGATCCAGGCCGAGGTGCTGGAGCTGCTTGCGACGCCGGACGGCCGCGCCTCGGGCACGGTCATCGAGTCCTCGCTCGACAAGGGCCGTGGCCCGGTGGCGACGGTGCTGGTGCAGCAGGGCCTGCTGGAAAAGGGCGACTACCTGGTGTGCGGCGTGCAGTTCGGCCGCGTGCGGGCGCTGTTCGACGAAACCGGTTCGCAGGTGCCGTCCGCGGGCCCGTCGATCCCGGTGCAGGTGCTGGGCCTGTCGGGCGTGCCCGATGCGGGCGACGATTTCGTGGTGGTCGAGGACGAGCGCCTGGCCAAGGAGGTCGCGCAGCAGCGCGAAGCCAAGCGCCGCGAGCTGCGCCTAGTGCAGGCCGCCGGCAACCGCATGGAGGACATCATGGCCCAGATGGGCCAGGGCGAGGCCCAGCAGGTCCTCAACCTGGTCATCAAGGCCGACGTGCAGGGTTCGGTGGAGGCGCTGCGCCAGGCCCTGACCGGTCTGTCGAACGACCAGATCCGGATCAACGTCATCGTTTCGGGCGTTGGCGGCATCACCGAGTCCGACGCCAACGCCGCCGCGACCGCGAAGGCGACGATCATCGGCTTCAACGTCCGCGCCGACGCCTCGGCGCGCCGGATCATCGAGAACAGCAACCTGGACCTGCGCTACTTCTCGATCATCTACGACGTGATCGACCAGGTGAAGCAGGTGGCCTCGGGCCTCCTGGGCGTGGAGATCCGCGAGGAGATCATCGGCATCGCCGAGGTCCGCGACGTGTTCCGCAGCTCCAAGTTCGGCGCCGTGGCCGGTTCGATGGTGGTCGAGGGCGTGGTCAAGCGCAGCAAGCCGATCCGGGTGCTGCGCGACAACACGGTGATCTTCGAGGGCGAACTCGAGTCCCTGCGCCGCTTCAAGGAAAACGTCGACGAAGTCCGCAGCGGCACCGAATGCGGCATCGCGGTCAAGGCCTACAACGACGTCCAGCCCGGCGACCAGATCGAGTGCTTCGAGAGGATCGAGGTGCAGCGGACGCTGTGAGGGAAGCCGGGACCCGGGTCCCGGCTCCCGCCCCCTGAGAAATCCATGCCCAACAAATCCTTCCACCGCACCGACCGCATCTCCGCCCATCTCCGCCGCGAGCTGGGCACGCTCGTGCGCGATGCGGTGGGCGAGCACGGGCTGCCGTCGGTGAGCGTGTCGGACGTCGAGGTGACGCGCGACATGGCGCATGCGAAGGTGTATTTCACCGCGCTGCAGTCCGAGCGCGCCGCCGAGGCGCTGAAGGGGCTCAAGGCGGTGGCGCCGGAAATCCGCTTCCGGCTGGCGCGCGTGGTGAAGATGCGCCACGTGCCGGAGCTGCATTTCCACTACGACGATTCGGTCGACCGCGGCGAGCGGATCGACCGGCTGCTGGGCGATCTCGACCAGGGCGATTCCGCGGACTGAGCCGGGTCGCCCACGGCCGCGTCGTCAGCGGTCGGTCGGCGCCGCGCCGGGTTCGCGATCGCGCCAGTAGTCGTTGGCCTCGGCGATCGTCCGGAACTCCATCGCGACCAGCTCGGCGGCGCGCATCAGCAGGGCCGGATCCTCCTCGTACTTCTCGCGCACCCGGCGCTTGGCATCGCCGTCGTGCTGGATGCCGCCGATGGTCTTGCGCACCAGGGTGATCGCCAGCTGTCGGCCCTGCAGCGGCGTGCCGGTGATCAGGCTGGGAACGTAATCGTCGGTCGAGGCCATGGCTCCGGCCTGCGGCTCGGCCGCCAGGCAGGTCGCGCTGGCGGACAGCAACAGCAGCGGCAGCAGGATCGTGGTTTTCACGGCAGGCCTCCTCGGCGACGATGCGGGACGATTCCCCCTGCCTGCCACCATAGCCTCTGGCGGGCGTGGCCGCGGTGATCCAGGTCAAGCGGCGCGACGCCGAACACTTACAATGCAGCGATGACATCGCGACCGCGCACGAAGTTCAGGAAGCTCGACGGCATCCTGCTGCTCGACAAGCCGCGCGGCCTGAGTTCGAACCAGGCGCTGCAGCGCGTGCGGCACCTGTTCCGCGCCGAGAAGGCCGGCCATACCGGCAGTCTCGATCCGCTCGCCACCGGCCTGCTGCCGGTGTGCTTCGGCGAAGCGACCAAGATCGCCGGCGGCCTGCTGGGCGCGCGCAAGGCCTACGACACCGTCGCGCGCCTGGGCGTGGTGACCGATACCGACGACGCCGAGGGCCAGCCGCTGCGCGAGCGCCCGGTGCCGGAGCTGCGGATTCCCGAGATCGACGCCGGGCTGCGCGCGCTGACCGGCCGCATCCGCCAGCGCCCGCCGATCTATTCGGCGCTCAAGCGCGGCGGCGAGCCGCTGTATGCGAAGGCGCGGCGGGGCGAGGTGTTCGATGTCGACGAGCGGGAGGTCGACGTGCATCAGTTCGCGCTGCAGTCCGCCGGCGACCTGCTCGACGACCTGCACGGGATCGCGCCGCAGCTGCGCCTGCACGTCGAATGCGGTTCGGGAACCTACGTGAGGGCCCTGGTCCGCGACCTTGGCGAGTCGCTGGGCTGCGGTGCCCACGTGGCCGAGCTGCGGCGGCTGTGGGTGGACCCGTTCAGGGAGCCGCGGATGTGGGCCCTGGACGAGCTGCAGGCCCTGGCCGCGCGCGGCGAGCGCAGCCTGCTGGCCTGCCTGCTGCCGATCGAACGCGGCATGGCGTCCTGGCCGCCGCTGGACCTGGACGCCGCCCAGGCCCAGCGTTTCGGCCACGGGCAGACCGTGGATGGCGATTTCGGCCCCTCCGGCAGCGTTGCGGTCTACGGGCCGGACGGGCGGGCACTCGGGCTGGGCCAGCTGGTGGACGGGCGCCTGCGGCCGCAGCGGCTGTTCAGCTGGGCATGCACGCCACCGCAGGGCGCCGGGTGAGCTTGTCCGGCGGCCCGGGAACCGCTACAATTTCGCGGCTTTTTCAAGCACTTCCGACCGACCGGGAAATGTCGCCACGCGGCGGCCTCCCGACCATCCATGACGAACCAAGCGGTGCGCCGCAGCGTCCAGGACGCCGCGCCGCCTCTGCCGGTTTCGTGACTACGAGGCAATCAATGTCCATCGACAACAGCAAGATCATCGAAGAGCACGCGCGCGGCGCCAACGACACCGGCTCGCCGGAAGTCCAGGTGGCCCTGCTCACCGCCCGCATCGTGCACCTCACCGAGCACTTCAAGACGCACAAGAAGGATCACCACAGCCGCCGCGGCCTGCTGCAGATGGTCAACCGCCGTCGCAGCCTGCTCGACTACCTGCACCGCAAGGACGCGGCACGCTACAGGGCGCTGATCGAAAAACTCGGCCTGCGCCGATAATCCCCAACTCCGCCGCGGCGCAGTCATGCGCCGCGGCTTCTTTTTTGGCCGCGGCGGACGCGGCCGCCCGACCGGGACAGGGGTCCTGGTTGGTCCATCGAAAGAGTCATCGAGGAAACCCCCAGTGGCAAAAGTGACCAAGAGCTTCCAGTACGGCAACCGGACCATCACCCTTGAGACCGGCGAGATCGCGCGCCAGGCAGGCGGCGCGGTGATGGTGTCGTGCGAGGGCACCGTGCTGCTGGTCAGCGCGGTGGCCAACAAGACCGCGCGCGAAGGCCAGGACTTCTTCCCGCTGACCGTCGACTACCAGGAGAAGTTCTACGCCGGCGGCCGCATCCCGGGTGGATTCTTCAAGCGCGAAGGGCGCCAGACTGAGAAGGAAACGCTGATCTCGCGCCTGATCGACCGCCCGATCCGCCCGCTGTTCCCTGACGGCTTCCGCAACGAGGTCCAGATCATCGCCACCGTGATGTCGATGAACCCGGAGATCGACGGCGACATCCTCGCCCTGATCGGCGCCTCGGCCGCGCTGTCCCTGTCGGGCGCGCCGTTCGACGGCCCGATCGGCGCCGCCAAGGTCGGCTACAAGGATGGCCAGTACCTGCTCAACCCGACCGTCAGCGAGTTGGTCGAGTCGGACCTGGAGCTGGTCGTGGCCGGTACCGCCAGCGCGGTGCTGATGGTCGAATCCGAGGCGAAGGAGCTGTCGGAAGACGTGATGCTCGGCGCCGTGATGTTCGGCCACCAGCAGATGCAGGTGGCGATCGCCACGATCAACGAGCTGGTTGCCGAAGCCGGCAAGCCGCGCTGGGAGTGGTCGGCGCCGGTGGCCAACGAAGGCCTGGTCTCGGCCATCCGCAGCGCGATCGGCGAGCAGCTGGCCAGCGCGTTCCAGGTGCGCGACAAGCTCGAGCGCCGCGACGCGATCTCCAAGGTCAAGAAGGCCATCCTCGAGGCGCTGAGCCCGCAGGCCGAGGCCAACGCCTGGTCGTCGGGCGAGCTGTCGAAGGAGTTCGGCGAGCAGGAATACCAGACCATGCGCGAGTCGGTCCTCAGGACCAAGGTGCGCATCGACGGCCGCGCGCTCGACACCGTGCGCCCGATCGCGTCCAAGGTCGGCATCCTGCCGCGCGTGCATGGTTCCTCGCTGTTTACCCGCGGCGAGACCCAGGCGATCGTCGCCGTCACCTTGGGCACCGCCCGCGACGGCCAGATCATCGATGCGGTCTCCGGCGAGTACAAGGAGCACTTCCTGTTCCACTACAACTTCCCCCCGTACTCGGTGGGTGAAGCCGGCCGCATGATGGGTCCGAAGCGCCGCGAGATCGGCCACGGCCGCCTGGCCAAGCGCGGCGTGCTCGCGGTGATGCCGACGATGGAGGCGTTCCCGTACACGATCCGCGTGGTCTCCGAGATCACCGAGTCCAACGGCTCCTCGTCGATGGCTTCGGTCTGCGGTTCTTCGCTGGCGCTGATGGACGCGGGCGTGCCGATCAAGGCGCCGGTTGCCGGCATCGCGATGGGCCTGGTGAAGGAAGGCGACGACTTCGTGGTGCTGTCGGACATCCTCGGCGACGAGGATCACCTGGGCGACATGGACTTCAAGGTCGCCGGCACCGAGAACGGCATTTCCGCCCTGCAGATGGACATCAAGATCCAGGGCATCACCGAGGAGATCATGAAGGTCGCGCTGGCCCAGGCCAAGCAGGGCCGCCTGCACATCCTCAAGGAAATGGCCAACGCCCTGACCGCGCCGCGCACCGAGCTGAGCGAGTACGCGCCGCGCCTGCTGACGATCAAGATCCACCCCGACAAGATCCGCGAGGTGATCGGCAAGGGCGGTTCGACCATCCAGGCGATCACCAAGGAAACCGGCACCCAGATCGACATCCAGGACGACGGCACCATCGTCATCGCCTCGGTCAACGCCGCCGCCGCCGAAGCGGCCAAGGCGCGCATCGAGCAGATCACCTCCGACGTCGAGCCGGGCCGGATCTACGAGGGCAAGGTCGCCAAGATCATGGACTTCGGCGCGTTCGTCACCATCCTGCCGGGCAAGGACGGCCTGGTGCACGTCTCCCAGATCTCCAACGAGCGTGTCGAGAAGGTGTCCGACAAGCTCAAGGAAGGCGATCTGGTCAAGGTCAAGGTGCTGGAAGTCGACAAGCAGGGCCGGATCCGCCTGTCGATGAAGGCCGTGGAGGAAGGCGAGGGCGTGTCGGCCGACTGAGGCCGGCGGGTTCGCGCTGCGGAAGAAGCGGGCTTCGGCCCGCTTTTTTCTTGGGCCTTCCCCGCACGCGGGGGAAGGAGTCGTGTCGGCACAGCTTCCCGCCGCCCTGTGCCAACCTTCCCCCGCAGGCGGGGGAAGGAGCAGGGCGGCAGCCGCGCTTGCGTGCGTCAGCGCACTTGCTGGCCGTCACGGGCCGACCGCCTGCCGATGCAGGGAATGCCGACGATCGGCCAGCCTTCGATGCCGCCCTTTTCCCTGGATCACCCTCCATCCGTGGAAGTGCGGAAGCGCGTGGTCCGGGGCTTCGGACGGACGCTGCGTCGCCGCCATCTCATCGATTGAGACGCCGGCCGGGTAGAACAGCGATGTTATCCACAGCTTGTTCCGTCGCGCACCCACAGCCGCCACCGCTACGATGACCGCTCGAGAACTACAACAGGACCGCCACGACGGTCCGTCGCTGGGAGTGACTCCACTGATGTCCGCACGCCCCGGTTTCCGCCAGGAAGGCCGCACCGACGCCCGCATCGAGCAACTGCGCGTTCCGCCCCAGTCGGTGGAGGCCGAGCAGGCCGTGCTCGGCGGGCTGATGCTGGCGCCGGACGCCTACGACCGGATCGCCGACCTGCTCACCGACGGCGACTTCTACCGCCGCGACCACCAGCTGATCTACCGCGCGATCCGCGAACTGGCCGAGAAGAACCGGCCGTTCGACGCGGTCACCCTCGGCGAATGGTTCGACTCCCAGGGCCTGGGCGAACAGGTTGCCGGCGGCGCCTACCTGGTCGAACTGGCCAGCACCACGCCCTCGGCCGCGAACATCAAGGCCTATGCCGAAATCGTGCGCGACAAGGCGGTGCTGCGCCAGCTGATCGAGGTCGGCACCGGCATCGTCAACGACGGCTTCCAGCCCGAGGGCCGCGAGAGCAGCGAGCTGCTGGCCAAGGCCGAGCAGGACGTGTTCGCCATCGCCGAGGCCGGCGCACGCGGCCGCCAGGACTTCACCCCGGTCAACAAGGCCATGCAGGAAGCGTTCGACGTCCTGCAGACGCGCTTCGCCAACGGCGGTGGCATCACCGGCATGCCCACCGGCTATACCGAATTCGACGAGATGACCGCGGGCCTGCAGCCCACCGACCTGATCATCCTGGCGGCGCGGCCGGCGATGGGCAAGACCACCCTGGCGCTGAACATGGCCGAGTACGCTGCCATGAAGACCCGCAAGGCAGTGGCGGTGTTCTCGATGGAAATGTCGGCCAGCCAGCTCGCTCTGCGACTGATCTCCTCGGTCGGCCGGGTCAACGCCACCCGGCTGCGCACCGGCCAGCTCGAGGACGAGGACTGGAGCCGCGTGACCAGTGCGATCCGCCTGATCAAGGATTCGCGCATCTTCATCGACGATACCCCGGCGCTCTCGCCCGACGTGCTGCGCGCCAAGGCGCGCCGGCTCAAGCGCGAGCACGACCTGGGCCTGATCGTGATCGACTACCTGCAGCTGATGGCGGTGCCGGGCAACAGCGAGAACCGCGCCACCGAGATCTCCGAGATCTCGCGCTCGCTCAAGGGCCTGGCGAAGGAGCTGAACGTGCCGGTGATCGCGCTGTCGCAGCTCAACCGCTCGCTGGAAACCCGCACCGACAAGCGCCCGGTGATGGCCGACCTGCGCGAATCGGGCGCGATCGAGCAGGACGCCGACGTGATCATCTTCATCTACCGCGACGAGTACTACAACAAGGAAAACTCGCCGGACAAGGGCCTGGCCGAGGTGATCATCGGCAAGCAGCGTAACGGCCCCACGGGTTCGCTCAAGCTTCGCTTCTTCGGTGAATACACCCGCTTCGACAACCTCGCCCACGATTCGGTCGGCAGCTTCGAATAGCCCCGGGCGGTTCCGCGACAGCGGCCGCCGCGACGGCAGGCCCCGGAGCCGTAGCCCGGGGGCCGCGAACGTCGGCGCGCGCGCCGGCGATGCGGGCCGCTAGAATCGGCGCGACGGCGCGGCGCCACCGCGTCCCGGACCGGGCGAGGATCCCGCCGCTTGAGCACGCCATTCACCCAGCGTCCCACCCGCATCCTGGTCGACCTCGACGCGATCGCGGGCAACCTGCGCGCGATCGCCGCGCACGTGCGGGTGCCGGTGATGCCGATCGTCAAGGCCAATGCCTATGGCCACGGCCTGGTGCCGGTGGCGCGGCACCTGCAGGCGCAGGGCGCCGACCGCCTGGGCGTGGCCTTCGTGGAGGAGGGCATCGCCCTGCGCGAAGCCGGCATCATCCTGCCGATCCTGGTGCTGGGCGGCATCTTCGGCCGGCAGGTGGAGCAGTTCCTGCGCCACGACCTCGAGCTGACCGTGTCCTCGATCGCCAAGCTGCGCCAGGTCGAGGCGGCCGCGGAGGCGATGGGCCGGCGTGCGGTGATCCATCTCAAGGTCGATACGGGAATGGGGCGCATCGGCGTGCGCCATGGCTCGGTCGCGCCCTTTGTCGAGGCGGCGCTGGCGTCGCGCTGGTGCGCAATCCGCGGCATCTATTCGCACCTGGCCTGCGCCGACGACCCGGCATCGCCGATGACCGCGCTGCAGTGCGAACGCTTCCTCGACGCCTGCGCCCATTTCGAACGCGCAGGCGCGCCGATGCCGCTGCGCCACCTGGCCAACTCCGGCGGCGTGCTGCATTTCCCCGACACCCACCTGGACATGGTGCGGCCCGGAATCCTGCTTTACGGCGTGCTGCCCGATGCCGCGTCGCAGCCGACCGTGGCGGTGCGGCCGGCGCTGTCGCTGGTCTCGCAGGTGGTCTACTTCAAGGTGGTGCGCGCCGGCGACACGGTGAGCTATGGCGCCGCCTGGACCGCGGCGCGCGACACCCGCGTGGTCACGGTGCCGATCGGCTATGGCGACGGCTGGCCACGCGCGCTGTCCTCGCGCGGCCAGGTGCTGGTGCACGGCGCGCGCTACCCGATCCTGGGGCGGGTGTGCATGGACCAGTTCATGGTCGGCATTGGCGAGGGCAGCGCATACAACGAGGACCCGGTGGTGCTGGTGGGGCGCCAGGATGGCGAGGAAATCCGGCTCGAGGAGGTCGCCGCCGCAGCCGGCACGATTCCCTACGAGGTGCTGGTGCAGCTCAACGAACGCATTCCGCGCGAGTATCGCGCCGGCGACGCGCCGCCCGCGGCCGGCTGACGCAGACGCCCACGGCTACGGAGTCGCGCCATGGCCAACGCCCTCGTCTGGTTCCGCAACGACCTGCGCCTGGCCGACCAGCCGGCCCTGGCGGCTGCCCTGGCCGCGGGCCAGGTGCCGCTGTGCGTGTACGTGCACGCGCCGGAAGAGGAGGGCGACTGGCCCCCGGGCGCGGCTTCGAACGCGTGGCGGCACCACTCGCTGGCGGCGCTGGACGCAGACCTGCGCGCGCGCGGATCGCGGCTGCGGATCTTCCGCGGGCCGAGCCTGGCGGTGCTGCAGGCGCTGGCCGCCGCCTGCGACGCCGAGGCGGTGTACTGGACCCGGCGCTACGAGCCGGCCATCGAACGTCGCGACGCCGGCATCAAGCGCGCCCTGCGCGGGCAGGGCCTGCACGCGGAAAGCTTCAATGGCGCGCTGCTGTTCGAACCCTGGCAGCTGGCGACCAAGCAGGGCGAGCCTTATCGCGTGTTCACTCCGTTCTGGCGCACCGCACTGGCGCACTGGCGCGACCACCCGCTGCTGGACGCCCCGGATGCGATTCCCGATCTGGAAGGAGACCCCGATGGAATCCGGCTCGACATCCTGAAGCTGCTGCCGGCGCGCGACCCGGACGCGCCGTTCCTGCAGCACTGGACGCCGGGCGAGGCCGGTGCGCACGAGGCGCTGGAGGTGTTCATCGACGGCGCCCTGCGCGGCTATCGCAGCGGCCGCGACCGACCGGACCGCACCGGCACCTCGCGCCTGTCGCCGCACCTGCACTTCGGCGAGATCGCGCCGTGGCGGGTCGTGGCCGCGCTCGAGGCCGGGTGCAGCGCGGCCACCGCCGCCGACATCGACGCCTGCGTGCGCGAGCTGGGCTGGCGCGAGTTCGCCCATCACCTGCTGCATCACTTTCCGCACAGCAGCGATCGCGACTTCAACCCGCGCTTCGCCCGCTTCGAGTGGGCGCGACCCGACCGCGGCGCGCTCCAGGCCTGGCGCAGCGGTCGCACCGGCGTGCCGATCGTCGACGCCGGGATGCGCGAGCTGCGCCACAGCGGCTGGATGCACAACCGCGTGCGCATGATCGTGGCCAGCTACCTGTGCAAGCACATGCGCCAGCACTGGCGCGAGGGCGCGCGCTGGTTCTGGGAAACCCTGGTCGACGCCGACCTGGCCAGCAACAGCCTCGGCTGGCAGTGGGTCGCCGGCACCGGTGCCGACGCTGCGCCGTACTTCCGCGTGTTCAACCCGGTCACCCAGGCCGCGAAGTTCGATCCCGACGGCCGCTACGTCGCGCGCTGGGTGCCGGAGCTGGCGGACCTGCCGCTGCCCGCGCGCCACGCGCCCTGGACCGAGCCCGGGCTCGCGCGCCGCCTGGCCCCGGACTACCCGGCGCGCCCGCTGGTCGATCTGGCCCGCGGCCGCGACGACGCGCTGGCCGCGTGGCGCTCGCTGCGCGCGACGGACGCGGATTGACGCTCGCGAGGCCCGCGCGACTGGTTCGCCCGAGCGCGCAGGGGAGGGCGAATGCCGGGACCAGTCATCCGCGACACCGCGCCGGAGCGGGTGACGCAGCGCCGACAGCGAACCCTGAACGGACCCGTTCCGGCGGAACGCGCGGCCGCGGCGCCGTCACCCGATGTTGCCGCAGGCCGTGGTGGGATGGTGGCCCAGACCGCAATCCGCAGGCCCCGGCCCGCGACCAGGAGACCGCCACATGCGCCACAAGAACGCGATCGCCACCACCGCCGTACTCGCAGGCTCGATGCTGCTTGCCAGCTGCGCCAGCTATACCGGCCAGACCAGTGCCCCCGACGATCCCAACCGCACCCGCAACAACGCCCTGATCGGCGCCGGCATCGGCGCGGTGGCGGGCCTGCTCAGCGGCAACGACGCCACCGAGCGTCGCCAGCGGGCCATGGTCGGGGCCGGCGTGGGTGGCCTGGCCGGCGGCGCGATAGGCGCCTACCAGGATCGCCAAGAAGCCGAACTGCGCCGCCAGACCGCCGGCACCGGCATCGTGGTCGACCGCGAGGGCGACACCATCAAGCTCAACCTGCCCGATGGCGTGACCTTCGATTTCAACCGCACCGAGCTCAAGCCGCAGTTCTACCCGGCGCTCAACAACGTCGCCGCCACCCTGCGCGAGTACAACCAGACCATCGTCGAGGTCAGCGGCCACACCGACAACGTCGGTAGCGCCGCCGTCAACCAGCGCATCTCCGAGGAGCGCGCGCAGAACGTGGCCACCTACCTGATCGGCCAGGGCCTGCAGCGCGAGCGCTTCGAGGTCGCCGGCTTCGGCTACCGCTATCCGGTGGCCGACAACAGCACCGAACAGGGCCGCGCCCTGAACCGTCGCGTCGAAATCCGGATCGTGCCGCTGGAGTCCTGAGCCGCACGCCGCCATCGGTGAAAGCACAGGGCAGGGCCGCTTCGGCGGCCCTGTTTTTTTGGGTTCTTCTCCCGTTCGCGGGGACGTTCATTCGTGACAGCGGCGGCTGCTCCTCCCCCGCTGCGGGGGCTGAGGATGGTCCGTTTGCGCGGCACCGTCGCGCGGACCATCCGAACGCCAGGCGCGCTGCGCCGGGCCGGACGGGTCGGGGTGGGGTGGGGTGGGGGCAAGCCGGTCGCCACGCCACTTCACGCGCGCCTGCGGCGCGCGCCCCCATCCCGGCCTTCCCCCGCACGCGGGGGAAGGAGTCGTGTCGGCACACTCTCCCGCCGCCCTGCTCCTTCCCCCGCAGGCGGGGGGAAGGAGCAGGGCGGCAGCGCCTGGGTGCGTCGGCTCCCCTGGAGGCGCGGCGGGCCAGCAACCGTGCCGGGCCGGACCGCGCAGCGTTCACGCAACCCGAATGCCCCGGTTGCTCCAATCGGCCCGGATGCGATGCGCAGGCGCGCTTCGCGCCTACTCCCATCGCATGGATTCCAGACTCCCGACCCTCCAGCCGGGTGCAGGCGCGCACCCGCGCCCGATCCTCGGCAGGCGCGAGGCCTTCGCCATCACCATCGGCATCGTGGTGGGGGCGGGCATCTTCCGCACCCCGTCGCTGGTGGCCGGGGCGGCGTCCGGAGAGCTGGCGATGCTGCTGGCCTGGGTGGTCGGCGGCCTCCTGTCGCTGGTGGGGGCGCTGTGCTATGCCGAACTGGTCGCGGCCTATCCGCAGGCCGGTGGCGACTACGCATGGCTGCGCCGGGCCTACGGTCCGCGCCCCGCCTTCCTCTACGCCTGGGCGCGGCTGACCGTGATCCAGACCGGCTCGATCGTGCTGCTGGCCTACGTGGTCGGCGACTACATGGGCCAGATCCTCGACCTGGGCCCATGGTCGTCCACGCTCTACGCCACCGCCACGGTGGCGCTGCTCACCCTGTGCAACTGGCTCGGCGTGCGCCAGGGCACGGGCCTGCAGAAGGTGCTGACGGTGATCGAACTGCTGGGCCTGGGGCTGGTGATCCTGGCCGGGCTGGCGTTCGCGCCCGAAGCCAGCGCCGTTCCGGCGAGGGCGGCGCCCGGCGACGGCTCGCTCGGCCTGGTGCTCGTATTCGTCCTGCTCACCTATGGCGGCTGGAACGAGGCGGTGTACCTGAGCGCGGAAGTGCGCGACGCGCGGCGCTGGATGCCGCGCATCCTCACCCTGAGCCTGATCGTGATCGCCGCGCTCTACGTGCTGGCGAACCTGGCCTATCTGCGGGCGCTGGGCATGGGCGGCATGGCCGCCTCGGACGCGGTGGCGGCGGACACGATGCGTGCGGCCTTCGGTGGCCCGGGTGCGGGCGCGATGAGCGCGATCGTGGTGGTGGCCGCGCTCACCTCCGCCAACGCCACCCTGATCACCGGCGCGCGCGGCGTGTACGCGGTCGGGCGGGACTTTCCGGCGCTGGCGGCGATCGGCCGCTGGGATGCACGGCACGGATCGCCGCGGCTGGCGGTGCTGGTGCAGGGCGGGCTCTCGCTGGCGCTGGTCGGGCTGGCCGCGACCGCACTCGACGGCTTCCGGCTTGCGGTCGAATTCACCGCACCGGTGTTCTGGCTGTTCTTCCTGCTGGTCGGCATCGCCCTGTTCGTGCTGCGCCGGCGCGATCCGGACGCGCCGCGCCCGTTCCGGGTGCCGCTGTATCCGGTCCTGCCGGCGCTGTTCTGCGCCACCAGCGCATTCCTGCTTTACTCCAGCCTGGCCCATACCGGCCTGGGCGCGCTCGTGGGCGTGGGCGTGCTTGTCGCCGGGGCCGCGCTGCTGCCGTTCCTCGTCCCGCCCACTCCCGCCCAGGAGCCGCCGCCATGACCGTCCTCCGACCGCTTGCCATCATCCTGCTGTGCCTGCCGCTGCTCTCGGCCTGCGCGCAGGACGGTCCGCCTGCCGAAGCGCCGGCCACGGCTGCAGCCGGAATCGCAACGGCGAATGCCGACGAGGATGAACCGGCTGGCGAAGCGCCGGGCCTGACCTACCGCGATTCGTTCACCCGCGAGGCCCGCCCGCCCGGCTACCGCGAGCCCGACGTGATCTACGTGCCCACGCCGCAGCCGGTGGTCGATGCCATGCTCGAACTGGCCGGCGTGGGCAGGGACGACGTGCTCTACGACCTCGGCTCCGGCGATGGCCGCATCCCGGTCACCGCCGCGCGCAGGTTCGGCACCCGCGGCGTCGGCATCGACATCGAGCCGGTGCGCATCCGCGAGGCCAACGCCAACGCCCGCGCGGCCGGCGTCACCGACCTGGTCACCTTCCGCCGCGAGGACCTGTTCCAGACCGATTTCAGCGAGGCCACCGTGGTCACGCTCTACCTGCTGCCCAAACTCAACCTCAGGCTGCGCCCGATCCTGCTGGAACAGCTCAAGCCCGGCACCCGCATCGTCAGCCATGCCTTCGACATGGGCGACTGGGACCCGGAACAGGTCGTCCGCGTCGACGGCACCGTGATCTACATGTGGACGGTACCGGAGCGCTGATCCAGGCAGGTGCGTGGGCCGGCTCCCGGCCGCGCGCGGGACGGATCGTGGGCGGCGCGCAGGGAAGCATCATCCCGGGCCCGCTGACCTCCTCCGCGTCCACCCCGCGTTCGATGCTGCAACCGTGGTGCGAGGGAGGCATGGCGGGAACGATGCGGGCCTGGTGTGCGGCAGGTCGCGACCGGTGGTCCTGATTCTGTCAGAGCGCACCGCGCGGTTTCGCGCAGCGGCCCGACGAACATCCCAATGCCCACCCCGTACAGCAGGAAGGCCGCCCGTTGGGCGGCCTTTTTTGCTGGAAAATCAGCAGCTTGAATGGTGGAGGTGGGGGGAATTGAACCCCCGTCCGAAGGCACTCCATCCCCGGCACTACATGCTTAGCTCACCGTTGGATCTCGTCCCCTGGCAGCACGATGTGCGAAGCGCACCCGGGGACCAGCCTGTGAGTTCAACCACGGCAGACAGGCGGCCGCCGCGGCTGGTTCCCGTGATGATGACCCTACATCCACTAGCACGGGCACAGGTGGGTTCGGGGCTTACGCCTTAAGCGGCGAGAGCGTAGTTGTCGTCGTTGGCAACTAAAGTTTGCTGCTGGATTAACGAGGAAAGCTGCCCCCTCGGCATGCGCCAGGCGATTTCGCGACCCCCGTCGAAGCCAGTGCACCCCCGGGAGCGTCGATCACGCCGACAGGGGCAGTATAGGGGCGGCCGGGCCGGGCGCAAGGCGGCGCCGTGGCGGCGTTCAGGCGCGGCCGGGGCGGCTGGAACGGTATGCTGTGGCGATGTCGCGCCGTCCGCCCGGGGAGAGCACGTCCGCGCCCGACCGCCCGTCGCTGCGGCGCGGTTACGTGCTGGCGGTGGTGATCCTGATCGGGTCGCTGGCGATGGTGTGGCTGTACGCGCGTGCGGCGGGCGAGCGCGAGCAGCGCGCGCGCCAGGCCGAGTTCGTGGCCCAGAGCAGCGAGATCGTGGTGCTGCTGCAGCAGCGGCTGCTGCACTACGAGCTGGCCCTGCGCGGCGGCGTGTCGCTGTACTGGTCGGTGGCGCGGCCGACGCACCGCCAGTGGCGCGACTACGTCGGCGGCCTGGACATCGAGCGGCAGTTCCACGGCCTGCTGGGGTTGGGCTACGTGCCCTACCTGCGGCGGATCGATCTGGAGGCGCTGCAGTTGGCGATGCGCGACGAGGGCCAGGGCCTGTTCCAGATCCGGCCGCACGGGGTGCGCGAGGTCTACGGCCCGGTCCTGATGCTGGAGCCGCAGTCGATCTCCAACCGCAGCGCGATCGGCTTCGACATGTTCGCCGAGTCCACGCGACACGCGGCGATGGCCGCCGCGCGCGACAGCGGCGAGGTGCGGCTGAGCGCGCCGGTCGAACTGGTCCAGCGCCGCGGCGACGGCAGCCGGAGCGGGCTGCTGATGTATGCCCCGATCTATGCCAACGGCATCCAGCCGACCAACCCGACCGCGCGCAGGACCGCGATGTCCGGCTGGGTGTACGCGCCGTTCCATACCCGCACCATGATCGACGGCGCGCTGCAGCAGCTGATCGCCGGCCAGGTGCTGCGCATCGTCGACACCGGCGAAGGTGCCGGGGGCGCGCTGGTGTACGCCGACCCCGGATTCACCGACGACCCCGACGCGGACGTGCTGCGCCACAGCGAGACCGTGGCGCTGTACGGGCGCCAGTGGCGGGTGGACTTCCAGTCGCATCCGTCGGCGTCCGGCGCCAGCGAACCGTCGGACCTGCAGGCGACGGTGGGGGCGGGCCTGATCGTCTCGCTGCTGCTGTTCGCGGTGGTGCTGGCGCTGGCGCACACCCAGTCGCGCGCCGAGCGGCTGGCCGAGGCGATGAGCGAGTCCTACCGGCGTAGCGAGCAGCGTTTCCGCAACGCCATGCAGTATTCGGCCAGCGGCATCGCCCTGCTCGACGGCGCGGGGCGGATCGTGGAGGCCAACCCGGCGCTTGCGCGCATCTTCGGCGTGGCGCCGCAGGAGCTGTCCGGAACCCTGTTCGCCGCCCGCTTCATCGACCAGCAGCACGATCCGGTGCCGTTCAGCGGCCAGGCCGCGGCCACCGTGCAGTTGCGCCGCAGCGATGGCGACATCCGCATGGTCGAGCTGGTGCGCTCGCCGGTGCCGGGCGACGTCGGCAGCGGAGTCCACGCGCTGGTGCAGGTGGACGACGTGACCGACCGCCTGCGCGCCGAGCAGGAAGTGCGCCTGCTCAACCGCACCCTGGAGGCGCGGGTCGAGCAGCGCACGCGCGAGCTGACCCTCGCCAACCACGAGCTGGAGTCGTTCGCCTACAGCGTCTCGCACGACCTGCGCGCGCCGCTGCGCACGGTCGAGGGCTTCAGCCGCCTGCTGGGCGAGCGCTTCAGCGGGTCGATCGGGCCGGACGGGCAGGACTACCTGGCGCGGGTGCGCAACGCGGCCAACCGCATGGATGCGCTGATCGACGCGCTGCTGAAGATGTCGCGGATCACCCGAGATCCGCTGCAGCAGGCCCGGGTCGACCTCAGCCGGCTGGCCGGCGAGGTGCTGGCGGAACTGCGCGCGGCCGAGCCGGACCGGGCCGTCGAGGCGCTGGTCGAGCCGGGGCTGGAGGCCTGCGGCGATCCGGCCCTGCTGCGCAACCTGCTGCAGAACCTGCTGGGCAATGCCTGGAAGTTCACCGCGGGCCGCGCGCCGGCGCGCATCGAGTTCGCCCGCGACCCCGGGCCGGAGCCGCCGCCGGGCATGGTGGCGCTGCTGGTGCGCGACAACGGTGCGGGTTTCGAGCCGGCCTATGCCTCCAAGCTGTTCCGGCCGTTCCAGCGCCTGCACGGCGCCGACGAGTACGAGGGCCACGGCATCGGCCTGGCCACGGTCAAGCGCATCGTCGACCGCCACGGCGGCACGATCCGGGCCGAGGCCGCGGTGGGGGAGGGCGCGACGTTCCGCTTCACCCTGCCCGCGGCGGAAGGCGGGGACCCCGCGTAACCCCGCCGGAGCGCCGCAGGCTCAGGCGTTGCGGTTGTGCGAGCGCATCGCGCGCTGGCGGTCGCGCGTCCAGTCGCGGTCGCGGGAGGTCTGGCGCTTGTCGTGCGCCTGCTTGCCCTTGGCCAGGGCCAGTTCCAGCTTGACCTTGTTGCCCTTCCAGTACATCGCGGTCGGCACCAGGGTGTAGCCGTCGCGCTGCACGCGGCCGACCAGGGTGTCGATCTCGCGCCGGTGCAGCAGCAGCTTGCGGGCGCGGTGCGCGTCGGTCAGCACGTGGCTGGAGGCCTGGATCAGGGGCGTGATCTGGGCGCTGTGCAGGAACAGCTCGCCGTCGCGGACCATCGCGTAGCTTTCGCCGATGTTGGCGCGCCCGGCGCGGATCGCCTTCAGCTCCCAGCCCTGCAGCGCGATCCCCGCCTCGTAGCGCTGCTCGAGGTGGTAATCGTGGCGCGCACGCCGGTTCAGGGCGATGGTCCGGTCGCCGTTTGCCTTATCCTTGCCGCTCTTGCCCATCCGGCCATTGTCCCCGAAGCCGGTCACGTACGCGAGCCACATGCCCACGATCCAACGCAGCGCCCTGGTCGAACACTCCGTCACCCGGATGTTCGACCTGGTCAACGACATCGCCGCCTATCCGCGCCGCTTCCAATGGTGCGAGCAGGCCGAAGTGCTGGAGTCGGGCGAGACCCGGGTGCTGGCGCGGCTGGAGCTGGGGATCGGCGGCTTCCGCACCTGGTTCACCACCGAGAACACGCTGTCGCCGCCGCACCACATCGACATGGACCTGCACGATGGCCCGTTCCGCCGGCTGCAGGGACGCTGGCTGTTCCATGCGCTGGACGAGGCCGCATGCAAGGTGTCGCTGTCGCTCGACTTCGAGCCGCAGAGCGGGCTGATGCTGCCGGTGCTCTCGCTCGGTCTGCGCGGGCTGGCCGACCGCATGGTCGACGATTTCGTGCGCGTGGCCGACGCCGAGGCCTGAACGGTGCGGGTGCAGGTGATCCGCGCCTGGCCGGAGCGCTTCGAAAGCGAGGCGCTCGACCTGGCCAGCGGCGCCACGGTCGACGACGCGCTGGCCGCCAGCGCGATCGCGCGCGAGGGCGTGGCCGGGGTGGCGATCCACGGCGCGCGCGCGCGGGGCGATACGCCGCTGCGCGATGGCGACCGGATCGAACTGCTCGGTCCGCTGCTGGCGGACCCGAAGGACAGCCGCCGCAGGCGCGCGCTGGCGCAGGCGGGGCGGACGCGACCCTAGCGGCGGCCCTGGCGGCCCTTTTCCTTCGGCAGGTTGCCGAAGCGGCGCATGCGCTCGGACAGTTCCTTGTCCTGCTCGGCGAAGTAATCGCCTTCCCACTTTGCCAGCTGGTCGTTCTCGAACCACAGGGTCATGTTCCTGACCTCGGTGTGGCCGCGGCGATTGGTGCGCTGGGTGGCGGTGTAGTCCCAGCGCTGGTGGTGGAACGGGTCTGCGATCGACGGCGAGCCGAGCAGGGCCAGCACCTGCTGCTTCTGCATCCCGACCTCGAGCTGCTCGATGGCGTCCTTTTCGATCAGGTTGCCCTGGTAGATCGGCTGCTTGTAGAGCATGCCGCAGCCGGCGGTGGCCAGGGCGATCAGGACGAGGGGCAGGAAGCGGGAAAGGGACATGGAGCGCGGGGCCTGCGGAAGGGCGGCGGGACGGTGGCGATGATACACTCCCCGGCCGCATCGCCACCGGCATCCAGGCAGCTGGCGCTAAACCGCCTGTGAACGGAGACCCCATGGAATCGATGGATTTGCGCAAGGCCGGACTGAAGGTGACGCATCCGAGGATGCGGATCCTCGCGCTGCTGGAGCAGAACACGCCGCGCCAGCACATGACCGCCGAGGACATCTATCGCCAGCTGCTGGAGCAGGGCGACGAGATCGGCCTGGCCACGGTGTACCGGGTGCTCACCCAGTTCGAGGCCGCCGGGCTGGTGGTCAAGCACAACTTCGAGGGCGGCCACGCCCTGTACGAGCTCGACCGCGGCGACCACCACTACCACATGGTGGACATGAGCAGCGGCCAGATCACCGAGTTCGAGAGCCCCGAGATCGTGGCCCTGATCGACCGCATCGCCGGCGAGCACGGCTACATCCTCGACGAGCATTCGCTGGTGCTGTACGTGCGCAAGAAGCGCTGAGGCGGCCGCTGCGCTAGGGGAGGCCGGGCGCGTCCGCGGCCGCGCCCGCCGCGGGCAGTTCCAGCACCAGTTCCAGGGTATCGACGCCGGCGACGTGGCCATCGAGGCGGCCGTCGTGCGCGCGGGCGATCGCGCTGGCGATCACCAGTCCGAGCCCGAGCGCGTCGTCCGGGGGATCGGGATGCGGCGAGCTCAGCAGCGCCGCGACCAGGGCGTCGCTCGCGCCGCTGCAGTGCATCCGGCAGTGCATCCGCAGCCGGCCGTCGGCGTGTTCGAGCCGGGCCTGCACCGGCGCGGGCGCGCCGCGCGCCAGCTGCTGGCCGAGCAGGATCCGGAACAGCTGGCCGATGCGCGGGGGGTCGCCCCGGATCGCGAGGCCGCGCACTTCCGGCGCCAGCGTCATCCGTGGCTGCCGCGCCTGCAGCGGTTCGACGACTTCCGCCAGCAGGGATTCGACCTCGATCGTGTCGCGGCGGCCGAGCAGGCGCCCGGCCCGGGCCCGGCCGAAATCGTCGAATTCGGCGATCATCCCGCCCAGGCGCTGGATCTGGCGTTCCAGCACCGCCAGCAGCTCCTCGCGCTGGCCGGCGTCGATGCCCGGTTCGCGCAGCAGGTAGACCGCGGTCTGCATCGGCGCCAGCGGTCCGCGCAGGTCGTGCGCCACCCGATCCATCCAGGCATCGTCCGGCGGCGTGCTCATGGTCCGGTACTGCGCCCGCCCGTTGCGGCGCACAGGCGGCGGATGGCGTCGAGCTGGGGCGGCTTGACCAGGTGTTCGTCGAAGCCGGCCTCGCGGGTGCGGTTGCGGTCCTCGACGTGTCCCCAGCCGGTGACCGCGACGATCGCCAGCACCTCCGGGCCGCGCCGGGTTCGCAGGCTGCGGGCGATGTCGTAGCCGCTGCGCCCGGGCATGCCGACGTCGAGGAACACCAGGTCGGGGCCGAAGTGCTCGACCTCGGCTTCGACCGCGGCAGGATCGTAGACCTGGGCGGCCTCGTGGCCGAGCGCGCGCACCATCATCGCCAGGGTGTCGGCGGCGTCGCGGTTGTCGTCGACCACCAGTACTCGGCTGCGGCCACCGCCCGCATCGCCGGATCCGGACGGCGCTTCCCGCGCGTGCGCCGGGGCCTCGACCGCTGCCGCCTGGCCCGCCACGCGTCGCGGCAGGCGCACGCGGAAGGTGCAACCCTGGCCCAGCCCCCGACTCTCCACCTCGACCCGGCCGCCGTGCATCTGGGTGATCTTCTGCACCAGCGTCAGGCCGATGCCCAGGCCACCCTGCGAGCGTTCGACCGCGGTGTCGACCTGGCGGAACACCTCGAACACGTCCTCAAGCGCGTCATCGGCCAGGCCGATGCCGCTGTCGCGGACGCTGACCACCACTTCGTCGCAGCCCGAATCCAGGGTCGCCTCGATTTCGATCCGGCTGCCCGGGTCGGAATACTTCGCGGCGTTGTTGAGCAGGTTGGCGAACACCTGCGCCAGGCGCGCGTGGTCGGCGTGCAGCACGACATCGCTTTCGGGGCGGGTCAGCTCGAAGCGGTGGCCGCCGGCTTCCAGCCACGGCCGCGCGATCTCGACCGCCGCGTCCAGCACGTCCGCCAGCGGAACGTCGGCGGGGCGCAGGGCCAGCTTGCCCTGGCGGATGCGGGCGATGTCGAGCAGGTCGTCGATCATCCGCACCAGCAGCGCCAGCTGGCGCTCCATCGTGTCCTGCAGCGGATCGTCGGCGCCGCCGGCTTCCAGGCGGCGGATGCCGAGCGCGTTCTGCAGCGGCGCCAGCGGGTTGCGCAACTCGTGGGCGAGGGTGGCGAGGAACACGTTCTTGCGGTGGTCGACGCCGCGCAGGCGCTCCTCGGCGCGCGCGCGTTCAGCGACTTCCTTCTGCAGTTCCGCGTTGCGGCTGGCGAGGGTCTCGTTGGCAAGGCGCAGCGATTCGTTGAGCGTTTCGAGCTCGCGTGCCTTCTCGCGCTGCAGCTCCTGGTTGCGCGCGGCCAGGCTGGCGTTGAGCAACTGCAGCTCGCGCCGCTTGCGGTACAGCTCGACCAGCACCACGACCTTGCTGCGCAGGATCTCCGGGATCACCGGCACCATGACGTAGTCGACCGCGCCGAGCTGGTAGCCCTGCAGCCGGTCCATGTCGGAAAGATTGACCGCGGTGACGAAGATGATCGGGGTGTTCTCGTGGCGAGGATGGCTGTGGATCAGGTTGGCGGTTTCGAAGCCGTCCATGCCGGGCATGTTCACGTCGAGCAGGATCAGCGCGTAATCGTCCTCCATCAGCAGCCCGAGGGCCTCGCGCCCGGAGCTGGCCTGGACCAGGCACTCGCCCAGCGGTTCGAGGATCGCGCGGTAGCTGAGCAGGCGTCCGGGCTGGTCGTCGACCAGCAGGATCCGCGCGCGGTCCTCGCTGTCCCCGTTCCCGGGGATGGGCGCGCCCGACGCGGCCGGTTCGATCAGCGATGCAGCCATTGCCGCAGCACTCCCAGCAGTTCGTCGGTCACCACCGGCTTGGCGAGGTAGTCCGAGGCGCCGGCCTCCAGGCACTTCTCGCGGTCGCCTTTCATCGCCTTGGCGGTGACGGCGATCACCGGCAGGGCGCGCGAGGCCGGCAGCCGGCGGATCGCGCGGATGGTCTCGTAGCCGTCCATGCCCGGCATCATGATGTCCATCAGCACCGCGTCGATCGCGCTGCCGTTGGCGACCTTGCCGATGGCCTCCTGGCCGTTCCCGGCGGCGGTCACCTGCATGCCGTGGCGTTCGAGCACGCTGGACATGGCGAAGATGTTGCGCACGTCGTCGTCGACCACCAGCACGCGCTTGCCGGCAAGCGCCTCGTCCGAGCCGTGCAGGCGTTCGACGATGCGCTGCTGCTCGGGCGCCAGGTCGGCGACCACGCGGTGCAGGAACAGCGCGGTTTCGTCGAGCAGGCGCTCGGGCGATTCGACGCCCTTGACCACCACGCTCCGGGCCGCGTTCCGCAGCCGCTGGGACTCTTCGGCGCTCGGTTCCCTGCCGGTGAAGGCCACCACCGGCAGGTCGCGCAGCTGCGGCTGCTCCTGGATGCGGTCGAGCAGGTCGAAGCCGCTCATGTCGGGCAGGCGCAGGTCGACCACCGCGCAGTCGTAGGTATCGGCCGCCAGCGCCCGCAGTGCGGCGGCGCCGCTGTCGACGGTGTCGATGGCGACGTCGTCGTTGGCGATCAGCCGGTCGATGTCGAGGCGCTCGCCGGCGTCGCCTTCCACCACCAGCAGGCGCCGGACCCGGGGTTGGGCGAAGTCCCGGATCCGCTGCAGCGCCCGGTCGATGGATCCGGTGTCCGCGGGCTTGGCCAGCCACGCGAACGCGCCGCGCTCCAGGCTCTGCTGGCGCACGTCCTCGACGGTGACGACCTGGACCGGGATGTGGCGGGTGGCCGGGTCCTGCTTGAGCCGCGCCAGCAGGGTCCAGCCCAGCACGTCGGGCAGGAAGATATCCAGCCAGATCGCGGTCGGCGTACGTTCCTGCACCAGCTGCAGCGCCTGTGCGCCGGTGGTCGCGATCAGTACCCGGAAGCCCTGCGCGCGCGCGCGGTCGCGCAGCGCCGCGGCGAAGCGCACGTCGTCGTCGACCACCAGCAGCACTGGCGCTTCGCCCGGAACCAGGTCGCGGTCGTCGTCCACCGCCGGGGCTTCGGCCAGCGCGGGTTCGGGCGCGCTGGCCGCGCGCGGCGAGCGCAGGCTGCCGGTCTGGCTGGCGCCGGCGTAGTGCAGCGGCAGGTACAGGGTGAAGGTGCTGCCGGTGCCGGGCTCGCTGGACAGCTGCAGTTCGCCGCCCAGCAGGCCGGCGATCTCGCGGCTGATCGCAAGCCCCAGGCCCGTGCCGCCGTACTGGCGCGAGGTCCCGGCATCGGCCTGCTGGAACGCCTCGAACACGATCTTCTGCTTGTCGGCGGAGATGCCGATGCCGCTGTCGCTGACCTCGATCGCGACCACGCTGCCGGCCCCGGCAAGGCTGGCATTCTCGGGCGACCAGCCCGATGCGGCGCGGTAGGCGCGCATCCGCACGCTGCCGCGGGGAGTGAACTTGAACGCGTTGGACAGCAGGTTCTTGAGGATCTGCTGCAGGCGCTTGGGATCCGTGCCAAGGGCGGGCTCCAGGCCCGGGTCGAGGTCGATGCTGAAGTCCAGGTCGCGGCGCTCGGCCTCGTGGCGGAACGCGCGCATCAGGTTCTCGCGCAGGTGGGCGAAGCGGACCTGCTCGATCTCGACCGTGACCGTGCCCGACTCGATCTTGGACAGGTCGAGGATGTCGCTGATCAGGTTGAGCAGGTCGGTGCCGGCGGCGTGGATGGTGCGCGCGAACTCGACCTGCCGCGGGCTGAGGTTGGCGTCGGGGTTCTCGGCCAGCTGCTGGCCCAGGATCAGGATCGAGTTCAGCGGCGTGCGCAGCTCGTGCGACATGTTGGCCAGGAACTCGGACTTGTAGCGCGAGGTCAGGGCGAGCTCGGCGGCGTTTTCCTCCAGCTCGCGGCGCGCGTACTCGATCTGCCGGTTCTTCTGCTCCACCTCGGCCTTCTGTTCGGCCAGCAGTTGGGCCTTGAGCGCGATCTCTTCGTTGGTCTGCTGCAGCTCGTCCTGCTGCGACTGCAGCTCCACCGCCAGTTGCTGCGACTGCGCCAGCAGGCGCTCGGTGCGCATGGTCGACTCGATGGTGTTGAGCACGATGCCGATGCTGCCCGAGAGCTGCTCCAGGAAGATCCGCTGCGAGGGCGTGAAGCCCGACAGCGTGGCCAGCTCCAGCACCGCCTTGACCTGGTGCTCGAACAGCACCGGCAGCACGATCACCGAGCGCGGAACGGTGTTGAGCAGGCCCGATTCGATCTGCACCGATCCCGGCGGCAGGTCCTCGATCAGGATCAGCCGGCCATCGGCCGCGCACTGGCCGACCAGGCCTTCGCCGAAGGCCAGCGTGCCCGGGTGCGGCGTGCCCGGCGCGTCGGCGTAGCGCGCCAGCTGGCGCAGGTGCGGCTGGCCGGCGTCGGCCGCTTCGACCACGTAGATCAGGCCCTGCTGCGCGCCGACCAGCGAGGCGAGTTCGGACAGCAGCATCTGGCCCAGGGTCTGCAGGTCGCGCTGGCCCTGCATCATGCCGCTGAACTTGGCCAGGTTGGTCTTCAGCCAGTCCTGCTCGCTGTTGCTCTCGGTGGTCGCGCGCAGGGTGCCGATCATCAGGTTCATGTTGTCCTTGAGATCGGCAAGCTCGCCGCGGACATCGACCGTGATCGAACGGGTGAGGTCGCCCTGGGTCACCGCGGTGGCGACCTCGGCGATCGCGCGAACCTGGGTGGTGAGGTTGGCGGCGAGCTGGTTGACGTTGGCGGTGAGGTCCTTCCAGATGCCGGCGGTGCCGGGCACGTTGGCCTGGCCGCCCAGGCGGCCCTCGACGCCGACCTCGCGCGCCACCGTGGTCACCTGGTCGGCGAAGATCGCCAGGGTGTCGGTCATGCCGTTGATGGTGTCGGCGAGCTCGGCGATCTCGCCCTTGGCCTCGACCGTCAGCTTCTGCTGCAGGTCGCCGGTGGCCACCGCGGTCACCACCTTGGCGATGCCGCGCACCTGGGCGGTGAGGTTGGTGGCCATCGAGTTGACGTTGTCGGTCAGGTCCTTCCAGGTGCCGGCCACGCCGGGCACCTGCGCCTGTCCGCCAAGCTTGCCCTCGGTGCCGACCTCGCGCGCCACGCGCGTGACCTCCGCGGCGAAGCCGTTGAGCTGGTCGACCATCGTGTTGAGGGTGTCCTTGAGCTGCGCGATCTCGCCCTGCGCATCGACCGCGATCTTGCGCGACAGGTCGCCGCGCGCCACCGACGTCGCCACCTCGGCGATGTTGCGCACCTGGGTGGTCAGGTTGGTGGCCATCGAGTTGACGTTGTCGGTCAGGTCCTTCCAGGTGCCGGCGACGCCCGGCACCTGCGCCTGGCCGCCGAGCTTGCCCTCGGTGCCGACCTCGCGCGCCACGCGGGTCACTTCTGCGGCGAAGCCGTTGAGCTGGTCGACCATCGTGTTGATGGTGTCCTTGAGCTGCAGGATCTCGCCCTGCGCATCGACCGCAATCTTGCGCGACAGGTCGCCGCGCGCCACCGCGGTGGTGACCTCGGCGATGTTGCGCACCTGGGTGGTCAGGTTGGTCGCCATCGAGTTGACGTTGTCGGTCAGGTCCTTCCAGGTGCCGGCCACGCCGGGGACCTGCGCCTGTCCGCCGAGTTCGCCCTCGGTGCCCACCTCGCGCGCCACGCGGGTCACCTCCGCGGCGAAGCCGTTGAGCTGGTCGACCATCGTGTTGATGGTGTCCTTGAGCTGCAGGATCTCGCCCTGCGCGTCGACCGCGATCTTGCGCGACAGGTCGCCCTTGGCGACCGCGGTGGTGACTTCGGCGATGTTGCGCACCTGGCTGGTGAGGTTCGATGCCATCGCGTTGACCGAGTCGGTCAGGTCGGCCCAGGTGCCGTCCACGCCGGGCACCTGCGCCTGGCCGCCGAGCTTGCCCTCGGTGCCGACCTCGCGCGCCACCCGGGTGACTTCCGCGGCGAAGCTGTTGAGCTGGTCGACCATCGTGTTGATGGTGTCCTTGAGCTCGGCGATCTCGCCGCGCACGTCCACCGTGATCTTGCGCGACAGGTCGCCGCGGGCCACCGCGGTGGTGACCTCGGCGATGTTGCGCACCTGGCTGGTGAGGTTCGACGCCATCGAGTTGACGTGGTCGGTCAGATCCTTCCAGGTGCCGGCGACGTCGGGCACCTGCGCCTGTCCGCCGAGCTTGCCCTCGGTGCCGACTTCGCGCGCGACGCGGGTCACCTCGGCGGCGAAGCCGTTGAGCTGGTCGACCATCGTGTTGATGGTGTCCTTGAGCTGCGCGATCTCGCCGCGCACGTCCACGGTGATCTTGCGCGACAGGTCGCCGCGGGCCACCGCGGTGGTGACCTCGGCGATGTTGCGCACCTGGCTGGTGAGGTTGGAGGCCATGGCGTTGACCGAGTCGGTCAGGTCCTTCCAGGTGCCGGCCACGCCGGGCACGATCGCCTGCCCGCCAAGCTTGCCTTCGGTGCCGACCTCGCGCGCCACGCGGGTCACTTCCGAGGCGAAGCCGCGCAGCTGGTCGACCATCGTGTTGATGGCCTCCTTGAGCTGCAGGATCTCGCCGCGCACGTCCACGGTGATCTTGCGCGACAGGTCGCCGTTGGCGACCGCGATGGTCACCTCGGAGATGTTGCGCACCTGGGCGGTGAGGTTGGACGCCATCTGGTTGACCGAGTCGGTCAGGTCCTTCCACACGCCCGACACGCCTTCGACCTTGGCCTGCCCGCCGAGGCGACCGGCGGTGCCGACCTCCAGCGCCACGCGCGTGACCTCGGAGCTGAACTCGCCCATCTGCTCGATCATCCGGTTGACGATCGTGGCCGAGCGCATGAACTCGCCCTGCAGCGGGCGGCCGTCGGTCTCCAGCGGGACGCTGCGGGTGAGGTCGCCCTTGGCGACGCCGGCGATGGCCTCGGTGATGGTCGCGACCGGCCTGACCAGGTCGTCGACCAGATCGTTGACCGAGCCTTCCATCTCGCCCCAGCAGCCGTGCCGGTTGGGCAGGACGATGCGCTGCCGGGTCAGGCCTTCGCGGCCGACCTTCTCGCCGACCCGGCCGAGCTCGCTCGCCAGCTCGCGATTGCTGCGGACCACGGTGTTGAAGGCATCGGCCAGGCGGCCTTCCAGCCCGTCCCAGTGTCCGGGCAGTTCAACCATGAAGTCGCCCTCGGCCACCGCCTGCAGCGCCGACAGCATCATGCGCATCGCGTCTTCGGACCTGTCGGCGGTCCGGTCGTCGTCGCGGGCGACATCGTGTGCCAGCGTCGTGTGAGTCACCATCCCGCCTTCCCCCCTGAGACTGGAATGTCGTACAACGGGCGACGATACCCGCGCGCCCGGCGCCCGGCGCTCACGCGGTCCTCACGCATCGGGTCGGGGGCGGGGCGGCTGCCCGGCCGCGCGATGCGGCCGGTGCGCGTCGGCCGCGCGTCTACTGTCGGCCGGTCAGGCTCCGCTGCCGGCCAGCAGCCGTTTCGCGGCCGCACGCGCTTCCCGTGAGACCTCCACGCCGCCGAGCATGCGCGCCAGTTCCTCCTGGCGCTGCTTCTGGTCCAGGCGCTCGACCGCGCTGTGGGTCAGGCCGTCGCGGTCGGCCTTGCTGACCCGGTAGTGCGCGTGGCCCTGGGCTGCGACCTGGGGCAGATGGGTCACGCACAGCACCTGGCGGCTGGCGCCAAGCGCGCGCAGCTTCTGGCCGACGATCTCGGCCACGGCGCCGCCGATGCCCGAATCGACTTCGTCGAAGACCATGCTCGGCACCGCGTCCGAACCCAGCGCGGCCACCTCGATCGCCAGCGAAATGCGCGACAGCTCGCCGCCGGAGGCGACCCGGCGCAGCGGCCGCGGTGGCTGCCCGGCATTGGCCGACACCAGGAATTCGACCCGTTCGCCGCCCTGCGGATCCGGGCGGTCGCGTTCCACCGGCTCCAGCGCGACCTCGAAGCGGCCGCCGCCCATGCCCAGTTCGGCGATCAGCGCGGTGGTGGCGGTGGACAGGCGCGCGGCGGCCTGCGCGCGGGCCTGGCCCAGGGCGAGGGCAGCGGTGCGCCAGGCCTGCGCTGCGGTGGCGATCTCGCCCTCCAGCGCCTGCAGGCGGGTGCCGGCGTCGCGCAGCGATTCGCGCTCGGCCTCGAACGCCTCCCGCCGGGCGCCGAGTTCGGCCGGGGCGACGCGGTGCTTGCGCCCCAGTTCGTGCAGCCGTGCCAGGCTGGCATCGAGGGATTCGAAGCGCGAGGGATCCAGGTCGAGGTCGTCGCGCACCCGCTGCAGCAGCAGGCCGGCTTCGCCGATCTGGATCGAGGCCGAGTCGAGCATCGCATCGACCTCGTCCAGGCGCGGCTCGTGCGCGCGCTCGCGCGCCAGCCCGGCGCGCAGCTGCTCCAGGCCGTGCAGCAGGGACGGACCCTCGTCGCCGGACAGGCTGGAGAGCGCGGCATCGCAGGCGGCCATCAGCCCGGTGGCGTGCGCCAACCGGCGGTGGTCGGCGGCCAGCGCGTCGATCGCCCCGGGCCGCAGATCCTCGCGTTCGAGTTCACCGATCTGGTGGTCCAGCCAGTCGATCCGTTCGGACACGTCGCCGGTGCGTGACAGGGCGCCGTGTTCGCGCAGCAGGACGCCCCAGCGCGCGGACGCCGCATGCACCGCGTCCAGCTCGGTCCCGTGGCCGCCGAAGGCGTCCAGCAGCGCCAGCTGGCTGGATTTCTCCAGCAGCGCCTGGTGCTCGTGCTGGCCGTGGATCTCGACCAGCAGCGCGGCCAGCTGCGACAGCTGCGCGAGCGTCGCCGGGCGGCCGTTGATCCAGGCCCGGGAGCCGCCGTCGGCGCGCAGGGTGCGGCGCAGGGTGCAGGCCTGGCCGTCGTCGAACTCCTGCTCGCGCAGCCAGGCCAGTGCGGCTGGGGCGTCGGCGGGATCGAATTCGGCATGCAGCTCGGCACGTGCGGCGCCGTGGCGGACCATGCCCGCGTCCGCACGCAGGCCCGACAGAAAGCCCAGCGCATCGACCAGCAGCGACTTGCCGGCGCCGGTTTCGCCGGAAATGACGGTCATGCCCGGGCCGAACTCGAGTTCGGAAGCCGAGACGACGGCGAAATCGCGGAGGGTCAGGCGCCTGAGCATGGGCCGCTAGTGTAGTCGCGGCCATCGCAGGAGCCGAGACTCCCTGTATCGGCTTTCCGCTCCCTCCCCCGCGAAGCGGGGGAGGGCCGGGGTGGGGGCGCGCGCGAAGCGCGCGAGCAGTGACGATGCGGCCTGGGCGCCCCCCTCCCGGCCTCCCCCCGCTGCGCGGAGGGAGGAGCAAAGCGGGGCGACGCTGCTGCTGTTTTGCTCCTTCCCCCGCTTGCGGGGGAAGGCTGGGATGGGGGCGCGCGCGAAGCGCGCGATGGGTGGCGACGCGACCTGAGGCCGCCCCCCTCCCAACCTCCCCCCGCTGCGCGGGGGGAGGAGCAGAGCCAAGGCGGCCGGGGCCGGGCGTTCCGAGCCCGCGCTTGCGGCGCGGGAAGGTTCGGCGATCTAATCGGGGCGATGGCCACCAGACAGCCCCATGGCAATCTTGATGCGCGCGCCCGCCAGCTGCTGCGCACGCTGATCGCGCGCCACATCCGCGACGGCGAGCCGGTGGGCTCGCAGACGCTGGCCCGCCATTCCGGGCTGGACGTGAGCCCGGCCACCATCCGCAACATCCTGTCCGACCTGGAGGAGCAGGGCCTGCTGGCCGCGCCGCACACCTCCGCCGGGCGGATCCCCACTGCCCAGGGCTACCGCGTGTTCGTGGACTCGCTGCTGCAGGTGCAGCCGCTGCCCAACGCGGACCTGGCCCGCCTGCGCGGCGAACTCGGCGGCGGCGCCGGCACCCAGGCCCTGCTGGGCAGCGCCTCGGAGCTGGTGTCGGCCATGACCCGCTTCGTCGGCGTGGTGTCGGTGCCGCGGCGCGAGCAGTTCGCCTTCCGCCACATCGACTTCGTGCCCCTGGACGGGCAGCGGGTGATGGCGATCCTGGTGTTTGCCGACAACGACGTGCAGAACCGGATCATCCAGACCCGGCGCCCGTTCGAGGCCTCCGAGCTGGAGCGGGTGGCGAACTACCTCAACGCCCACTTCGCCGGCCACCCGGTGTCCGAGATCCACCGCACCCTGGTGCGCGAACTGCAGGCCGCGCGCGACGAAATGGAGGCGCTGCTGTCGCACACCGTCGAGCTGGCCGAGCAGGCCCTGGCCCCGGCCGACAGCGACGACATGCTGGTGGCCGGACAGACCCGCCTGATCGGCGTCCAGGACCTGTCCGACCTCGACCGCCTGCGCGAGCTGTTCGAGGCCTTCTCCCGCAAGCGTGAGATCCTGCAGCTGCTCGAGCGCACCATCCACGCGCCCGGGGTGCGCATCTTCATCGGCGAGGAGACCGGGCTGGCGCCGCTGGAAGGGGTCTCGCTGGTGACCGCGCCCTACGGGGCGCCGGGCAGGGTGCTGGGGGTGCTGGGGGTGATCGGACCGACCCGCATGGCCTATGACCGCGTGATCCCGGTGGTGCAGGCCACCGCCGAGCTGCTGGGCGCCGCCTTGAATCCCGAGGCGCCGGCCCCATAGCTGGCGGGTCGGCGGCCTGACGACCGCCCTGCAGCCCAGGACATGACCAGCCAATCCACGTACGATGCCGCGGCCGCGGCCGAAGAACAGCACAACCCCGAGGACCGCATCCAGATCCTGGAGGCCGAACTCGAACAGCTCCGTGCGCAGTCGCTCATCGACCGCGCCGACATGGAGAACCAGCGCAAGCGCCTGGAGCGCGACGTGCGCAACGCCTGCCGTTTCGCCAACAAGCAGCTGCTTGGCGACCTGCTGCCGGTGTTCGACAGCCTCGACGCGGCGCTGGCCAACGCGCCGGCCGAGGACCCGCTGCGCGACGGCGTGGTCCTGACCCTGCGCGAACTGTCGCGGGTATGCGAGAACAACGGCCTGGTCGAGGTCGCGCCGGCCGCCGGCGATGCCTTCGATCCGGAGCGGCACAACGCGATGAGCGTGGTCCAGACCAGCGACGTCGCCCCGGGGGCGGTGTTCCAGCTGTTCCAGAAGGGCTACGTGCTCAACGAGCAGCTGCTGCGCCCGGCCCTGGTCTCCGTCGCCGGGCAGGACTGAGCCGCCCGGCTCCTTCCCCTTCCCGGGAGGCCGGGACGCGGGTGGCGTTGCCGCCGCGCCTGCGGCGAATGCCGGCAGCAGCGGCCCGATCGCCACCCGGACCCTTGAAGGGGAGGCCCCGCCCCCCCAGATACGCACCATCGGCGGCCCGCCGCCACCTGACAAAGATTCCAGAGGGAACCCATCATGGCAAAGATCATCGGCATCGACCTTGGCACGACCAACTCGTGCGTGGCGATCATGGACGGCGGCAAGGCCAAGGTCATCGAGAACAGCGAGGGTGATCGCACCACGCCGTCCGTCGTGGCCTACACCAAGGACGGCGAGGTCCTGGTCGGCGCCTCGGCCAAGCGCCAGGCCGTCACCAACCCCAAGAACACCTTCTATGCGGTCAAGCGCCTGATCGGTCGCAAGTTCACCGATGCCGAGGTCAAGAAGGACCTCGACCTGGTGCCCTATGCGATCGTCGCGCACGACAACGGCGACGCCTGGGTGCAGACCAGCGACGGCAAGAAGCTCTCCGCGCAGGAGGTGTCCGCACGCATCCTGGAGAAGATGAAGAAAACCGCCGAGGACTACCTGGGCGAGAAGGTCACCGAGGCCGTCATCACCGTGCCGGCCTACTTCAACGACTCCCAGCGCCAGGCGACCAAGGACGCGGGCCGCATCGCCGGCCTGGACGTCAAGCGCATCATCAACGAACCGACAGCGGCCGCGCTGGCCTATGGCCTGGACAAGGGCGGCGGCGACCGCAAGATCGCCGTGTACGACCTGGGCGGCGGCACTTTCGACATGTCGATCATCGAGATCGCGGAGGTCGACGGCGAGAAGCAGTTCGAGGTGCTGGCCACCAACGGCGACACCTTCCTCGGCGGCGAGGACTTCGACAAGCGCGTCATCGACTACCTGGTCGAGGAGTTCCAGAAGGACCAGGGCATCGACCTGCGCAAGGATCCGCTGGCCCTGCAGCGCCTGAAGGACGCGGCCGAGCGGGCCAAGATCGAGCTCTCGTCGGCGCAGCAGACCGAGGTGAACCTGCCGTACGTCACCGCCGATGCCTCGGGCCCGAAGCACCTGAACATCAAGCTGACCCGGGCCAAGCTCGAGGCGCTGGTGGAAGACCTGGTGCGCAAGACCATCGAGCCGTGCAAGGTGGCGCTCAACGACGCCGGCCTGCGCGCGTCGGACATCAGCGAGGTGATCCTGGTCGGCGGCCAGACCCGCATGCCGAAGGTCCAGCAGGCGGTGTCGGAGTTCTTCGGCAAGGAGCCGCGCAAGGACGTCAACCCGGACGAGGCGGTCGCGATCGGCGCCGCGGTCCAGGGCGGCGTGCTGGCCGGCGATGTCAAGGACGTGCTGCTGCTCGACGTGACTCCGCTGAGCCTGGGCATCGAAACCCTGGGCGGCGTGTTCACCAAGATCATCGAGAAGAACACCACCGTTCCGACCAAGGCCTCGCAGACCTTCAGCACCGCCGAGGACAACCAGTCCGCGGTCACCGTGCACGTGCTGCAGGGCGAGCGCGAGCAGGCCCGCTACAACAAGTCGCTGGCCCGCTTCGACCTGACCGGCATCGACGCCGCGCCGCGCGGCATGCCGCAGGTGGAGGTGTCGTTCGACATCGACGCCAACGGCATCGTCCACGTCACCGCCAGGGACAAGAAGACCGGCAAGGAGCAGAAGGTCGAGATCAAGGCCGGCTCGGGCCTGTCCGACGACGAGATCCAGCGGATGGTCGCCGACGCCGAGGCGCACCGCGAGGACGACCTCAGGTTCCAGGAACTGGTTGGCGCCCGCAACCAGGCCGACGCGCTGGTGCACTCGGCGCGCGGCGCGATCAAGGACAACGGCGACAAGGTGCCGGGCGACGTGATCGGCCGGGTCGAGTCGGCGATTGCCGACGTCGAGACCGCGATGAAGGGCGATGACAAGGGCCAGATCGAGTCCCGCACCAAGGCCCTCGAAGAGGCGGCCCAGGCCCTGTTCGCCGCAGCCTCCGCGGCCCAGCAGCCGGGCGGCGATGCCGGCACCGGCTCCACGTCGGGCGGCGACGACGTGGTCGACGCGGAGTTCACCGAGGTCAAGGACGACGAGAAGAAGTAGGCGGGACCGGGGATGGGGAACCGGGAATCGAAAGGGCGCAGCGCGCCGGATCGAACCACCGGTTCCCAGTTCCTGCATCCGCGCAAGAACCCGCTGTTCCGATTCCCGATTCCCCGTTCCCGATTCCCGGCCTGATGAAACGCGACTATTACGAAGTCCTGGGCGTTGCCCGCAGCGCCAGCGAAGAAGACCTGAAGAAGGCCTATCGCCGCTGCGCGATGAAGCACCACCCGGACCGCAATCCGGGCGACAAGGCCGCCGAGGCCGCGTTCAAGGAGTGCAAGGAGGCCTACGAGGTGCTGTCGGACGGCGGCAAGCGCCGCATGTACGACCAGCACGGGCACGCCGCGTTCGAGCACGGCATGGGCGGCGGCAACGCCGGGCCGGGGTTCGGTGGCGCCGACATGGGCGACATCTTCGGCGACATCTTCGGCAACATCTTCGGCGGCGGCGGCGGCGGCGGCGGCGCGGCCGGCCGCGGCCCGCGTCGCGGCGCGGACGTGGGCTATGTGATGGAGCTCGACCTCGAGGAGGCCGTGTCCGGGCTCGAGAAGCGGATCGAGATTCCCACCCTGGCCGAGTGCGCCGGCTGCGACGGCTCCGGCTCGGAGGACCGCAAGCTCGAGACCTGCGCGACCTGCCACGGTCGCGGCCAGGTCCGCTTCCAGCGCGGCATCTTCTCGATGCAGCAGCCGTGCCCGCACTGCCACGGCCGCGGCCAGACCATCGCCAATCCCTGCAAGAGCTGCCACGGCAACGGCCGGATCGAGGAGCAGAAGGTGCTCTCGGTCAAGGTGCCCGCCGGGGTGGACAGCGGCGACCGCATCCGCCTGTCGGGCGAGGGCGAGGCCGGGCCCGCTGGCGCGCCCGCGGGCGACCTGTACGTCGAGGTGCGGGTCCGACCGCACCCGATCTTCGAGCGCGACGGTGACGATCTCCACTGCGACGTGCCGATCCGGATTTCCCAGGCCGCGCTGGGCGACAGCGTGCGCGTGCCCACCCTGGGCGGCGAGGCCGAGATCCGGGTGCCGGCCGAGACCCAGAGCGGCAGGGTGTTCCGCCTGCGCGACAAGGGCGTCAAGTCCGTCCGCAGCCGTTCGCCCGGCGACCTGTACTGCAAGGTGGTGGTGGAAACGCCGGTCAACCTCACCAGCGAGCAGCGCGAACTGCTGGAGCAGTTCGAGGCCACCTTCGTCGGCGAGGGCGCGCGCAGGCATTCGCCCAGGTCGAGCACCTTCGTCGACGGGGTACGCGGTTTCTGGGAACGCATGATGACCTCCTGAGCCGGCGCGCACGGGCGGCGGCATGCGCCCGGGCTTGCCGGCGACCGGGCTGCGCGGATAGCCTGCCGCCATGTCCACACCCGTCCGACTGCTGATCCACGGTGCCTCCGGCCGCATGGGGCGCGCGCTGCTGCGCCTGGCCGCCACGCGCGAAGACGTCTCGGTCGTGGCCGCGGTGCAGCGCAGCGTGCAGCAGCGGGTGGTGGACGGGATCCCCTGTTTCGCGGCCTCCGAGCTGGCGGGCGCGCCGGCGTTCGATACCGCGATCGACTTCAGCCTGCCCGAGGGCTTCGACCCGGTGCTGGCGCTGTGCCAGGCGCGCGGGGCGGCCTTCGTTTCCGGGACCACCGGCCTGTCCGAAACCCAGCGCGCGGCGCTGGACGCGGCGGCCGCACGCATCCCGGTGCTGTGGCAGGCGAACTTCAGCGTGGGCGTGGCGGTGCTGGACGAACTGGTCGAGCGTGCGGCGAACGCGCTGCCGGGCTGGGATTGCGACATCGTCGAATCCCACCACGTGCACAAGCGCGACGCGCCCTCGGGCACGGCGCTGGCACTGGGCGAGTCGGCCGGGCGGGGCGGGGCGATCCCGCGCTATGCCAGCCTGCGCGCGGGCGACATCGTGGGCGAGCACCTGGTCCAGTTCACCACCGCCGGGGAGCGGATCGAACTGGTCCACCGCGCCGGCGACCGCGACATCTTCGCCAGCGGTGCCCTGGTGGCGGCGCTGCGCCTGGCCGGCCGGCCGGCGGGACGCTACGGCCTGCGCCAGCTGCTGTTCGACGCCGGCGGCTAGCCTTCCCCGCCCAGCAGCTTGTCGAAGTGCGGGATCGCCGCCCTGCCGCGGAGATCGCCGACCATGCGCCGGCCGCTGTCGATCAGGTCTTCCAGCACCTCGCGGCTCTCGGCGTCCGCCAGCCGGATGGCGAGGTATTTGCCGACCGGCCCGAGCATCTCGTTGATGGCGTGCGCGCCGCGCCGGCGGCGCTCCTCCAGATCGACGGGGGCTGCCGCCGCCGGGACGGACGCTGCCGTCGGCTCGGCCGCGGTCGGACCGGCCCCGCTGGCCGCCGACACCAGGCCCTGGGCGAGCAGTCCCTCGAGCAGGGCCGGGGCGTCGGGAAACCCGGACACAGCGCACAGCTCCGAGGCAGGGCGATGGCCGTCGACCAGGATCAGCAGCCGCCGCTGGCGGATGTCGAGGCCGGCCTTGCGCTCCCCGATTTCCTGCTGGCCGGCCGGTGTTTTCGCATAGACGGTCTTGTCGTTCATGGCCTCCCCGGACACACGGTACCGTTCGCAACAAACTTACACGGGCCACCCGGGCGTTGTACAGCGGGTTTCGGGTTTTCCTTTTCCAGGCCGCCCCGGTATCATTCCCGCTCGCCTGATCCCCCCACTTCCGGACCGGTTTCCCCCGGCTCCGGCGGTTTTTTGCAACCTCACGTAGGCGAAGCCTGTGACCCAAACCGCAATTCTCGTCCTCGAAGACGGCACCGTATTCGAGGGCGCTTCCGTGGGCGCACCCGGCCTGTCGGTCGGCGAGGTGGTGTTCAACACCGCCATGACCGGCTACCAGGAAGTGCTTACCGATCCGTCGTACGCGCGCCAGCTGGTGACGCTGACCTATCCGCATATCGGCAACACCGGCTGCACCGACCAGGACGACGAGGCCGGCAGGGTCTGGTCGGCCGGCCTGATCGTGCGCGACGTGCCGCGCCGGCCGAGCAGCTGGCGCAGCCAGGTCGCGCTGCCCGAGTGGCTGCGCGCGCGCGGAATCCTCGCCATCGCCGGCATCGACACGCGCAAGCTGACCCGCCTGCTGCGCGATCGCGGCGCGCAGAACGGCGCGCTCATGGCCGGCGCGATCGACGTCGACAGGGCGCTGGAAGCCGCGCGCAAGTTCCCCGGCCTCAAGGGCATGGACCTGGCCCGCGAGGTGACCACCGACGCAGCCTATGCCTGGACCGAGGGCGGGCTGGACCTGGACCGCGGTGAATTCGTGCGCGTCCCGTCGCGCTTCCGCGTGGTCGCCTACGATTTCGGGGTCAAGCGCAACATCCTGCGGATGCTGTCCGAACGCGGCTGCGAGCTGACCGTGGTTCCCGCGCAGACCCCGGCGGCCGAGGTGATGGCGATGCGACCCGACGGCGTGTTCCTGTCCAACGGGCCCGGCGATCCGGAGCCCTGCGATTACGCGATCGCCGCGATCCGCGAGCTGATCGCCCGCAGGATCCCGATCTTCGGCATCTGCCTGGGCCACCAGCTGCTGGCGCTGGCCGCGGGGGCGACGACCATGAAGATGCCCAACGGCCATCACGGCGCCAACCACCCGGTGCAGGGAATGGACGACGGGCGGGTGCTGATCACCTCGCAGAACCACGGCTTCGCGGTCGACGAGGCGAGCCTGCCGGCCAACGTGCGCGTGATCCACCGCTCCCTGTTCGACGGCACCAACCAGGGCATCGAACTGACCGACGCCCCGGCGTTCTCCTTCCAGGGCCATCCCGAGGCGTCGCCAGGCCCCTGCGACGTGGCGCCGCTGTTCGATCGGTTCGTGGATGCGATGGAGTCCGCAAAGGACGCCAGGGGCGCGAAGGAAGCGAAGGAAGCCTGAGTGGAACGGAAGCTTCCGGAAACGGTGACCGGAATCACGGCGCGATTGCCACTGAACTCCGGAAGTCATCGCCCCGGCATCCGGAGACTCGTCATGCAGCATGACGACACCGTGCCCGTCTAATCGAAATCTTGCGCTTTTTTGCGCCATTTGCGGACCAACCAGACAATGCCCAAGCGCAACGACCTACAAACCATCCTCATCATCGGCGCCGGCCCGATCGTCATCGGCCAGGCCTGCGAGTTCGACTACTCCGGCGCGCAGGCGTGCAAGGCGCTGCGCGAGGAGGGTTACCGGGTGGTGCTGGTCAACAGCAATCCCGCCACGATCATGACCGACCCGGAAATGGCCGACGCGGTCTACATCGAGCCGATCGACTGGCAGACGGTCGAGAAGATCATCGCCAAGGAAAAGCCCGACGCGCTGCTGCCGACGATGGGCGGCCAGACCGCGCTCAACTGCGCACTCGACCTCGCCGACCACGGCGTGCTGGAGAAATACGGCGTCGAACTGATCGGCGCGAAGCGCGAGGCCATCCGCATGGCCGAGGACCGCGAGCTGTTCCGCGTGGCGATGGGCGAGATCGGCCTGGAGTGCCCGAAGGCGGCGGTGGCCAAGACCTTCGAGGAAGCGGTCGAGATCCAGGCGACCGTCGGCTACCCGACCATCATCCGGCCCAGCTTCACCCTCGGCGGCAGCGGCGGCGGCATCGCCTACAACCGCGAGGAGTTCGAGGAGATCGTCAAGCGCGGCCTCGAGCTGTCGCCGACCAACGAGGTGCTGGTCGAGGAGTCGGTGCTGGGCTGGAAGGAGTTCGAGATGGAAGTGGTCCGCGACACCGCGGACAACTGCATCATCGTCTGCTCGATCGAGAACCTCGACCCTATGGGCGTGCACACCGGCGACTCGATCACGGTCGCGCCCGCGCAGACCCTCACCGACAAGGAATACCAGCGCCTGCGCGACGCCTCGATCGCGGTACTGCGCAAGATCGGCGTCGACACCGGCGGCTCCAACGTGCAGTTCGGCATCAACGCCCAGACCGGGCGCGTGGTGGTGATCGAGATGAACCCGCGCGTGTCGCGTTCGTCGGCGCTGGCGTCCAAGGCCACCGGCTTCCCCATCGCCAAGGTCGCGGCCAAGCTTGCCGTCGGCTACACGCTCGACGAGCTGAAGAACGAGATCACCGGCGGCAGGACCCCGGCCTCGTTCGAGCCGACCATCGACTACGTGGTCACCAAGATCCCGCGCTTCGCGTTCGAGAAGTTCCCCCAGGCAGACGCGCGCCTGACCACCCAGATGAAGTCGGTGGGCGAGGTGATGGCGATGGGCCGCACCTTCTCCGAATCGGTGCAGAAAGCGCTGCGCGGGCTGGAGACGGGCAAGGTCGGTTTCGACCCGACCGGGCTGGACCTCTCCGACGAAACCGACCTGGCCACGCTTCGCCGCGAGGTCAAGGAAGCCGGTCCCGAGCGCCTGTTCTACCTGGCCGATGCGTTCCGCGCCGGGCTGTCGGTGGAGGAGGTGTTCTCGCTGTCCTTCGTCGATCCCTGGTTCCTCGACCAGATCGAGGACATCGTGCTGGCCGAGAAGGAAGTCGCGGCGGGCGGCATCGATGCGCTCGACGCCGCGCGCCTGCGCGCGCTCAAGCGCATGGGCTTTTCCGATGCGCGCCTGGCGCAGCTGGTCGGAACCGACGAGTCGGCGGTGCGCGCCCTGCGCCGCGCCCTCGGCGTGCGGCCCGTCTACAAGCGGGTGGACTCCTGCGCGGCCGAGTTCGCCACATCCACCGCCTACATGTACTCGACCTACGAGGAAGAGTGCGAGGCCGAGCCGACCGACCGCGAGAAGATCATCGTGCTCGGCGGCGGCCCGAACCGCATCGGCCAGGGCATCGAGTTCGATTACTGCTGCGTGCACGCTGCGCTGGCGCTGCGCGAGGACGGCTACGAGACCATCATGGTCAACTGCAACCCGGAAACCGTCAGCACCGACTACGACACCTCCGACCGCCTGTACTTCGAGCCGCTCACGCTCGAGGACGTGCTGGAGATCGTCGAGCTGGAGAAGCCCAGGGGCGTGATCGTGCAGTACGGCGGGCAGACGCCGCTCAAGCTGGCGCGCGCGCTCGAGGCCAACGGCGTGCCGATCATCGGCACCTCGCCCGATTCGATCGACCTGGCCGAGGACCGCGAGCGCTTCCAGAAGCTGGTCGACCAGCTCGGCCTCAAGCAGCCGCCCAACCGCACCGCCCGCAGCGCCGAAGAGGCGCAGGTGCTGGCGCGCGAGATCGGCTACCCGCTGGTGGTGCGCCCGAGCTACGTGCTCGGCGGCCGCGCGATGGAGGTGGTGCATGCCGATTCGGACCTGGCCCGCTACATGCGCGACGCGGTCAAGGTCTCGAACGACTCGCCGGTGCTGCTCGACCGCTTCCTCGACAACGCCGTGGAAGTGGACATCGACGTGATCGCCGACCACGGCGGCAACGTGCTGATCGGCGGCGTGATGGAGCACATCGAGGAGGCGGGCGTGCATTCGGGCGATTCGTCCTGCTCGCTGCCGCCGTACTCGCTGCCGGCCGACGTGCAGGCCCGCCTGCGCGAGCAGGTCGTGGCGCTGGCCAGGGCCCTGGACGTGGTCGGGCTGATGAACACCCAGTTCGCGGTCCAGACCGAGGACGACGGCAGCCACACCATCTTCCTGCTGGAAGTGAATCCGCGCGCCTCGCGCACGGTGCCGTTCGTGTCCAAGGCCACCGGCCTGCCGCTGGCAAAGATCGCGGCGCGCTGCATGGCCGGCATGAGCCTGGAAGAGCAGGGTGCGACGAAGGAGATCGTGCCCGACTACTACTCGGTCAAGGAAGCGATCTTCCCGTTCGCCAAGTTCCAGGGCGTGGATCCGATCCTCGGCCCGGAGATGCGCTCGACCGGCGAGGTGATGGGCGTTGGGCGCAATTTCGGCGCCGCCTTCGCGCGTGCGCAGGAAGCGGCCAGCATCAAGGCGCCGCCGGATTCCGGCAAGGCCTTCGTTTCGGTCCGCGACCCGGACAAGAAGCGCGTGCTGCCGGTGGCGCGCGACCTGGTCGCGCGCGGCTATACCATCGTCGCCACCACGGGAACGGCGCAGTGGCTGCGCGACAACGGCATCGAGTGCGAGCAGGTCAACAAGGTGCTCGAGGGCCGTCCGCATATCGTCGACCTGATCAAGAACGGCGAGATCGCCTACATCGTCAACACCACCGAGGGCCGGCAGGCGATCGCCGATTCGTTCTCGATCCGGCGCGAGGCGCTGCAGCAGCGCGTCACCTATTCGACCACCGTGGCCGGCGCCAAGGCGCTGCTGCACTCGCTGGACTATCGCGGCAGCGGTCCGGTGTGGGCGCTGCAGGAGCTGCACGAGACCCTGCGCACGGCCGTTTGAGGAGGAACAATGAGAGCACCCATGACTTTGGCGGGCGCCCAGCGCCTGCGTGCCGAACTCGAGGAACTCAAGTCGGTGAAGCGGCCGGAAGTGATCGCCGCGATTTCCGAGGCGCGTTCCCACGGCGATCTCAAGGAGAACGCCGAATACCACGCCGCGCGCGAGCAGCAGGGCTTCATCGAAGGCCGGATCAAGCAGCTCGAAGGCGAGCTTTCGCATGCCGACGTCATCGACGTGACCAGGCTCGATGCCGGCGACAAGGTGGTGTTCGGCGCCACGGTCACGATCGCCGACGTGGAAACCGACGAGGAGAAGCGCTACCAGATCGTGGGCGACCTCGAAGCCGACATCAAGCTCGGCCTGATCGCGATCTCCTCGCCGGTGGCGCGCGCCATGATCGGCAAGCATTCCGGCGACAGCATCACGATCGAGGCGCCGGCGGGCACGCGCGAGTACGAGATCGTCGACGTCAGCTACGGCGGCTGACCCCGCCATGGCGCGCGCGACAGCGACCGCGACCCTGCTGCTGCCGGCGGCGCGCCGCATGCAGGCGCCGCCGGCGGCGGTGGCGGCGGCACTGGGCCGTGCGGACGTCGCGAGCGGACTGGGCGAGGGCCGGCGCGAGCAGCTGCGCCGCCACATGCAGCTGCTGCCCGATCACTGGCCGGTGGCCGCGCTCACCCGCCAGCTCGACGCCGGCGATGCCGCCGGCGCGACGTGGCTGCGCGCCGATCCCTGCCGGATCCAGCCCGACATCAACGGCGCGCGTCTGCTCGACCACGGCGATACCCTGGAACTGGACGCGCAGGACGCGGCCGAACTCCTGCCGGCGCTGCGGACCCTGTTCGGCGATGCCGGCATGCCGATCGACGCGCCGTCGCCGTCGCGCTGGTACCTGCGCCTGGCGCCGTCGACCCCGCTGCCGGCATTCACCGAACCGGACGACGCGCTCGGCGACGACGTGTTCGAACACCTGGCCGAAGGCAGCCAGGGTCGGCGCTGGCGCAGCCTGCTGACCGAGGCGCAGGTGATCCTGCACAACCATCCCTGGAACGCGCGCCGCGTTGCCGCGGGCAGGCGTCCGGTGAATTCGCTGTGGTTCTGGGGCGCCGGGATGCTGCCCGACCACGTGCGCTCGCCGCACGCACGCTTCCACGGCGGCGACGATCTGGCGCGCGCGCTGGCGGCGGCGGCGAAGATCGATGCGCCGCTGCCGGCGCGCTTCGAAGCGGGCGAGGGCGATGCGCTGTACGACCTCGCGGCGCTGCGCGACCCGGCCGTGCTCGACGGCGCATGGCTGCAGCCGGCGCTGGCCGCGCTGCAGGCGGGGCGCATCGCCTCGCTGGTCCTGGACACCGCCGATGGCACCGTCTTCAGCCTCGCTCGCGGACAGCGCTGGCGCTTCTGGCGGCGCCCGCGCGCGGGCTACCAGGCCTGATGTCGGCGCGGATCAGGCGGCGCGAGTCCAGCCCCGGCGACGGCTGGCCGGCGACGATGCCGCCGCTGCTGCGCCGCATCTACGCCGCGCGTGGAATTGGCGATCCGGCCATGGCCCGGCCGCGGCTGGCGCAGCTGCCGCCGCCCGACGGCCTCGGCGGGCTGGTGGACGCGGTGCGGATGCTGGCCGATGCGATCGCGCGCGACACCCGCATCCTGGTGGTCGGCGATTTCGACGCCGACGGCGCCACCGCCTGCGCTGTCGCGGTGCGCGGCCTGCGCATGCTCGGCGCCCGCGACCTGGTCCACGCGGTACCCAACCGGATGCTGCACGGCTATGGCCTGTCGCCGAACCTGGTCGACGAGCTGGCCGCGCTGCAGCCGGGCCTGCTGGTGACCGTCGACCACGGCGTCGCCTGCCACGCCGGCGTCGCAGCGGCCAAGGCGCGCGGCTGGCAGGTGCTGGTCACCGACCACCACCTGCCCGGCGATGCGCTGCCGCCCGCCGATGCCATCGTCAATCCCAACCTGCGCGGCGATGCATTCGCGTGCAAGGCGCTGGCCGGCGTGGGCGTGATCTTCTACGTGCTGCTGGCGCTGCGCGGCCACCTGCGCGACGCGGGCGCCTTCGCCGGCCGTGACCCGCCCGACCTGGCCGTGCTGCTCGACCTGGTGGCCGTCGGCACCGTGGCCGACCTGGTGCCGCTGGATGCCAGCAACCGCGCCATGGTCGCCGCCGGCCTGCGCAGGCTGCGCGCGGGCCGCGGCTGCGCCGGGCTGCAGGCGCTGATCGAAGCGTCCGGGCGCCGCGCCGAAACCCTCACCGCCGCCGACATCGGCTTCGCGGTCGCGCCGCGCCTGAATGCCGCCGGCCGGCTGGAGGACATGTCGCTGGGCATCGAATGCCTGCTCAGCGACGATCCGCTCCAGGCGCGCGAACTGGCCGGGCACCTGCACCGGATCAACGCCGAGCGTCGCGGCGTGCAGCAGGCGATGGTCGACGACGCCGAGGCCGCGCTGGCGAAGCTGCCGTCGCCTGCGGGCGAAGCGCCGCTGGCGGTCTGCCTGTTCGACCCGGGCTGGCACGCCGGCGTGGTTGGCCTGGTCGCCTCGAAGATGAAGGAGCGCCTGCACCGGCCGGTCATCGCCTTCGCCCCGGCCGAACCCGGCAGCGACAGGCTGCGCGGCTCGGCGCGTTCGATCCCGGGCCTGCACATCCGCGACGTGCTGGCGGCGGTGGACAGCGCGCACCCGGGCCTGGTCGAACGCTTCGGCGGTCACGCCATGGCCGCCGGGATGGGCCTGCGCCGCGAGGCCTTCGCGGCCTTCGAGCAGGCCTTCGCCGATGCCGTGCGCGCCGCGCTCGACCCCGCGCTGCTGCAGGCCGAGCTGCTCAGCGACGGCGAACTGCTGCCGGGGGAGTTCGACCGCTTCCACGCCGAGGCGATCCGCGACGGCGGCCCCTGGGGCCAGGGCTTTGCCGAGCCGCTGTTCGACGGCGTATTCGAGCTGCTCGACTGGAAGACCGTCGGCGAGCGCCACCTCAAGCTGCGGCTGCGCGCGGACGGCGTGCCTGCGCCGCTGGCCGCGATCCACTTCGGTGGCTGGACCGGCGAGGCCCCCGCGCCGCGCAGCCGCCTCGCCTACCGGCTCGCCCCCGACGACTGGCGCGGCGGCAGCGCCATCCAGCTCATCGTGGAACATCGCGAACCGGCGTAAGCGCGTCTCCCGGCACGCGCGCCGCGTCGCGGTACTTCAGCCCGAACAGCGGCCGCAGCAGCGGCACGCGCCGGATCGCCTCATGGCCGGCCAGGCACAGCGCGAAGGTCAGCACCGCCAGCAGCGGCCCCTCCAGCCACGGGTCCAGCTGCAGCGGCCGGAAGTGCACGGCAAGCAGCACGATCACCGTCTGGTGCAGGATGTAGACCGGGAAGACCGCCCGCGACAGGTAGCGCAGGGCCGGGCTGTCGCCGGGCGCGATCCGCCGCGCAAAGCCCAGTATCGCGACGATCGCCGTCCACTGGTTGAGCCCCCAGGCCGCGCGCATCGCGGTGCGCAGCGCCTCCGGCGGCGCTGCCACGCGGTACAGCTCGAAGTAGCCTGCGATCGCCAGCCAGCTGGCCAGCCAGAGCGCCAGCGCCGGCCAGCGCAGCCGCACGAAGCCGTCCAGGATCCGCGCCTCATGCGCGGCCAGGAAGCCGAACAGGAACACGAAGAAGTACTGCGCGTGGTTGTACCAGTCGTCCACCAGCGCATGGCTGGAGCCGAAGCGGTCGATCAGCAGCACCCGCGCCAGTGCCAGCAGCAGCGCCGGCACCAGCAGCAGCGCCAGGCCCGATTCCAGCCGCGCGCCCAGCCAGGCCGCCGCGCGCTCCAGCCGCAGCGGCGCGAACCGCAGCAGCAGCCAGATCGCAACCGTGTACACCCACAGGTAGGCCACGAACCACAGGTGGTTCCAGGTCGGCAGGATCAGGCAGTCCTCGCCCCGGCAGAAGCCGGTGTCGGCGGCCAGGTAGCGCGCCCAGAACGCGAGGTAGCCGTCGTGGAAGCCGCCGGGCAGCTTGTCGACCACCTCGAAATACGACTGCGGCGGCACGATCACCAGCATGCCGAAGGCCAGCGGCAGCAGCAGCCGCCACGAGCGTGGCCCGAGGAAGCGCGGCCGGGTGCCGGAGGCGGCGGCCTCGCGCCGCAGCTTGCCCAGCAGGAAGGCGGTGGCGGCCCCCGACACCAGGAACAGCAGCGACAGCCGCCAGGGCGAGCTGAGCATCATGAAAGGCTCCAGCGCCGGTCCGGCGTGCGGGCTGTCGACGTGCCATTCCCAGCTCACGTAGTACATGCCCACGTGGTAGAGCACCAGCAGGGCGAAGGCGAGGATGCGGATCCAGTCGAGGTCGTGGCGTCGGGTCATGGCGTCGGCGGAAGGGGAATGCGGCTGCAAGCCTCGTCGTCGTCGTGGCGCATGCAAAGCGCGAAGTGACGGGCCGACGCGGCGCAGGGACGAATCGCGGGCCGTGCGGGACGGGCGGCAGGGCCGCGGCACGTAGAATCCACACTCATGGCCACGTCCCCGACCGCCTACGAACGCTATGCGCCCTGGCGGCACTGGGCCGAAGCCGGCTTCGTCGCCGCGATCCTGGTCGGCAACGGGGTGGGCAACGCCATCACCACCTGGATGGAGCTCGCGCGCCACCATGACAATCCGTTCCAGCGCTGGGAGCCGGCGGTCTGGGAGGCCAGCAGCGGACTGATGTGGGTGCTGCTGATCCCGCTGGTCGCGCGCCTGACCGCGCGCTGGCCCACCCACTGGCACAACCTGTTGCGGCGCCTGCCGCTGCACCTGGCGGCCAGCGTGGCGGTATCGCTGCTGCACGTGCTGGGGATGGTGGCCTTGCGCGTGCTCGCCTACCGCTGGCAGGGAATGGACTACGAATTCGGGCCGTGGCCGCGCGAGCTGCTGTACGAATACCTCAAGGACGTGCGCAGCTACGCCGGCATCGTGTTCGTGATCGAGGCCTACCGCCTGCTGCTGCGGCGCATGCAGGGCGAAGCAAGCCTGCTTGGCGCCCCGGACGAAGGCCCGCCGCTGGAGCCGGTCGATCGCCCCGAGCGCTTCCTGGTGCGCAAGCTGGGGCGCGAGTTCCTGGTCGCCGCGGACGACATCGAGTGGCTGCAGGCCGCGGGCAACTACGTCAACCTGCGCGTGCGCGGCCACGACTATCCGCTGCGCAGCACCATCGGCGGCATCGCCGGGCGGCTCGATCCGGACCGCTTCATCCGCATCCACCGCAGCTACATCGTCAACATCGCCCACCTGGCTTCGATCGAGCCGCTGGACACCGGCGATGCGCGGGTCCACATGAAGGACGCCAGCGCGCTTCCCGCCAGCCGGCGCTACCGGGGGGAGCTGCGCGGACGCTTCGCCGAGGCCTGATCCGCCCGGTGTCCGCCGGCGTGGCCGGCGGATGCCGGAGGCGCGCGCCCGGCGCAGTTCCGCCCCCCGCGCCGGTCGCGTGACCCCGTCCCCCGGTCCGAACGGCCGCCGTCCGCGCCGCACGACTGCAGGGGGAGCCGCGGATTGCTAGAATCGCCGGCTGTTTATCCCGCGGTTTTCCCCACATGATCGAACTCAATCCCGTGCGCCAGCGCATCGCCGACCTCGGCGGACGGCTGGACGCGCTCAGGGGGTTTCTTTGACTACGATGTCCGTCGCGAACGGCTCGAGGAAGTAGAGCGCGAGCTGGAGAACCCAGACGTCTGGAACGATCCCGAACGCGCCCAGGCGCTGGGCCGCGAGCGGTCCATGCTCGACCGCACCGTCAACGGCATCCGCAGCCTGGGCGAAGGCCTGGCGGGCGCCGCCGAGCTGCTGGAGCTGGCCGAAGGCGAGGACGACGAGGAGACCGCGCTGGCGGTCGTGGCCGACGTCGACGGCTTCCAGAAGAGCCTGGAGCAGCTGGAGTTCCAGCGCATGTTCTCCGGCGAGATGGACGGCAGCAACGCCTTCGTCGACATCCAGGCGGGCGCCGGCGGCACCGAGGCCCAGGACTGGGCCGAGATGCTGCTGCGCATGTACCTGCGCTGGGCCGAGTCGCGCGGCTGGAAGACCGAACTGCTGGAAGTCTCCGGCGGCGAAGTGGCGGGCATCAAGTCCGCCACCTTCCGGGTCGAGGGCGAGCACGCCTACGGCTGGCTCAAGACCGAGACCGGGGTGCACCGGCTGGTGCGCAAGTCGCCGTTCGATTCGGACAACCGCCGCCATACCAGCTTCACCTCGGTGTTCGTTTCGCCCGAGGTCGACGACGACATCGACATCGAGATCAATCCGGCCGACCTCAAGACCGACGTCTACCGCTCCTCGGGCGCCGGCGGCCAGCACGTCAACAAGACCGAGTCGGCGGTGCGCATCACCCACGTGCCCAGCGGGGTGGTGGTGGCCTGCCAGACCGAGCGCAGCCAGCACGCCAACCGCGACCGGGCGATGAAGATGCTGGCCGCGAGACTCTACGAGCTGGAGGTCCAGAAGCGCAACGCCGAGAAGGATGCGCTGGAGGCCAGCAAATCCGACATCGGCTGGGGCAGCCAGATCCGCAACTACGTGCTTGACCAGAGCCGGATCAAGGACCTGCGCACCGGCATCGAGCGCAGCGATACGCAGAAGGTGCTCGACGGCGACCTGGACGAGTTCGTCGAAGGCAGCCTCAAGGCCGGCCTGGAGGTCGGCTCGAAACGTACCGACGCGGTCTGAGTCCCCACTTCCGATCCGCTTCGACCCTCCCGTTCCCGATTGCCGCCAGACCATGACCGAATCCAGCCAGCCACAGCCCGGGCGCGCCGACGACAACGCCCTGATCGCAGAGCGCCGCGCCAAACTGGCGGCGCTGCGCGGGCAGGGCATCGCCTTCCCCAACGACTTCCGGCGCCATGACCTTGCCGAAGACCTCCAGGCGGAACATGCCGACGCGGACACCTGGAGCGGCGAGGCGCTGGAGGCGACCGGCCGCCGCGTGGCGCTGGCCGGGCGCATGCTCGCCAAGCGGGTGATGGGCAAGGCCGCGTTCGCCCAGCTCCAGGACGAGAGCGGCCGCATCCAGCTGTTCCTGCAGTCGGCGGCGCTGGGCGAGCGCTACGACGCGTTCAAGACCTGGGACGTGGGCGACATCGTCGCGGTCGAAGGCACGCTGATGCGCACCAGGACCGGCGAGCTGTCGGTCAAGGCCGAGACCCTGCGCCTGCTGACCAAGTCGCTGCGACCGCTGCCGGACAAGTGGCACGGGCTGGCCGACGTCGAGCAGCGCTACCGCCAGCGCTACGTCGACCTGATCGTGAACCCCGAGGCGCGCGCGGTGTTCGTGCTGCGCTCGAAGGTGATCGCGGCGATGCGCCGCTGGCTCGACGCGCGCCGCTTCCTGGAAGTGGAGACGCCGATGATGCACTACATCGCCGGCGGCGCCGCCGCGCGCCCGTTCGTCACCCACCACAACGCGCTCGACCTGGAGCTGTACCTGCGGGTGGCGCCGGAGCTCTACCTCAAGCGCCTGGTCGTGGGCGGCTTCGAGCGGGTGTACGAGATCAACCGCAACTTCCGCAACGAGGGCGTCAGCACCCGCCACAACCCCGAGTTCACGATGCTCGAGCTGTACGAGGCCTATGTCGCGTACGAGGAAGTGATGGACCTGACCGAGGGGCTGATCCGCGACGTCGCGAAAGACACCCTCGGCACCACGACCGTGGAATGGGAAGGCAATGCCATCGACCTGGGCGCGCCATTCCGGCGCTGGAAGCTGGAAGAGGCGGTGCGCGAGCTCAGCCCGGCGATCAGCGCCGCCGACTGCCGCGACCGCGAGGCGCTGGGGCGCCACTGCGCGGCGCTGAAGATCCCGGTCAAGCCGTCCTGGGGCTGGGGCAAGCTGCTGCTGGAGATCTTCGAAAAGACGGTCGAGGGCGGGCTGGTCCAGCCGACCTTCATCACCCACTACCCGGTCGAGGTCTCGCCGCTGGCGCGCGAATCCGACGACGAGCCGGGCATCACCGATCGTTTCGAACTGTTCATCGGCGGCAAGGAGATGGCCAACGGGTTCAGCGAGCTGAACGATCCCGAGGACCAGGCCGCAAGGTTCCGCGCCCAGGTCGAGGCCAAGGCCGGCGGCGACGACGAGGCGATGCACTACGACGCCGACTACATCCGCGCGCTGGAAGTGGGCCTGCCGCCGACCGGCGGGCTGGGCGTGGGCATCGACCGGCTGGTGATGCTGCTGACCGGGTCGGCCTCGATCCGCGACGTCCTGCTGTTCCCGTACATGCGGCCGGAAGCCTGACGGCGGAGGTCCGGCCGGACGGCCGCGCCGACGGCGCGCACGCACCTGCCGATTTCGCGCAAAAAGTGATGATTTAGGGCATGATTCATCAGGCTGTCGGCCTGTTGGCGGGGCTATTCCCGTGCTTTTTCAGGACGAGACCGCAGAATTGGGGAGGGACCCGGCTTGGGCACAGGACTTGCTTACGATTACGTCAGGCGACGTTCCGGACGCGGACCTACCGACCCGTCGCCACGGGGATCCGCTGCGCCCATGAACATCGTCATCGTCGATGACCAGACTTCCGCCCGCACCATGCTGCGGCACATCCTCGAGGACATCAGTCCCGAGCTTGACGTGATCGACTTCGGCGACCCGCAGCAGGCGCTGCGCTGGTGCGAGGACAACCGGCCCGACCTGCTGCTGCTCGACTACCGCATGCCGGTGATCGACGGACTCGAGTTCGCACGCCGCTTCCGCAAGCCGCTGCTGCACCGCGACGTGCCGATCGTGCTGGTGACCGTGGTTGGCGACGAACCCATCCGCCAGGCGGCGCTGGACGCCGGCGTCATCGACTTCCTGGTCAAGCCGGTGCGCCCGCGCGAACTGCGCGCACGCTGCCGCAACCTGCTGCAGCTGCGCCAGCAGTCCGAATCGATCAAGCAGCGCGCGCTGTCGCTGGAGCAGCGGCTGCTGTCGAGCATGCACGAGGTCGAGGAGCGCGAGCGTGAAACCCTCAACCGCCTCGCCCGCGCGATCGAGTACCGCGACTCGGGCACCAGCGCCAACCTCGCGCGCCTGGCCGCGATCGCCGGACTGGTCGCCGAGCAGCTGGGCATGTTCGAGGACGAGGTGCGGATGATCGAGCTGGCCGCGCCGCTGCACGACATCGGCAAGATCGCGATCCCCGATTCGGTGCTGCTCAAGCCGGGCCCGCTGGATGAGGCGCAGATCGTGCAGATGCGCGAACACCCCCGCATCGGCCACGAGCTGCTGACCGGCAGCCAGAGCCGCTTCATCCAGATGGGCGCGACGATCGCGCTGCGCCACCAGGAGCGGTTCGACGGCAGCGGCTATCCGGACGGCCTGGTCGGCGACCAGATCCCGCTTGAGGCGCGGATCGTCGCCGTGGCCGACGTGTTCGACGCGCTGGTGTCGGTGCGCCCGTACAAGCGCGCCTGGACCATCGACGAGGCGCTGGAGTACATCGCCGCGCATTCGGGCACTCTGTTCGACCCGGCCTGCGTCGCCGCACTGCTCAAGGACCGCGACCGGGTCGAGGCGATCTGCAGCCGGTTCGGGCCGCCGGCGTCGGAGCCCGGGGCGGGTGAATAGCCCCCGCACATTGTTCGCGACCGTCCGCGCGCGGCTGGAAGGCCGCCCGGACAGCGAGCATGCACAGGCGCTGGTGCGCCTGATCATCGCATCGCTGATCCTGACCTACCTGACCCTGCTCTCGTTCGGCGGCCACGGCGCGGACGTCGACCGCATGCTGAAGGTGATGGCGGCCGAGGTGGTGGTGGCCGCGGGCATCATGGCCGCCATCCTGGCCCGGCCGGGCGTGTCGCACCTGCGGCGCTGGGTCGGCATGATCACCGACTACGCGACGCTGGCGACGCTGATGCTGCTCAGCGCGCCGGAGCTGTCGCCGCTGTACGTGATCATCCTGTGGGTCACGATCGGCAACGGCATGCGCTACGGCCGTCGCTACCTGGCCTCGGCCTCGGCGCTGGCGGCGCTGTCGTTCCTGGCCGTGATCACGTTCTCCGACTACTGGCAGCAGCAGCGCTACCTCGCCGCCGGGCTGCTGATCGGCCTGATTGCCGTGCCGATGTACCTGTCCTCGCTGCTGCGCGACCTGAACCGGGTGACCGAGGAGGCCAAGCGCGCCAACGAGGCCAAGTCGCGCTTCCTGGCCAGCATGAGCCACGAGTTCCGTTCACCCCTGAACGGCATCATCGGAATGTCCGAGCTGCTCAGGAACATGAAGCTGGATGCGGAACAGCGCGAGTGCGCCGAAGTCATCCACACCTCGGCGCACAGCCTGCTGCTGCTGGTCGACGACGTGCTCGACATCTCCGCGATCGAGGCCGGCAAGCTCAAGCGCAAGGATGCCGATTTCGAACTGCCCGAAGTGCTCGCGCGCGTGCGCCAGATGCTGCAGCCGCAGGCTGAGGCCAAGTCGCTGCAGCTGACGGTCGACACGGACGGCCGGGTGCCGCCGAGCCTGCACGGCGATGGCGCCTACCTGACCCAGATCCTGCTCAACCTGGTGCACAACGCGATCAAGTTCACCTCGCGCGGCTCGGTCGCGCTGCGCGTGAGCCTGCTCGACGGGGGCGCCGGCACCGCGCGCCTGCGCTTCTCGGTGCGCGATACCGGGATCGGGATCCCGGACGAGCACAAGCAGCGGATCTTCCAGGCCTTCGAACAGGTCGACTCGGGCCCGAGCCGGCGCTTCGGAGGCACTGGCCTGGGCACCACCATCGCGCAGACGCTGGCGCGGCTGATGGGCGGCGAGCTGGGGCTGGACGACAACGCGGGCGGCGGCAGCCACTTCTGGGCCGACATTCCGTTCGAGGTGCGAGCGGTCGAGGCCGACCCGGTGCACGCGGGCGGCGCCGGCAACGTCGTGGCGTTCGACGATCCGTTCGTGCGCCACCGCGCCCGGGTGCGCAGCCTGCGCGTCCTGGTGGCCGACGACCAGCATGCCAACCGCCGCGTCCTGGTGCGGATCCTGGAGAAGGCCGGGCATACGGTGCTGACCGCCACCAACGGTGACGAAGCGCTCGACCGGCTCGAAGGCGGCGGGATCGACCTGGCGATCCTCGACATGCACATGCCGCAGGTCAGCGGCATCGACGTGATCAAGCACCTGCGCTTCATGCAGGCCGGCGGTCCGCGCACGCCGAGCATCGTGCTCAGCGCGGACGCCACGCCGCAGGCGGCCGAGCAGGCGACGGAAGCCGGCGCGCGCGCCTTCCTGACCAAGCCGGTGGCGGTGGCGCGACTGCTGGAAACCATTGCCGAGACGATGAAGGCCCAGGACCCGCCGGCGCAGCAGGAGACCAGGGCGGTTGCCGACCTGGTGCAGCCGGGGCCGGCGCATTCGGAGCTGCTCGAGGAGCTGGCGGAGATGGGGCTGGGCGAGGACTTCCTCGTCTCCTTCGTCGACCAGTGCCTCAAGGATGCCGCCTCGTGCGTGGTCAACCTCGGCGACACCGCGCGGCAGCGCAACTGGAGCGAATTCCGCGACGCCGCGCATGCGCTCAAGGGGATCGTGCAGAACCTGGGCGCCTCGGGCATGGCCGAACGCTGCCAGCAGATCATGCGCGCAGGCGATGCGTTCCTGGTGCGCGAGCACGGACGGCTGGTCGACGAACTCGGCACCCAGCTGCACGTCACCGTCCAGCAGAGCAAGCGGGAGGTGGCGCGCATCCTGCGCACCGGTTCCTCAGGGGATGCCGAACATGGCGGCGGGTCGAGGCCCGACGCATCCTGAAACACTTCGGGCGGCGTCCCCTCGCGCAATGCCCGCGACGGCCTAGCCGGCCATGCTGACCTGGGCCGCGCCATGGTTGCCGGCGGCACGCTTCTGCTGCGCACGCACCAGCCGTTCCATCGTCCGCAGGCCGCGGTCATTGAGCCGCATTGCCGCGTCGACCCACTGGGTGGTGACCGACAGCAGCTCCTCGAGGCTGACCGGATTGCAGGCCTGGCGCACGCTGTTCATCGAACGCAGCGCGTTGCCGATGCGCTTGTGTCTGCGGACCAGCTCGCGCGCGGCGTTCAGGCCTTCGCCCCTGGGAACGACCATGTCGACCACGCCCATCTCCAGCAGCTCCTGCGCGCCGTACACGCGAGCGTCGAGCATCATCCGCTCCGCGCGCGCGGGCGTGACCCGGCGGGTGAGGAAGGTGTACGCGCCCATGCCCGGGAACAGGTCGAACAGGACCTCCGGGAACCCCATTCCGGCCCCGTCCTCCATGATGATCGTGTTGCAGCACAGGGCCGACTCGAAGCCGCCGCCGAGCGCGTCGCCCTGGACCACGGCGATGGAGTGGACCCGGTCCTCGTACAGGCGGGAGAAGTTGAAAGCCACCTCGACGCAGAGCTTGGCGTAGTCGAGCAGGCGGCCGCGGTTGCCGTTGCGGATCATCTGCGAGAACAGGGCCAGGTCGCCGCCGAGGTTGAACACGTCGGAGTCCGAGGCCAGCACCAGATGATGGATGCCGGCGTGCGGATCGCTGTCCGCGGCGAGGGTCCGGCGGATGCCTTCCTGGCTGCGCTTGAGCTCGTTGAGCAGGCGCTCGGAGAAGCAGGGGTGGTAGAGCTGCGGCCGATTGGCGTGCATGAAGCACCAGTCGACTCCGCCCGCGTCGTCACGCACGTGGCGCACGAGGGAAGAATCGACACCGAAGGACGGGGACTGGACGTTGGACATGGCACGGGCTCCGACTGGCGACTGGACAGGAAAGGACACAACGACGACCTCGCGAAGCGAGGGATTTCGACTATACACGCGAGTCATGTAACGTTAAGTCGAATGAAGAAGTCGTTCGTGCCGCGCCTGCGGCCGTGGTCGGATGGCGCGTCGCAAGCGGGTATGGCTCAGGAGGCGGCGTCCTCGCGCAGTTCGCGCCGGAGGATCTTGCCTACGTTGGTCTTGGGGAGTTCGTCACGGAATTCGACCTGCCTGGGCTGCTTGTAGCCGGTCAGGTTCTGGCGTGCATGGGCCTTGACCTGATCGGCGGTCAGGGCGGGATCCTTCTTGACGATGACCAGCTTCACCGCTTCGCCCGACCGTTCGTCCGGCACGCCGACCGCAGCGACTTCCAGCACGCCGGGCATCATCGCGATGACATCCTCGATCTCGTTGGGATATACGTTGAAGCCGGACACCAGGATCATGTCCTTCTTGCGGTCGACGATGTAGAAGAAGCCCTGTTCGTCCATCTTCGCCATGTCGCCGGTATGCAGCCAGCCGTCGGCGTCGATCGCCGCGGCGGTTTCCTCGGGACGGTTCCAGTAGCCCTTCATGACCTGCGGCCCGCGGACGCACAGTTCGCCGACCTCGCCGAGCGGCATCATGTTGCCGTCCTCGCCCTTGACGCAGACGTCGGTGGACGGAATCGGCAATCCGATCGAGCCGTTGTATTCCTCCAGGTCCATCGGATTGATGCAGGCGGCGGGCGAGGTTTCGGTCAGGCCATAGGCCTCCACCAGGGTAACGCCGGTGGCCTTCTTCCAGCGCTCGGCCACCGCGCGCTGCACCGCCATGCCGCCGCCCAGAGTCAGGTGCAACTGCGAGAAATCGACGTCCTCGAAGCCCGGCGTATTGAGCAGGCCGTTGAACAGCGTGTTGACGCCGGTGATGGCGGTGAACGGCTCGCGCTTGAGTTCCTTGACGAAGCCGGGCATGTCGCGCGGGTTGGTGATCAGGATGTTCTTGGCGCCGAACTTGGTGAACACCAGGCCGTTCGCGGTCAGTGCGAAGATGTGGTACAGCGGCAGCGCGGTGATGATCACTTCCGCGCCCGGCCGCGCGTTGGCGCCGACCCAGGCCGACGCCTGCTGCATGTTCGCCACCAGGTTGCGGTGGGTGAGCATGGCGCCCTTGGCCACGCCGGTGGTGCCGCCTGTGTACTGCAGGAAGGCGATGTCGTCCGGCGCGATCGAGACGTCGGGCAACTGGTGCTTCTCGCCCTTGGCGAGGACCTCGCGGAAGCGCACCGCCGACGGAATGTCGTAGTCGGGCACCATCTTCTTCACGTTGCGCAGCACGAAGTTGACGATGGCGCCCTTCGGGAAGCCGAGCATGTCGCCGAGCCCGGTGGTGATCACGTGCTGCAGGGCGGAATCGGCGAGCACGTCCTGGACGGTCTTCGCGAAGTTGTCCAGCACCAGGATCACGCTGGCGCCCGAGTCCACCATCTGGTGCCTGAGCTCGCGCGCGGTGTACATCGGATTGACGTTGACCACGGTCAGCCCGGCGCGCAGCACGCCGAAGGTTGCGATCGGGTACTGCAGGCAGTTGGGCATCATGATCGCGACGCGATCGCCCTTCTTGAGCTTGAGTTCGCCCAGCAGGTAGGCCGCGAACCTGCCGCTGAGGGTGTCGACCTCGTCGTAGCTCAGGCACTTGCCCATGTTCGAGAACGCGGGCCGGTCGCCGAACTGACGGATCGATTGATCGAGCACCGCGGGAATGGACGAATACTCGTCGACGTCGATTTCCGCGGGGACACCTGCAGGGTAGTGCGCAAGCCACGGGCGTTCGATCGTCATTCCATCCCTCCACGGAAGTGTTGCGTCACGCCCAGCGATACTGGCCGGTACGGTATGGATTGGAGCATAGGCTCCATGGGCTGGCAAGGCGCGCGCGGGGACGCCGGGCTGCGCCGGTCGAGTGCGCATTGCCGTACAGTGGCGGGCATGACGCAGGGGCATTCAGAGGGTGCGAACGGCGGTGCTGGTCGCAAGCCCGGGACGGGTTCGAGGCCGGACTGGCTGGCATCCGCGTGCGCGTGGATGCTGCTGCTGATGGTTGCCGCCGGCTGTTCGCGGCCGGATCCGGAGGCGGCGCTGAGGGAATCGGTGGCGGGCCTGGAAACCGCGATCGAGCAGCGCGATCCTGCTGCGATGCAGCAGCAGCTGGCGCACGACTTCATCGGCAACGACGGCCTCGACCGCGACGGTGCGCGACGCATGGCGGCGCTGCTGCTCATGCGGCATCGCGACATCGACATCGACATCGGCCCGCTGCGGCTGGAGCTGGCCGGGGAGCATGCGGTGGTGCGCTTCACCGCCATGTTGCGCGGCGGATCGGGCGGCCTGCTGCCCGACGCCGCGCGCCTGTACGAAGTCGAGACCGGCTGGCGCATGGAAGACGGCGAATGGCGCCTCACCAGTGCGCGCTGGTCGCCGGCGCTGGCGAAGGGATAGGCGGGTCGGTTTGCACGGCATGCCGCGCGGCATGCCCGAACGCCCGGCGCGCTGCGCCGGGCGGGGTTTCCGCCGGTGGTGGCGCGGCGTGCCTGGGAGCGCGACGCCAGCTGCCGGAGCACGTAGTGCTGCAGGCCGCCATGGCGGGTGAGGGCCTGCCGTTTGCGCGGCATGCCGCGCGGCATGCCCGAACGCCCGGCGCGCTGCGCCGGGCGGGGTTTCCGCCGGTGGTGGCGCGGCGTGCCTAGGAGCGCGACGCCAGCTGCCGGAGCACGTAGTGCAGCAGGCCGCCGTGGCGGAAATACTCCACCTCCTTGGGCGTCAGCAGCATCACGTGGACCTCGAAGCGTACCTGGCTGCCGTCGGCGCGGGTGGCGAGCACCGTGGCGGTCTTCGCGAGGCCGTCGTCCAGTCCGGTGATGGCGATCACCTCGGTGCCGTCCAGGCCGTGGCTGGCGGCGTCCTCCCCGTCGCGGAACTGCAGCGGCAGCACGCCCATGCCCACCAGGTTGGCACGGTGGATGCGCTCGAAGCTCTGCGCCACCACGGCGCGGATGCCGAGCAGGTTCGCACCCTTGGCCGCCCAGTCGCGCGACGAGCCGGTGCCGTATTCCCTGCCGGCGAATACCACCGTGGGCACGCCTTGGGCGATGTACTTCATCGCCGCGTCGTAGATCGACATCTTCTCCGGCGCGGCGGTCGAGCCCGGCGGGCCGAAGTGGAGCGTGTTGCCGCCCTCCTCGCCGTCGAAGAACAGGTTCTTGATGCGGATGTTGGCAAAGGTGCCGCGCACCATGACGTCGTCGTTGCCGCGCCGCGAACCGTAGCTGTTGAAGTCGGACGGCTGCACCCCGCGTGACTGCAGGAAGCGGCCCGCCGGCGAATCGTGCTTGATGTTGCCCGCGGGCGAGATGTGGTCGGTGGTGATCGAATCGCCGAAGATGCCCATCACCCGCGCGCCCTCGATGTCCTCGATCGCGCCGACCTGCATGGTCATGCCCTCGAAGTAGGGCGGGTTCTTGATGTAGGTCGAGCTGTCGTCCCATTCGTACAGTTCGCCCTGCGGAGATTCGATGCTGTTCCAGCGGCTGTCGCCCTTGAACACGTCGGCGTAGTTCTGCCGGAACAGCTCCGGCCCGATCGTGCGGGCGATGAAGTCGCCGATCTCCCTGTTGCTCGGCCAGATGTCGCGCAGGTACACCGGCTGGCCGTCGCTGCCGGTGCCGAGCGGCTCGCGGGTCAGATCGATGTCGACCGTGCCGGCGATGGCGTACGCCACCACCAGCGGCGGCGAGGCGAGGTAGTTCATCTTCACTTCGGCGTGGATGCGGCCTTCGAAGTTGCGGTTGCCCGACAGCACCGAGGCGACCGCGAGGTCGTTCTCGGCGATGCCGCGCGAGACCGCTTCGAGCAGCGGCCCCGAGTTGCCGATGCAGGTGGTGCAGCCGTAGCCGACCACGTAGAAGCCCATCTTCTGCAGTTCTTCCAGCAGTCCGGCCTTCGACAGGTAGTCGGTGACCACCAGCGAGCCGGGCGCGAGCGAGGTCTTGACCCATGGCGCGGGCTTGAGCCCCTTCGCCGCCGCGTTGCGCGCCACCAGGCCGGCACCGATCATCACCGCCGGATTGGAGGTGTTGGTGCAGGAGGTGATCGCGGCGATCACCACTGCGCCGTCGTGGATCTGGTGTTCGCAGTCGTCCAGGCTGATGGTGGAGGCCGGTTTGGCCGCCAGCCGACCGGACTGCGGCTGGTCGCCGCCTTCCTTCTCGAAGCGGTCGATCTGGCGGTCGCGGGTGGCGTCACGGTGCGAGACCAGCGGGCCGAGGTTGTCGTGGAAGTTCCGCCTGACGTCCTCCAGCAGCACCCGGTCCTGCGGACGCTTCGGCCCGGCCAGCGACGGCTTGACGCTGGCCATATCCAGCGCCAGCACCGACGAATAGCTGGCCTCGGGTGCGCCGGGTTCGTGCCACAGGCCCTGCGCCCGGGCGTAGGCCTCGACCAGCGCGATCTGCTCCTCGCTGCGCCCGGACAGGCGCAGGTAGCGGATGGCCTCGGCGTCGACCGGGAAGATGCCGCAGGTGGCGCCGTACTCGGGCGACATGTTGCCGATGGTGGCGCGGTCGGCCAGCGGCAGGTGCTGCAGGCCCTCGCCGAAGAACTCGACGAACTTGCCGACCACCCCGTGCTTGCGCAGCATCTCGGTCACGGTCAGCACCAGGTCGGTGGCGGTGGCGCCCTCGGGCAACCTGCCGGTCAGCTTGAAGCCCACCACCTGCGGGATCAGCATCGAGGACGGCTGGCCGAGCATCGCTGCCTCGGCCTCGATCCCGCCCACGCCCCAGCCGAGCACGCCGATGCCGTTGATCATCGTGGTGTGCGAATCGGTGCCGAACACGGTGTCGGGGTAGGCCCAGGCCTGGCCGTCGTGTTCGCCGGTCATCACCACCCGCGCCAGGTGCTCCAGGTTCACCTGGTGGACGATGCCGGTGCTGGGCGGCACCACCTTGAAGTTGCGGAACGCGGTCTGGCCCCAGCGCAGGAAGCCGTAGCGCTCGCGGTTGCGCTCGAACTCGATGCGACCGTTGAGGTCCAGCGCGTCGGCGCGGCCATAGACGTCGACCTGCACCGAGTGGTCGATCACCAGTTCCGAGGGAATCTGCGGGTTGATCTGCTCCGGGCGTCCGCCGAGTTTCACCACCGCGTCGCGCATCGCCGCCAGGTCGACCACGCAGGGGACGCCGGTGAAGTCCTGCAGCACCACGCGCGCCGGCATGAAGGCGATCTCGGTCTCGGGCCGGGCCTGCGGATCCCAGCGCGCGAGCGCCTCGATGTGCTGCGGCAGCACCGTCACCCCGTCCTCGTGCCGGAGCAGGTTCTCGAGCAGGATCTTCAGCGAGTAGGGCAGGTGCCCGATGTCGAGCTGCCGGCCGAGCCTGGCCAGGCTGGCATAGGCATAGCTTTCGCCGCCGAGCTGCAGGGTGTCGCGGGTGGAGAACGAATCGGCCATGGTGGGGCTCCTGTGGCAAGGGGGCTTCAGGTCTGGCCCGAGTCTACGCCGGATCGTGTTCAGGTCCGGAGACGGCCCGCGGCGGGGCGGCGGGCAAGGTATGCGGGCTCGAGTATGGGCGATGAAGTATGTATAATCCTCGCATATCGTTTCATCCCGGAGCCATGCGATGGAAGCCACCGTAGCCGAACGCGGCCAGATCACGCTGCCCAAGGCGGTGCGCGATGCGCTGGGGCTGACCAAGGGCACCCTGCTCAAGGTCGAGCTGGAGGGTGGCCGCATCATCCTGCGCAAGGATGTCAGCAAGGCGCTGCGCGAGGTGCGCGGCAAGTACAGGCTGGTCGACGGCATGACCCGCACCGACGACGCCATGCGCGCGATCCGCGGTCGCGCGCCGGGAGATTCCGTCGATGAGTGAGGCGCGTCGCTGCCGGAAGCCGCGGCGATGATCGCCCTCGACTCGTCCGTCCTGATCGACATCCTGGTGGGCGACGACCAGTTTGCCGAAGCATCCGAGGCCTGCGTGGGCGAGGCGCTGGCGCACGACGACGTGGTCGTCTGCGAGGCGGTGGTTGCCGAGGTGCAGGCCATGCTCGACACGTCGGTCAGCCTGATGGACGTGCTGACGCCGCTGGGCATCCGCTACCAGCCGCTGGGTGAAGCGGCGGCGATGCGGGCGGGGCACATGAACAAGCGCTTCCGCAGCCGCGGCGGTCGCCGCGAGCGGGTGGTGGCCGATTTCCTGGTCGGCGCCCATGCGCTGCTCCAGTGCAACGCGCTGATCACCCGCGACGACGGCTTTTTCCGCGACTACTTCAAGGGCCTGAAGCTGATCGTGCCCGGCAGCGTGAAGCGCCGCTGATACCAATACCCGAATCAATCACGTCAACCCCCTCAGAATCATCCGGAGTCCCCGCGACATGTTGGAAGCCTATCGCCACCACGTGGCCGAACGCGCAGCGCTCGGCATCCCCGCGCTGCCGCTGAGCGCGCAGCAGACGGCCGACCTGATCGAGCTGCTGAAGAACCCGCCGGCCGGCGAGGAGCAGTTCCTGCTCGAACTGCTGACCCAGCGCGTGCCCGCGGGCGTGGACGATGCCGCCAAGGTCAAGGCCTCCTACCTGGCCGCGCTGGCCTTCGGCAGCGAGACCAGTGCGCTGATCAGCCGCGAGCGCGCCACCGAGCTGCTGGGCACCATGCTGGGGGGCTACAACGTCGCGCCGCTGGTCGAATTGCTCGACGACGCCACGCTCGGCCCGGTTGCCGCCGAGGGCCTGAAGCACACGCTGCTGGTGTTCGACGCCTTCCACGACGTCGAGGAGAAGGCGAAGGCCGGCAATGCCAACGCCAAGGCCGTGCTGCAGAGCTGGGCCGACGCCGAGTGGTTCACCTCGAAGCCGCAAGTTCCGGAGTCGATGACCATCACCGTGTTCAAGGTGCCGGGCGAGACCAATACCGACGACCTGTCGCCGGCGCCCGACGCCACCACGCGCCCCGACATCCCGATGCACGCGCTGGCGATGCTGAAGAACAAGCGCCCCGACGCGCCGTTCGTGCCCGAGGAAGACGGCAAGCGCGGCCCGATCCAGGAGATCCTCTCGCTCAAGGACAAGGGCCACCTGGTCGCCTACGTCGGCGACGTGGTCGGCACCGGATCGAGCCGCAAGTCGGCCACCAACTCGGTGCTGTGGTGGACCGGCGAGGACATCCCCTACATCCCGAACAAGCGCTTCGGCGGCGTCTGCCTGGGCTCGAAGATCGCCCCGATCTTCTACAACACCATGGAAGACGCCGGCGCGCTGCCGATCGAGCTCGACGTCTCGCAGATGCACCACGGCGACGTGGTCGAGCTGCGTCCCTACGAAGGCAAGGCGCTCAAGGACGGCGAAGTGATCGCCGAGTTCCAGGTCAAGTCCGAGGTGCTGTTCGACGAGGTGCGCGCCGGCGGCCGCATCCCGCTGATCATCGGCCGCGGCCTGACCGCCCGGGCTCGCGAGTCGCTGGGCCTGCCGCCCGCCGACCTGTTCCGCCAGCCCGCCGCCCCGGCCGACACCGGCAAGGGCTTCACCTTGGCGCAGAAGATGGTCGGCCGCGCCTGCGGTCTGCCGGAGGGGCAGGGCGTGCGCCCGGGCACCTACTGCGAGCCGAAGATGACCACCGTGGGCTCGCAGGACACCACTGGCCCGATGACCCGAGACGAGCTCAAGGACCTGGCCTGCCTGGGCTTCTCGTCCGACCTGGTGATGCAGAGCTTCTGCCACACCGCCGCGTATCCAAAGCCGGTGGACGTGAAGACCCACCACACCCTCCCGGAATTCATCTCCACCCGCGGCGGCGTTTCGCTGCGCCCGGGCGACGGCATCATCCACAGCTGGCTCAACCGCATGCTGCTGCCCGACACCGTCGGCACCGGCGGCGACAGCCACACCCGCTTCCCGATCGGCATCTCGTTCCCGGCCGGTTCCGGCCTGGTCGCGTTCGCCGCGGCCACCGGCGTCATGCCGCTGGACATGCCCGAGTCGGTGCTGGTGCGCTTCAAGGGCAAGCTGCAGCCTGGCGTGACCCTGCGCGACCTGGTGCACGCGATTCCGCTCTACGCCATCAAGGCCGGCCTGCTGACGGTCGCCAAGCAGGGCAAGAAGAACATCTTCTCCGGCCGAATCCTCGAGATCGAGGGCCTGCCGGAGCTGAAGATCGAGCAGGCCTTCGAACTCGCCGACGCCTCCGCCGAGCGCTCCGCCGCCGGCTGCACGGTGCGGCTGGACAAGGCCCCGATCATCGAGTACCTCAACAGCAACATCGTCCTGCTCAAGTGGATGATCGCCGAGGGCTACGCCGACGCGCGCACCCTGCAGCGCCGCATCGACAAGATGGAGCAGTGGCTGGCGGATCCGCAGCTGCTCGAGCCCGACGCCGACGCGGAGTACGCCGCGGTGATCGAGATCGACCTGAACGACATCGTCGAGCCGATCGTGTGCTGCCCGAACGACCCTGACGACGCCAAGACCCTGTCCGAGGTCGCCGGCGACAGGATCGACGAGGTCTTCATCGGCTCGTGCATGACCAACATCGGCCACTTCCGCGCGGCCGCCAAGCTGCTGGAAGGCAAGCGCGATATCCCCACGCGCCTGTGGGTCGCCCCGCCGACCAAGATGGACGCCGCCGAGCTGACCAAGGAAGGCCACTACGGCACCTTCGGCACCGCCGGCGCGCGCATGGAGATGCCGGGCTGCTCGCTGTGCATGGGCAACCAGGCCCAGGTGCGCGAGGGCGCGACGGTGATGTCGACCAGCACCCGCAACTTCCCCAACCGCCTGGGCCGCGGCGCCAACGTCTACCTCGGCTCGGCGGAACTGGCCGCGATCTGCTCGCGGCTGGGCCGGATCCCGACCCGCGAGGAATACCTGGCCGACATCGGCGTGATCAACGACAAGGGCGAGGAGATCTACCGCTACATGAACTTCGACCAGATCGAGGAATACCGCGACACCGCGGCAGGCGTCGCGGCCTGATCGCCGCGGCCGGGGAAGCGCCCGCCGCGGGCGCTTCCGGCCTTCGATGGATCGCCGCGCCGGGCTCACCCGACCGGCTCCCGACTGCAGCGTCGCCGCAACCCGCGGCGGCGGCGACCCGCCCGGATTCCACATGACACATTCCGCTCCGCTTGCCCCCATCGGCAGGCTGTTCGCCATCGTCGCCCTGGTCGAGGCCGCCACCTGGGCCGGCCTGCTGTTGGGCATGCTGCTCAAGTACGGCACCGGCACGACCGACCTTGGCGTGTGGCTGTTCGGACGCCTGCACGGCGCCGCCTTCCTGGTCTATGTCGCGATGGCCTTCATTGCCGGCGCCAGGCTGCGCTGGCCGATGTGGGCCCTGCTGCTGGCGGTGCTGGCCGCCGTCCCGCCGCTGGCGACCCTGCCGCTGGAGCGCTGGTATCGTCGACGCGGGCTGCTCTCGGCCAGCAACGCACAGCGCGACTGATCCGCAGGCGTTCGCATCGCAGCCGTCCGCGCTCGTCGGATCTGCTTCACCGCTTTGCCGTTGCCGCGTCAGGATTGCTTCGCAGCTGAAACCCACGGCGTCGTGCGACCTTCCGCTGTAGGAGCGGCTTCAGCCGCGATCGTCGACGCCGGTTGCCATGTAGCGTCCGCGATATCCGCGCGCATCTGTCGCGGCTGAAGCCGCTCCCACAGATGTGGATCGACCAACTGCGGATCGACCGGATGCGGATCGACGCTGCGGAACACAGGATTCGCGAATCCGGGTCATGCGCGTGCGCTTGCCCGATCCCGCGTCAGTCCAGCCAGCTCTCGATCGACTGCTGCATGCCGCGCTTGCGCAGGAACACGTCCCAGACGCTGCCGCCGAGCTGGCGCCAGAGCACGGCCGAACGCAGGGAGGCGAGGAGGATGGCGCGGATCTCGGCCACCACGCCGGCCTGGCCCAGGTAGTGCGGGTTGCCCTGGACCATCACCTTGGGGCGCAGGTGGCTGACGGTATCGGCGTACAGGCTGCCCAGCGCGGACAGCACCTCGGGATGGCTGCTGCCCAGGGCATCGGCCCGCGGCTTGAGTTCGACGATGCCCTCGTGCACGCGTTCGCCGACCGCGTCGTTGCTGATGAAGCGCCGTTCGAGCTGGGTCACCGACAGCGCCAGCCGCGGCAGCTGCGGGTCGTCGCCCTGGCTGGCGAGGTAGTCGCGCAGCAGCAGCAGGCCGGGGCGCAGGTTGCGGGCACCGCCATAGACCTCCTCGGGCGAGGAGGCGTCGATCCGGAACACGCTGTCGAGCGAGGTGTCGAGCACGGCGGCGTCGGCCTGGCCGGTTTCGGCGATGCGCCGCACCTGCCTGAGCGCCTGCACCATTCCGGCCAGGGCGAGGACGCGGTCGTCGGTCATGCCGCGATCCCGCGCTGACGCCGCTCCAGCGGCGCATCGGTGGCGGCGATCACCGCGCCGCCCAGGCAGACGTCGCCCTGGTACAGCACCACCGACTGGCCGGGCGTGACCGCGCGCTGCGGATTGGCGAACGCGATGTCGAGCTGTCCGCTGGATTCGTCGATGCTCACCTGGCAGGGTTCCTCCGGTTGCCGGTAACGGGTCTGGGCGGTGCAGTCGAAGCGCCGCGCCGGCGGGCTGTCGCCGATCCAGTGCGCGGGCTCGCTCCACAGCCGGCTCGAAACGAGATTGGGGCTGTCGGCGCCCTGGTCAACCACCAGCACGTTGCTGGCCACGTCCTTGCCGACCACGTACCAGGGCGCGGCATCGAAACCGCGCACGCCGCCGATCTGCAGGCCTTCGCGCTGGCCCAGGGTGAAGTAGAACACGCCGGGGTGGCGGCCCACCACGCGGCCGTCGGGGGTACGGATCTCGCCCTCGCGGGCGGGCAGGTAGCGCGAGAGGAAGCCGCGGAAGTCGCGCTCGCCGATGAAGCAGATGCCGGTGGAGTCCTTTTTCGCGGCGGTGGGCAGGGCGGCGTCGCGTGCGATCCGGCGCACTTCGCTCTTGTCCAGCCCGCCGAGCGGGAACAGCGTCGTGGCCAGCTGCGCCTGGCCCAGCTGGTGCAGGAAGTAGCTCTGGTCCTTGCCGCGGTCGGCCGCGCGCAGCAGCTGCCAGCGCTTGCCCGCCTGCGCCACGCGCGCGTAGTGGCCGGTGGCGATGCGGCTGGCGCCGAGGCCGCGCGCCGCGTCGAGGAAGTGCCGGAACTTGATCTCGCGGTTGCACAGCACGTCGGGGTTGGGCGTGCGCCCCGCGGCGTATTCGGCCACGAAGTGCTCGAACACGCCGCTCCAGTATTCGGCCGAGAAGTCGCGGAAATGGATCGGGATCCCCAGCCGGCCGCTGACCGCGACCGCGTCGCGGCGGTCCTCCTCGGCCCGGCAGGGTCCGCGGGTGGAGGCGTCGGACGCCTGGCCGGCGTCGGCACCGTCGCCCGGGCCGGGCTCGTCGCTCCAGTTCTGCATGAACAGGCCGGCGATGGCGCGGCCCGAATCGCGCAGCAGCAGGGCGGCAACCGAGGAATCGACCCCGCCCGACATGCCAACGATGACTTCCGGTGCGCTCATTCCAGCTGCGCAACCGTGGCCAGCGGATGGCGCTGGCCTGCGAGGTAGTCGGCCACCACCCGCCAGACCAGCGGGCTGCGGTGGCGTTCGGCGGCGGCGCGCAGCTCCGAGGGCGCCATCCACAGCGCGCGCACGATGCCATCGTCGAGCGGCCGCGCCGGATCGTGCGTCAGCGGCTCGGCGGCGAAGGCGAAGCGCAGGTAGTGGCGGCCGCCGGAACCGTCCTCCCCCGCCGGCGCTTTCCACTGGTAGGCGCCGATGAAGGCGGTCAGGCGCACGTCCCAGCCGGTTTCCTCGCGGGTTTCGCGCAGCGCGGCATCGAGCAGGGTTTCGTCGGGCTCCAGGTGGCCGGCCGGCTGGTTGAGCACCAGCCGGCCCTGGACCCGCTCTTCCACGCACAGCAGCCGGCCATCGTCGACCACCACCGTGGCCACGGTGACGTCGGGCTGCCAGAACCGGCCTTCGCGATAGCTCATCGGGCGCGTGTCCTCACAGTTCGTCGCGATCGCCGCTGAGCTCGATTTCCTTGTTGTCGGCGATCTCGGCCGCGATGTCCAGCGCGGCCTCGAGCTGGGCGGCGTCGACGCTGTCGGGCAGCTTGATGACGAAGTACAGCGCGTCGCCGGCGATCTCCCAGGCGCCGAACTTCTGCTGCCGGCTGTCCTCGAGCAGTGCCAGCGCCCTGGCGCCGTCCACGCCGTCGCGGTCCAGCCGCGCGGCGGGCGCGAACACCTCGCGGATCCGGAAGCCGCCGATGGTTTCGGTACCGCCGGACACGAACGCCAGCTGGGTGCGACCTTCGCCGGTGAAGCTGTAGGTGATCTTGTAGTCGCCGTCCTCGTCGACCACGTAGCGCACGCCACGGGCATCCAGGCGCGAGGCGACCGAAGCATCGGCCAGGGCCGGCGCGGCGGGCAGGGCGCAGAGCACAAGTACCGAACACAGTGCGAAACGGGTGCGAAGCGGCATGGGTGGGTCCCCCCTGGGTGTGGAACGGGGATTGTCTCGCGGCCGGCGCCGGATAGTCCATGCCGGGGGCGGATGACCGACGCATCACTCCACCTTCGTATAATGAAGCGATGACCCGAAAGCATGCGCCCGACCACGAACACGGCACCGTGGTGGAAACCGGCAAGCCCGAACTGGCGCGGCCGCCGCTGTTTTCCGTCCTGTTGCTGAACGACGATTACACCCCGATGGACTTCGTGATCGACGTGCTGGTGCGGTTTTTCGCCATGGACCTGGAAAAGGCCACCCAGGTCATGCTCCACGTCCATACCCGCGGGCGCGGCGTCTGCGGGGTCTACAGCCGGGAAGTGGCCGAGTCCAAGGTCGCCCAGGTGAACGAATATTCCCGGCTCAACCAGCACCCCTTGCTCTGCACCATGGAAAAGGCCTAAAAGGGCCACAGGGCCGGGGCATGGAAAAGCCGGAATCGCGGCCCCATACAGGCCGCAGTTCCCCGGAGGCGATCGCCCCATGTTCAGCAAGGATCTCGAGTACAGCATCGGCCAGTGCTACAAGCGCGCCCGCGAGGCGCGTGACGAGTACATGACGGTCGAGCACCTGCTGCTCGCACTGCTCGACAACCCCTCGGCCGAAGCGGTGCTCAAGGCCACCGGCGCCGACTTCCACCGCCTGCGTGGCGACCTCGAGCAGGCCATCCTGACCTCGGTCTCCAAGCTGCCCGACGACGACGGCCGCGACACCCAGCCCACGCTCGGCTTCCAGCGCGTGCTGCAGCGCGCCGTCTATCACGTGCAGTCCTCGGGCAAGAAGGAGGTTACCGGCGCCAACGTGCTGGTGGCGATCTTCGGCGAGAAGGATTCGCACGCGGTCTACTTCCTCAACCAGCAGGATGTCACCCGGCTGGACGTGGTCAACTACATGTCGCACGGCATCGCCAAGACCGGCGGCGAAGATCCGGCGCAGCCGGGCGAGGACGCCGCCGCGCGCGCCGAGGGCGGCGAAGGCGGCGAGGGCAAGGGCGACGCCCTGGTGGAGTTCGCCACCGACCTCAACCAGATGGCGGTCGAGGGCCGGATCGACCCGCTGGTCGGCCGCGCCGACGAGATCGAGCGCACCATCCAGGTGCTGTGCCGGCGGCGCAAGAACAACCCGCTGTACGTGGGCGAGGCCGGCGTGGGCAAGACCGCCATCGCCGAAGGGTTGGCGCGGCGGATCGTCGAGGGCCAGGTGCCCGAAGTGCTGTCGGACGCGACCATCTACTCGCTCGACCTGGGCGCGCTGGTGGCCGGCACCAAATACCGCGGCGACTTCGAGAAGCGGCTCAAGGCGGTGCTGGCGGCGATCCGCAAGCATCCGGGCGCGATCCTGTTCATCGACGAGATCCACACCATCATCGGCGCCGGTTCCGCCTCGGGCGGGACCATGGATGCCTCGAACCTGATCAAGCCGGCGCTGGCCTCGGGAGAGCTGCGCTGCATCGGCTCGACCACCTTCCAGGAATACCGCGGCATCTTCGAGAAGGACCGCGCGCTGGCGCGGCGCTTCCAGAAGATCGACATCACCGAGCCGACGGTGGGCGAGGCCTACGAGATCCTGCGCGGCCTCAAGGGCCGCTACGAGGAGCACCACGACGTCCAGTACGAGGACGACGCGCTGCGCGCGGCGGTCGACCTGTCGGTCAAGCACATCGGCGACCGGCTGTTGCCCGACAAGGCGATCGACGTGATCGACGAGGCCGGCGCGCGCCAGCGGCTGCTGCCGCAGGATGCGCGCAAGAACCTCATCGACGTGGAGGAGGTCGAGGCGATCGTGGCCAGGATGGCGCGGATCCCGACCAAGCAGGTCAGCGCTTCGGACAAGGACGTGCTCGAGCACCTGGAGCGCAACCTGAAGATGGTGATCTTCGGCCAGGATCCGGCGATCGATACCCTGACCTCGGCGATCAAGCTCGCGCGCTCCGGGCTGGCCCATCCGGACAAGCCGATCGGCAACTTCCTGTTCGCCGGTCCCACCGGCGTGGGCAAGACCGAGGTCACCCGCCAGCTCGCGCTGCAGCTTGGGATCGAGCTGGTGCGCTTCGACATGTCCGAGTACATGGAGCCGCATTCGGTGTCGCGCCTGATCGGCGCGCCCCCGGGCTACGTCGGCTTCGACCAGGGCGGCCTGCTGACCGAGAAGATCGTCAAGACGCCCCACTGCGTGCTGCTGCTGGACGAGGTGGAGAAGGCCCATCCGGACATCTTCAACATCCTGCTGCAGGTGATGGACCGCGGCGTGCTGACCGACACCAACGGTCGCGAGGCGAACTTCCGCAACGTGATCCTGGTGATGACGACCAATGCCGGCGCCAGCCAGGCGGCGCGCCGTTCGATCGGCTTCACCAAGCAGGACCACAGCACCGACGCGATGGAAGTGATCCGCAAGGGCTTCACGCCCGAGTTCCGCAACCGGCTGGACGCGATCGTGCAGTTCCAGGCCCTGGGCATGGACCACATCCTGCGCGTGGTGGACAAGTTCCTGATCGAGCTGGAGGCGCAGCTGCACGAGAAGAACGTGACGCTGGCGGCCACGCCTGCGGCGCGCGACTGGCTGGCCGCCCACGGATTCGACCCGCAGATGGGCGCGCGCCCGATGACCCGGGTGATCCAGGACAAGGTCAAGCGCCCGCTGGCGGACGAACTGCTGTTCGGCAAGCTGGTCGACGGCGGCCGGGTCAGCGTCGACGTCAAGGACGACGAGCTGGTGGTCGAGGCCTTCCCGGAGCCGGAGAAGCTGCTGCCGGCTACGGTATAGCGCGATCGATGGTCGGAACGGGCTCAACGGCGTGTTGCGGCCGGGGATCGTCCGCGGGTCCCGTCGTGGCGCCGGATCGTCGACCCGCAAAGGCGGCAATCCAGCGGCTTCGGGTATTCGGATAACGAGGCGCAGGATTCCCGCTTTCGCAAGGGATGTCCGGATATCGTGCTTGCCGAGGTGGGCGCATCCCTGCGTGACTTCCATGGGCGCAACTGTCAGCGCAGGACGATGCAGGCAGGCGGACGACCGCCGCCCAGTCGACGCCGGGCTTTCGGTTCGGCGTCGCGCTGGAAACGCCTGGCGGGCAGCGTTCCGGCAAGTAGTCAGTCAGCAGCCTGCAGTGCGATCCACTGCTCCACGCGACGCTCCAGCAGGTTCATCGGCAGGGCGCCGCCGCCGAGGACGGCATCGTGGAAGCCGCGGATGTCGAAGCGCTCGCCCAGCTCGTCCTCGGCCCGGCGGCGCAGCTCCTGGATGCGGATCATGCCGATCTTGTAGGCCGTGGCCTGGCCCGGCCAGGTGATGTAGCGCTGGACTTCCGAGCGCACCGAGGCGTCGGGTATGGCGGTGTTGGCCTTGAAGTAGTCCACCGCCTGCTGCTCCGTCCAGCCCTTGGCATGCAGGCCGGTGTCCACCACCAGCCGCACCGCGCGCCATAGTTCGCTGCTCAGCCGGCCGTACTCCGAATACGGATCCTGGTAGGTGCCGGGCATCTCGCGCGCCAGCCACTCCGCATACAGGCCCCAGCCCTCGCTGTAGGCGGTCGAGCGCGCCTGGGTGCGGAACTCGGGCACGCCGGTCAGCTCCTGCGCGATCGAGATCTGCATGTGGTGGCCCGGCAGGCCCTCGTGGTAGGCGATGACTTCCAGTTCGGGTTTCGGCATCGCGTCCATGTCCGACAGGTGCGCGTAGTACACGCCCGGCCGCGAACCGTCCGGCGCGCCGGGCATGTAGTGCTGGGCGCCGCCGGGCTGCTCGCGGAACTCCTCCACGCGCCTGACCACCAGGTCCGCCTTCGGCAGCAGGCCGAAGTACTGCGGCAGCACCTTCTTGATGTTGTCGATCACGCGGGTGGCGTCGTCGATGTAGGCCTGGCGGCCGGCGTCGGTGTCGGGATACCTGAGCTTCGGATCGGTGGCGATATGGCGGAAGAAGGCCTGCAGGTCGCCCTCGAAGCCGACCCGCTGCATCAGCGCCTCCATCTCGCCGTGGATGCGCGCGACCTCGTCCAGGCCGATCCGATGCACGGCCTGTGCGTCGAGGTCGGTGCTGGTATGCAGGCGCAGCTGGTTGCGGTAGTAGTCGGCGCCGTCGGGCTGGGTGCTGCCGACGCCGGCGGGATTCTCGACCGCCTTGGCCTGGTCGGCCTCGGCCCATGCCACCAGGTCGCGGTAGGCAGGCTGTACCTTGTCCAGCAGCGCCTGGCGCGCCTGCGCCTTGAGTTCGGCCGCACGCGCGGCGTCGATGGTGCCGGCCTCGAGCAGGCCCTCGGCCTTGGCCTGCAGGTCGGCCCACAGCGCCGAGTCCTTGCCCTCGCCGAACGGCGCGCCGGTGATCACCGCGTGCGCCTCGCGCAGCACGCCCTCGTAGGCGAAGCGCGGCATGCGATAGCCGTCCCCGGCGTTGCGGCGCGCGAGTTCCAGCATCTGGCCCATGGCGCGCTGCAGTTCCGACAGGCGCGCGATATAGGCCTGGTAGTCGGCTTCGGTCTCGACCTTGTGGAAGTTGATCAGGAAGGTCGGCAGGAACGACTGCGCGCCCTGCATCTGGTTGAACACGTAGACGTTGCGCCGGTACGCGTTGGCCGTCGCCGCGTTCTCGTACTGCAGCTTCCACAGGTCCCAGGACAGCCTGGTCTCGTCGTCGAGCGCGTCGCGGTCGAAGTTCGCCTCCATTTCCGCGACCGTGGCCCTGTGCCACGCCAGCTGCGCGTCACGGGCCTGTTCCGACATGTCGTCGAGCTGGTCGTAGAGCTCCTTGCGGCCCAGGAAGGTGAGCGCGATCGGGCTGAACTGCAGCTGCTGCTCGTACTTGTCGGCAAACCAGGCGTTGAGCCGCTGGCTCTCGCTCTGCGCGGCCTCGACGGCCGGCGCTTGCTCGTGGGCGAGGGCGACCGGGGCGGCCATCGCGAGCGTGATGGACAGGGCGAGGGCGCGGACCAGGGCGGACCTGTGCATGGGGGGCTCTCCGGAAGGGGTGCCCGGAGCATAGGCGCACGCGGCCGGCCCCGCCACGGGACTGACGGCAGGGGCGGGCATCGATGCGGGTCGTGCGGCTTTCCGGGGGAAAGCGCGGAGCGGCACCGGCGCGGCTGCGCGCCCGGCGGCGCGGGCTACTTCATGCGGTAGGTGATGCGACCCTTGGTGAGGTCGTAGGGCGTCATCTCGACCTTGACCCGGTCGCCGGTCAGGATGCGGATGTAGTTCTTGCGCATGCGTCCGGAGATATGCGCAATGATCTCGTGGCCGTTCTCGAGCTTCACCCGGAACATGGTGTTCGGGAGGGTTTCGGAGATCGTGCCTTCGAATTCGATGACGTCGTCTTTCGCCATTCGTCCTGTTGCCGGTGGTTTGGGGGATGCGGCGCCTGCCGCGAAAAAAGCAGGCCATTCTGACATGCCGGCGCGGCCGGATGCAAAAATTCGCCGATGCCGCAGGGCAGTCGCCCGCCGGCGAGCGGTCAGGACCGGCCCAGCAGATGCACGGGGCGCATCCCGAAGTGCTCCGTCCAGGGGCCCGGATCGCCAGGGGCTTCGACCAGTCGTTGCAGCGTCCCGACGAAGCGCTCGCGCGGCACCCGCGTGCCGCCCAGGGAGGCCAGGTGGGCGGTTTCGACCTGGGCATCGATCCATGGCCAGCCCCTTGCCTGCAGCCACGCGGCGAGCGACGCAAGCGCGACCTTGGAACCTCCGGGCGCGCCGCTGAACATGCTTTCTCCGAAGAACATCCGGCCGATGGCCACCCCGTAGAGCCCGCCGACCATGGCCGCGCCGGGTTCGGGCCCGGCGAAAACCTCGATGCTGTGGGCGTGGCCGAGCGTGTGCAGGTGCAGGTAGGCCGCGTGCATGTCGGCGGTGATCCAGGTGCCGCGCTGTCCGGCCCGCGGCGCCGTGGCGCAGCGCTCGATCACCTGCCCGAACGCGCTGTCGGCGCGTGCGATCCAGGGCGACGACCGCAGCCTGCGCCGGAAGCGGGAGGACAGGCGCACCGCGCCGGTGGGGAACACCATGCGCGGATCCGGCGACCACCACAGGATCGGCTGATCCCCCGAATACCACGGGAAGATGCCGAGGCGGTAGGCATTGAGCAATCGCGTCGGCGAGAGATCGCCACCCCAGGCGAGCAGGCCATCGGGCGCGGTCAATGCGTGTCGCGGATGCGGGAAGGCAGCATCGGGGTCGTCGTCGAGACGGGGGATCTGCAGGCTCACCGGGGCATTGTAGGGCCGGCCGGGCAGCGCATCGGCTGCTGCGGGAGCGGGCGGCCCGGCCGGGTCAGCCGCTGTCGATCCGCCGGAACGGTGAACGCCGCGTCAGCCAGGCGTGGTGGCGGCGCGTGACCGCCCGCTCTTCGGCGCACCAGGCGTCCAGGGCTTCGCCGAAGCGCGGGTCCACGATGTGGTGCCGGCTGCGCACGAAGCGCGGAAGGAAGCCGCGCGCGATCTTGTGCTCGCCCTGGGCGCCGGGCTCGAAGGCGTGCAGGCCCTCGCGCAGGCAGTAGTCGATGCCCTGGTAGTAGCAGGTCTCGAAGTGCAGCCCCGGCAGCGTCGCCGCGGCGCCCCAGTAGCGGCCGTAGAGGGTGTCGGCGTCGCGCAGGCAGAAGGCGCCGGCCACCGGCTCGCCCTCGTGTTCGGCCAGGATCAGGACCAGCGACCGCGGCATCTCCGCGGCCAGGTGGCGGAAGAACGGAAGGGTCAGCGCCGGTGCGTTGCCGTACTCGGCGAAGGTCTGCAGGTAGAACCCGTGCATGGTCGCCAGGTCGCGTGCGCTTGCTTCGGCGCCATGCACCACGCGCATGCGCACGCCTGCGCGCGCCACCTTCGCCCGCTCCTGGCGGATGTTCTTGCGGTGCTTGTGGTCCATCGCCGCGAGGTAGTCGTCGAACGAGCGCCAGCCGGCGTCGTTGCGCCAGTGGTACTGGATGTCCAGACGCAGCAGCCAGGCCGTGTCGAAATCGCGGTCGGCCGCTTCCCCATGGAAATTGACGTGCGCCGACGAGCAGCCGTGGCTTCGCGCCTGCTCCGCCAGCGCCTCGGCCAGCGCGCGCCGCAGCGCCGCGGTCGGCGCCAGCAGGCGCGGCCCGGTGACCGGCGAGTAGGGCACCGCGCACAGCAGCTTGGGGAAGTAGTCCAGGCCATGGCGCGCATAGGCATGCGCCCAGGCGTGGTCGAACACGAACTCGCCGTGGGAGTTGGACTTCAGGTAGGCCGGCGCGGCGGCGAGCAGGCGCCCGCCGTCCCACAGCCCGAGGTGGTGCGGCGTCCAGCCCCAGTCGGGGCGCAGGCAGCCGTGCGCTTCAAGCCCGTGCAGGAAGGCGTGGGAGACGAACGGGTGTCCGTCGTGCAGGGCGTCCCAGGCGGCGGCGGGAACCTCGGCCAGTCGCGGGTGTACGCGCAGTTCCACGATGCTTGCCCGCCGCGCGGTCCGGGTCCGGGGACGCGGCTACGCGCCCTTGTCGAGGAACCGCTCCGCGTCCAGCGCGGCCATGCAGCCGAATCCGGCCGAGGTGATCGCCTGGCGGTAGTGCTGGTCGGCGACGTCGCCGGCGGCGAACACGCCCTGGACCGAGGTTTCGGTGGCGCCGCCGGCCAGGCCGGAGCGGATGTCGAGGTAGCCGTTGTCCATCGCCAGCTGGCCCTCGAACAGGGTGGTGTTCGGGGTGTGGCCGATGGCGACGAAGAAGCCGTGCACGTCGATCTGGCGCGTGCCGCCGTCCTGCACCGACTTCAGGCGCATGCCGGTCACGCCGGCGTCGTTGCCCAGCACCTCGTCGACCACGTGGTGCCAGACCGGCTCGATCTTGCCGGCGGCGACCTTCGCCATCAGCTTGTCCTGCATGATCTTCTCCGCGCGCAGGGTGTCGCGGCGGTGCACCAGGTAGACCTTGCGGGCGATGTTGGACAGGTACAGCGCCTCTTCGACCGCGGTGTTGCCGCCGCCGACCACGGCCACGTCCTGGTCCTTGTAGAAGAAGCCGTCGCAGGTGGCGCAGGCGGACACGCCGCGGCCCTTGAACTTCTCCTCCGACTCCAGCCCCAGGTACTTCGCGGTCGCGCCGGTGGCGATGATCAGCGCGTCGCAGGTGTACTGGCCGCTGTCGCCGGTGAGCCGGAACGGACGCTGCGACAGGTCGGCGGTATGGATGTGGTCGAACACCGTCTCGGTCTCGAAGCGCTCGGCATGGGCCTGCATCCGCGCCATCAGGTCCGGCCCCATCAGTCCGTGCGCATCGCCCGGCCAGTTGTCGACTTCGGTGGTGGTCATCAGCTGCCCGCCCATCTGCAGGCCGGTGATGACGACGGGCTTGAGGTTGGCGCGGGCGGCATATACGGCCGCGGTCCAGCCGGCGGGGCCGGAGCCGAGGATGATCAGGCGGATGTGCCGGGGCAAGGAAGCGCTCATGTATACTCGCGGTCGATGAAGTTGCGGCGTAAACGGGCCCATAGCTTGGCGGCGCAACGGCGGCAACACAAGGCGCGAGCGCCCCTGTACCGCGGAACGCTGCGTGCACCGCACGCACCCGCGGGCCGCCGGTCCCGACCCAACCCGTGCACGCGCTGCGCGGGTTTTTTGTTGTCGCCGCGGCACCGCGCCTGACCGGAGACACGCAGCATGCGCATCGGCGTACCCAGGGAAACCAGGATCATGGAAGGGCGCGTGGCGCTGGTGCCGGCCGCGGCCGGCGACCTGGTGCGGCTCGGCCATGACGTCTGGCTCGAGCACGACGCCGGACTGGCCTCGGGCTTCGACGATGGCGAGTACGAACGCCTGGGCGTGCGCATCGCGCCGGACGCGGCGGCGCTGTACGCGCGTGGCGAGCTGATCGTCAAGGTCAAGGAACCGGTCGCGGGCGACCTGGCCCTGCTGCGCGAGGACCATCTGCTGTTCTGCTACCTGCACCTGGCGCCGGATCCGGAGCTGACGCGGCGGCTGCTGGACATCGGCCTGACCGCGGTCGCGTTCGAGACGGTCGAGCTCGACGACTCGAGCCTGCCGCTGCTGGCGCCGATGTCGGTGATCGCCGGCAGGATCGCGGTGCAGGTGGGCACCCACTACCTGCACCAGCCGCTGGGCGGCAAGGGCACCCTGCTGGGCGGGCTGCCGGCCACGCCCCGGGGCAAGGTGGTGGTGCTGGGCGCGGGACAGGCCGGGGGCGCGGCCGCGGCGCTGGCGGCGTCCGCTGGCGCCGGCGTGGTGGTGTTCGAGAAGCGTCCCGCGCGCCTGGAGGCGATGATGCGCCTGGGCCACAACGTCACCGCCCTGTATCCCTACGAGGACCTGGTGGCGCACGAAGTGGCCTCGGCCGACCTGGTCGTGGGCGCGGTGCTGGTGACCGGTGCGGTCGCGCCGCACGTGGTCGGCCGGGCGATGGTGCAGGCGATGGAGGCCGGCAGCGTGATGGTCGACATCGCGATCGACCAGGGCGGCTGCTTCGAGACCTCGCGCGCCACCACCTGGCAGGAGCCGACCTTCGTCGAGGAGGGCGTGACCCACTTCTGCGTCGGCAACATGCCCGGCGCGGTGCCGCGCACCGCCTCGCAGGCGATCAGCGCGGCGATCCTGCCCTGGGTCGACCGCCTGGCCTCCGGCGACTGGCGCGGCGATGCCGCGCTGGTGCGGGGCCTGAACGTGGAAGCCGGCGAGCTCCGGCATCCGGCCCTGCAATCGATGAAACTTTGAATTAAGATCAAGCAATTGTGTCCAATTTCTAAGGCAGTGCATGACGGTGGCCCGGGCGGTTTCTGAACGCGGCAAGCGCCAGCGCGCGACGGCGAAGGACGCCGCGCCGCCGGATCCGCGCCGCCAGCGGTTGCTGCGCGACATCGCGATGATCCTGATCGCGCCGCTGCTGCTGTACCTGCTGGTCTGCCTGGCCACGTATTCGCCCGACGACCCGGGCTGGTCCAGCGCCTCGGGCGGGGTGACCGCGCCGCTGGCGAACGCCGGCGGGCCGATCGGGGCGTGGATCGCCGACGTGCTGTTCTACCTGACCGGTTTCATCGCCTACCTGCTGCCGCTGGTGCTGGGCGGGGTGGCATGGATCGCGCTGTTCGGCATGGATCCGGACGGCGATGGGCGGGTCGACTTCGGGCCGGCGCTGCGGCTGGTGGGGATCGTCGGCTTCCTGGTCTCGGCCACCGGGCTGATGTACCTGCGGATGGGGGCGGTCGAGGGGCTGCCGGCCGGCGGCGGCGGCGTGCTCGGGCGGCTGGTGGGCAACTCGCTCGACCGCGGCTTCGGTGCGCTCGGCGGCAACCTGTTCCTGCTGGCGCTGCTGCTGGTGTCGGTGACCCTGGCCACGGGCCTGTCCTGGCTGGCGGTGGCCGATCGCGTCGGCGGCTGGGTGCTGCTGCTGCCGGCGCTGCTGCGCCGCGGTCGCAAGCAGGCCGCCGACCACATGCAGGCGCGCGAGCGCCGGGTGGAGCGCGAGGAGACGCGCAAGGTCGAGTCCGAGCTGCGCGCCAGGCGCGAAAAGGTGCGCATCGAACCGCCGCCGGCTCCGGTGGTGGAGAAGAGCGAGCGCGCCAGGCGCGAGCAGCAGATCCCGCTGTTCCACGTCGGCGACGGCAGCGGCATCCCGCCGCTGGCCCTGCTGGACGATCCGAAGCCGCAGCCCAGGGGTTACGACGAGGGCACGCTGGAGACGCTGTCGCGCCAGATCGAGTTCAAGCTCAAGGACTTCCGCATCGACGCCCAGGTGGTTGGCGCCTATCCGGGGCCGGTGATCACCCGCTTCGAGATCGAACCGGCGCCGGGCATCAAGGTCAGCCAGATCAGCACCCTGGACAAGGACATCGCGCGTGGCCTGAGCGTCAAGTCGGTGCGCGTGGTCGACGTGATCCCGGGCAAGTCGGTGATCGGCCTGGAAACGCCGAATACCCACCGCGAGATGATCTACCTGTCCGAGCTGCTGCGCTCGAAGGAATACGACAAGGCCGCCAGCCCGCTCACGCTGGCGCTGGGCAAGGACATCGCCGGCCGCCCGACCGTGGCCGATCTTGCGCGCATGCCGCACCTGCTGGTCGCCGGCACCACCGGCTCGGGCAAGTCGGTGGCGGTCAACGCGATGGTGCTGAGCCTGCTGTACAAGGCCTCGGCGAAAGACCTGCGGATGCTGATGATCGACCCGAAGATGCTCGAGCTCAGCGTCTACCAGGGCATCCCGCACCTGCTCGCGCCGGTGGTCACCGACATGAAGGAGGCCGCGAACGGCCTGCGCTGGTGCGTGGCCGAGATGGAGCGTCGCTACAAGCTGATGAGCGCGGTCGGCGTGCGCAACCTGGCGGGCTTCAACAAGAAGGTGCGCGACGCGCAGGAGGCCGGCCAGCCGCTGCTCGACCCGCTGTTCCGCCCCGAGCCGGAGTCCAGCGACGTTGCCGAACCGCTGGAGACGCTGCCGTTCATCGTCATCTTCATCGACGAATTCGCCGACATGATGATGATCGTCGGCAAGAAGGTCGAGGAGCTCATCGCGCGCCTGGCGCAGAAGGCGCGAGCGGCCGGCATCCACCTGATCCTGGCCACGCAGCGCCCGTCGGTGGACGTGATCACAGGTCTGATCAAAGCGAATATCCCGACCCGCATCGCGTTCCAGGTCAGCTCCAAGATCGACTCGCGCACCATCCTCGACCAGAGCGGCGCCGAGACCCTGCTCGGCCACGGCGACATGCTCTACCTGCCGCCAGGCACGGCCATGCCCGAGCGCGTGCACGGCGCCTTCGTCTCCGACGACGAAGTGCACCGGGTGGTGGAGAACCTCAAGCAGAGCGGCGGCGGGCCGGACTACATCGAGGGCGTGCTGGACGAGGCGCAGACGATGTACGACGGCAGCAGCGTCGGCGCCACCGGCCTGCCCGAGGCGGGCGGCGGCGCGGGCGACGAGACCGATCCGCTGTACGACGAGGCGGTCAAGATCGTCACCGAGACCCGCCGCGCGTCGATCTCCGGCGTGCAGCGCCGGCTCAAGATCGGCTACAACCGCGCCGCGCGGCTGGTCGAGGCGATGGAGGCGGCGGGAGTGGTGTCCGCTCCGGAGCACAACGGCGACCGCGCGGTGCTGGCGCCGCCGCCGCCGAGGTAGGGGAAGGCGTCCAGGGTTCTGCGCGCGTCCGCCCCGCGGCGCGGATTGCGTTAACCCGGACTGGATGGCGAAGTGCGTGTTCAGCTTGCTCTTTGCAGACTTGCGCCACCCATCCACGAGGACGACCCATGATCCGCACACACCGCTGGCTGCTCGTCGCCATCGTCGTGCTCTCCGGCGCGGCGCACGCAGGCGCGCGCGAGCAGCTCGACAGCTTCACCCGTGGCCTCAAGGGCCTGGACGGCCAGTTCACCCAGCAGGTGTTCGACGACAACGGCCGGGTGCGCGAATCGTCCAGCGGCCGGGTGGCGATGTCCGCGCCGCGGCTGTTCCGCTGGGAATACCGCAAGCCGTATCCGCAGCTGATCGTGGCCGACGGCAGCACCGTCTGGGTGCACGACCCCGACCTCGAACAGGTCAGCCGCCGGCCGCAGGGCGGGGCCGAGCAGGACACCCCGCTGGCCGCGCTGCTTGATCCGGCCCGGCTCGACCGCGACTTCATCGTCGAGGAGGCCGGCCAGGACGAGGGCCTGCAGTGGCTGCTGCTCAAGCCACGCCAGGCCGGCGACGAGGCGGCCTTCCAGTCGGCCCGGCTCGGCCTGACCGACCAGGGCCTGGTGCGGATGCGGATCGTCGACTCGCTGGGCCAGCGCACCGAACTCCATTTCAGCGACTGGAAGCGCAATCCGGACTTCGCCCGCGACACCTTCACGTTCACCCCGCCTCCGGGAGTCGATGTCGTCGGCGAAGGCTGACAGCATCGGCGCGCGCAGGCGCTCCACAGGGGAAGTACGCCATGCACGCGCCAGTTCGACCGTTCACGCCGCCCGCCAGGGGCGTCCGGACCCTGCTGCTGGCCGCCTGCCTGGCCACGGTGCCGGCGCTGGCGCAGTCCGCACCGGTGGCCACGCCGCCGGGGCCGCCGGCGCCGGTCGAGCCGGGCCAGCGCGCCGCCACCAGCGGCGATGAAACCCTGGACAACGCGGTCGCCGCCGTGGTCGTGGCCGCGCTGGCCGAACAGCTGAATACGGCCACCGTCGCGGTCAGCATCGAGTCGTTCGAGGTTGCCATCGCAAGCGTGCGCGACCGGAGGGTCAGCGGCCAGGGACGGATGCGCATCGGCGACGATGCGGACTGGATCGGCTTCCGCTACAGCACGATCTACGACACCACCTTCGGCAGCGCCGGCTACCCGCGGCTGACCATCGGCGGGGTCGCGGTCGGCGAGCGCATGGTGCCCAACGACGCCAGCCTGGTGCGGCAGCTGGAGGACCGGGTTGCGGTCGAGCTCGACCGCCAGTTCGGCGTTCCCACCGCGCGGCTGCAGCTTGACGACATCAGCACCGTGGAAGGCGGTCGCCGGCTGCTGCGCATCAGCGCGCAGGGCGTGGCGGATTTCGGCCGCAACGGCAATACGCCGGTGCGGATCGAGGCGCTATACGACCAGGTGGCCGGCACCTGGCAGCGGGTGAACTACGAGCTCGGGGTTGCGGCGGTGCGGTGACGGCCGCTGGCCGGGCGCGTGGCGCCCGGCGGTTGCGAGGGTGAGCTTCAGGGTTGGCTGCGATGGGGCTGTCCGTCGTGCCGCAGTTCATCGTCGCGCGCAAGGAATGGCAGCAGCCGCAGCACCAGTGCGCGCAGGCCGGTGGTTGAACCGTTGGCGGCGGCTGGTTCCCTGGCGACCGGTGTGGCGACCGGCCCGGCGACGGGCTGGGCCGCAGGCGCAAACGGAGCCGCGACCGCTGCGGCTGCCGTCGCCGGCCGACTTGCCTGCGCCGCCGCCGCCGGCTGCGCGGGCGCGGAAGCAGCCGATGCGCCCGGCGGCGCCAGCGGCTGGCTGCCGGTGCTGCGGCGGCGTGGGCCCTGCGCGGGCGTCATGCCATAGCCGGCGCGCAGCCAGTCGTTGATCGTGGCCGCGGTCAGCTTCGGGTTCCAGCTGGCCTTGGACTGCGCGTACAGCGCCTCCAGCAGTCCATCGAGGCCGTCCAGGCCGAGGGTGGCGGCATAGCCTTCGAGATCGCGCTGCGGGGCGGGGAAGGCGGGTGCGGTGCCGGTGGCGCCCTGGTCGCCGGTGGCGCTGCGCCACTGGGCGAGGGTGCGCGCGTTGCCGTCGATATGGAACGGCTGGCTGGCGCCGGAAACATAGCGGTTGGTGCCGCCGAAGGTGAAGCCGCCGCCTTCCAGGCGCACCAGCCGGCTGTCGCTCGGGCTGACGACGGTGTTGTCGCGGAACACCACGCTCGCGCCCTTGCCCAGCTGCACGCTGGGGGTATTGGTGCCGGTGGAGATGGCCAGGACGTTGTCGCCGATGACCACGTCCTCGAACCGCGTGCCCGCCGAGGTCTTCAGCGCAAAGGCGTTGGTGATGCCGGTGCGGTTGTGGATGACCAGGTTGCGGGTGGCCTCGCCGCCGCGCCAGTCCGACAGCTCCAGCCCCCAGGACAGCGAACGGTTGGTCGGCCGGGCGCGGCCGATGTCGGTCATCACGTTGTCGCGGATCACCACGTCCTGGAAGCGGGCCGCGCCGGTCGAGTTGCCGCCGATGCCGATCCCGATCTCGCCTTCCAGGTAGAGGTTGTTGTCCATCACCAGGGCGCGCCCGGCGTCGTCCGAATCGCCGGTCCACTTGTTGCCCATCGAGGAGGCGCGCAGGAACAGGTTGCGCTGGAAGATCACACCTTTTCCGTAGCTGAAGTAGGTGTTGTGGTTGAACATCGTCGCCTGGCCTTCGGCCTGGTCCATGTTCCCGCGCTGCTGGGTGCGCCAGCCGTTGTGGTCGAACAGGTTTTCCTGCAGCAGGATCGACGGCTGCACGGGCTGCCCGGCGCCGGTGTGGTACAGGCCCTGCGCGTGGCCGTCGGTCGAGTAGTTGCCCGAGATGATGCTGCGGCGAATCACGAAGCGGGTGATCGGCGCGGCGCCGTCGCCCACCGAGCCGGTCAGCACGTTGTTGCGATAGGCGCGGAACACGCAATCCTCGATCAGGATATTCCGGACCTGGCGCGCGTCGGCGGGATTGCGGCTGTACATGCTGATCCCGCTGCTGCCTTCGTAGCCGGTGAAATGCGGGCCGTCGGTGTCGCGCGTGTGCGCCCAGAAGCGGATGCCGACGATGGCGGCGTTGGTCAGCTGGTAGTTGCCGATGGCCTTGTCGGTGCCGGTGCGCAGCTCGGGGCGCGCGCCGCTGCCCCAGGACGTGGCGACCGTGCGCTCGGTGGGCGAACGGCCGCGCCTGAGGTCGAGCCGCTCGTTCCAGACCCGGCCGGCGCGCAGCAGCAGCCAGTCGGGCTGATCCTCGCGGGTCTGGGCATAGGCTGCGGCGATGGTGCGGAAGGCGCGGATGCTGCCGCGCGGCGACTGCGGGTCCGGGCCGATCTCGGGGTCGGCGGGCAGATACACCTTGCCGTTGGCGTCGTTGCCCTGCTGGGAGTCGACATAGATCAGGCGGCTGTCGGAGGCGGGGGTCAGCCGGGTCCAGCCGTTGCCGTCCTGGGGCGGCAGCTGGAAGTCGGCGACGGTGATCGGGTCGGCCGCGCGCGCCGTGGCCGGAGCCAGGGCAAGGGCGAGGGCGAGGCCAAAGCAGAACACGAGGAATGCGCTCGCGCAGGGGGTGGGCAGCTGCCGTCTGGACATCCAATATCCTCCAATAGACGTTCGGGTTGTGCGCGCCCCCTGACGCGGTGCCGTCCCGCGCGGTCCGGCGGGGGAGGGCGATCGGAGCCGCGCTTCCCCCCGGATGCTGCTGCGGGCGACCCGGGAACGTTATCACCTCCACGGCGGGGAGGCATGAGGGCGGACCCCTGGGGCTTTCCCGAGGGGCATCCGGGTGGATGCGGTCGGGGAGCGGTCCAGGCCCGTCGCACCCGCTGCGCCCGCGACTTGCTATGGTGCCCGGCCCCTCCCGGACACAGTCGCGACCCGTGCCACGCGCCAGGCCTCCTGCGCCGCCCGACAATGGCGGCGACCTGCTGAGCGTCGACCACAGCGCGCTCCGGCCGCTGGCCGAGCGCATGCGGCCGCGCACGCTCGATGAAATGGTCGGCCAGCGCCGGCTGCTGGCACCCGGCTCCGCGCTGCGCCTGGCGATCGAAGCCGGCAGCGTGCACTCGATGGTGTTGTGGGGGCCGCCGGGCTGCGGCAAGACCACCTTGGCGCTGCTGCTGGCGCAGTACGCCGACGCCGAGTTCCGCTCGGTGTCGGCGGTGCTCTCGGGTCTGCCCGAGGTGCGCCAGGTGCTGGCCGAGGCCGGGCAGCGCTTTGCCGGCGGACGCCGCACGGTGCTGTTCGTCGACGAGGTGCACCGCTTCAACAAGGCGCAGCAGGATGCGTTCCTGCCGCACATCGAGCGCGGCACGATCGTGTTCGTCGGCGCCACGACCGAGAATCCCTCGTTCGAGCTCAACTCCGCGCTGCTCTCGCGCTGCCGGGTGCACGTGATGGAGGCGGTGTCGGCCGAGGACATCGAGGCGGCGCTGCGGCGCGCGCTGGAGGACGCCGAACGCGGGCTGGGCGGGCGCGGGCTGGAGATCGGGGATGCGCAGCTGCAGCTGATCGCCACGGCCGCGGACGGTGACGTGCGGCGCGGCCTGACCCTGCTGGAGATCGCGGCCGAGCTGGCCGGTGAGGGCGGGTCGATCGGGCCGGAAGTGCTGGAACAGGTCCTGGCCGACCGCACCCGTCGCTTCGACAAGGGCGGCGAACAGTTCTACGACCAGATCTCGGCCCTGCACAAGTCGGTGCGCAGCTCCAACCCCGACGCAGCCCTGTACTGGCTGGCGCGGATGCTCGACGGCGGCTGCGACCCGGTCTACCTCGCGCGCCGCATGACCCGCATGGCGGTGGAGGACATCGGCCTGGCCGACCCGCGCGCGCTGCAGATGGCGGTCGACGCCTGGGACACCTTCGACCGCCTCGGCAGCCCGGAGGGCGAGCTGGCGCTGGCGCAGCTGGTGATCTACCTGGCCAGCACCGCGAAATCGAACGCCGCATACGTCGCCTTCAAGGCCGCCCGCCGCGATGTCTCCGAGTACGGCACCCAGGACGTGCCGATGCACCTGCGCAACGCGCCGACGAAGCTGATGAAGGGGCTGGGGTACTCGAAGGGCTACAAGTACGACCACGATGCGGAGGGCGGGGTGGCCCTGGACCAGACCGGGTTTCCCGATGCGATGGGCGAGCGGGTGTACTACCGGCCCGTCGAACGCGGGCTGGAATCGAAGCTCAAGGAGAAGCTCGACGCGCTGCGCGCGGCCAGGGAACGCGGGCGGTCGGGGTGAGATCGGGGCGGCGCCGGCGCGGCACGCGCGCGCGCCGCGATCCGGGCGGCCAGGGCGCGGATCCGGCCTGCGCCGGAT